>JBEBSD010000074.1:0-30308 GCA_040394475.1 Telluribacter humicola | reverse complement strand
CAGTCGAACCCAGGAAGCTGAGTCCACAGCTATCGGCTATCGGCTGTCGGCTATCAGCAAATACGATGGGTGAGCGCAGTCGAACCCTGTTCTCCCTCGTCTCAGACGACGGGAGGGCGGAAGCGGGTCTCGGACCCGCCGGTCTGAGACTGGAAAGAAGGCGGCAACAGTAAAGTGGCGGCAATTAATGAAGCAGAAATGATAACCCAACGAAACCGATTTTCAACAATACAAAATACGAAAAAACCCATTTTACCTATGAAAAAAATAGCACTTTTTCCCGGCTCCTTCGACCCTTTCACGAAGGGACATCATGATATCGTCAGCCGGGGACTTTCGCTTTTCGATGAAATTATTATTGGAATCGGGACCAACATCAATAAGCAACGGTATTTTCCCGTCCAGGTCATGGAGGGGTTGATCCGGGAAAGCTTTTCGGAAAGCGACCAGGTAAAAGTGATTTCCTATGACGGCCTTACGGCAAAAGTTGCCCGGGAACTGGGCGCGCGCTACTTGTTAAGAGGCTTACGAAACACCACCGATTTTGAGTATGAAAACGGCATTTCCCAGGTCAACCGTTACGTATACGGAGAAATAGAAACGGTCTTCTTAATTACATCCCCGCACCTGGCCCCCATCAGTTCCAGCATTATCCGGGACCTGCACCGGTATGGACAGAACGTCGATGCATTTCTCCCCTACCGGATGCCTGCCGGCGATTCCTGAAATAGCGGTGAATCGTCCCGTACACAACCAGATTCGTGAAGAGATGAAAGGATGGCGGCCTATCAGCATCAACCCTATTCCGGGCAGTTGGAAAGTTGCCTTGTTGCTCCGTCTTTAAGTTCCCAGCAATTGCCGTAGACATCCGAATAAACTACTTTCAGGCTGAATAATTCATTGTTGATTTTCTGATAGACAATTTCTCTCAAAGAATCGCTTTTTGTAACCTCAATCAACGTGATGCCATCGCCGACGCTAAATACATCCCCAGCACCCATTTCACTTCTCCCAAGCTGACGGGGATATCCTATTTCCGCTGCAACGAACTCTCTGGTTCCGCTATAGGTTGAGTCACTGAATTTCCATTCAACACCTTTAATAATTGCCGGGCCAACTCCCTTATTCAGAATGTAATAACGGCTCCCTCCTATTGCATCAGAAGCATACATTGCCTGCAAATAAGGCCAAACTGCAGCATGTTGCTGCTCCCTCGCAATTTTTGTCTGAAAAACGGAGACTATCAACGCTGCAAAACTCAGGAAAATGGCTGATAACCCGAGTAACAACTCGACGTTAATTTTTCTTTTTTTTCGCGTTGGTTCCGGTCGTTTCGTTGCCATATACTTTGCGCTTATTGGATTGGCAATACTAACAAATTTCCCCGTGTCCGGACTGTGTCTTCATCCGTGGACTGTGTCTTCACAGTCCACTTACCACACCTGCAACGCCTCGTCAGTGGAGACGCCACTAATTGACAAGGGAATCCTCCTTACCGAAATGCTCGAATACATAGCGTATCGAACTGTAGGAATTAACCAACAGGGAGCGGGCTTCCGCGGGGCTCACCCATTCCAGCCTTTCAATATCTTCCGACTCCTGCGGTTTCATATGCTTGTCGCACTCACACGCCACCCGGTACCATTTAGTCCGTTTCAGCATCAGCTCATTATTTTCCTTGTAGGTATGCCATGTCGTGCAGATTTTACCCTTCAGCACCCCTTTTACGCCGGTTTCCTCTTCAATTTCCCGTAGCGCCGCATCCCGGGACCGCTCCCCTTTATCCAGTTTACCCTTGGGGAGGTCCCACTTCTTTTTACGGAAAATAAGCAGGCATTTCCCTTCCTTGGTGACCACCCCGCCTGCTGCTTTTATTACCTTGAACTCCTGCTTTACCCGGTCGACCACCGTGTCTTTATCAGTGGCCATTAAGGTGACCGACAACAGGTCTACCGGAGGGTTGTGTTGCAGCAGGTGGACAATGTCCACCGCAAAACCCGCCGTAACGTTCAGGAACAAAACATGCCCGTTCAGATCCGACGGCCTGGATTTCACCAGCCTCAGATCCGTTACCCGATCGAAATGATGATTTTCGTTTTTCACCACTTCTTGTCTGGAATTAATCGTAAGCGGCCGGTCTGCAAAAAATATGATCATATCGTTCGGTCAACAATGTCGACAAAAATAAGTAAAGACTTTGTGAATGAGGGAATGTATTATTCATAAATTTGTAGTTGAATCAATACTTTTGTTCTTGGAGCTTCTTATTATACTGTTTTTGGTGCTTTTGAATGGCATTTTTTCTATGTCTGAAATCGCACTGGTCTCATCGCGTAAATCCAGACTTGAAACCGATGCGCGCAATGGCGACAAAAAAGCGAAACAGGCATTGGATCTCGCCAACTCCCCTAACCGTTTCCTGTCTACCGTACAGATCGGCATTACATTGATCGGCATTCTCACCGGGGTTTATTCCGGGGATAAAATGACCACGGATGCTCGGGAATTCCTGGCCCGGTTTGACTTGCTGAAACCCTATGCCAGCCCGCTTGCCGTAGGGCTGGTGGTCTTGTTTATTACCTATCTTTCGCTGGTGTTAGGGGAGCTCGTACCCAAACGGATCGGGATGTCGAAACCTGAAGCCATTGCCAAACAGGTAGCCGGCCCGATGAACCTTCTGTCAAAGTTCACCAACCCTTTTATTGTGCTGCTGGGCTTTTCAAGCGATTTCCTGATCCGGCTGTTCAATCTCAAACCTTCGGACAATACGGTTACAGAAGAAGAAGTTAAAAGCCTGATTGTGGAAGGAACAACCGGCGGTATTTTTGAAGAGATTGAAAAAGAAATTGTACACAACGTCTTTTACCTGGGCGACAGGCGGGTTGCCTCGCTGATGACCCATCGCCAGGAAATCGTCTGGCTCGATGTCAACGACAGTCCGGAAGAGATCAAATCGATCATTTTTAACACCAAGCATGCCGTGTACCCGCTTTGCCGGGGGTCACTCGATGAAGTAATCGGCCTTATCTATATTAAGGATCTTATCGACAACAGCCTGCAGGAAAAGATCCGCGGACTGGAAGCGCTCGCCAGGGAACCACTCTACCTGCCGGAAACCACCCGTGCCTACCTGGCGCTGGAAAAATTCCGGGAAAACAAAGTCCATTTCGGAATAATCATCGATGAATACGGGAGTGTGATGGGAGTCGTTACGATGCACGATATCATGGATGCCCTCGTGGGTGATATCTCGGAGGATGATGGGAGCGATTGGGAAATCGTGGACCGGGGCGACAACAGCTATCTCATCGACGGCCAGCTGCCGTTTGACGAATTCGTGCAGCATTTTGAAGTCGGGCTGACAGAAGCAGATAAAAGAGAGCTGATCGGATTCAATACCCTGGGAGGATTCATACTGCACATACTGGAAGATATCCCGGAAACCGGTGAGAAATTTGACTGGAAAAATTTTACGCTGGAAGTGGTCGATATGGACAAGAGCCGGATCGACAAGGTTCTGGTAACGGTTATTCCTACGCTGACTCCGGAAGATTAAATCTGCCGCCAACCTGCCTGTCTGCCCTGCTCCCGCCCCCCGATCTCCCGGCTCTGTAAGGCAACTCCCTGTGAATAAACCGCCTACATTTCATCCCGGCTGAAAAGAAGATATTTATTCAGGCGCCCGAGCGAAAGCGTCAAAAAAAAGCCTTATTTTTGGTTCACAGACGCTCTCAAATCAGAGGATTCCCACATAAGCTTTTGAGCAATTCAGGCGGGGTAACGGTCAATTGTTTTTTTAACTATTTACAGGTAATATGGGATTTAACAAAGATGCCATAGCAGATAACATTGCGGAAAATCTATTGACCATCAAGGCAATCACCTTGAATCCGGCCCAGCCCTTTCAATGGAGCTCGGGCTGGTATTCTCCTATTTATTGCGACAACCGGGTGGCGCTTTCCTATCCCGCCCTGCGAACCACCATAAAAAATGCGTTAGCGGACCTGATCCGTTTGGAATTCCCTCAGGCAGAAGGAATTGCAGGTGTCGCCACAGCGGGTATTGCACAGGGAGCCCTGGTTGCCGACACGCTGGAACTCCCGTTTGCCTATGTGCGGCCTGAACCAAAAAAACATGGTATGGGCAACCAGATTGAGGGGCGGGTGGAAACCGGGCAGAAAGTAGTAATGGTAGAAGACCTGATTTCTACCGGAGGCAGCTCGATCAAGGCTGCCGACGCCCTCCGTTCCAATGGAATTGACGTGATCGGAACAGTGGCTATTTTCAGCTACGCTTTTGACATTGCAACCGCAAATTTCGAAGCTGCCGGCATTCCCTTACGGGTATTGAGCAATTATGAAAAATTAATTCCGATTGCCCTCGAAATGGGATATATTACGCAAGATCAGATTTCTTTACTTAGCACATGGCGCTTAGCCCCGGACCGTTGGGGCAAATCATCAGTATGTTAGACGTTTCACACCCCTATTTCGATACCAACCTCAGCTGGTTGTCTTATACACACCGGCTATTGATGGAGGCAAAAGATGAAACGGTTCCCCCGCGGGAACGGGTTCATTTTCTGGGACTGTTCTCCGAACAGCTTGGCGACTTCATTAAAGTGAAAATCCCGATGCTGAAAGCAATGTCGGAGGTAAGCCGGGATATTCTGGAAAAACTCAACCTTTATCCGGAGTCTTTGCTGGCCCATATTCATGAAATCATTGAAAATCAATCGGAAGAATTCAATACAATCCTGTGTAATCAGGTAAGGCCTGCACTGGAGAACCAGGGCGTTCACCTGTATTTCAAGGAGCCCTTCCTGGAGGTCCATTCTGAATTTGCCCGGAAATTCTTTACCGAACAGCTGTTTCGCTACCTCCAACCGGTTTTTCTTTCCGGCAAGAAAAGCTTCAAAAGCTGTTTTCCGGATCCCGCCATCTTCCATCTGATTGTCAGGTTACAAAAACACGACCAGGTGCTGTTGTCGGTTGCCGGAAGCCCCGTCGACCCGCATTTTGTTTCCGTTAACATTCCGACTGCCTATTCCTCCCGTTTTGTGGAACTTCCCGAACAGGGCGGTACCCGGTATGTCGCATTCCTGGAAGATATCATCCGGTTTAACCTGGACCTCTTATTTCCGGGGTATACCGTTCTGGAGTGCTTTGTCCTGCAGTCGGACCGGAGCCCCCAGCTGGAGTTGGAAGATGACCATCCTTTACCGCTGGCTAACCGTATCCACAAGCAGCTCGAGAAACAAAATTTTGTCGTTCCGCAATCCTTTCTTTACGAATCCGGGATGCCGGAGAGTATGAAAGAATTCCTGGCCGAAAAATTTGATGCCCCGCTGCAGGAATGGCTGCAACAGGGAGAATACCTTAATTACGCCGATTTCCGGCAATTTCCCGGTATTGGTAAAAAAGCAGACTATCCGGCCCAGCAGCCCGTTCACTATGCGGGCTGGAACCCTGCCGAATCGTTACTGGATTCGCTCCTGGCAAAGGAGATGCTCCTGCACCTCCCCTACCATTCGTACCTGCCGGTGCTCAAGTTCTTCAATGATGCTGCCGTAGATCCTTTCGTCCGCGAAATCCATGTTTCCCTTTACAAGATCCATGCCAATTCCTTTCTGGTCAATTCTCTGATGAGCGCCGCCCGCAACGGGAAGAAGGTAATTGCTTTTGTAGAGCTCAATACGCGGTTCGATGTCCAGGAAAACATGCTATGGTCCAAAAAAATGAAGGAAGCCGGTGTAAAGGTTATTTTCAGCGCCCCGGGGCTCAAAATGCATGCGAAAATCGCCCTGGTGAAACGCAAAGCCAAAAAAGGATGGGAACGGTTCGCTTACCTGGGAACCGGAGGTTTTTACCGCCTGACCGCCCGGAAAATCACCGACCATACCTTGCTCACCTCCGACCGGGAACTCTGCAACGAGCTGGAACTGCTTTTTGCCTACATGGCCACCGGAGAGGAGCCCAAGAAATACAAATACCTTCCATTCAGCCAGCTGCAGGTCTCTCAATTCAACATGCACCGTAAACTGGTCGACATGATCGACCAGGAGATCCGCTACAGCAAAATGGGGCAGCGGGCTTCGATTATTCTGAAAATCAACCAGCTTCAGGATAAACAGTTAATTGATAAGCTCTATCATGCTGTCCGCATGGGGGTTTCCGTCACGCTGATCGTTACGAACTGTGTTTGTCTCATTCCGGATTTACCAACCATCAGTGACAACATTACCGTTTTACGGGTGGTAGACCGTTACGTGGAAAACACCCGGATTTTCTATTTTTATAACAATGGCAAGGAGGCCATCTTCCTTTCCTCAGGCGACTGGACATTCCGTAATTTTCATCGGCGGATTGACGTTTGTTTTCCGATAGCCGATCCTGGTTTTAAAAACGAAATGAAGCAGGTATTGAAGAACTACCTGAATGACAATCAGAAAGCGGTTCGCCTGGATACGTACCAGAATAACCTCTCGCTGAATTATTCCGAGGCAAATACGAAGGTCCGGGCACAGGAAGCAAATTATAAGTTGGTAGACCGGCTTGAAGATAAATCCGTGCTGGTAAAATAGCGGTTCGGAACGGCGCCATGCCGGGGCCGGCATTCCATTCCGGGTATTCCATGCCGGGCATTCCATGCCGGGAAATTCATCGTGACAGTCCTTCAAACAGGGAGAACCGCTATGGGAATAGCAGATCGAAAAGAACGATTACGAAAAAAGGTAAGGGATGCTATCCTGAGGACGGCCAAAGACATTGCCCGTCAGGAAGGATGGTCTGCCGTTTCTATCCGGAAGATAGCTGCGCAAATCGACTACAGTTCCCCGGTGCTTTACAGTCATTTCAACAGTAAGGAGCATTTACTGGAATCCATCCGTGCAGAAGGCTTCGTGCTGCTCAAAACCCGGTTTCTGGAAATCAAAAGCCTTTATCGTGACCCGGAGAAGCAACTGACGGCCGTCGCCGCGGCCATTTGGGACTTTGCCTGGGAAAGTCCGGAGGTATTTCAGGTAATGTTTAACCTGGAAGGCGCTTATTGCACTTCTCCCGCTATTTTCCAGGCCGAAATGGCACCCGAAGAGAACCCGGTCTGGGAAATGATAGCCGCCTTCCGGCCGCGGTTCATGGAGGCTGTATCCAAAACCTACTATGAATGGTGGACTGTTACCTATGGCTTCATCGCCCTGACGATGACCATTAAACCTCCCGGCAACAGTCCTTCCCTGGAGCCGCTTTACAAAGAAAATGTCCGGCGCTATCTCAGAAGCATTCTCTGACCGGTTTTCAGACGAGTCCCTGTGCCAGCATGGCATCCGCTACCCGCACAAAACCTCCGATATTGGCCCCCTGTACATAGTCCATCCGTCCGTCCGGTGTATGTCCGTAGCGCAGGCAGGTGGCATGAATGTTCTCCATGATGAACCGGAGTTTGCAATCTACTTCGTCGCGGGTCCAGGTGAGCCGCTGTGAGTTTTGTGACATTTCAAGTCCTGAGACCGCCACTCCCCCCGCATTGGATGCTTTTCCGGGGGCAAACATGATATCATGATCACGGAAATATTCGATCGCCTCCGGGGTACTGGGCATATTGGCCCCCTCCCCTACGCAGATACAGCCATTTTTAACCAGCAGCTTTGCATCTTCGCCGTCCAGCTCATTCTGCGTCGCATTGGCAAAGGCAATATCGCAGGGAACTTCCCACGGCTTCCGTCCTTCGAAGTACTCACAGCCAAAACGATCCGCATAGACCTTGATACGCTCTCTTTTGACATTTTTCAGATGGAGGATATAATTGAGCCGCTCCGCATCAATACCGTTGGAATCGTAAATATATCCGGATGAATCAGAAACGGTCAATACCTTCGCTCCCAGCTCGATGCATTTTTCAACGGTATACTGCGCCACATTTCCCGAACCGGAGATGACCACCCGCTTTCCTTTAAGGGATTCCCGCTTCACTTTCAGCATTTGTTCCACAAAGTAAACCACGCCGTATCCGGTTGCCTCCGGGCGGATCAAACTACCGCCCCAGGCAGAACCTTTCCCGGTAAGAACTCCCGTAAATTCATTTTTAAGGCGCTTATACTGGCCAAACAAGTAGCCTATTTCACGTCCGCCCACACCGATGTCCCCGGCAGGCACATCCGAATCGTGGCTGATATGACGAAATAGTTCGGTCATAAAACTCTGGCAAAAATTCATCACTTCCCGGTCGGATTTCCCTTTCGGATCGAAGTTGGACCCTCCTTTCCCCGCCCCCATCGGCAGCTGTGTCAGGCTGTTTTTAAAGATTTGCTCAAAGGCCAGGAATTTAAGCGTCCCCAGGTTAACAGAAGGGTGAAAGCGCAATCCTCCCTTGTAAGGTCCGATAGCGCTGCTCATTTGAACCCTGTAGCCCCGGTTAACCTCAATCTCACCATTGTCACGCACCCAGGGAACCCGGAAAATAATCACCCTTTCCGGTTCTATGATTCGCTGTAAAATCTTGTTGTCACGGTAATGAGGCTTGTCCTCAATAAATGGAATAATGGTTTCAACTACTTCTTGTACTGCTTGATGAAACTCAGACTCGCCGGGATTATCACTAACTACCCGGCTCATGAAGGCATGAACAGAATTCAAAGGGATCGATAAATTAAATTTTAAAATAGAATACCTGACACTAATTTATGATGGCGAATCTACGATATTACTTGCAAATTTCACCAAGCATGTTCGTTTTTAGAGAATAAACAGGCTATTATCATAATGATTTTCAAAATAAAATTGGTTTAGTCATATTTAAGGACGTCTTTTTGCTGCCCGTGATTCCGGCGGTTTACAATAATTTGGCAGGCCCGTTGTTTCACGTTACTAATTACTGGATAAGTGAATAAACGGACGCCATTCTATCCCGTTTCATTTCGGATACCGGCACTTTGTCAGTTGCCGCACGGCACGGTCTTTTCTGCCCGGATCCCTGCCCGCCGGTACCGGAACCTTTCCCTTTGCGGCACGCCCTGCATAACGCCCCTCACCTATACGGCGGCCGATGCTTACCTCTCTTCGGGGCACGGATGTCACTTGTTTTATGGTAATTGTGATTGTATTTTTTTAATTTTAACAGGAATAACAGCCCCCTTGACTATTAAATATGTTTTTTGAACTATTTTAATATACCAACCGTTTTATTTGCATCAATTGACTTCGTAACTTTGTTGCGAATAAAGCACATAACGTCATTTTTAAATGAATATTAGTCTTGAAAGGGTACTGAAATTTCCCAGAAATTTTGTTATAAAAGAAAGATTCAGTCCGACCGGAACAAATCAGCCTGCATTTGACAAAAGTCATCATCGTGTGGCGGTTGCCATCTTTTTCTTTTGCCAGGGGCTTTGTTTCGCCACCTGGGCCAGCCGGATCCCGGATTTAAAACTTTCACTGGGACTTAGCGAAGCCATTCTGGGAACCATCCTGCTGGCTTTGCCTGCCGGACAAATGCTGGCCATGCCCTTCAGCGGCAGGCTCGTCGCCCGGTATGGCAGCCGCACGACCCTTGCTTTTGGCTTCCTGTTATACGCCTTGTCCCTGACCAACATCGGACTGACCCAGAACCCTGTGCAGCTGGCGATGGCATTATTCCTATTCGGAATCGCAGGCAACCTGTGCAACATCTCCGTGAATACCCAGGCGGTAGGGGTGGAAAAACTCTACGGCCGGCCGATCATGTCTTCTTTTCACGGGGTTTGGAGCACTGCCGGGTTCAGCGGCGCCCTCCTGGGACTCCTGATGATGAAATACACCATTTCTCCCTATCAGCATTTCTGGACCATTGCCTTGGTATGCGGGACTGCGACGATGATCGCACAACGGTTTCTTGTCACCGGCCGGTCCCCTATAGTAGGTGAACGGAAGCGCTTCTTCTCCAAACCGGACACCTTCATCATCCAGTTAGGACTCATCGGTTTTTGCTGTATGGCGAGCGAGGGAACGATGTTTGATTGGAGCGGCGTCTATTTTCAGAAAATCATTAAAGCCGAAGGCGCCATGATCACGCTGGGATACGCCTCCTTCATGATCATGATGGCAGCCGGACGTTTTTTAGGTGACCGGGCACAACTAAAGATCGGCAAGAAAAAATTGCTCCAAATCAGCGGCGCCCTCATCTCTTCCGGTTTGTTCATCTCCGTATTCTTCCCCTATATCGTTCCGGCAACGATCGGGTTCATTATTGTCGGTTTGGGAGTCTCATCGGTAATTCCAATAGTATACAGCACCGCCGGAAAATCAACCACCATGCCGCCGAGCATTGCGCTTGCCTCCGTTTCGAGTATCAGCTATCTGGGTTTCCTGATGGGGCCGCCCATTATCGGGTTTATCGCCGAGTTAACCGATTTGCGCTTTTCTTTTGCCACCATTGGCCTCCTGGGCTTTTTAATCAGCCTGATGGTTACGCGGCTGAAAATCATGGAGTAACCCGGTCGCTGTTTCAGCTGCCAAAGCGGGAAAATGCAGGTCGGAGCGACTTTCTTTTTCCCGCTTTTTGATGGCGAAAATACCCGGAAGTGCATGAAGAACCCGGGAAAAAACTACCCGTAACCCGCCTATTTTCCTTATTTTCGCACCATAGTATCGTTCTCAACCAACCGGCCATAGATGCATTTCCCTTCATCCCATCACAAACTCGTCATTTACCAGTTATTCCTGCGCGTTTTCGGCAATCAGCGGCAGCGGAATAAAAAATACGGTTCCCTGGAGGAAAATGGTTGCGGGAAGTTCAATCACGTTACCGCCCGCGCCCTTACCGAACTTAAAGCTTTGGGCGTAACCCACATCTGGTACACCGGCGTACTGGAACATGCCACGCTCACTGATTATTCGGTTTACGGGATTACGAATGACCATCCTCTGGTAGTCAAAGGCATTGCCGGGTCTCCGTATGCGGTAAAAGACTATTATGACGTAGCGCCCGACCTGGCAGAGAATGTGACGTACCGGATGCAGGAGTTTGAGGCATTGGTGGCACGCACCCATGCACACGGCATCAAGGTGCTGATGGATTTCATCCCGAATCATGTTGCACGCCAATACGCCTCCGATCAGAAGCCGGAAGCTGATTTCGGAAAACAGGATGACACCACTGTTTCGTTTTCACCGGCCAATAATTTTTATTATGTGCCGGGACAAGCCTTCCGGAGTCCGGAGGAACTGATTCCCATTTTGAATACACCTGACCATTTTGATGAAATGCCCGCCAAAGCTACCGGAAATGACGTCTTTCATCACCATCCCTCGGTTTTCGACTGGTACGAAACGGTCAAGCTCAATTATGGGGTGGATTACCTCAACGGCCACACAACCTATTTTGACCCCATTCCGGACACCTGGCTCAAAATGCGGGACATTCTTTTGTTTTGGGCCCGAAAAGGGGTAGATGGCTTTCGGTGCGATATGGCCGAAATGGTGCCGGCCGCCTTCTGGAGCTGGGTGATCACAGAAGTACAGCAATCTTTTCCCGGGCTGATCTTCATTGCTGAAATATACAATCCGGCTGCTTACCGCGACTATACAGAAGCGGGTAAATTCGATTACCTGTATGATAAAGTGGGCCTGTATGACGCCTTGCGCCGGTTGATAGAGGGCCGCGGGAATGCACAGGATATTACCCGGGTATGGCAACAGGAATCCGGGGAGTTCTCACACCGCATGCTCCGTTTTCTTGAAAATCACGACGAACAACGCATCGCCTCGCGTTTTTTTGCGGGAGACCCTTTTGCCGCCCTGCCGGCGATGGCGCTTTGTGCCAGTCTCCATACCGGACCGCTCATGATCTACTCCGGACAGGAAGTCGGGGTGGCGGCAGAAAAGGCCGAGGGTTTCCAGGGAGATGACGGCAGAACGACCATTTTCGACTACTGGGGAGTTCCGGAGCTGCAGGCATGGACGAACAAAGGGACGTTTGACGGCGGTAAGCTTACGGAGAAACAACACGAACTCCGGGCATTTTACGCTCGGCTGATCCGGGTCGTCACCGGGCAGGAGGCCTTTTATGAGGGCAGCTTCTACGACCTGCAGTATGTCAACGACCACGGGCAAAGCCCCTCTTACGACGAAAGGGTACTCTACAGCTTTCTGCGGTATACCCCGGCGCAAAGAGTACTGGCTGTTTTCAACTTCGACCGGTACCGGTCGTTTGAAACCTTTGTCCGCATTCCGCTTCCGGTCTGGACCGATGTGTTGCAGTTTCCGTCCCGGGGAACTTTCCGCCTCCGGAACCTCTTTCACCCCGAAGTTTCCCCGGTAACCTTTTCGTTTGATCCGGGGAATGGTATTTCACTGCACCTACCCCCGCAATCATTTTATTTTTTTGAACTAGAACAATAGTTGGCCTCTGCGGGCCGGTTGCGCTAAATCCGACGCTGCGACGCTTCCCCGATACACACCTCACTTCGTTCTCAAACATAAAACCGGATTTTATCGTTATTATCGACAGGATTAGCCTGGAACTACCGTTTTTTTAGTAAAATTACATCCGGTTTGAGAAAGTAGAGGGCCGGTTTGCGGTTGGATGAGTTATCAAATAAAAACTATGAAAAATAGACGTCACCTGCTGATTTTCTGCTGTTTCCTGCTATCAGCCTGTTTTCCCTGCCGGGGACAACAGACCGAGCTGGAACGGGATTTCCGGACCCGGATGAACGTCCAATACGGCGAATCTCTTCCCACCATCATCAAGCAGATCACCCACTCCTTTCTCGGAACCCCTTACATCGCCCGGACGCTGGAGGGAAATAAAACGGAAAAGCTGGTGTGCAGATTTGACGGTGTCGATTGTACGACCCTGGTAGAGAACGTCCTGGCCCTGTCCATTACCAAAAAAAAACAGGCAGATTTTAACTTTTTCAAGGACGAACTCACCCGGATCCGGTACCGGGAAGGGACGATCAACGGGTACTCCTCCCGGCTGCATTACTTTACCGACTGGATCTACGAAAACAGCAAGCGCGGGATATTGAAAGACATCACCCAGGAGCTGGGCGGTATCCCCCTGGGTAAAACGATCAATTTCATGACAGCCCACACCAATTTATACCCATCCGCCGAAACCCCGGAAGTATGGGATGAGCTCCGGACGTTTGAAGATTCCATCAACCAGCGCTCGTATTTTTATATTCCCACATTCGACATTCAAAAAATAGAACCGCTCCTCAATGACGGTGATATTATCGGGATCACTTCGGCTATTGAAGGGCTGGATTGCAACCACATGGGCATCATCAATAAAATCGGGAACCGTGCTTACCTGTTACACGCCTCATCGGTTCAGAAGGAGGTAGAGCTAAGCGAAGTCCCGCTATCCCAATATGTGGCCGGCAATAAGAACAACAATGGCATCATGGTCGTACGACCCGTCGATTTCGAACCTTAACCTTCATTGCATGCAACGTTTGGACACGCTGTTTCAATTAGAACTGTCTATCTGGCTGTTGATACTGGGAGCGCTTTTAGTCGGCCTCCTGCTGGCGCGTCTTACGATTTACCTGGTAACAGCGCTGGGACGCTTCAGCTCCGGGGTCATCGTCACGACCATCAAACAGGAGATGACCAAGGGGCTGTACTTCTTTTTCCCCATCTTATTGTTTTCCATAGGAAGTATTTATTACGAGAGCCGGCATCCTGGAACGGAATGGGTGCTTCAGTTTTCAAAAGTAGCAATGGTGACCGTATCCACCTGGCTGCTGATCCGGATGGTCATTATCATTGAAAAAATCATCCTGTTAAAGCTGGAAATCGACCCCACCCTCTCCATCAGCGACCGGAAAATTTACACCAGGATTAAGTTTGTTACCCGTCTGATCATCGTGGCTGTTTCCATGATCGCATTTGCCACGCTGCTGCTCAGCTTTGAGCAGGGGCGGAAATTCGGGGTAGGCCTGCTTACGTCTGCGGGGATTGTCAGTGTAATTATCGGTTTTGCCGCCCAGAAAACCCTGGGGAACCTGATGGCCAGTATGCAAATTGCTTTTTCCCAACCTATTAAAATCGGGGATACCGTCGTGGTAGAGAATGAAGTAGGACAAATAGAAGAAATCAATCTGACCTACGTAGTGACCAGCCTCTGGGACCGCCGCCGGCTGATACTGCCGATCACCTATTTCGTGGAAACCCCGTTTCAGAACTGGACACGTAATGACCACAGTCTGATAGCGGTAGTGCTTTTGTACCTGGATTACCGGACGCCCATGGACCTGCTTCGGGAACAGTTTAATGAATTGGTGCACGGCCATCCCAAATGGGATGGAGAAGTCTGTGAATTGCACATTACGGACACGCAGCAGCAACAGATGATTGTCAGGGCGACCATGTCGGTTGCCAATCCTAAAGATTCCTTTGAATTACGGAGTTTTGTCCGGGAAGGTCTTATCGCCTGGCTCCGCGATAACCACCCCGAATCGTTGCCGGGTACCCGGTTGATTAACGATTAACCGGACCTCCCTTATTTTTACCCATTCATTATGCTAACTACAATTGTCAAAATAAGTAATGTTACCAACCTTTCGGACGCCCGTTACTGTGCGGGAATGGGGGTAGAAATGCTGGGCTTTACAATTGACGCCGATCATCCCAATTTTGTAACCCCGGCAAGGTTCCGTGAAATCCGCTCCTGGGTATCCGGTATCCAGATTATAGGAGAAACGCAATCCGGAGACCCGGAAACGATCCTGAACACCCTTAAGGACTACCCGGTCGATGCGCTGGAGATTAGTTCACCGGACCTGCTCCCCTACCTCCGCACTGAACTCGAATGCCCCCTGCTGCTCCGGTTCGATATAGACGGACATTCTCCCGAAGATTTTACCGATATATTGGAAAATTACCGGGAATATTTGGCTTATTTTGTAATGGAAAGCACCCAAGACCAACCACTTACCGATGAGTGGCTGCGGCTGCTGCGGCAGTTACCGCCGCAGTCACCTGTCCTACTAGGGTTTGGACTAAACGATCCGGAAGCGCTGAAAGCCCTGATGGAAACGGTACCCGTCCGGGGGATTGCCCTGAAAGGAAGTGCTGAAATCCGCCCGGGGTATAAGGATTACGGAAGGCTGATGGACATCCTGGAAGCGCTGGAGGAAACCGATTGACGCACATTTTCATACAATTCGTCCGGCAACATCACCATTTAGCCTGCATAATTACCAGTTGTAACGATTTTCATTGCAGTATCTTGTTATACCCACTACCTTTGAATACAAATAATTTAAACCAAATCGAACCACCATGGAAAAAAGACTTCATAGGAACTCTCAGGATACGGTTGTGGGAGGCGTTGCGGCAGGACTTGCCAATTACTTTGCGATAGATCCCCTACTGATACGGATTCTTTTCATTGTCTCCCTGTTCTTCAGCTTTGGTACTTCCATCCTGATTTACATCATATTGTGGGTGGTGTTGCCCGATATCAATTATAGCGCTCCTCCGGTTGCCGATACCGTATCTCCGGCCCCTCCTGCGGCCGACGAACCTGCTTCCAAAAGTGACAAAAACATCAAGGTAGCCGGCATCGCACTTCTCGCAATCGGAGCATTTATGCTATTTGACGACTGGATTGTCTGGTACGATTTCCATAAGTACTTCTGGCCGCTTGCCTTTATCGGCCTGGGAGCCTTCCTGTTACTGCGTCGCCGGGACGAGCAGGAGTTCCCGGCAGCCGGCGGCTCCGGTGAGCCGACCGCGCCCCTGAACAATCCTCCGGCGGGTACAGGCGGCAGCACAACCGGTCCGGATGACGATTATGTAATCAAAGTCAACTAATAGAACCTGCCATGAATTTTAGAAATCTGTTCTGGGGTATTATACTGATTGTCGTTGGCCTTTTCTTCTTTATCCAGGAAACGACCGATCTCTCGCTGAGCCGTTATTTCTGGCCGCTGCTGTTCATTACTGCCGGTGGGCTCCTTTTGGTTCGGAATCAGATTCGGGAGAAATAGGGGGTTAGGTATTAGGTGTTAGGTGTTAGGTGTTAGGTTTTAGGGGTTAGGTTTTAGGGGTTAGGGAGGGCCTGGTTGGTAAGGCTTTGTAAATCATTAAGTTGTAAACTTTATACAGATGAAAAGAACGGGAAATATTACTTTCGGTGTCGTTTTGCTGGCGCTTGGAGTCATTCTCTTATTGAGAAATTTAGGGTACCTCCAGCTTCAATGGTCAGATGTATTTGCGTATTGGTATGTATTTCTTATTCTGGCCGGGATTTGTCTGCTCATCGCCGGCATTGCCCCCAACCGGATAAGCAGTGGTATAGCGGGGGTCTTTATTGTACTGGCAATTGTCGGAGGGGCTACCAACGGGGCGCACCGGACACTTAATAACCATGCGTTCCGATGGAAACATGACTGGTCGGACCGGGATCGTGACCGCAGTACGCGCAATTTCAAAAGGAAACAAAAAGACGAGGCTGTCGTGAAACCCAGGGCGGGACGATTTGAGTACGATATGGAACCCGCTATCCGGGAGGCTACCTTTCATTTTGAAGGAGGCGCCGGTGAATTTCAAATAGCGGGTACTACCGGTAAATTGTTTGAAGCCACGAGCGAATCGACCGTGATCCGCTATGTTTCCAGTATCCGGCACAACAAAGCAGAAAGCCAGGCCACTGTTAATTTCCACATGGAGGAAGGAAATATTCAGCTCAAAAACAACCAACACGTTAACCGGACAGCCATTCAGCTTAACGCAGCACCTGTATGGACGTTTGATATGGCATTCGGAGCCGGGAAAGGTGACTTCGACCTGAGCGCGCTGCAGGTAAGACGCGTGGAATTGAGTACGGGTGCGGCAGATATAAAATTGAAATTAGGGGCAAATACCGATCAGACCGAAGTGGATATTGAAGCCGGCGCCGCTTCAGTCTCCTTAAAAGTACCCGCCTCGGCCGGAATTGAAATCCGTACCTCGGGGATTCTGAATTCTAAAGAATTCAGAGACTTCGAACGCATCAGCAAGAACCTCTATCGCTCCCCCGGATACGACGGTACCAGCAAAAAGATTACGATTAACTATGAAGCCGGGCTCTCCTCTTTCGAAGTGGAACGCTACTGATCGTCAGTCATGCCTGGAAATTTAAAGCCTGAAAATACCGTTTTCGGGCTTTTTTATCACCCGGTCTCCCCATCGGTGACCGCGTCACGCTGACCGGGTCACGCTGACCGCGTCACGCTGACCGGGGAAGGGTAACAGTTTAGAGTAGAAGCGCATTTTTTGTATTTTTACCTGTTCACTCACGTAACATCCATTCGAATGCACGCAATTCTTGTTACCATCTGCCTTTTGCTGACAGCAGCCCTTCCCAATCCGGCTATTGCCCAGACTTCTGCCGTACTACCTGAGATCGAGCGCCGGCTCATCGCCAGGGGACTGGTCGATATCCAGCAAACAGACCCTTCTATCGTTGTGGAACTCAAATATGCAACGACCGATAATTTCATGAAAAAAAATGTATACGGAACCTTCAAGCGTGCTTATCTCCAGCCGGAAATGGCCAGCCGGCTTGCCCGGGCGCATACCCACCTGAAGGAGGTGAAACCGGGATACCGTTTTCTGGTTTATGACGCTGCAAGGCCCAATTCCGTCCAGTATCATTTATGGGACGCACTGGATGCGATGGGAATTCCGGCCGACAAGAAGAAACTATACGTCGCCGATCCCAAACTGGGTTCCAATCATAATTTTGGCTGCGCCGTCGATCTGACCGTGATAGACGCGTCGGGGCAGCCACTGGACATGGGTACCCCCTACGATTTCTTCGGCCCCCTCGCCTACCCCCGAATGGAAGACGAAATGCGTAAACAAGGAAAACTCACCGGCAAACAGCTCGAAAACCGCAAGCTGCTGCGAAATGCCATGGTGAAAGCGGGATTTATTGTCAATACGACCGAATGGTGGCATTTTGACGGAATGTCAAAAGCCAACGCCAAGGCAAAATACGGAATGATACCGTAAGGTGGATTTGCGATTTACGATTTCTCCCCATTCCCTAAAGCCTAACACCCCACAACTCATAACTCATAACTCATAACTCATAACTCATAACTCATAATTCATAACTCATAATTCATAACTCATAATTCATAACTCATAATTCATAACTCACAACCTATCCTTAAAACTCTCATAGCCAAAAGTTTTCACCAGTCGAAAGGTTCCGTCTTTTTGCGTGATGCCTATGGACGGCAGGTTTACCCCGTTAAACGTGGTTGTTTTGACCATCGTATAATGGATCATATCTTCGAATACGATGCGGTCTCCCGGCTGCAGGGGGTGGTCAAACGAATAATCTCCCATAAAATCGCCCGCCAGGCAGGTCATTCCCCCCAGCCGGTAAGTGGGTAGTCCCGGCACAGGTTCGTGGTGGGCGCCTGCAATAGCGGGTTTGTAGGGCATTTCCAGTGTATCCGGCATGTGTGCCGCAAACGAGGTATCGAGGATTGCCACCTGTATCCCCTGGCTATCCAACACATCCAGTACCGTGGACACCAGTACGCCCGTACGCCACGCGATCGCCGAGCCGGGTTCGAGGATAACATGCAGGTTATATTTCGCCTTTATTTTCCGGATAAGGTCCACCAACAACCCGGTATCATACCCTTCGCGCGTCATCAGGTGTCCGCCCCCCATATTCAGCCATTTTGCCTGATGAAGCAAGTCCCCGAACCTGGCTTCAAGCGCCTGTAATGTCCGTTCCAGCGTATGCGAATCGTTCTCGCAAAGCGTATGAAAATGGATTCCTTCGATGCCCTCCGGCAGGCGGTCCCCTAACTGGTCCCGGGTTACCCCGAGCCGTGAACCGGGTACGCACGGGTTGTACATAGCCGTCGTTACCTCCGAATATTGCGGATTGACCCGTATGCCGCAGGACAGCGTGCCTCCGTCCTCTCTGAACGCCTGCACCCTGGCCTTATAGCGCTCCCACTGCGACAATGAGTTGAATGTAACATGGCTGCTGCGTTCCAGTACTTCGTCAAATTCATGATCGACGAACGCCGGAATATAGGTATGCGCCGGGTACCCCAGGTAATCGTTGATAAGCCTTATTTCGTTCAGCGAACTCGCCGTTGCGCCGGAGAGATATTCCTTTACAACAGGAAAAACACTGTACATCGAAAATCCCTTGAGCGCCAGGATAATCTGGCAGCCGGCAGCCTTTTGAACCCCGCTGATTAATTCCAGGTTCTGTCGCAATAGGTTTTCATCCAGCACAAAACAAGGAGATGGAATAGCAGGATCCGGAACAGTTTTCATCATTTCAGGTTAAATTTTAAGCAAAAGTACAAATCCGGACCTTCATTCAAACGTTTCAATACGCAAAAACAATTTACGAGGTACGAGGTACGATTTCACAGCCGACTGATAGCTGACTGCCGACCTCCAATAGCCGGCTGCCGATAACCGATCTCTGACTACCGACTGCCGACTTCCGATAGCTGACTTCCGATAGCTGACTGCCGACTGCCGATAGCCGACTGCTGACATACCTCCAAATCCAAGTATACCACTTACCTTTGCCCGATGGAGTATTTTAAACGATTACTGGCGCTGCTCAGACTCGAACGGGCCGAGGATGAAACGGAATTCAAACGCTTAATTGCGCATGCGTCCACACAGGAAAGACGTCAAAGTGGTTTGTGCTGGTATCCCATTGCCATTCGCGGGCAGGAAATGACCCGCGGAGACTACCTGACTGTCACCCTCGAACGTACGACCCACCAGGACCTTGACCATGTATTTCAGGCGGGAAAACGGGCTGAACTGTTTTCGAATCATGCCCCGGCAACGGATCGCATAGCCGGCACGGTCTTGCACCAGCGAGGCAACACACTCCGGTTAACCCTTTCGACCGACGAACTTCCGGAATGGGCCAGGGACGGCAAGCTTGGGGTGGACATCCTGTTTGACGATGAAAGCTACGACGCTATGGAGTCGGCCGTCAAACGGGCCCAGGACATTCCTTCCTTTACCGAAACCGGCTATTTGATATCCGTACTGACCGGTTCGGAGTCTCCCCGGTTTGAAGCACAGGAGGAATTTGTAAATGACCCGGAACTTAATCTTTCCCAAAACCAGGCCGTGCGGAACATTCTGGAGGCACGGGATCTGGCCATTGTTCACGGACCTCCGGGGACAGGGAAAACGACCACGCTGGTCGCGGCAATCCAACGTCTTGTGCAGCAAGAAAAGCAACCGTTACTGGTGATCGCTCCCAGCAACGCAGCCGTCGATCTGTTGTGTGAAAAACTGGCCCGGCAAACGATAAGAGTTGTCCGTATCGGCAATCCGGTCAGGGTTTCGGAAGCCCTTCAGGACATCACCCTTGACCAGCGCATGGCAGCACACCCGGGCATGAAGGAAATAAAAACGTTGAAGAAACGTGCGGCGGAGTTCCAAAACATGGCCCATAAATACAAACGAAACTTTGGACCTGCAGAACGGGAGCAACGGAAAGCGCTGTTTGCAGAGGCACACAAACTGCTCCGTGAAGTGGCCACGCTGGAACAATACCTTATCGAAGATGAACTGTCCCGTGCCCAGGTACTGGCGGCTACCCCGGTAGGCATTAATCATTATCTCACCCGTTCAGTTACCTTTCAGACCGTGTTGATTGACGAAGCCGGCCAGGCCCTCGAACCTGCCTGCTGGATCCCGATCCTGAAAGCCCGGAAAGTAATTCTGGCAGGAGACCATTGCCAGCTGCCCCCTACAATCAAATCACAGGAGGCAGCCAGGGGCGGCCTGGAACTCACGCTAATGGAGAAATGCGTAGCGTATCATCCGGAAGCGGTGATCATGCTGCAGGAGCAATACCGGATGCATGCAACTATTATGGGATTTTCCTCGCAGTTTTTCTATAAGGATCAGCTAAAAGCACATCCTTCCGTAGCCCATCGCACTCTTTTCCCGGAAGACCCTCCCCTCTCGTTTATCGACACCGCAGGTTGCGGCTTTCAGGAAGCGCTCCGGAATACCAGTGCCTATAACACGGAAGAGGCAGCCTTTCTGGTCAGCCATTTAACCAACTACCTCTCGGTAATAGCGGTTGATCCTGCTATTCCCCGGCCGACGATCGGAGTCATTTCCCCCTACAAACAACAGATCCGGGAACTACAGCAGCAGTTGGAAAAGGTGCCCGGGCTCGCCGGCTGGCAAGACATGCTTACGGTCAACACCATTGACAGTTTTCAGGGCCAGGAACGTGATGTGGTGTATATCAGCCTGGTACGAAGCAATGCCAAAGGAGAAATAGGTTTTCTTTCCGATATCCGCCGTATGAATGTCGCCATGACCCGCGCCCGTCAGAAACTTGTGGTCATCGGCGACAGTGCGACGCTGGCCCGTTCCGATTTTTACGCCGGTTTTATTGACTATGCGGCCTCCCGCAATGCGTATACAAGCGCCTGGGAGCTTATGGACAATTGAAGCCGGTCAGTGTGCCGAAACTGCTTTCAGCCCCACGATAGAGCCGACTAACGTGACGATAAAAAAGAGCCGCCAGAAGGTCGCCGGTTCCTTAAATATCAGTATCCCGACCAACACCGTTCCTACTGCACCAATGCCCGTCCATACGGCATAGGCGGTTCCCAAGGGGAGCCCCTGTGTCGCTTTCATTAATAAATACATACTGATTACGAGGCATCCCAAAAAACCCCCGTACCACTGATACATCACCACGCCTTCCGACTCTTTGGCTTTTCCCAGGCAGAACGTAAAACCGACCTCAAACAGGCCGGCAATCACAACAAGTAACCACTGCATTATTTTCGAGTAATTAACGGGTTTTATTTATCCCCGCGAAGATAAGGATTTGAGCGTTCATGCAATGCTACTTATTTCCACACTTTATCCGAAAATTCCGCAATTAGCATCAGTTTCCATCCACTTTGACACGGCTGTCAGCACACCCGCGAAGTTGCCGGCCGAAATGCGGCCTTTTTCCCCGGAACAGTCAGGTAAACAGGCGCCATGACCGGCGACATCCTGGTTAACAACCTCCTGATAACATGGAGATGATCCAGTAAAATGACCATAACCTCCTCATCGTACTTCACCAGCTCCACCAGGCCCAGGTATTCCTTTATCATGGCTTTGTATCTTTCCTGCAGGTAGGGCGCCAGCATCTGAACCGCAGACTGCTCCACCCAGCCGTTCAGGTACTCTACCTCTTTTATATTCGTGCCCAGTTCCTGGTCCTCAAGCGGGCATTTCAAGCGGTGATACATGGAGGCGATTTCCTGTTTGCACAGCAGCGAAAGCAAGTGCCCCTGCCCGCAAATTTTCCGTAAGCTGCTCGAAATTTCCCTGCGCATTATTTTTTTCACAACCAATTCATGCTCCTGGTGCATCCGCCACAACAGTAACATTCTCCCGATTACGCTTTTCCCTTTCTTCATCGTTTTCATCATTTAATAACATGTGTAGTGTTACCTTGCTTTCATAACTTGCTGGCATTAATTCTCCGTCATTTCCTTCTGGAAACTGCTCTCTGTAACGATTGTGTGCTTACCTTATCAACACCCCCGGCGGGCTTTCCGTTCAGCATGCACCGCCCTTATTCAATTAACGGGATTTCCTGTTTAGAAGTGTGGAAAACAAGTTATTAGCAATAGTTATGCCACACTGCTCCGATGCCTGTCCGGCGCTGTTCCCTCCGCCTGCGATCACTTGCAATGTTACCCCGAACGAGGAGGTTTGTGCTTTTCGAGGCTTTAATAAAGTAACCTGCCTGGCTTTCAATTGAAAATCCACCGGCCATCAACCTGTGAATAAACTCCGGCGCCTATGAAAATAGTCCTTTCTTCCTTTTGCCTTTTCCTTAGCTGCATCTGTCCTGGCTGCGGACAAAATAATCCGATACAGATCCTGAGTGATTTTCCTGCCGGAAATATCACGGTTGATTCCATCCGGGGAAATACTGTTTACCTGCGGCCCGACCTGCGCGATACCGGGCAAGACTGGTTTTACTGGTACTTTGCCGTGGTCACCACCGGCAGCGACTCTGTTTATTTTCACTTCAACCGGTCCAACTGCCTGACCATAAAGGGCCCGGCTGTCAGTACTGATAAGGCGGAAACATGGGAATGGCCGGAGGCGGGTACTTTTACCGGCACTACCTTTCGTTACTTTGTAAAGGCAGGCGAGGAAACCAGGTTCAGCATGGGGATGCCCTATACGCAGGCAAATTTTGACCGGTTTATTCACCCCTTTAAAGAGCACCCCGCCGTACAGCTGGAGACGCTGTGCATCACCCCTAAGAAACGGGCCACGGAAAAACTGGTCATCCGGCCGGCCGATGGTAAAACGGCCCGGCAAAAAGTGCTGATCACCGCCCGTCATCATGCCTGTGAAATGATGGCGAATTATGTATTGGAGGGGATGATTCAAACAATTTTGTCAGAAGATGCCCGTATGACACGGCTGCGCGACCGGGTTGCATTCTGGATCATCCCTTTTATGGATAAAGACGGCGTAGAAGACGGCGATCAGGGGAAAGCTCGCGTTCCCAGAGACCATAACCGGGATTACAACGGCACCAGTCTTTATTGCAGCACAGATGCGCTTCGAACGACTGTCCCCGAATGGAGCGGCGGCGCGATGAAAGTAGCGCTGGACCTGCACTGTCCCTGGATCAAAGGCAATCTCAACGAACACATTTACCTGGTCGGAAATGCCAGTGAGGAAATCGCCCGCCAGCAACGTACCTGGATGCACCTCATTGCCCAACATAATAGCGGGACTATCCGCTATGACCTGGACAAAGGGATTGTCCCCTACGGAACGGCCTGGAATACGAACGCCAATTATGAACAGGGTATGTCTTTCGCAGCATGGGCTTCCACACTGGATGGGATCGTCATGAGCACTACCTTTGAAATCCCTTATGCCGTCCACAACGGGCAGACGCTTACCCCTGAAAACCTTCGCGAATTTGGCAAAGATATTGCTTACGCACTGGAGGACTATTTAAATCAGCCCGGACCCGGGACAAGCAAGTAGCATAACGGGCAGTTGTCAGGGCTGGCGGTTCACCAGGTCAGGTTGCGGAGCCGAAACTGCCATTTTCCGGCGCAGGGCAGTGAATTTGTTACGAGATTGATAGTATTTGATACCTGTGTTATAATGTTTTTCTTATCAAAATCCGTGCTTTGCGGTCAATTTAGCTGTCGGCTGTCGGCTGTCGGCTATCGGCTATCGGCTATCGGCTATCGGCTATCGGCTATCAGCTATCAGCTATCGGAGATCAGCTATCAGAGGTCGGCTGTTGGAGGTCAGGGGGAGGGTGGCTGCGGATACGAGATTGGACGCTGTTTACCCTTCGGCGACTGCCAATCGACACGTTAAAAATAAAGACATTGTTATCTTACATTTCTGTGCAGATCTGAGCAATCAGCAGTGCATCTCACCAATGTGTCAGACAGTTTCAAATGAACAGTCATCTGAAGGTATCCAAAGTGAAACTATACGTCGTATGGATAAGCTTTCTCCTGTTTTCGGGATTCGCGACAGCTCAGATCCAGGGAAACGGCGGCTCCCCTAAAAGTCAGAATTCATTCCTTAAAAGCATTGGTATCGCTACGCGCTCCTTCGCCAGGCCCGACGTGACCCATGTGGTCATCCGTGACAATAGCACAGAGACAGAAGGCGGAGGAATTAGCAATTATCATTCACCACCTGCATTCACCCAGGTGACCATTCGGACAAACACCGCCGCTTATGGAGGCGGTATCTTTAATGAGTCTTCCAACCCGGTTGTAGTCAGCACCGCAATTACAGAGAACATCAGCAGCATTGCCGGCGGCGGCGTATATAATAAAGCTGCCGCGGGCGTTTGGAATCAGGTAACCATAAACCATAACACCAGCAATGCGGGCGGCGGGATCTTAAATTTCTCGTCAGCACCGATGCTGACAGGCGTAATCCTGAGCGGGAACAACGTTGTCAATGACGGCGGCGGAATCGCCAATCTTATATCTGACCCTGTATTAACGGACGTAATTTTAACCGGGAACTATGCTGCAGGCAATGGCGGCGGAGTTGCAAATTTCGGCTCCAACGCGGCATTCACGAATGTAACCATAGGCGGGAACCAGGCTGTTTTGGATGGCGGAGGGATTTACAATTCTGCTTCCGGCCCAAGCATCAGCAATAGTATCATTTACGGCAATACCTCAGGTATTCATAACGTCGAGAACTCGAATCCTGTCATCGGATACAGTCTCGTGCAGGGGTTGGCCGGCGGAAGTGACGGAAACATCGACGGTGACCCGCTGTTTACAGATGCTGACAACCAGGATTACACGTTACAGCCTTTCAGCCCGGCCCTTAACGCCGGCAGCAATGATCTCTATACAGCGTTGAACGGTGAATCCCGCGACTTGGCCGGGGGCCCGAGGGTGCACGACTTCGGAAGCGGCGGCATCATCGACCTGGGCGCCTACGAAAGCACCTGCAGCCTGACTCCGGCAGGCAATGGCGTGACAGCATCGCTTGTGCTGACAGCGGGCAAGAACTACTTCTACGACGGCTGTGCGCTCCTGGCAATCATTGAACCGTCGGGATCGCAGCCGGTCACCGGCAGTATCAGCGCCATCAGCGGCTATCAAACCGGCGTCATCTCCGATGGCAAAGCCCGGTATGCAGGCCGCCATTACCAGCTTCTGCCGCAGGACAATGCCGGGACACCCACTGCAACGATTACCTTGTTTTACACGCAAGCCGACTTTGACAACTATAACCAGGCCTACGGAACAAGCAACGACGCCCGCCTTCCGGACGGGCCCGGCGATGAGACGCCCGGCAACCTGCGCATTGCCCGGTATCCCGGAAACCTGACGCTAAGCGGCCCCGACCTTGAAGTGGAGGAGTCCCCTACCTTCATTAACCCCACCGCTGTCGTCTGGAACCAGCGGACCCGGCTATGGAAAGTAACATTCCCGGTCAGCGGCTTCAGCAGCTTCTTTATCACGGGCCAGAGCGATGCAGCCTTGCCCCTGACGCTCCTCTCGTTTGAGGCAGCGACGGAAGAAAACCATGTGGCCCTTGCCTGGGCAACCGCCGATGAGGTGAACACCTCCCATTTTGAAGTCCAGCGTAGTGGGGACGGCAACTACTTTAAGTCCATCGGCCGGGTAAACTCCCGGGGTGAAGGCAAGTCCGCCTACACATTCGACGATCATTCCCCCCTGCCATCGGCCGTCAGCTACTACCGTTTAAAAATGATTGATCTCGACGACAGTTATACTTACAGTGCTATTGTCAGCATTTCCGTCACTTCCGATAACGTGTTGCTCTTCCCTAACCCCGCTACCGAAACAGTGAACATCCGGACCGGTGTGTCAGGTACAATAACACGGGTTGACGTGCGCGATCTTGCGGGCAGAAGCGTTTACACCGCCAACACTGCCGTCACTACAGTGCCTCTGAAGGGATTGGCTGCGGTTACCTGATTACCATTATCCACGACGGCGGAAAACTGTATCAGGGAAGGCTGGTGGTCGGCGAGTAGGGGTTAGGGGAATCGGCTATCAGCTTTCGGAAATCAGCTTTCGGCTATCGGAAATCGGCCATCAGCTATCGGCTTTCAGAAACCGGATAATTCGGGGCGCACCTTTTTAACACTTAATACGAATTTTTTAAAACATAAAAAACCAGATGAAATAGCCATAAGCAATCAGCCTTCAGAAAAAGGATTGCATACAAAACGGTACGCCGCCCGCCATCCATGAATAAGCGCCTGGGCGGCCCCGCCTGGGCAGCCCCGCTGATAGCTGACTGCCGAAAGCTGATAACCTTTTATACATATGAAAAACGTTTGTTTCTTAGCCGTTTCACTCCTGTTATGCGGACAGGTGGTTCATGCACAATGCCCTTCCGATGGAACGGTATTCCTCACCGATCAGGCGGCAGTTGATGACTATGTTGCCAACTACGGCACTTGTACAACACTGACGGGAGACTTATCCATCGCAAACCTGGATGATCTCTCGTTTTTAACCAGTCTTGTAAGTGTCGGCGGGTTCCTGCATATTACATCCTGTGAAAATTTAACCAGTCTTGACGGTTTGCAAAATCTTGAGGCGATCGGAGGCGGACTCAGGCTCGCGAATCTTCCCGCTCTTCAAAACCTGGACGATCTCGGGGGACTTACGGCCATCCCGGGTGATGTGGAATTAGAGAATGCTCCCTTGCTCTCAAGTCTCAATGGACTGAATGGGGTAACAACCATTGGCGGCGACCTGCTGGTTACCAATCTTGGCATCAGCAATCTGCAGGGGCTCGGGAACCTGGCATCACTGGGTGGAACCCTCGCATTTCAATCAATGCCCAATCTACAGCACCTGAACGACCTCACCGGGCTTACGACCATTCCCGGCAATCTTTCGATTGACGATAATAACGAATTGACCGACCTCAGCGGACTGGCGAATATTACCTTCGTAGGGGGCGATCTGTCCATTAATAACAGCCCGGTACTTCCCCAGCTAACGGGTTTAGGTTCGATCAATACAGTGGGCGGCGCCCTTTCGGTTTACAACAATCCCCTCTTAACCGATTTGGACGCCTTAGCAGGGCTTCAGTCCCTGGGCAACGACCTGGCACTTGGCAACCTTCCGCTGATCACCAACCTCAATGGCCTGGCCAACATCGCTTCCTTGGAACAAATGGTTGTCATCGTCAATAACCCGCTGCTTACACTTTGTGCGATCAGCCCGGTTTGTGCCAAACTGGCAGCTGACGGCAATGCCTCTTTCATCGTCTTTAACAACGCAACAGGATGCGCCGATACCGATGAAATCGAAGCGGCTTGCCTGGCAATGCCCGTTACCCTGGTGAACTTTACGGCCGGAAAAGCCGAAGAAGGGGTCTTGTTGCGCTGGAGCACCACCATGGAAGCCAACAGCGCCCGGTTTGAAATTCAACGAAGCGAAAATGCGAAGGACTGGCGTTTCGCGGGAATGGTACAAGCCCAAGGTGAAAGTCAAACCATCATCTCCTATAGCTTCAACGACCGCCAGCTACCCTACGGGCAGCGCTTCTACAGACTTAAGATGGTAGACCTGGACGGCAGTTACGCCTACAGCGCTATTGTCAGCATCTCCATCACTTCCGATAACGCATTGTTGTTCCCCAACCCCGCCACAGAAACAGTCAACATCCGAACCGGTGTCTTGGGTACAATAACACAGGTTAACGTGTCTGATCTTGCGGGCAGAAGTGTTTACACCGCCAACACTGTCGGCACATCTGTCCCTCTGAATGGACTGGCTGCAGGGATTTACCTGATTACGATTACCCACGATGGCGGAAAGCTGTATCAGGGAAGGATAGTGGTTGGCGAGTAGGATTTTGGGGGATGTAGTACTCTCTGGCTATCGGATTTCAGCTATCGGATATCGGCTGTCGGAAATCAGCTATCAGTGCTCGCTATCAGCTATCAGCTATCAGCTATCAGCTATCGGCTGTCGGCGCTCGGTTTTCGGTTTTCGGATATCGGATAAAAGCCGTCGCCTCTGCCATCGGCGACAGGATACCCCCGGCCGGCAAAGCAAAGCTGGATCTCAATACCCTTCCTGCGGACATTTACCTGGTAGTCTATCAGACAAGGTCATAGCAGGGCACCCCACAAACCGGAGCTGCCCGATAAAAAATAATTCCCTTTAAGTATTACATAGCAGACACTTATCGATACTTTTGTTAAATTTCAGGACAAAACGAGCCTGAAACCAATAAGCCCCGAAGGGGTGACATACACTATCGATGGGCAACGCCCGTCGCGAAAGCACACCAGAAGGCACACAGCCGCTACGAGGGCAACGCCCGTCGCAAAAGCACGCCAGAAGGCACACAGCCGTTACGAGGGCAACGCCCGTCGCAAAAGCACACCAGAAGGGACGAGCCGCTACGAGGACAGCACCCGTCGCATAGATAAGCCCGAAAAGAGCGTCATACTACATACACTATATACTTATGGGACAGTCACTCGTAAAAAACTACGTACACATCATATTCGGCACAAAACACCGCCGACCGCTTATACAGCCGTCCATCGAAGCAGAGTTACACAGTTATCTTGGTGGTATTTGCAACAGGCTCGACTGTCAGGCAATTAAAATCGGTGGTTATACCGACCACATCCACATTCTCTGTATGCTTTCTAAAAAGATAGCGCTGATGAAATTGGTAGAAGAATTGAAATCCAATTCTTCCAAATGGATAAAATCCAAAGGAACAGCCTATGGAAATTTCTACTGGCAAGACGGCTACGGGGCATTTTCTGTCAATCCATCAC
Organism: Telluribacter humicola; assembly: GCA_040394475.1. Classification (GTDB taxonomy): domain Bacteria; phylum Bacteroidota; class Bacteroidia; order Cytophagales; family Spirosomataceae; genus JBEBSD01. The sequence goes on along the minus strand of JBEBSD010000074.1, from coordinate 983 downwards.
AAATTAAAACCGTGATTACCTATATAGCTAATCAGCACGAACACCACTCGCGTAAAACCTTTCAGCAAGAATATAGAGCATATCTAAATAAAAATAACGCAACATATGATGAACGTTATGTATGGGATTGACGATTCGATGCCCATAGGCCCGGCCGGGCCCATGGGGCCCCATGGGCCACAGGGTTGCACCCTGTGCTAAGGTATATTGCCCCTTCAGGGCAACGGGGCAGGCTCTAAAGGGTTTAACCATGGCTAACGCCCATCGCATAGCCCCGAAGGGGTGACATATATTATCGATGGGTAACGCCCATCGCGTAGCCCGGAGGGGAAGCCTAACCCGAAGGAGAAGCGCAACCCGAAGGAGAAGCGCAACCCGAAGGAGAAGCCTAACCCGAAGGAGAAGCGCAACCCGAAGGAGAAGCGCAACCCGAAGGAGAAGCGTAGCCCGAAGGAGAAGAAAAAAAGCCTCAAAAAAACAGAGACTGCCTTAAACAAGACAGCCTCTGCAACTATTACTCCCTCAATTGAGTATAGCCAACGTTATCCTTTATGCCGCTTAGCGATCAACCACTATTTTGCGGATGGTTTGCATACCATTTTTACGAAGTATTTTCACCATGTAAATACCGCCCGGCAAATTTGCTACATTCACCTGCTGGAAGGGTACTTTCTGAGATTGGTACACCGTTTGACCACTTGCGTTCAGTATATCTACCCGGGAGACATTCTCCCAGTCACTCGCCTTAATATGCAGGATGCCTGCTACAGGATTCGGGAAAACCGTAGTTTCCACCGACCGTTCGAAACTGAGGCTCTGTATAACGCTGTATTCGAAAGAGCCATCGCTGTCGACCATTTTCAGGCGGTAGAAGTTCATGCCTTCGTGAGGCTCGCTGTCGGTGAAGCTGTAGGATTGTTGCGAAACCCCCGCTCCTTTCGCCGACACACGTCCGATCTCGCTCCATTCCCGTGCATTCCGGC
>JBEBSD010000073.1:0-30505 GCA_040394475.1 Telluribacter humicola | reverse complement strand
ATACTAGGCCCCATTGGTAACAGTGGGGCCTTTTTTAGTAAGGCAGAAACTCACCAACGCCGGAGGCGTAACCTCCGCCGCTTCAGAACAACGATTAAGCCCGAACGGGTGATGGCTGCCGGCAATGCGTATTGCCCGCCGGACATGATACGAAGCCCAAAAGGCAATGGAAATAAACCGCTTTTTGTTTGCGCCAAAGGCTAATTTTGGGTAGTTTCGAACTTAGAAATTCCATTACCACCTCTCATTTCCGGCGGGGTATAAACAGGTTATTTTCGCGATGCTTTTTAAATTGTTTTATCTTTTTACCAAGATAGGATTGTTCACTATTGGAGGAGGATATGCCGTTATTCCGCTGATAGAAAAAGAGATAGTTTCCCGCGATTGGTTAACACAGAACGAATTTTATGAGCTGCTTTCCATTACGGAATCACTGCCGGGGGTATTTGCTACCAATATCGCAGCACTGGTGGGGTATAAAATCAGTGGAATAAAGGGAGGGATAGCGGCGGCACTGGGGACGATTATTGCTCCTTTTCTGATCATCATCCTCATCGCGATGTTCTTTAACCGGTTCCAGGAAAATAGCTGGGTGGCCAAGGCCTTTAAAGCGCTTCGTCCTGCAGTGGTTGCGTTAATTGTAGCCCCCTGCTTCACCGCCGTAAAGGCTAACAAATTAACCCTTAAAACAGCAATGATCCCCGTTGTTGCGTTGCTCCTGATGTGGCAATTCCAGGTATCGCCGGTCTGGATAGTGGTGGGCGGCTGCTTTGGGGGAGTCGCCTGGAAAATGCTTCGGGAGAAGGGTAACTAACAGGAAAGTAAGATGGTATTTTTCAAATTATTCTGGGTGTTTATCAAAATCGGTACGTTTGGATTCGGAGGTGGCTATGCGATGCTGTCATTGATCCAGGACGAGGTGGTCGTGCAAAATAAGTGGATGACCCCACAGGAATTTACCGATCTGATTGCCATCTCACAAATGACTCCCGGCCCCATTGGTATAAACACCGCTACCTATGCCGGCTACAGCGCGTTGGAACGCTCGGGGTATTCGCCATTGCTAGCCATTTGCGGCGCTGTTATCGCCACTATTGCCTTATGCCTGCCTTCTTTTCTGATGATCAGCGTCATCTCCTGCTTCTTTACAAAATTCAGAACCAACAGCTATTTTGCCGCTGTGATGACGGTTCTCCGGCCGCTGAGCATTTCTCTTATAGCGATAGCGGCGCTTTCTTTAATGAATCGCGAGAACTTTATTGACGCTGTCAGCCCGGTACTGTTTTTAGGAGCGCTGGTACTTTCCCTGGCTTATAAAGTACACCCTGTACTGATCATTTTTCTTGCAGGCATCATTGGATTAATTATTTATTAGCAACAACCGGCCGGCTTCCGTGACGCGTCGGTCCTGTTTTTCGGATTTTTCGCTTCCAGCCCCTTACCGATAGCTAAAACGGTTGGAACAGCTTTAGCCGGAGGAGTTGATTGGTCCGGGTTTTTTCTTCCGGGTGCTGGGGACGTGTATGTGTTTCAATTTTAGGTTGCCAGTATTCTTTTACCGGGATAGATATGAAAACTTCCGGTATCGGCGTGGATAGATCACGCTTACAGCAGGATCGAGAAGGGCTTAAGGGCCTAACCGTCGATGAACTTCAGAAAATGGCCGGGCTCTTTGGTATGACCTCCGGGCGGATCCTTAACTACGACGGCGATATCCCCCAGAGGTTGTTGTTGAAGATAAAGCCGTCCTGGAACAGATCAGGGTTATTCAGCAGCTCGACGACGAAGACCGCCAGACCATCTTCAGGCTCGTCGATAAAATGCTTACCAAAAGAGTTCTTTAAGAATAATGTGGCGGCACTATAAATAGCAAAAGCCCCGGCACGCCGGGGCTTTTTGCTTCCTCATTTAATTACTTAGTTTCCAGGATCGTTGGATCAAACCATACGTCTTCAAAATCCTTTGACGTCCGCCGGCTGATCATTTGTTTTTCCACCCGTCCGTCATGCCGCAGGCCCAGAGTACTGTATGCCTCCCCATATGGCCCCAGATCAACTAATTGGCGGGCCGTCTGGATGACCTGAAGCCCGTCGTTATAAGCACCATTGGAAGAAGTGTGCCTGCCCGGCTGTTTGCGCGGCAAATGTAAACAAACCGTCTGGCGACGCCAAAATAGTGGATAATTTTTATGACAAAATGTTGTGTGCCTTTGTGTATGCAACAGCAAAAAAATCCTTATAAGGACGAATTGGGCCTGAGGATCCGGCTGATCATGGAGCTCGCCGGCCTGGAGCTGGCGGGACTGGCCGAATTTACCGGCGTTTCTGAAAGCCACCTGTATGCGATCCTCAACGGCGGACGGAAACTGACAGGCCCGCTCGCCGATAAGATAGGCGAAAAATTCGGACTGAAGGGCTGGAAGATCCTGCAACTCGATTATACGATATCGGCCAACATCCGCCAGGCACCTGCCCTCACAGAATTTTACCGGGATAACATGGGCACTAAAGCCTATTTTATCGATACGCTGGACGATGGTAACGCATCGTATTTCATTGAATTCGGTCTGATTGAAGCCAACCTGGTCAATGAACCCAAATACGTCTGGGAGATCCGGGAAATGTGCCGGCAAGCGGGCCGGGAGTATAAAAGCAAGAACCTCAGCCAGTATCTGCTGTACCTTTCGGAAAAAGGGAAGCTGGTCAAAGAGAAGCGTCCGCTGAAGCGCCGGGATGGTACGTATGCCGACAACCGGGAGGTGTACGTATTTTCCAGGCCAGAAGACGGACTGACTGACGGGGATTAGCTGTTCACACGGGTCTGGCTGTCGGTTATCAGCTTTCAGAAATCGGCTTTCGGCTATCTGCTTTTGGAAATCTGCTTAGCTGGGGGAAGTAAGGAACAGGATCGCAATTGGCGTGCCGATAGTCGCGCTATCAGCTTTCAGAAATCGGCTTTCGGCTATCAGCTTTTGGAAATCTGCTTAGCTGGGGGGAGTAAGGAACAGGATCGCAATTGGCGTGCCGATAGTCGCGCTATCAGCTTTCAGGAATTGGCTTTCGGCTATCAGCTCTTAGAAATCAGCTGGAGGGAGTAAGGAACAGGATCGCAATTGGCGTGCCGATAGCTGACAGCCGATCGCCTTTTTCAAGGTGGCCCGAGTGGTTTTCTCCCCGAACTTCTGTAAGTTGCAGAAAACTGACTTCCGTATACCATGCATCTTTGCAAAAAATCAATCGTCAGACTGGTGGTTCTGACGCTCATTGCTGCCTTCATAGGCGAAAGGTCTTCCGCTCAAACAACAGGCGGGGAGAACATTCCCGCAACAAAATTTCAAAATGATATTTGTCTCCCGCAGACATTGTATATGCTGGAAGGGGTTCAGAATGATCTGTTTGTAGAGCCCCTGGTAAAACGATGGAGACCCTATGACGATGTTGTGCGGTTTTCCGGAACGGCCGACTACTCGAGAAGGCTCCAGCGGGTCGCAAGCGTGTCTGCCCCGGCGCAGGGAGCGACCGTTATACTTGACCTGGTCAACCAGGATGAGTTTAAAACAATTAAGAAGCTGTCGGCAACCGTTGAGGTGGGCCGGCCGGGTATCGGAAGTGACACGGTAACAGTCGCCATCATTGGCGATAGCTTTACACACGGGGCTTTTTTTAAAGCGGCTTTGCTGGAAAATGGGTATGTGCCTAAAATAAAGATGATCGGGTTGCGCGAGGTAGCAGGGCATCCGGGACAATTTGACGAAGGCAGGGGCGGCTGGACGCTGAAAAGCTATTGCAGCGTAACCAACCAGCGTACCCAGGCATACAATGGCTTCTGGCAGCCGCAGGGGGAGTACCGCTACTGGGGAGCGACAGCATTCTGGCAGCTGGTCACCCAGCTGCCATCGGATCCGGCAAGAGAATGGACATTCGGTGAAAAGTATAATGCTGACCGGTTCCTCACCCGGGCTGCTGCTTTTGACGGGAAAAGCGGACTGAAGCGAAATCCTCAAAAAAACGACCTGATGTATGACAATGAATCGGAACAGTATGTCCTGTACGACGGCGCCGGGTGGAAAAAAGCTGCTTACGAGGATTTTACCTGGAGCTTTGATTATGGAAAATACTTGTCGATGTGGCAATTGAAACAGCCCTCCGTTCTGGCGATATTCCTGGGCCTGAATGACTTCAGAAGCAAGCCGGATCCGGCAAACATCGATTTTACAGAATGGAATGCGCAAATGGAAGCCGTCATTGCTTCTTATCTGAAGGCGGTCCCGGAAGGGAAATTCGTGGTGATGACCCCGTCTTCAGCCTGCGGGATTCTGGACAATAAAACGGGAGACTTTACGACAAAACATAATGCCTGCATGTGGGAGGTCCGCAACAACCTTATAAAAACCTTTGATAACAGGACCAGTGAACGGATCTATATCGTGGATGCAGGAATTGCAATTGACAATTTGAATGGCACCAGGTTTCTTACCGACTCGACCTACACGCTCCCCTATGCGGGATATACCGGGACAGAAAGGATCACCGTGCAGACCGGAAACCCGCACCCGTACCCAAACTATCCGACGATGGGGCTGTCGCTGGCAGCATTTATTCAAAGCCAGAGACCGAAATAAACTACCGCACTTAGCAGGCTGCTACTGTCAACCGAAAGCCATACGTTAATGCGGTTCCCAGAGCCTGATCCCTATTTTAACCCCGCAAGCGAAAAGCCCGGTCCATCTTTTTCCCGGATAAAAATCCTCGGGTTCAAAAAACGGGTCGTGAGAGGTGCTTTGCGGGTTCTCAACAGCAGTATAGCTTATGTGGGTCCTGGCCGGGCCGATTCCCGAAAAGAGGTCCAGCGTCAGGTTGTCCCCTACCAGGAATTTTATGCCCATTTTGGCGATCGCACCTACTTTATTTTTTCTAAAACCTGCTTTTTCGAATACGATCTTTTCAGTGAAGCTAACATAATAAGAGGAGTTGTTCGAAACATAGCTGCTTGTTGCGTAAACGCCTTCAACCGCTGCGTACCAACCCTTGTCTTCCCGTTGCCACCAGTAGTATTTTATCTCCGGACGTATCTCCAGGAATTTGTAGTCATTGCGGCGATCACTTTTCATAAGGTTCGCTGTCAGTGGTTCCGGGCTTCCCCCGATTCCTATGCTGAAACCGTAACTCCATCTGCCGGGCGTCATTAATTCGGTGCCGATTCGAAATGAAGGGTCAGGATGCGCCAGTGCAACGGGCATGATGTGCAGATCCAGATTGGCCGGGTAACGGTCCGGGGCGGTATGCTGGCCGCTGGCAGACAGGCCTGTTACCAGGAGGAAAAACAAGACGCGGAAAGTACCGGATATTCTCATGATTGGCGTAGGTTTCAAAAATTACTATAAATCTGACAACGAGCGGATCGTTAGTTACAGTATATAAATAGTGCAGGTGTCGCCGGCAACCTCCATGGACCACCCGCTAAAGAAACCGCCCCCTGGCTGTCAGTTTGGCAAGCGGCACCGTTTTTTTTGAAAATTGTCGTTTCTTTGCCTGCATCGATGATGCCCTTTTCAGGAATCAGCGGGTACTATAATACCTCCTTGTCGGAGGAGACCGGCTATCGATGAATCATTTCATGACGCTTTACGATGACCGGTTTCTTCCAGCCCCCCCAGCCAAACAACCTTTCTTTTCTTTTTTTGGCGCTTTTATTGCCGGTTTTTGTGCTATGTTCCTTGCCGGGCCACAGCCAGGATACAGAGGCCAATCCGGAATACACCATTACCAGGCGGCTGCTTTCCGTTGAAAATGGTCTGGCCTCACACGAAGTATTCTGCGGGGTGCAGGACGATGCAGGTTTCCTGTGGCTAGGTACCCGTAACGGATTGAACCGTTACGACGGTAAAAATTACCTGCTTTTTACCCGGCAGCGCAATCGGCTGCAGGATAATAAAGTGGTGCAGCTGGCAAAGGATGATGCCGGTCACCTGTTTATTCAATACGGCAGTACCGGTTTCCAGTTGACGACAAATGGGAAAGTAGATGTGATGGATGCAACGACCCGGGAAGTCAAAACATTGACGGCCGCCTTTCCCAACCTGCCCTTCAGAGAACAGGATGTGTACTGGATTGCCAATGACGGTACAGGTGAGGTTACTTTCCTGACAGCCTTTCCGTTCCGGTTTTGGCGGTATTCTTCCAAAAAGGGGTTTCGGCTGCGCCACGAAATGAAAGACTGGAATGGGAAGGATTCTACAATTGACTACCGTACTACAGGACCCGTATGCAGCTTCATCCGGGGAACAGCCCTGTTGAAATTAACCAATCAGGAACCGCAGTATTTCGTTTCAGGCGACACGGTCATTGCTTTCCGCCAGCAGAATGTATTACGCTCCCTACCGGCGGGCCTCACGGACAAAGACGAGTTGCTTATCACGTACAACACTGCAGCCAACCCCGATGCATTTACCGTTGACAGGTTAACGGCAGCCGGTGAACTTGTACCGGCGTCGGATCTGACGCACCACCACCTGGGCGCCGTAAAAGGGAAATACTGGTACCAGGTGAGCGCCTCGGTCGATGCTGCCGCTTCCGTTTTTTACAGCGCCACCGATGCACTATACCTCTGGAACCAATATGCATTTCTGAAGGTGGTCGATAAATCCGGATTAAAAGGATTTGAAAACTTATTCATTTACCAGGTTTTTCCCGATACACTTGGAAATCTGTGGCTGTGCACCTCCCTGGGAGCCATGCAGCTGACAATCAAAAAGAACAGGTTTAAACCCTATTTTTCCACCAGCCAGCAGATGGTCCAGCCGAACAGCCAGACCCGGGGCATTTATGCCGACCGGGCCGGAAAAGTAGTAGGCAATGTGTGGACACATACCTTCAGTCAGGAGGACGGTAACATGCAGGCTATCGCACACGACGCCATTCACTATGCGCTGGTCAGACACGATTCGAGTTTGTATAGCGGGAGCTATTCCCTGCATCAGTATGATGATGCGAGCAACAGGACCACCGCCTTTCCAGGCGGGACAGGATCTGAAATATGGTCGATGCATTCGTTGAACGACAGTCTTTTGCTGCTGGGAAGAACCACCGGTTTCTCGTTATTTAACTCCAATACCGGTCAGTTTGACTCACTGTCCGTAGCAGGCGATTCCCTGCCGGAGGCCAGATTTGTGTACCGCTTTTTTACCGGCAGGACCGGCATTGTGTGGGCGGTAGCCGAGAACGGCTTGTATCGACTTGCCGTCAACGACCGGCCCCAGGCAGGGAGCAGCCATCGCTGGTCGATGGTGAAGCTTCAATCGGCCTTCTTAAGCGGGTTAAGTTTGCTCGATGCCTTTCAGGATTCCGGTGGGATTTTTTGGCTGGCCACGAACGGCGAGGGGCTTTATCGCTGGGATCCCGCGACCCATGCGGCGCAGCAATTCAATATTACCGCAGGTTTTCCTTCCGATGTTCTGTACAGAATTGAACCCGACGAATGGGACAACCTTTGGATCAGCTCCGATTTCGGATTGGTCCGTTTCAACCGGACAAGCTTTTCCGTCACTACGTATACGACTGCCGACGGGATCTCCCACAACGAGTTCAACCGGACCTCTTCCTTTAAAGCCGGTGACGGCCGGCTGTTTTTCGGAGGATTAAACGGTGTGAATGGGTTTGATCCCCGCGATTTCAGGACCGATAGCAATACGCTTCATGTGCCATTGCGGATCATCGCCTTCAACCAGTTCGTTGGCGCACAAAACGAACTGATCGATAAAACCACCGAATTGCTGCACAAGATGCATATCGTCCTGCAGCCTGACGACAAGTTCTTCACACTCGATTTTCAGTTGCTGGATTTCACCAAAGAGGAAGGACACCGGTATGCATGTAAAATCGAAGGCTTCGATAAAAGCTGGAATTATATGAATGAGAGCTCGATCCGCATCAGTGGATTGCCCTATGGCAACTTCACGGTGCGGATCAAGGCCGGGAACCGGGAGGGCGCCTGGAACAGGCAGGAGCTCAATATTCCGCTGACTGTCGTAAAGCCCTTTTATCTTGAATGGTGGTTCATCGCAGCAGCCGTTCTGGCGTTGATCCTGGCGATTTACTTCCTTGTGAATTTCAGATTGCGGCAACTGGCCAGGGATAAAAAGAAACTGGAGGAAACCGTACATGAACGGACGGCCCAATTAAAGCAGTCACTTTCCGAACAGTCGGTTTTGCTGTTGGAAAAAGATGTGCTCATGAAAGAAATCCACCACCGGGTGAAAAACAATCTGCAGGTCATTTCCGGCTTGCTCGAGCTGCAAAGTAAGAGCCTGACGGACGAAACGGCCCGGGAGGTTTTGCTGGAAGGACGAAACCGGGTGCAAAGCATCGCCTTAATCCATCAGAACCTGTACCAGTTTGAAAATCTCAGTACAATTGACCTGAAGCGGTTTGTCAATGACCTGTGCCGGCAGGTGCAGGGCATCTTTGACAAATCTGCGGACATCACGGTAAACGTGCCTGATTTGCATCTGGATATCGATTCGGCTGTTCCGCTTGGGTTGATTTTGAACGAGCTGCTGTCCAATTCTTTTAAATATGCCTTTACGGATACGGCGGCCGGAGCCATTCACCTGGAGATCCGTCCAGTGGCGGCTGGGAGGTACCAATTGGAGTATTCCGATAACGGGCCGGGGCTGCCGGCTGACTTTGAGCTTGCCCGTGCGACGACGCTCGGTCTGCAGCTGGTCGGCGACCTGAGCAGGCAAATCGGTGGGAAAGTTTATTATTCGACTGAAAACGGTGCGGTTTTTACCGTTAACTTTACCAACCGCGACATACGGAAAAACGAAGATTAGAACGCATGGCTGTTTTAAAGATAGGGGTGGTGGAAGATGAACTGGTCATCGCCCGGACCCTCCTGAATACACTGGTTGAGCTGGGTTACGCTTGTTGCGGTCCGGCGATCAGCTATACGGAGGCCCTGGAGATGTTTGATTGCGACAAACCGGACCTGGTGTTGCTCGACATCCGGCTGGCCGGCCGTAAAGATGGTTTTGACGTGGCGGAACAACTCAACGAGCATTACAGGATGCCATTTATCTTTCTGACCGCCAACAGCGATGCCGAAACGATTGACCGGGCTAAAAAAGTGAAACCGCATGCTTACCTGGTGAAGCCTTTTACGAAAGAAGAGCTGTATGCGGCGATCGAGATTGCTTTTCACAACTTCACCGGCAGCCGACCTGAAAAGACCGCTCCCGCAAAGGATTTTATGTTTGTAAAGGACGGTTACGTCTTCAGAAAGGTGTTCTTCAGCGAGCTGGTATACCTGGAGAGCGACGCAAATTATGTGACGCTCCACCTGCTATCACAGAAAAAGGTCATGGTCCGCTCCACGATACATGACTTTCTGGAGCAGCTGGACCCTAACCTGTTCATTCGAATTCATCGGCGTTTTTCGGTAAACATCCCTCTTATTGATGACATTTTTCCGAACGAGCTTTCCCTTCAGGGCATTAAACTACCCATTGGCAAATCCTACCGGGAAACGCTTTTGAATGTTCTTGGCATCAAACATTCCTGATTCCGTCCGTCGTTCCGCTCCCTGACTTTCCGTCATTCATCCCTAACCGGGCACGTTCGTCCCCCGGATTTGCTCGGTCATTGAGGCTGCCCCATTTTTGGTGACGTTATGGGACTGCTGGATCTGGATAAAATCATCATTAAAAGAACGGTTCCGGGGATCCGCTGCACATCCTGCGGCGGAAACCTGGTTTTTTCTTCCCGAAAATCCAGGACCGGTCGGTTGGTAAGGGTCCTTTCTTTCGGAACCATTAACCCGCAAAACTGCCAGTGCGAAACGTGTAAAAAGCGATTCATATTCTTTTAATAAAACAGTAGCCTACCCAGAATTAATTAACTGAAAACTAGTACAGATAGCTTAAAAACGAATTGTCCATGCGTAAAACAATATTTCTCTTTGCAAACAACGCCGCTGTACGGACGGCACAAATGCTGCTTCTCCTGCCTCTCTTCTTCGGAGGGGCGGGGCATGCCTTTTCTCAGACCATCTGGACCGGCAATGAAAGTCCGGTATGGGATAATGCTGCCAACTGGTCGGCCGGTATCCCGGATACGGATGATGACGTCACGATTCCGGATGTGACCACTGCCCCTGTGATCGGCAATGAAGTGGCGGCAGAAGCCCGCTCTGTACAGGTGCAGGCGGGCGCTTCACTTACCATCGCGCAGGGAGGCAGCCTGACGATTACGAATGCCTTTAATTATGATTCTCCGTTTGAATTCTCCGCGGGTTTTAACAACCTGGGCACTGTTCAGAACAACGGCCGGCTTACCCTGGGTTCGGAATCGGGTGTCGGAACCTATGGCGTCATCAACCAGGGTGTTTTTACTAACCGGATGTACGGGCAAATCCGGATTGACAACACTACCGACACAGGGCTCTATCATGCCTCCGGAACCTTCACCAACGAAGGGGCGCTCTCTATCGGCGGCAACGCAAGCGTGGGGCTCCACGGCATCTGGAATGATGCTGTGTTCGAGAACAAAGGGTTCGGTGATATCCGGATCGACCGGTACACACAGCGGGCGATTATGAATAATGCGGATGAATTCATTCAGGCGACTTTCAGGAATGCTGCGAGTATTTTCATCGGCGCAGTGAATTCGGCCGGGGAAATCGGTATCCAGAACCTTTCGACCTTCCATAATAATGCAGGTGGAAAAGTCGAAATCGCAAGAACAGGCAACATCGGGATTTACAACGCATCCGGCAGCTTTGAAAATACCGCCGCCATTGTTGTCGGTGCATTGGCAAACGCCGGAAAAACAGGAATCGTGAACCACGGAACATTCGGGAACAGCGGGAGCATCGCGATCGATCGTACTACCCTGGCTGCGATGACCCACGCTGCCGGGACTTTCACCAATGGCGGCGCAATCAGTATCGGGGCGTCAGCCGGCGTGGGCATGTATGGCATGGTGAATCGTAGCGGGTTTCAAAATGCAGGGGAAATCCTAATCGGGAATTTCGATGATACCGGACTGTATCACGCAGACGGTACCTTCACAAATACCGGGGGAATCAACATCACCGGAATCGGAAATGTGTCCGTACACGGCCTTTTCAGCGAAGCTGCCTTTTACAATACTACCGGGGGCGACATTCGCCTTGACGGCGCCACTCTGGCAGGCCTTCGTAATTTTAACAGCACTTTTTCCAACGCGGCCGGCATTACGATCGGGGCGACGGCCAGTGTAGGGGCCTACGGGATTTACAACCAATCCGACTTTGCAAATACCCCTGACGGAGCCATTCATATAGACCGCGCCGCTGCGGGCGTTTATGCGCATACGAACACATTTACCAATGAAGGAAACGTTACGATCGGCTCGCTGGAAGCAGTATCCGCACTGCTGACGCAACAGGGAACAGGTCTTTTCAGCAACCACACAGGCGGTCTGTTAGAAGGTACCGGCGATGTCGGCGCGAACTCCTTCAGCCATGCGGGTGGCACACTGTCGCCGGGCTATTCTCCGGGCGTCATTACCTTTCAGGGAGACCAGGACTTTAGCAACAGTGTCATCGCTGCCGAAGCCAGCGGAACGGGTGCTGCGGGCGTGGATTTTGATCAGATCGTGGTAGCGGGAACCGCAACACTCGGCGGTATGCTCAGCGTGTCGGTCGACTATACGCCGACAGACGGGGATGAAGTAACACTCTTAAGCGCTGCAACGATCGCTGGTACCTTCGGTTCGGTAACGGGCCTCCCGGCCGGATGGGAGGTCGTCTATACTCCCAACACTGTCAGCATCCGGTACGATAGTGAATCGTTACCGGTTCACCTGGCCGGATTTGAGGTCCGTGCGAAAGCCGGCGGTGTTCAGCTGCACTGGCGAACAACTTCAGAAAGCCGGAATCATGGTTTCTATATAGAAAGAAGTACGGATGGAAAAGGGTGGGCAGATATTGGTTTTGTGACCGGGCAGGGAGTGACCGGGGCAGGGCAGGCATACGATTTTTTTGACGAAAATCCAGGGGGCGGAATCAGCTACTACCGCTTGCGCCAAACAGACCTCGACGGCGTCATTTCGCACTCTGACATCAGGTCGGTGCGCCTTTCCGGGACGGACAGCAACCTGATCGTCTGGGCAGATGCTTCCCGGAAACTGCATTTCAGGACAGAAGAGGTCATCGAGCAGGTCACTGTCCGGGATCTGTCAGGCCGGCCGGCGGCGATTTCCGGTGCAGCCCACCCGGATGTTTCCGGTCTCCCGCCCGGGGTGTGGCTGGTTCAGGTACAGACTCAACGGGGAGTGGTGACGAGGAAGGTGTTGCTCAGGTAGGGCGGCTGTCGGCGATCAGTGATCAGCTATCAGCTATCGGCAGTCGGCTGTCAGCGATCGGCAGTCGGCTGTCAGCGATCGGAAATTGGCTGTCGCCTATTGCCCGTTCCCCATTGCCTGAAATACGGAAGTCGGCAGTCAGCAACCTGATGGGGAAAAACCGGCAGAAAAAGAAAAGTGTTCAGGTCAAAGATAGATCTTCTTCCTGCAGGGGTTGTTTATCTACCAGGATGTTACCCGTAGAGAAGCCGCTATTAAGGCGCTTAATCGCATGAGCGGGTGGGTCGGGGTTGATCACTAAATGGTCAAAGGGGAATTTTACTATCCGAATGGGCCCGCATGAGAACAAAGAAACAGGGTTGTTGATTTATTCAGATGTATTTTAAAAGTCGACCGCGCCCCCGGCCATATCTAAAGTTTAGGTCGGGCGCGACAACTTCTAAAAAGAAAAAGCTGCCCGTTAGAGCAGCTTACGTGACCGCGACGGGAATCGAACCCATATCTAAAGTTTAGGAAACTTCTATTCTATCCGTTGAACTACGCAGTCAGTTGCCCCCGCAAGGGGATAAGAGGTGCAAATTTTGGAAAATTTAGGTTGCAAAACAAGCTACCACTCAAAATCCGTTTCGGACGTTCCAGCCCAGTTCGGATAAATCAGGAAATGCTTTTCCTTCACCAGTTCAAAGAGGGTTTCCCGTAATTCATCGATATTCTCCTTCTGTTCGGCAGAGATAAAGACGACGTGGTCGGCATTTTTGGCCATGTAACTGCGTCTGAACTGCTCGATGAGCTCCTGAGTGGACAATTGAGGAGGTGCGGCATCCAGCCCTTCTTCGTCCAGGTACTGTTCGTTTGGCTGTACAGGATTGTAGATATCGATCTTGTTGAATACCAATATCACCGGCTTGTCGGCAGCCCCGATTTCCGCTAAGGTCGTATTGACCACCTCAATGTGTTCGTCAAAAGACGAATGGGAAATGTCGACTACGTGCAGCAGGATATCTGCTTCCCGGACTTCGTCGAGGGTCGACTTGAACGACTCTATCAACGTAGTGGGAAGTTTCCGGATAAATCCTACCGTGTCCGTCAGCAGGAACGGGATGTTTTCGATGGTAACCTTCCGTACGGTCGAATCGACCGTCGCAAAAAGTTTGTCTTCGGCAAAGACATCCGCTTTGGCCAGCCGCTTCATCAGCGTCGATTTTCCTACGTTCGTATAGCCCACGAGGGCAACCCGCACCAGCCGGGCTCTTTCCTTGCGGCGGGTGACGCTTTGCTTGTCATAGCGGTCCAGTTTTTCTTTCAGGAAACTGATGCGGTCCTGGACAATCCGCCGGTCGGTTTCCAGTTCTTTTTCCCCGGGACCACGCATCCCGACACCGGCTTTGATACGGCTTAAGTGGGTCCACATACGGGTCAGGCGCGGGTACATGTATTGATACTGTGCCAGCTCGACCTGGGTTTTAGCCTGGGCCGTTTGCGCGCGCATCGCAAAAATATTCAGGATGAGCAAACTACGATCCAGTACTTTGATGTCTTTGAAATTCGCTTCGAGGTTCCGTACCTGTGAGGCCGTGAGGTCGTCGTCAAAAATGATCATGTCGACCGGATTGGCAGTTACATAAGTCGTAATTTCCTCCAGTTTTCCCTTTCCTACATACGTTTTTCCGTCAGGGCGTTCCAGGTTCTGGACAAAACTTTTTTCGGTAATTACACCCGAAGTCGTCGCCAGGAATGCAAGCTCGTCCAGGTATTCCCGGGTCTTCTCGGTAGTTTGTGTTTTGGTGCTCACGGCGACCAGTACGGCTGTTTCCGGTTCGGCCGCTGTGGAAATCATCTTATTTTTTTCGATCATACAGGTTATTTAATGGCATTGCGCAATTGCCCCGGGGCTGAGCCGGCGGAGCATCCCGCTTTTAAAGGTACAAGATATAAAATAATCAGGAGGTCTCTTCCGGTTAGGTCAGAATACGGGAAACTTCCAGCTCCGTGGCTTCAGCCCATGGCACCATGGCATTAAAAAGTTTCACATGGGAGTAAGCAGCTAAATGCTCCGTACGGATCGTCTTTTCCCGGATCATTTCCTGATCAAGCAACAGGGCACGCTGCGTGCCCTGCAGGAGCGGGGTGTCTGGTGTGTACCAGGCGCTGCCGTCATAAAAAGCAAGGTTGCAAACAAAAGTGTCTGTTACAAAGCCGTTTACAAGAATGAGTATGTCATCACAGGCGTCCCGCTGGTTGTAAAGGTAATTTAAATCATGACGATCGGTGTACTTATACTGGTAGTTAATGCGGTCAGCCTGAATCGCTTTCAGCGTCTGAATATCCCGCCGGACGTAAGGTTCCCATTCAATCCGGTGAATGGTTTCGCCATACGTCACCCTGCATTTGTACAGGTGAGTAGCTAACGTATCGGGAATAGTAATAAGTTCCTGCAAGGAAATGGTATTTTTAAACTGCCACAATTCCCTTCGTGTCCGGTCGAGCCTTTCCTGGTGATAGGGGAGGTTCTCCAGCCGGCGGTTTTTGCAACGGATCGTTTCGATACAGGTGGCTTGCACAGTGAATACGGGGTTGGTTAACGGCAACAGTATGGTCAGGGCGGCCGGAAGGTTAAAGGTAGGAAAAATAGTGGGTTCAGAGCGCTGTATAATAGGAATACTTGATCCGGATGCGGCGCCTCCGGACAGGCGTGTTCAAGCCCCGGACGACCACAGGGCTGAAGTTAGACTGGCAATTATTGTCATACTTTTTTATGAATTCAGGCTACTTTTGATACCTTTGAACCGATAATAGAAATTTAAGAAATACTATGCTACCATTTCGTATTGGCCAGGGGTATGATGTCCACAAGCTGGAAGCGGGCCGGCCATTCTGGATTGGTGGGATCGAGGTGCCGCATACGCATGGCGCCAGGGGGCATTCGGACGCAGATGTAATATGCCACTCCCTTTGTGATGCATTGTTGGGCGCCGCCGGATTAAGGAATATCGGGTATTATTTTTCGGACAAGGACCCGCAATGGAAAGACGTCGACAGTAAAGTGCTATTGAAGAAGTCGGTGGCGATGGTACGGGAAAAGGGTTTTGAGATCGGAAATATAGACGTGACCGTGGTCTTGCAGGAACCCAGACTGAACCCGTATATCCCGGAAATGATCACTTGCCTGGCGGCGGTAATGGAAGTGGAGGCGGAACAGATAGCGATTAAGGCAACAACTTCGGAATATATGGGGTTTGTGGGGCGAAAGGAAGGAATACTGGCGCTGGCAGTTGCGCTGGTTTATCAGAAGGATTATGCAGTTCGCGGGGAATAGGTGATAGGCATTAGGTAATAGGTTTTAGGTGATAGGTATTAGGTTTTAGGTTTTTTTGGGGGGGGTGATGGGGATCAGGTGGTAAGGATCTGGTTTTGGGTGATGGTGCGGGAGTTTAGAGGAACCTGTTTTTTGATAGTGCTGTTTAGTCTGCGGAAGCTGTGGTGCGAAAAATACAAAAAAACAACGTTTTATGAGAATCAAATGGCTGGCCGGGGTATGCCTGGCGCTCGTTGCATACACTGGAAAAGCCCAGCAGGGGCCACTGGCTACGGCGCCTTTGGGTTTTGAGGAGTATGACCCCATCTCTACCCTGAAGGTAACGGAACATCCGCTGAAACGGGCGAAATATCCCTTCATCGATGTGCACAATCATCAGTCCCGGATGCCGTCGCAAAATCTCGGCGAACTCCTGGCGCAAATGGACTCCCTTAATATGAAAGTGATGGTCAACCTGAGTGGCCGGGGATTTGCCAGGGATTGGGACGAAAGCACTGCCCACCTGAAGGGCTCGCTGGCCAATGCCGGAAAGGCAAATCCCAAAAGGCTGGTTGTTTTTACCAATCTTGTATTTTCGGATTTTGGCTCGGCGGACTGGACTTCCCGCGCCGTAAAACAGCTGGAGGCAGATGTGCAGGCGGGGGCAAAAGGGCTTAAAATTTACAAAAGCTTAGGATTCAGCGGCATAAAAGATGAGAAGGGGAACCGGGTGGCCGTTAATGACAAGCGGTTGGATGCGGTCTGGGCGAAGTGCGGGGAGCTGGGAATTCCGGTGCTGATCCATACCGCCGATGTGGCGTCTTTCTGGGATCCGCTGGACCGGTATAACGAGCGGTGGCTGGAGTTGAAAACCCATCCGGGAAGGAAGCGAAGCCCCGATGATCCGGTCCCGTTCGATTCGCTTATTGCAGAGCAGCATGCTATTTTCCGGAAGCATCCGCAAACCACCTTTATCAATGCCCACATGGGGTGGTATCCCAACGACCTCAGGAAACTGGACAGCCTGATGCAGGCGTTTCCCAACATGTTGGTCGAGATAGGGGCGGTGATTGCCGAACTGGGACGCCAGCCGCGTACTGCCCGGAATTTCTTTGTCAAATACCAGGACCGTGTACTTTTTGGTAAAGATAGCTGGGTTCCTTCGGAATATACCACGTACTTCCGGGTGCTGGAAACCGAAGATGAGTATTTCCCCTACCACAAAAAATACCACGCCTTCTGGCGGATGTACGGAATGGGGCTCCCCGATGAGGTCCTGAAAAAACTCTATTATAAAAACGCGCTCCGGGTGATCCCCGGATTGGATGCGTCGCAATTCCCCGACTGAAAAGGCTGTTGCCGGATAGTTGATGATTGTCAGGCTTCTTCTGTCTGCAGCTGTTTTTCGTACAATTCCCGGTAGGTGCCGTTACGCTCCATCAGACTGTCGTGCGTACCCGTTTCGACGATTCTGCCCTCGTCCAGTACGACAATTTTATCGGCCAGCTTTGCAGAAGACACACGATGGGAGATGATCACCGAGGTCTTGTCCTGCATGATGCGCTTCAGGTTGTTCAGGATGCTGTTTTCGGTGTGGGTGTCTACCGCCGAAAGACAGTCGTCCAGGATAACGATTTTAGGCTCCCGTACAAAGGCCCGGGCAATGGACAGCCGCTGTTTCTGGCCGCCGGACAGCGTAATCCCCCGCTCACCCAGCCGGGTGGCGAAACCTGCTTCAAATCCCTTGATGTTGTCGTAAAGATCGGCGTCCTTCGTGGCCTGTTCTATTTTTTCCATGGGGAGATTGTCGGTGCCGAAACGGACGTTGTTTTCGATGGTGTCGGAAAACAGGAAGACTTCCTGAGGGACGTAACCCATTTGCCGGCGGATATACAACAGGTCGTAATCTTTTAGGGGGATGCCGTCGATGCGGATTTCACCTGCTACCGGATCGTAAAGTCTGGGGATCAGGTTGGCCAGGGTGCTTTTCCCCGAACCGGTTGTGCCCAGGATCGCCACCGATTCACCCGCACCGATTTCCAGCGTGAAGTGGTCGATCGCGACAATCCCGGAATCGGGGTATACAAAGCGGACGTCCCGGAAACTGATCGCGCCCTTTATTTCGGGGGTAAGGTTTTTGTCAGAGGTAAGGTCTGATTTCTCATTCAGAAACTCATTGATCCGCACCTGTGAAGCCGCAGCACGCTGGATCTGACTGGTTGTCCACCCGATTGCCATCACCGGCCAGGTCATCATGTTCACGTAAATGATAAACTCGGCGATGTTTCCCGGTGTAAGACGACCCTGGATAATCTCCTGTCCGCCGACGTAGACGACCAGCACATTGCTGAGTCCGACCAATAACAGGACCAACGGGAAAAAGAGGGCGTCGACCTGGATCATCCGGAGCGAGCGGCGTTGGAATTCTTCGGTTTCTTTTTCGAAATTCCGGATAAAAAATGCCTCCTGGACAAACGTCTTGATCACCCTGATTCCGGAAAAGGTTTCCTGCGCACCCGTGGAAAGCGTAGAGAGCTGCCGCTGGATTTCTTCCGAACGCTTCATGATAATGCTGTTGACAAAGTAAATAGCCACTGACAGGAATGGCAGCGGAAGCAACACATACAGTGTCAGCTTCGGGCTGACCGACACCATATAGGAAATCACGAGCACAAACAAAACGACCAGGTTGATCCCATACATGAGCGACGGGCCGGCGTACATCCGCACCTTGCCGACATCTTCCGAAATCCGGGCCATGAGGTCGCCGGTATTGTGTTTCCGGTAGAAACTCATCGGCAGGGTCTGGTAATGGGCGTAGATATCATTTTTGAGGTCGAACTCGATATGGCGTGACATAACGATAATCGTCTGGCGTACCATGAAGAGAAAAACCCCTTTCAGCAGCGCCATTGCCAGGATCAGCAAGCCGAAAACAAGGATGCTGAAACCAAAGAGGGAATAGATTTTTTGCTGAAGGACCGATTGGTCAAAAAGGAAATAGACATCCAGGGTTTCCTTCACCAGATCCAGGGAATGCCGTACGATTTGTGCGGGCAACACTCCAAAAAGATTCGAGATGATGGTAAAAAGAATGCCCAGGATCAGGTACCATTTGTACTTGACAAAGTATTTATTCAGATAGGCGAGTGCTTTCACTGGCTATATTGGCTTAACAAAATCATGCCGGTCCGGATGACTCAATTGTAATAGAACGTCATTGAGGGATTGAAAGTTTATTCTTCGGAAGAATAGAAGCAAAAGTAACAATAAAGTGGTCTTTTTTTAACAAGAGTATAGGGAAAAAGGGAGCAAATTTGTCTGATAATAGATTCGCAGTCGACCAACCACCAAAGCAAGCCTAACCATGGACAGTCCTCCTGTTGAAAACGACGGTAACCTGGGAAATGGAATGGAAAGCCGCCGGCTTGTGCTAACGGCTGCCATTTTGACGGATGACGAGCTGCTGATCCGGCGGGCTTTCGGGGAGGATGCGCAAAAAGGCTGTGAGTTGCTGTTCAGGCGCTACAACAGCAATCTATGTAACCACGCGATCCGTTTTGTGCATTCCAAGGAGGCTGCTGAAGATATCGTGGCCGAAATTTTTGCGGTGTTCTGGCAGAACCGGATTTATGACAAGATCACCTATTCGTACAGGGCCTATCTGTATAAAGCGGTCCGGTTGCGGTCTTACAACTATTTAAAGCTTGAAATGCTGCGCCCGGAAGGCCTGGGGAAAAAAATGGAGGCCGTTTCTGCCGACATTATGACGCCTGATCAGGAATTACAGTATACAGAATTACATCAGAAAATAGAACGTATCATTCAACAGTTACCGCCGCAAAGCAGAAAAGCGTACCTGCTCAAAAGGGTGGAAGGGAAGAAATACGATGAAATAGCCCACGAGCTGCAAATCAGCAGCAAGGCTGTGGAAGCGCTGGTAAGCAGGGCGCTGTCAAAACTGCGTTCGCATTTGCAGGGCGAATGGTTTCTGTGGCTGTTGTTTCCCGGGTTGCTGGACTCCCTGTACCGTTGAAGAGAGAAGGGTTGTGAACAAGGGTAGCGGCGGCACTATTGTTTGAAAAGGTGTGCCGGACCCGTCGCATTAAGTAGTAGCATTACGAATGAAAAAGGAAATAGAGAAAAATATTTTGCTGGACTTTTTTGATGGGAAAGCTACCATGCTCCAGCGGAAAATGATCGAGGAATGGCTTACGGAGCATCCGGAGAACCGGCAGCTCTTTTATCAGTACCTGGACGAATGGGAAAGCCGTAATCCGCAGTTCGTGCCGGATGACCAGACGGCATTGAAAAAATTCAGGAAGTTGATTGCGCTGAAACCTGCAGCCGGTGAGCCGGTCAGGGAATTGCCCTTACGGAGATTGAAGAACAGCATGAGCCGTTTGATCATGGCCGGAATCGCCGGCGTTACCGGTTTACTGATGATAGCCGTCTGGGTGTATCGCGATGAAATCCGGTACCAGTCGGTTCGCAGCGGCCCCGGGCAAACGATTGCTTACCGGCTTCCGGACGGGACCGGGGTCGTGCTCAATGCCAATTCGTGCCTGAAGATTCCGCGATTCGGGTTTGGAGAGGAGTCGAGAGAAGTGCAATTGGAAGGAGAGGCGGAGTTTGAGGTGGCGACGACGGCAGACAGCTCCCGGTTCGTGGTGAAAATGGGCGCCGAATATGAAATAGAAGTACTGGGGACACAATTTATCGCGTTGTCGCGGCACGACCGGAAACAGGTTTTCTTGTCCAAAGGCAGTGTGAAATTGCGGCTGCCGGAAGGAAAGCAACTCTATATGAAACCAGGCAACCTGTTCAAAACATCCGACCTGGAAGAAGCCAGCGTCGTGATCCCGGATCAGGTGGAACAGTTTTCCGGCTGGAAGCATCAGCTGTTTTATTTTGACAATACACCGTTGTCAGAAGTTGCCAGGCAACTGGAAGACCGGTTCGGCGTCCGGATCGTAATTGCCGACACGACGTTGGCCAACCGGAAAATGGGCGGGATCTACAAAGCGAAACAACTGGATGATCTTTTACAGGTTCTGGCGGAAATGTTTGACGCCATAGTTATCGAGCACAATGAACAACAAGTTGAACTTCGAATGTTAAAAAAAATCTGACGATGAGGAAAACAATACGAATGCCGCTGTGGGCGCTGCTCACTTGCTGTGCCACTGCTGTCAGCAGTTGGTCACAGCAGATTGCCCTGGTCAAAAATGTACAGGAATCCGCCTACCATGCGCAGGAAGCCGAAGTCAAACAGAAACTTAAAGATGTACTGATTGCGCTCGGTCGGCAGCATAACGCCAATATTCTATTTGAGGAAACCCTGATCAGGGGTGTTACCGTTACCTATACCGGTGAAAGAAAGGGGAAGCTGGAAGTCCGTCTTGACGCGCTGTTGAAACCCCACAGGCTCCGCTATAAGAAGATCAAGGAGGATACGTATATTATCGTTCGCGAAAACGCGCCCAGGGAATCTGCGGAACTGAACGGCAAACCGGAACCGGGGCCTGCCGACATCGGGTACCAGACGAGTATTGCGCCGCTGCCCCTGCTGGTGGAGCGGGATGCGATGGTAGAAAGGATTGTCCATGGACAGGTTACGGACGAAAATGCCCTATCGCTTCCCGGGGTAAGCGTGGTGCTGAAAGGGACCAATGCCGGTACGATTACCGACACGGACGGGCGGTTTTCGCTGACTGTCCCGGATGCCGGCGGCGTACTGACCTTTTCTTACGTGGGTTACATACCCGAAGAGGAGACCATCGGAAACAGTGCGGTGATCAATATTTCCCTGAAGCCTGATATCAGAAGCCTCAATGAAGTCGTGGTGACGGCACTGGGGATCAGGAAGGAAACCAAGCGGTTGGGCTATGCGGTACAGGAGGTGAAAGGGACAGACCTGGACAAGGCCCGCGAAACCAATTTCGTGAACGGTCTGGCCGGTAAAGTGGCGGGCGTGCAGGTGATGAGCAGTCCCAGTGGCATCGGTGGTTCGGCCCGCGTAACCATCCGGGGCGACAAGTCGCTGGACATCAACAAAAATCAGCCGCTTTTTGTAATAGACGGCGTGCCGATTACCAACGAGCTGACCGGGTCGAGCGGCCGGGAATACCAGGAACTCGATTATGGAAATGGCGCTTCACTGATCAATCCCGATGATGTGGAGTCGATGACGATATTGAAAGGGGCGAACGCGTCTGCCCTTTACGGCTCCCGTGCCGCTAACGGGGTCATCGTCATCACGACGAAATCAGGTAAAAACAGCAAAGGGATTGGCGTCAGCATCAATACCGGACTGACCTTCGAAAATCCCCTTGTTTTACCGAAGTTCCAGCAGGTTTACGGGCAGGGTCTCGGCGGTGAGTTCAGCTTCGTAGACGGGAAAGGAGGCGGGATCCGGGATGGCGTGGACGAAAGCTGGGGGCCGAATATGGATGGCCGGTTGATCGCCCAGTATGATTCCCCTACTTCCAACCGCTTCCGCGGCGGGGACATTTCACTTGTAGATGACGGTTTACTGGGATCGCCCGCCGACATGGAGGCCAGGGGAGCCATCACTGCTACCCCGTTTGTTCCCGGCAACGACTTACGCAAGTTTTATAAGACCGGTCTCACCAACAATACGAACGTCGCCGTAACGGGAGCCAGTGAAAAGGGGGATTTCCGGCTTTCGTATACCTTGCTGGATCAGAAGGGGATTATTCCGAATACCGATATCCGGCGCAATACCTTTGCGTTTAATGCCGGATATAACCTTTCTCCGAAGCTGACCGTACGGACTGCTGCCAATTACGTCAATACAACCAGCGACAACCGCCCCAGCCTCAGCTATGGTACCGAAAGCATCATTTACCTGCTGCACTGCTGGATGGGGCAGCAGATCGACCTGGAAAATATGAAGGACTATTGGATCCCCGGTATGGAAGGGCGCCAGCAATTCAACTATAACTATAATTATCACGACAACCCTTATTTCAACCTCTACGAAAACACCAATGACCAGAATGCCCACCGGCTGTTCGGGAACCTGTCGCTGAAATACGATTTTACGGACTGGTTAAGTCTTCAATTGCGGGCGGGGACCGACCAGAACAACGACCTGCGGAAACGCAAACGCGCGTTCAGCACCATGCGCTTCCCGTTCGGCAGTTATCGGGAAGAACGGGTGCGTAACAGCGAAACCAATTACGATTTCCTGCTGAGCGCCAATAAGGAACTGAACGAAAATTTCAGCATCGGCGTCAATATCGGCGGTAACCGGCAGATCAGTAAAATGAACAACTTTGAAGTAACGGCTCCCCAACTGTTGATTCCGGGGATCTACAGCTTCAACAATACCAGGGTCCCCCTGGTAAGCTCCATTTATGATGGGAACAAAGTAATCAACAGCTTGTACGGTTCGGTGCAGATGGGTTTCAACAATTACCTTTTCCTGGACTTGACCGCCCGTAACGACTGGTCCTCGGCCCTGACGCTTCCCGCTGCGGTTGCCACCCTCGGGAATACGGTCAATTCTTACTTTTACCCGTCGGCTTCGTTGAGCGCCGTGGTCAGCGATATGATCCAGCTGCCGTCCTGGGTATCGTTCGGTAAGTTCAGAACCAGCCTCGCACAGGTGGGTAACGATACCGATCCCTACCGTTTTACAGCCGGTTACGGGCGTTCCGATCCCTGGAGCGATTTTCCGATCTATTCGTCCGTCAGCAGGCTGGTGAACTACAACCTCAAACCAGAGATCAGCACGTCCTATGAAATAGGGACGGACTGGCGCTTTCTGGGGAGCCGGCTGAGTGCGGATTTTACCTTTTATACGATCAATACCCGAAATCAGATCCTGCCATCCGTGCCGGTGTCCATCACTTCAGGCTACAGCACCCGTATTGTCAATGCCGGCAAAATCCGGAACTGGGGGTATGAGGTCATGCTGACCGGTATTCCCATCGAAAAAAAGGACTTCCAGTGGGAGGTGAATGTAAACTGGTCGGCCAACCGGAGCAAGGTGGTTGAATTTGACGGCGAAGTGAATGATTATGAAATGGCTAACCGTCATGGCGTGTCCATCCGTGCCCGCCTCGGGGAGCGGATGGGCGATATGTACGCGATAGGGTTTCAGCGGGTAAATGACCCCTCGAGTCCCTACCACGGACAAAGGATTATCAGCAGCCAGGGACGTTTTGTGGCCACGACCAACCTGATCAAAGTCGGGAATTACAATGCCGACTGGCTGGCGGGCATACGCAATTCGTTTACTTACAAAAATCTGAGCCTGAGTGCCTTGCTGGATGTCCGGTACGGGGGGCAGGTGTTTTCCGAAACCTGGGTGGTCGGACTTGAGGCCGGGCAGCTTATCGAAACCCTCGAAGGCCGGGCCAATGGCTATGACGTTACAGTGGCGGGCAACGGCGTGATCGCAGAAGGCGTGGTCCTGCAGCCGGATGGCTCCTATAAGGAAAATGAATTCAAGCTGCAGGCCCGCGAATACCACCAGACACGGACAGGGAACCGGGACATTCCGGAAGGAGGGGTGTTCGACGCTTCCTACACCAAGCTCCGGGAAGTGCGGATCGGCTATGCGCTGCCGTCGAGGTTGTTGAACAAGGCAAGGGTAAGAGGACTTACCGTTTCGATAGTAGGACGCAACCTGGCCGTGTGGAGCAAGGTGCCTCATATCGATCCGGAGACGTCTTCGCTGTCCGGCGGTACCATCATTCCCGGTGTGGAATCGGTGGGAATGCCGAGTACGCGCAGCTGGGGTGTTAACCTGGGCTTTAGTTTCTAATTTTCTCAAACCTATTCCGATATGAAAAAGATCAGATTATATAGTCTCCTGACGGCCATGGGGGTGTTGCTCATGCCGGCCTGTACGACGGATTTTGTTGAAAAAAATACAGATCCCAATTCGATTAACGACGTTACTCCCAACGTGCTGCTGCCCGGGATCCTTCGTTCGGCCGTCAACGAAATGCTGGGCCAAAGCTGGGGGATCGGTAATATCGTCATCCAGCATACGGCGAAAATCCAGTTTGTCTCGGAAGACCGCTATACCTGGGGAGACCGCAGCGGCCTCTGGAACAGTATGTACAACAACCTGAGAAATGTACAGCTGCTGCACGAGCTGAGCGAAAAAAATAATGCCAACAATTATAAGGGGGTCTCCCTGATTTTGCGAGCCTGGATGTTTTCACTGATTACCGATTCGTATGGCGATGCTCCTTATTCCGAAGCCATTCAGGGGGTTTCGGGAATACTCCAGCCCCGTTACGACACCCAGGAGGCTATTTATGAGGGGATCCTGAATGATCTCAGTGCCGCCAACGACCTGCTGGGACCGGGTGAGACCGTCGTGGGAGATCTTATCTATAGCGGTGATATAACCAAATGGAAAAAACTGGCCAATAGCCTCCGTCTGCGTTACCTGATGCGCATTTCCGGCAAAAAGGACGTTGGCCCGGCTATGCAGGCCATTATTGCGAACCCCGAGGCGACACCTGTTTTTAGCGGGAACGGGGATAACGGCACCTTGCGCTACCTGACTTCCGCGCCGAACCAGTTTCCGCTGCATACCTCACGCCAGGGATCTTTCGATGAATTCCGGCTGAGTAAAACGTTGGGAGACAAGCTGCTCGCGTTGAACGATCCCCGGATAGGCACTTTTGCCCAGCCTACGGACGCTTCCGTGGCAGGAGGCACTCCGGTGTATGTGGGAGTCCCCAATGGGTTGAATGAGGTAAATGCCCTGGAATATAACGGCGGCCCCAACAATGTTTCACGTGCCGGGCATATGTATTTCGCAGGCGCCATTACAGATCGCGGACTTAACGTGGCCAAAGGATATATCATGGGGTATCCGGAGCTCCAGTTTATCCTGGCGGAGGCGTCAGAAAAGGGGCTGATTACTACCGCCAAAACCGCTCAGGACTTCTATGAGGAAGGGATTCGCGGCGCGTTCGGTTACGTGGATGTAGCCATGCCGGCGGATTACCTCACCCGGAATGGCGTGGCCTACAACGCACCGGATGCCCTCACGCTGATCGGTACCCAGAAGTGGGTCTCCCTGTTCTTTACAGGCCTGGAAGCATGGTTTGACTGGAGAAGAACCGACATCCCTGCGCTCGTGGCCGGCGCCGACAACGTAAACGACAACAGGATCCCGGTACGGTTTGCGTATCCGCAGAGTGAACAGCTGCTGAATCCTGTGAGCCTTCAGGAAGCCGTGACGCGGCAGGGGCAGGATACGTACAATACCCGCGTATGGTGGGATCAGTGAAAGTCGTTTTCCTCAATGCCCTGTAACTTCAGGGCATTGAGGAAAACGACTATAGGGTATCGGATTTCCGGCTTACTTATCTCTGAAAAAGAGCGTCACCGGTACTCCCGAAAAATCAAAATGCTCACGAAGCCGGTTTTCGAGATACCGCTTGTAAGGCTCCATGATGTGCTTCGGATGATTACAGAAAAACACAAAGGTAGGAGAGGCCGACGGGAGCTGGATCATGTACTTGATCTTAATGTATTTACCCCGGTAAGCCGGCGGACCGTATTTTTCAATTTCGGCCTGCATGACCTCGTTGAGCTTGGACGTCGTGATTTTTTTGGTCTTGTTCTCATACACCTGCAGGGTCTTTTCCATCACCTGGAAAATCCGCTGCTTTTCAACGACTGACGCAAAAATAATCGGGACGTCGTTATGGGGGGCCAGCCGCTCCTCGATCTGTTTCCGCCATTTATCGGCTGTCTGGGTGTCTTTTTCGACCAGGTCCCATTTGTTGACCATGATGACTACCCCCTTTTTTGCCCGCTGCGCATGACCGATGATGGTCAGGTCCTGGCCTTCAAGCCCCCTGGACGCATCCAGCAGCATCACGCAGACGTCAGCCTCTTCGACCGACCGCAGGGAACGTAAGGTCGAATAAAACTCAATGCTTTCACTGACCCGCGATTTGCGACGGATCCCGGCCGTGTCGATGAGGATAAACTCCTTGCCAAATGCATTGTAATGCGTATGAATCGAATCCCGGGTCGTCCCGGCAATGTCCGTAACAATACTGCGGCCGGTTCCGGTCAGCACATTGAGCAGCGAGGATTTACCGACATTGGGACGGCCGATAATCGCGATTCTGGGGATACCCGCTTCGGGATTCTCCACGCCGGGTTCCTTGAAATGCTGTACCACGGCGTCCAGTAGTTCGCCGGTTCCATGCCCTGTTTGGGAAGAAATGGGGTAAATCTCGGAGTCAAGGCCCAGTTCATAGAATTCGGTCGCCGACTGGTGCCGTTCGGTCGTTTCGGCCTTGTTGGCCACCAGGAAAACGGGTTTATTGTAACGCCGCAAGACGTTCGCAAATTCCTTGTCGAGTGCGGTCAGCCCGGTCATGGTATCTACCATAAACAACACCACGGTTGATTCTTCCAGGGCCAGTTCTACCTGTTCGCGGATAGCCCCTTCGAAAATGTCTTCCGACCCGACCACGTATCCCCCGGTATCAATGACCGTAAAATATTTATCGGTCCATTCGCCGTACCCGTAGTGCCGGTCACGGGTTACGCCGCTCTGGTTGTCCATAATGGCCTTTCGTTGTTCGATCAGCCTGTTAAATAAAGTGGATTTACCGACATTGGGCCGGCCCACTATTGAGATAATGTTTGCCATTTTTTGAGTTATTCTTTGTATCCGAACTGCCGCAGCCTTAAGTCGTTGCTGCGCCAGTCGGGGTCGACTTTTATCCGGGTTTCCAGGAAAACTTTTTTCTGGAAAAACGCTTCAAGATCTTTTCGCGCCTGTGTACCCATTCGTTTCAGCATCGATCCGCCATCGCCGATAAGGATGCCTTTCTGGCTATTGCGTTCAACCAGTATTTCGGAGAGGATCACGATGATATCTTCCTTTTCCTTAAATTCCTGGATGACTACCTCGCAGCTGTATGGAATTTCCTGCCGGTAGTTCAGAAATATTTTTTCACGGATGATCTCCGAAGCAAAAAAACGTTCCGGACGGTCAGTTAGTTCATCTTGCGGGAAATAAGGCGGATGTTCGGGAAGGCGGGTGACGATGGCCTCCAGGAGGGAATCGGTGTTGTATTGCTGGAGTGCGGAAATAACTTTCACTTCAGCGGGCTGAAGCACCTGCTTCCAGGCGGCTATTTTCGTTTCTATCGTTTCCTGGTCCGACAAGTCCATTTTATTAATGACCAGCAACACCGGGGCATCCGTTCTTTTTAACAAATGCAATGCCTCGTGGTCTTCCGGATTCTCTCCGGGTTCGGTTACGAACAAGACGACATCAGCATCCTCCAGCGATCCTTTCACGAAGCTCATCATTGCATCGTGCAGCTTATACGACGGCTGAATGACGCCCGGCGTATCGGAATAGACCAGTTGGAAGGGAATGTTATTGTGGCTGCCATTCAGAAAGCCCATGATCCGGTGCCGCGTGGTCTGGGCTTTAGAGGTGATAATGGAAAGCCTTTCCCCCACCAGTACGTTCATCAGGGTCGATTTCCCAACGTTCGGTTTTCCGATAATACTTACAAAACCCGATCGATACGGGGCTGGCGACTGGTCAGGTTGTTTCACTTCCAAAATAAACGGCGATTGATGCTTTTTGCGGCAGGTTGAAAAATTTATTTCACAAAGGTAGTTGTTTTTTAAACAAATTAGCTACCTTTGCAGTCCCATTACATAACAACACCGCGGGATGGAGCAGTTGGTAGCTCGTTGGGCTCATAACCCAAAGGTCACAGGTTCGAGTCCTGTTCCCGCTACACAGAAAGACAGCCAGTTACATGAAAATGTAGCTGGCTTTTTTGATGGTGGGTACAACATAGGTACAACAAAATAAGGATCAGGTGTAATAATAGTTGTTATGGTCAAGGAGCACCCGATATTTAAGCAACCTGAAAGCGAGAATATTACGCTGTGGCGATATTTGGATTTTACAAAATTTCTGTCGTTGATAGATTCCGGCCAATTATTCCTGTCCAGATTAGATGAGTTTGACGATCCATTCGAAGGATCTTTCCCGAAGAAAAACATCCAAGTAAGAAACGACATAACTTTTGACTTGAAGGGCAAAGCACTTAAGAACTATGTCGATATGATTCAGGACACTCCGAGAATAAATGAATTAGCAAGGAAACACGTAACCGTTAATTGTTGGCATGCCAACGAATATGAGTCTGCAGCTATGTGGCGACTATATTTAAAAAGTGGGGAGGGGATTGCTTTACGAACTACATATAAAAATCTTAAAGAGTCCATCATTGACGACGAACCGGTTTACGCAGGAATGATATCATACATAGACTATGAACTGGATGAGATTGAATATGGGAACTTTTTTGCTCCCTATGTATACAAAAGAAAAAGCTTTGAACACGAAAAAGAAGTCAGGTTATTAGCATGTAGATTCCCCATTGTAAATGTATCGTACATTGACTTTTCGCAGGAACCAATACATCCCGGGATCTCTTTAAACGTTGATTTAAATAAAATGATTGACAAAGTCTACGTTTCTCCGGAAGCTCCTAAATGGTTTGCAGAACTAACAAAAAACGTCATATCAAAATACGGCTATAGTTTTGAAGTGGTTCAGTCAGATTTAAACAGCAGTCCACTCTATTGAAAAAGTATTTTTAAGATCCTGCCCACAATCTACGTATGGCAGATACATTATTATTTTATAGCCAAATCTGAGCCATCGGGCTAATTTAACTGAAGGTTTAAAATCCCGCTGAAGGTGTTAGAGATAAGCTTTTGAAGGTTGCTCACCCTCTACCTCCTTCCGGAGACGGGCAACGTGCTCTAAGGATAGGTCGGTGGCCGTGGCGATCTGCTCATCGCTCAGGTTTGAAATTTTTATAAGATTACGGGCCGTTTTCTCACGTTCTTCCTGACGGCCTTTCTCCTCGCCGATCTTTATGCCTTTTTCTTCACCAATTTTTATGCCTTTTTCGACAAAAATATCCAACGTACTCATCACTCTATCTTTTATTTTAATTGGCAATTTCTCCAGGATTGCCAGGATCCTGACTTCATCCAGACCGCTTGATTCAAAGATATAAACAATTAAGTTGCTATACAAGTTCGATTCGACCCCATCAGCCCCGGCCAGGGCCAGTATGGTCGGGATAAGGTTTTCCAGTTCTGCCTTCAACAGGCTGTACTTCAAGGCCAGGAAGGAGGCCGATAGGAATTTATTGTGCAGCGCCTGGATTTGCTCGTCGGAGATCTCCCCCAGGTTGTGATAAATGTATTCATAGTCCGGTACAAACCCCTTTAGTTCGGGGTCCAGATCTTCAAAAATCTCAGACAAGGTGCGGTACTCCCATCTCTCTTTTCCGTGATAGAGCAGGACCGGAATGATTAACGACGGTTTCTCCCGGTTGCTGATTTGCTTGAGCAGCCCGGAAAAGATATAGCTTCCGACCTGTATGGGCGTATAGGCATCGACATAGCTTTTATGCTCGATCAGCAGGGAAATTTTCACTTCCCCTTTCCCGTCCTTCCTTTGACAGGAATACACGATATCGGAAATCGTCTTCCGGAGTTCTTTGGAAACGTAGGTATCAGGGAGTTGGGTTAATGTGGAAAAATCCAGCCTGTCAAGCACATACCCAGGAAGGCAGGCCCGGAAGTAGTCCAGGGCTATGCCCTTGTCGGCCAGGATACCCCTGATGAACTTGTCGTGATGGGTTGGGATGCTCATGGAGCAAAAGTAACAAAAAGTGGGTGGAACCCGGCCCTCCGAGCCAAATTCTATTAATTTCCGAGCCTGTTTTTGAGTCAGGACAACTGTATGGCATCTCTAAAAACTCCTTTTTCTCCGCCACCTACTTTTCGTAATTTATTT
>JBEBSD010000072.1:0-31127 GCA_040394475.1 Telluribacter humicola | reverse complement strand
TAACTCAGCTATATGCTTAATCTAAGATGCCCCACAGAAATTTCGCTTGATCCCATACAATGCGCGCGGCCACCCATTAGTTCAAGACTGACGCATCAATTCGTACAACTGTGAAGGATTCTGAATGTTAAGTTTCTGATAAATCTTCCTTTTGAAAGTCGATATCGTCGAGTTTTTTTTACCTGTTCTTTTTGAAATCTCCTTGATTTTCAACCCTTCGGAGAGGCCACGTGCGACAAGGAGCTCGTTGGCCGTAAGCACCTCTTCCGGGGCACGGATTTCCGGTTTATTTTCCAGTAATGAGCTTGAAATCAGGGTTTCCAGTATTTCCTGACTTACGTAATATTTCCCTTCTCTTACCAGATCGATACAATGAAGGAGGTCGCTCGTTCTTTGCCCGAAATACAGGTAGCCATTTATCCCCGCCCGAAACCACCTGAGCGCTTCATTAAGAGCGGGGGGAGCTCCCACTATAATGAGCGGAACTGCTTTAAACCGCTTTTGGATAGTTTGAATAGCTTCCGTATAGAAACTGGTCAGACCATTGTGACAGCAAATCATGATCATATCCGGTGATTTGGTTAACGGAACGTCTGCGCTTTCTTCTCCCGGAAAAGTACTCCATATTTCCATTTCAGGGTAGGCTTGTTCAAGCAGCAAAGCCAGCCCGTCGGCCAACATAGAAGAACTAACCCAGACAAACAGGAGATTAAGCATATTTGTCTCATTTGCAGTTGTCATTCTCTTGCGCCTTCCCTCCGCTATCGCGGCATTGGGCTGCTTCGGTTCACGCAGCCGTCCGTCAGTATCATTCATTATTGTAGTGTTAGTTTGTGCTATCAATCGGCGATGCCGTATGTGTTTCCCTGGAGGATGTATTGTCCTGCAGGTACTTACACCTGCATTAGACCCCAAAACAGGCCCTCCTGTGCCAGCGGCAATGGCGCCATGAGTTATGCCTTGTGTGAAACTTTTCATTCATAGCGGTAATAAAAAGTTTAGTGACTAATAATTCCCATATAGAATAACAGCTATCGCATTACAACGGCTTAACATGTATTTGCAAAATTATCGATAAAACTTTGCTTCCATATTTGATTTTCTTGCCAAGAATAAGTGGAAAACCTGTCAAAGCATATCATGCACGGTTTGCCATTGCGGAGAACAGATCAGCCAACCACAGGCCCGGGTTTATCTTACCGGCAAATCACAAATTTTGACTGTTTTCGCAATGCCAGGACTTAAATCTCCCCCCATGGAGGAAACTGTACTGTTTGGGTCAGAAGCAGCCCGGCGATGTTAAGGTTGAACGGATTATTGTCAAAATCTTCTCTTACGCCTCTCTTTTACAATTTATTCTACTGAACTTGACAGGATTGTCTACTGTCAAAAGCGAAGATATCCGCTTAATTTGTTTTATGAATCCTCCTACTTTATTGGTATTGTTTCGTGGGATTTATGAAGCCGGTTTTTGAAAGATCAGGAGTGCTGAACGCTATTACTTACAACACCAAATGTCTATAAACCTATCTATTTTATGATGAACTACTACCATTATTTTATCCCGACCAAACAAGGTATAAGCTTCGGCGCTCTGCTGCTGTGTATTTCTTTGCTTTTATCCCCGGTTTTTGTCAAGGCCCAGTCTGTCGTGTGTCCCGATCCCGGAGGCGGTACAATCAGTCGTAATCTGGGCTTCTTAACGGGCCAGTCACATACTATTTATCCCGGTATAGTGCCTGAAGGACATAGCGGTCAACAGAAGGGGACAGTCGGATATCTTTATAATTTTGCCGACGCATCCCTGATTTACCCGAATAATACGGTTACGCTTTATCCCTTGCTGCCAAATGGAATATCCGGCGGAGTAGCCCTCCGGCTCGAGCTACTTTCACTCGTGGCGTCCGGGGCGAAAATCGAGATCTTTCAGGGAGCCCTGGCATCCGGTGAACCCCAGATCACAATCACTGAAATAAACCGTACAACCTATGAAGGCACTTCCGTTTCATACGATGGACCTGTTACCGTTCGTTTCAGCAGCCCGACGCCGGCTGCAAGCGGTAATTTTAACGTGGAAATACGGTTTATGACCGGTGACCAGCTAGTGACTTCCTGCTTCAACCAGGAAGTTGCGGTATGGACTGATTTTGTCCAGCCCGATTCATATACGTTTATAGATGACTTTACGTTGGCTACCTCCAATACACTTCCTATCTGCATCGGGTATTTCGATGCGGACCGGACTTTTGTCAGTTCCGAGATAGCCCATTGTACCATCCACGAAAGAGACCAAATCGGCGTATCGATGAATACCTATCCTGGTGAAGTTAACTTCGAACCGGAAACTGATAAAAGTAACTTTGACCGTCTGGGTAGCGCCTGGAATGTGCAGCAGCTCAAAATGGCCCGTGTAGCATGGCTGTTGGCCAACGCTCCGAACTCCACCAGAGCAGAGAATCTGCAAATACGGGATGCGGTCTGGAGCGCTATGGGAACAACTTACAACGGGAACTGGGCAGGTACGCTTTACGGTCAGGCTCAGGCGGCAGTGCCGGATATCCCTTCTCCCTTACCCGCGGCCCCGTCCCTTTCAATGACGGCGGCTCCGGCATCAGTACAACCCGGAAATACTATTGTATTTACGTTAACCATAACCGGCGGCACCGCTCCTCTGCAGGTAAAGCTGGATGTACCGGCAGGCATTACAATCAGCGAAGTAACAGGGGCTACCTATTCAGGTAATTATCTGGACATCTCCTCTTCACCGGCAATAGTTCAAATTACGGCAATAAGTGCCACAGAACAGTCCGCTACCCTGAAGGCTGTTTTTGGTACAATTACAGATTATTGGAATCCTGACAACTTTACGTACTTTATTCCCTGCGAAAAAACAGGTACGGATCTCTTTCAGGACTTTATCGGGTATAGTGTAGTGGAGCAAGTGTTCCCTAATGCCGAAGCTTCAGGTTCCTGGAGAGCTCTTCTGCCTGTTTCACTGATCAGGTTTAACGCCACCAACGAAAATCAAAATATTCTATTGGGCTGGGCAACTGTCCTGGAAACCAATAACAGGGGGTTTGAAATCCAACGGGGCAATATTGCCGGCACCTGGGAAACCATTGGCTTTATAAACAGTATTTCGAACGACGGAAACAATACTGGCGCTGCGAATTACAGTTTTATAGACTCAAAGCCTTTTTCAGGTGTAAACCACTACCGCCTGAAGCAGATTGACTTCGACGGCAGCTTCGCTTACAGCCAGATCGTATCAGCGAGGGCAGGCAATCCCGGCTTATACGTTTATCCCAACCCGGTGACCAATGGTGCACTCGTTATAGATTCAGCTGATTTACAGGGTGTTGTGGCACGAGTATACACCCTGACAGGAAGGGAACTGCCCGGTAAAATGCTCAATGAAAATACGCTTGACGTCAGCACACTGGCAAGCGGAGTATACGTTCTGCGCTTAGCGACGGCCAATGGCGAATCCGCTTCTAAAACCTTTGTTGTGAAATAGCTGTAATGGCTGTTAGCAAGTACGTAATGCCGTCCTCGATGTATAAAGGGGGGAGACTGCACCCGCGCAGCTCCCCCTATGCTTTTGTTCGCGCTTTACGGTGCTGACTCTCCTCCGCTATTATTCTCTAACCCCGTCTTTCTTGTTTCGCTTGGCGCCTTGCCAAACGTCTTTTTGTATTCCCTGCTGAAATATTGGGTATCATCGTACCCAACCTCATTCGCAACCTCGCTTACGTTATAGTGGCCGGATTCCAGTAGCTGGCGGGCCCTTTTCATGCGTATATTTTTTGTAAAACTATTGACGGTCATTCCTGTAAGCGCCCGGAGTTTCCGGTATAAAACCGAAACGCTCGCCCCCATTTGAAATGCCATCTGCTCTACGCCAAAACCGGTATCCGACAGGTTTTGAACTACCAGGTCCCTTAGTTTTTCAATGAATTCGCTGTCGGGATCTTTTATTTCCAGCGGGCCGGGCCCGAATGAAACGATCCGGCTGTATTGTAACCTGACAGCTTCCCTGGTCCTGAGCTGCGTCCTGATCTTTGCGTCAAGGATTTTGAAATCAAAGGGTTTTATCAGGTAGTCGTCTGCGCCGGATTCAAGCCCTTCGAGCATTTGCACCGCAGCGCTTCGCGCCGATATCAGTATGATCGGTATATGCCTTGTGGTGAAGTCACTCCTAAGTTTCCTGCATACTTCGAGTCCGTTCATTTCGGGCATCATTACGTCGCAAACGATTACGTCGGGCATATGCTTTTGTGCAATTGAAAGTCCGTTCCGGCCGTCGGCCGCTTCTAAAACCCGGTAACTGTCGCGGAATAACTCAACTGCAAATGATCGCAGTTCGTCGTTGTCTTCTATGATCAGAAGCGTAGACTCGCGGTCTGAGGTTGCATCTTGTTCCGATACCGGATAGTCGTTCGTTTGGGGCGGTACCGCAGTACTGTCTGATAAAGCCACGACGATGTCCGAGTCATCCGAATACCAGTTTCCGGTCATTAATCTGATGGTGAAAGTGGTCTCGCCGTAGCCTGAGTCGCTTTTTTGTCTGCTGGTCACTGAAAGATCGCCGCGGTGTCTGTCGATAATACTCCTGGACAAGGCCAGGCCTATGCCATAGCCGGTATTTTGGCTGTTACTTCCGTTATCATTGACCTGGAAGAAGCTGGTAAAAATCCGCCCCAGGTATTTAGGTGCAATGCCCGGCCCATTGTCCGTAATTGTGATAGTGACTTCGTTAAAACCTTCGTTGATAACAATCCTGACCCGCCCGTTATCAGGGGTGAACTTGAAGGCGTTGCCCAACAGGTTATAGAAAACCTTCTGTAATTGAGAGCGGTCAAACCACAATAAAACGCGATTTTCGGGGGCAACGATATCAACAGAAATTTCCTTTTCATCAGCGACATGTTCAAACGCGGCCAGCACATTCCTGATCACCCTGACCACATCGTGCTCCGCCACCTGCAGCCGGGTTTTACCGCTTTGCATTTTCCTGAAGTCGAGGAGCTCGTTGACCAGGTGGAGCAGCTTGTCGGTATTGTTTTTGGTATAGGTCAGAAAATTCCGTGTATCGCTGCCTGTCAGTGAACTTTGAAATGCTTTTTCCAATGGACCGCTGATCAAGGTCAGGTGTGTCCGGATTTCGTGAGAAATATTGGTAAAGAAGTCAATTTTTGACTGGTACAGTTCATTTTCCTTTTCAAAGGCGCTTCTGAGCCAAAAGAACCGGGTGACGCCGTAAACAGCCGCCGCCGCGAAGAGGAAATAGAACAGATAGGCATACCAGGTTTTCCACCAGGGAGGTAGTATGATAATCGCTAGTTCCAATGGCTTGTTAGTCCAGATTCCGTCCCCATTGGCAGCCTTAGCCTGGAACTCGTAAGTACCCGGAGGCAGGTTGGTATAGGTTGCGGAGGGGATACTGACGAGATTCCAATCTTTGTCAAAACCTTTCAACCGGTAAGCAAACTGGTTAGCATCCGATTTGAAAAAGCTCAGCAGCGAGAAGTCCAATGCAAATACATTCTGATCGTGGCGAAAACGAAGCGTTCGGGTTTGATTGACGGGCTTTTCAAGAATTCCCGTTTTATCACCCATACTAACCTGCCTGTTGAATAGTTTAAGTGAGGTCAGTACCACCGGGGACTGGGAGTCTATGCTTTTATTCGCAGCGGGGTCAAATCGGAATATCTCATTATTGGTGGTAAAATACAGAAATGATTCCCCGTCTTTAAAGGGATCAGAATACCCAAGCAGGCTGTTTAGCGGCAGACCTTCGCGATAACCAAAGGTTTGAACCAGCTTTTTGTCAGGATCGAACCTTTTTAACTTAGTGTCTTCGCATAACCATAAAGATCCGTTTTTGTCGATCTCAATACCCCAAAACTCCCCTGTCAATACTTTTTCAAAAGTCAGCCGGTTTTCTTTTGAATCGAATTTAACCAGCGTTTTATTGACAACAGACCAAATATTGCCATGAGTATCCTCGACGAATTTGTTGAGGTAATCGTCTGTTTCGCAGCTATCGATCAGGGCACCTTCAGAGGAGATGAGGAAAACAGCTTCTTTGCAACCTACCCAAATCTTTTTTTGTGAATCTTCAAAGACGCCCCTGACCTCATTCTTAATTGTTTTAACAGTTTCGAAAGTACCATTTAATTCGTTGAATTTCCGGAGTCCGAAGCTGCCTCCCAACCATATAACGCCGGATTGGTCCCTTGTCAGGCTGTTTGTTCGTCCTGTTGTCTGATTTAAAGAGAAGAATTTGGTACTGTTGCGTTTCAGATCCACACGGCACAAGCCCTTTTGGCCTGCACACCAAAAAACGCCGTTAGTATCCAACATGAAAAGGTGATATATTTCAGGGGTAGGGATCGTAAGCGTGTAGAGCCGGGACTGCTCCTGATTTTTGGCCATAATCAGTAGGCTGCGACGGTCATTACTTAGTGTCCAGGTACTCCCGTTTGGTGTTGATCCCGCCCATCCGTTTAAGAAATGATCATATGGAACGGCGTGCGTTTCAGCGGGCCAGATGGAAAACATGGGGGAATCCGGATGCCAGTAATTGACGCCCCAATAATACGAACCTAACCAAAGCCCGCCCTGGTTGTCGATAAATTGGCTGTAGAGCACATTATCTGACAGCGAATAGGGATTACTTGCGTCACGCCTGTACCAATGGCTGGAATTTCCGTCCGGATCGTATCGGGCCAGTCCCGATTCAGTTGCCAGCCAATATCGTCCCCTGGAATCGACACAGATTTTGTTTACAACAGGTAGGTTACCGACCGGATCGCGAAAAGACTCCACGGATACGAACGCCTCATCAGCCTTGTCGAACTTAACAAGGCCCGGCTCATTGGAGCCGACCCAAACGGTGCCTTTTTTGTCGACAAACACTTCAACAAACTGATTAAGAACTGTAGAGGGAACCTTGGATGTCCGTTTAAATAGTTTCGTGTCGCTCTCACTGCGAAATCTTATCAAACCGTCGTATGTCCCGAGCCACAAGGTGCCGTCGGGCTCTTCCGCAATGCTTCGCACGGCTCGTGATCTGCCTGTAAGAGCAGCGGGAAGCTTACGGGCAATTTTCACGTTGCCATCGGTAAACGTTATCAGATCCAGTCCGCCCGGTGTTCCCGCCCATAGTTGTTTCCTTTTATCCTCAAAAATAGTATACACCTGGTTATGACTAAGGCTGTTGTTTTCAAGCGGGTCGTGGGTGGAAACAATAGAAAAGACATCCTTTTCTTTGTCGTACAAATAAAGACCTTCCACGGTTCCTGCCCATATATTGCCTTTCGAATCCGATTGCACACAATGTACATAGAGCGGAGACGCAGAGGCGGAATCCGCCAGGGGCCGGCCATATTTTTTAAAACTCCTGCCGTCGTACCGATACAAACCCCGTGGCGAAGCAAACCACATAAAACCTTCTGAATCCTGTGTAATAGACAAGATAGCACCGCGCGGCGAAAATTCTTCTTCGCCGGAAAAATGACGGAAAGTTTGTCCGGCTGCGTAGGAGAAGCCAAGAAAAATCAACAGACCTGTTTTTATGCCTGAAAGGATTCTGGTTAATACTCTTTTGCATATCAGGGGATTAGAAAAACACATCATACAGATAGTATTGACTTTTACGCTTGATTAAAACGGATCTGTTGAGTTCGGGCCTGGAGGGGTAAAATGTTGCAGTCGCCAGGTAAAAGGCGGGGCAGGATACCGATCCGGAAAAGACAGGGCCGGCCGCCATCCGGGCTCTTGAAGCAATCCATAAACTCAGCGCTACGGGACGAAATACCGAAGCGGAACTGGCCGCCGGCTGCCCCCAGTCCCGGCGATCTCATTTTCCCGTGAAATGCTTGTTCTCTTCGGGAAATAACGCCCGGGTATCCTGCCACCACCCGACTAACTGACGCTTTAAACGACCCGCAATTTCGGGATTTTCATGGATCAGGTTGTGCTGTTCTCCGGGGTCTTTTTCCAGGTGGTATAACTCCTCTCTTTTATCCTCAAAAAAATGCAGCAATTTCCAGGGTCCGTGCCGTACGGCGCTGACCGGGGCTGTCGTGGGGTAGTAGTGAGGGTAATGCCAGTACAGGAAATCCCGGTCGAGCGTGTCGGTTTTACCGGACAAAATGGAAGCAAAGCTGCTTCCGTCCACATCAAGCTGTTTGATACCTGCCAGATCCAGCAGCGTGGGCAGCAAGTCAATCGTACTCAGCGGAAATTCATTCGTCCGGCCTGCCGGGCTTCCGGGCGATCTCACCACCAGCGGGACTCTGATCCCGCCTTCATACAGCGCCCCTTTTCCCGATCTTAATGGTGAATTATTGGCTACGGTCTCCCAGTCTTTGTACTTCCCGATGCGGCCGCCATTGTCAGACAGGAAGATCACAATGGTGTTCTCGTTCAAATCTTCCTGATCAAGTTTAGACAGAATCCGTCCTACACTGTTGTCGAGGCTCGCGATCATGGCTGCATACTCATAGTTTTGGTGTTTCATGCCGGGTTTCACCTTTTTTTTGAAATAGCTGACCAGCTCTTGCGGGGCTTCTATGGGAGTATGGGGAGCATAGTGGGATAGAAGAAGGAAAAAAGGCTCGTTTTTCCAGGCATCTATCACTTCAAGGGCTTTGTCTGTTAGCCGGTCGGTGAGGTAAGCGGTGTCCGATGCACCCAGCACCAGACCCGGGATATACCGAAGTTCCTTTTGAAAATTGTTCCCTGTCCAGGGATACCAATAGGTATCGGGAGCCCCCCAGGAAGTGCCGCCGGTATTGACATCGAATCCCTGGTTTTCAGGATAGTGTTCGAAATTACCCAGGTGCCACTTCCCGATCAGCGCTGTCCGGTAGCCAGACTGCTTCAATGCTTCTGCAATCGTAATTTCTTTCTGAGGCAGGTTTCCGATGCTTTTGGCTTCGGTCAGCGGGTGTAACGAATCCGGCGGAAGTGTGCCGTTATTACGCCAGTAATCCACCGAGTTTTCGTAATGGGTCGTTAGGTGCAGCCTCGCAGGATATTTGCCGGTGAGAATAGAAGCTCTTGTCGGCGTACAGACCGAACTGGCCGCATAAAATGTGGTAAATTTCGTCCCTTCCCTGGCCAATCGATCGATATTCGGGGTTTCGTGAAGCTCGCTTCCAAAGCACCCCGGATCCGTCCAACCCAGATCATCGGCCAGTATCATAATGATATTGGGTGATTTTTTTTGAAGGGACGGCGAACGCGATGCCCCGGTATGGGTACCCTGTAGCGTTACAAACAGGAAAAAGAGGCCTACACGCCCGATCCGTTGTCTGAAATTTCTTCTGTGAGGGGCTTTCATTTGTGTAAAAGTTATCGGCTTTCAGCTTTCAGCTTTCGGCAATCGGCTTTCGGCTTTCGGTTTTCAGTTATCGGCTTTCAGCTTTCGGCAATCGGCTATCGGTTTTCAGCTTTCGGCTTTCGGCTTTTATTCATACTGGTTGGTGCGCATGTACCCCATGGCTGTTTCAAGGTGTTTGCTGAAAAAACACATCGATTAGGGTGGGGGCACGCTGATTTTTACATAAAAGCCGGCATTTGATCAATTTATCGATCGGAAGGGAGATTTTTTGTAAGGAAGGAATCTTTTCAATTTTCACCAAACGATTTACGAAAAATTTCTGCACCATTCATAACGAACAAATCCTCATCGGGAATTCCGGTTTTATTGAGATAAGGTATTGGTACTGTGGCAGATTAGCGATCAAGCGCGAAATTTATGACAGCCATGGAATTCCCACCCGGCTTTCTTCATGCAACCAATTCCATACAGTCATCATCTTCGTATCGTTCCCCCGTAATGCCTGCCGAAGGTCAGCCACCGGCATGGAGATTGTCTACTAAACCTGCAGCATGCCGATACGTATTCCCATTCTGCTCCTGGCGTTCATCTTTTTTATTCCTGCCGACGGAATTTCTCAGGAAAACCGCCCGGGGGCGGTAGCAGACGGGCAGACACTCGAACCTCTTCCCGCCGCTACGATTAAAAACCTGACCCGCCGGGTGGCGGTCATCTCTTCGGAGCGGGGGGAATTCCGGATCACAGCACTTCCGGGGGACACCCTCCAGGTATCCTATATAGGTTACTTTCCACACCAACTGACGGTTCCTGACACGGGCGCCGCTATCACCATCATGCTACGGAAGCAGATTAAACGGCTTGACGAATTAACGGTGACGGGTAAAAGCGGAAAACCACCCAAAGCCGGGTCCTCGCCGCCGGCCGGGCGTATTCTTTTTGAAGGTGCTCCTGAGCTAATGGGTAAGGAACTCGGAGATTTCGGGCGAATGGGGTATGATTACGCAACCCTGGAACCGAAAATGTCGGTCAAGGGTCCCATATCCCTGCTATACGACCAGTTCAGCCGTGAAGGGAAAGCCAGACGGAAACTACGCCGGCTCCTTGAGGCCGACCGCATTCAGGCCATCTACCGCCAACGAATGGCCTCCCACCGGATCACCTACCTTACCGGGTTGAGCAACGACCAGGCGACCCCTTTTATCGCGTATTGTGATTTTTCAGAACCCTTTGTGGTTTCCGCAGCCGAGCAGGATTTCTTAGATGCGCTCTATCAATGTCTGGCGGCATTCAGGAAAGCAGGAAAAAACAGGTAAGCCGTCATTACAACCTTTTCGATTTTTACAGACTCTGTAGTAGCAGGTGTGAGGTATCAGGTTTGAGGTGTGCTGATCTCTGACAGCTGATCACTTTTCCCCTAAAACCTATAACCTTTTTCACACAAATGAAACAACTTCTTCTATTGATCGCAGTACTGCTAATGTGCATATCCTGTAAAAAGGACGCCCCTGAACCCGATCCGGAAGTTGCCTGGCTGGTAGGAAACTGGCAGGAGATAGCTCGGGAACAAACGGTTGATGGTG
Organism: Telluribacter humicola; assembly: GCA_040394475.1. GTDB lineage: Bacteria > Bacteroidota > Bacteroidia > Cytophagales > Spirosomataceae > JBEBSD01. Next base: position 20,195 of record JBEBSD010000072.1, on the reverse strand, counting down.
AACTGCAATGGGAGGCTGTTCAACAAGGTGCTTTTCTCACTTTTCGGTTCGATGGCGTTTTATTAAATGAAAAAGGGCTGCCCGCATGCTGTGGGCCTACCGCCTTCAATATAAACGGAGTTGATTATCCAATTGTCCCCAAAGCCAAAATCGAAGAAAATCCTGCGTGTTCGCTGGTCGATTGCTTTCCCTGTGCCACCTGGGACCTGGAACAAAATGGCAATGAACTGATTCTGAGTCCATGCCTGGGACCACGCACAAAATACGTGAAGCGCTGATGTCCAGTTTCCTTAAAAGGCCCGGTGAAATCTACTACAATCAAGCGGTTGGATACGGCGGTGCACTGGTGGGGGTTGACTTTGAACAATTAGTAACGAACCGTTTCGGGGTACAGGCAGGTGTCGGTTGGCTGGCATTCGGTGCGGGACTCAACTATCACCTCAAACCCGGAATACGGAGCTCTTTTATCTCCCTGCAATACTGGAACCAGAGCATGGGAAAACGGTTTGTGCAAAGTGCCATCGGACCCAATTTTGTGTATAGAAAAAAAAGTGGTTTACTTGTCAAATAGGTCTGGGCAAAACCTTAAAACAAGGCCCTGCATTTCCCGCTAATAAAGAGTTGCCTCCGATGATGCTTCTTTATTCTATTGGCGCTTATGTTCCGTTATAATACCTTCAATCAAAAAGGAGACCGGTAACAAACTACCGGTCTCCTTTTTGATTCATTTGCTATTAGTGCTGTTTCAGGCTTCCCCCTTGGCCAGCTTTTCGAACTCACTCACCTCAATGGTTTTATCTTCCTTCGAAACAGCCCCGCGAATCAGCTCGTATACCTTGTTATCAAAAACCTGCTGGAACACTTGCGTATAATTATCGCGCTCCTTATCCATCAGGTAGCCCTGCGCAATCTTGTCAACTGTTTCCCGCATGGCTTCTTCGTCTCCGTTCAGCCCAAACTGAGCCTTTACCATATTCCGGGTATACTCCAGCAGTTCACCGGGTTCTACTTTCAGGTCATGCGATTCGGCCACCCGGTTACGGATGAGGCTGAGCCGCAACGACCGGGCAAACCCCTCAAACTCTTCGTCAATTTGCTCCCGGGTAAACTTCCCTTCGTTGGTGCGTTCCAACCAGGTTTTGAGGAATTCTTCCGGCAGCTCAATCGGGACACTTTTCAGCAAAGCTTCTTCTGTATCGCGGCGCAGCAATGCCTCCGCTTCCCGGCTGTAGTTATCGGTGATGATCGCCATAACTTTTTCCCGGAATTCCACTTCCGTTTCGACAGTATCCACTCCTCCTAGAACCTTGGCAAAGAACTCCGGGTTGAGCTCCGCGGGTTCGGTCCGGGTAATGTCTTCCACCGTAAAACGGAATTCGCCCGACAGTTCGGCGGCCTCTGTTTTCTTTTTGCCCGTCACATGCGCCACTGCACTTTCGTCGAGGAACGTCTGCTGGATATCAAACGTCAGCACATCCCCTTTTTTGGCTCCCAGGAATGCCGCTTTACTTTCCTCCTTCAACTGTTTCGTCGGGATGGCTGTTTTGGTGGCGAACTCACTTGATTCCTGCAGGAGTTCCCCGTACAGCATGTCCCCGTCGGCCGCTTCTTCCGGGTTAATATTCGACGCAAAGCGCTCCCGGAGCTCTTCGATCGTTTTATTCAATTCCTTTTCGTCGGCATTGATCGTGTAGTTGGTCACTCCCTCCACCTTCTCAAAATCAACGACAAAATCAGTGGCCAGTCCCAAATCGTATTCAAACACAAATTCGGTCTGCGTATCCCAGTCGATTTCCTCGGCTTTCTGAGCATTGGGAAGGGGGTCGCCCACGACCGGCAATTTATGGTCACGGATGTATTCACTGACAGCATGGCTCAGCAGGTGGTTGATTTCATCGATCAGAATCCCCTTTCCGTACATGCGGTTAATCACCTGTGTCGGCACTTTCCCGGGCCTGAACCCTTTGATATTGGCGCGTTTGCTATAATCTTTAATGCTTTTGTCGACCTTGGGCTTGTAGTCTTCCGGCACCAAAGTAATTTTTAACGAAGCGGTAGTTGGCGAATTCTTTTCTAACAGGACTTCCATCTGCTGAAATAATGGTTTAAAATTATACTAAACCGGCAAGCTGGTTGCCGGTTGGATCCTGGATTCAACCCGAATACAGGACTGTCAAGAAAAAAAGCCCTCAAAACCTAGTCCTGAGGGCTTTATGGGTTAGTTTCAAATGGCACACATTTCATACAGCTATTGAAGCCATTTTTAGTACGGGCGGAGGGAATCGAACCCCCACGCCTTGCGGCACCAGATCCTAAGTCTGGCACGTCTACCAGTTCCGCCACGCCCGCATCACCTTTGGTATATTCGAAACCTTTCACAATTTCGGAGTGCAAAGGTACTGCGGATACGGCTAAAATTCCTAATTTTATATAGCAAATTTTTAATTTATTTTTACCAGTTGACATATTCCGGCTAATAGTTTAAAATTACGTTTTGGTGTCAGCTTTTTAGTACAAAACCAGTGGATGTAACGACGATAGATATTGAGCAGGAGCGGAAGGAGATTCTGAAAAAATACCGTAAATTATTACGGACTGCGAAGCCTTTTCTGAAAGATAATGATGCCAAACTTATCAAGAAGGCTTTTCACACCTCTGCGGAAGCGCACAAGGAAATGCGCCGCAAATCGGGGGAGCCCTATATCTACCATCCGATCGCCGTCGCTCAGATTGTTGTGGAAGAAATCGGGCTGGGAACCACTTCCATCATTTCCGCGCTGCTGCATGATGTGGTAGAAGACACCGATATGACTATTCCGCAGATAGAGCGGATGTACGGTGGTAAAGTGGCCAAAATCATCGACGGACTCACGAAAATATCCGGCAAATTCGAATACGGAACGTCCCAGCAGGCCGAGAATTTCCGCAAAATGCTGCTTACGCTCTCTGACGACGTCCGGGTTATCCTGATCAAACTGGCCGACCGTCTGCACAACATGCGTACACTGGACAGCATGCCGCGGGACAAACAGCTTAAAATTGCGTCGGAGACGATTTACATTTATGCTCCCCTCGCCCATCGGCTGGGGCTGTATTCCATTAAGTCGGAACTGGAAGATCTGTACCTGAAATATGCCGAGCCGGAGGCATACCGTTCCATCGTGCTCAAATTGCGGGAAACCAAATTTGCGCGGGATCGCTTTATCTCCAAGTTTATGGAACCGATTGTGAAGGACCTGGAGGAATCGCACATGCGCTACATCATTAAGGGCCGGCCCAAATCCATCTATTCGATATGGAATAAAATGCGGAAGCAGAACAAGCCTTTTGAAGAAATTTATGACTTGTTCGCCATCCGGATTATTCTGGATGCCCCGAGGGAATATGAAAAGGAAAAAGCACTTTGCTGGCAGGCTTACTCCATCGTGACGGACCATTACAAACCCAATCCCGATCGCCTTAAAGACTGGATCAGCACGCCCCGGGCCAACGGCTACCAATCGCTGCATTCTACGGTAATGAGCAAAAGCGGCCAATGGGTAGAAGTCCAGATCCGGACCACGCGGATGGACGAAATTGCGGAAAAGGGCTATGCCGCTCACTGGAAATATAAAGGGAATGACACCAAGGTAAAAGGCAATATCGATGTCTGGATCAACCGGGTTAGAGAAACCCTGGAAAATGGCCAGGGCGACAAAACGGCTGCGATCGAATTCCTGGATGAATTTAAAAACAATCTTTTTGCAGAAGAAGTGTTTGTATTCACTCCTAAAGGCGAGCTCAAAGTCTTGCAGCGCGGGGCCACTGCTCTGGATTTCGCCTTTGACATCCACACAGAGATCGGCGCCCGCTGCATGGCAGCCAAGGTGGGCGGCACGCTTGTCCCGATCAGTTATGTCCTTCACAACGGCGACCAGCTCGAAATAATCACTTCCAATAAGCAGAAGCCGAATGAAGACTGGTTACGCATTGTCACCACCACCAAGGCTCGCAGCCGTATCAAAGAATTCCTGAAGGAGGAAAACAGGCGGTATGAAACCGATGGCCGCCAGATGGTGGAAAAGAAACTGAAAGTATTAGGAATTGAAGCCAACTCCGAAACCTTTAACCAGTTGCGGGCCTTTTACGAATGCAAAACACCGGTCGATTTCTTCTACCGTATCGGCAAGGGCTACATTCCCATCGATGACCTGAAAAAGTTCAAACGCTACAAGGACGCCCGGGAAAAGAAGAAAGGCGATACGGAAGTGTTTATACCGCGTTCAGGCACCGACGGCAAGGAGCTCTCCCGTTACCTGAAGAACATTCACGGCGACCAGACTGATGGCGATACCCTGCTGATCGGAGAAGACATGGACAAGATCGATTACCGGCTTGCCCCCTGTTGCAACCCCATTTCCGGTGACGATGTTTTTGGATTTGTCACCATCAATGAAGGAATTAAAATCCACCGTACGACCTGTCCGAATGCTGCTGAACTCATGACAAAGCATGGCAACCGTATCATCAAGGCGAAATGGAACTCCATGAAAGAGGAGGCCTTTCTGGTGGGCCTGCACATCACCGGAACCGACCGTGTCGGACTGGTGAACGATGTGACCCGTATTATTTCCAGCGAATTGAACATCAACATGCGCAGCCTCACCATCGACACAAAAGACGGTGTTTTTGAAGGGGATATCCGCATTTATGTTCAGGACACCCGCCATCTCGAACTGCTGATGGCCAAACTCGAAAAAGTCAACGGTGTTTTTAACATCACCCGTTTTTTCGCCCCGGCGGTGACCTGAACAAGCGCCTTCCAGCCCCCTCCCTTCTCCTTCCCAATATTTAGACTGGTTTCATAAAAGCCGCTATTCGTGCAAATACCATAAAAAATACGGAACTTGCGTAGTAAATGGAAGAATTGTACCCAATAAGTTGACAAACAATGCCAGAAGCCAACAAAAATAATTTCGAAGCCGCTAAAAAGATTCTTACCAGCTATATCGAAAACCGTGGCTTACGTAAAACTCCTGAACGCTTTGCCATTCTGGAGGAAATCTATTCCAGAAATGATCACTTTGATGTGGACGAGCTCTACATCAGCATGAAAAATAAAAAATACCGGGTGAGCCGGGCAACGGTTTACAACACGCTTGACGTGTTGGTAGAATGCGACCTGGTAACCAAACACCAATTCGGGAAAAACCTGGCCCAATACGAAAAGTCCTACGGTTCCCGTCAGCACGATCACCTGATCTGTACAGAGTGCCAGAAAGTAATGGAATTTTGTGACCCCAGGATACAGACGATTCAAAGCATGGTAGGTGAAATGCTCCAGTTTAACGTGGCACACCACTCCCTTATTTTTTACGGGAACTGCACCCGTAACAACTGTGAAAATAAAAGGGAACGCGGAGAACAGGAATTAATGGCCAGCTAGCCGTTCGCTTCCCGCTAATCCTTGCAGCCGATCAGAGCCGGTTTCAGGGAGCGCTGCGCAAGAATTCTTGCGCGGTTAGTACAGAAGTTCTTCCCAGAGTATTACTTTTGTCGTTCCGGTAGTAGCGGACACTCCTTGCTGCCGGAATATTTTGTTTCATATGTCTTACAAATCCAATTGAGTAAGTGAAAATAGACGTTTTGTTAGGCCTCCAATGGGGCGATGAGGGTAAAGGTAAAATCGTGGACGTGATCGCGCCGGAATACCAGGTGGTGGCACGCTTCCAAGGGGGACCCAACGCTGGTCACACGCTGGAATTTGACGGTATCAAGCACGTTCTGCACCAGATTCCATCCGGAATTTTCCGTAAGGATATTCATAATATTATCGGGAACGGCGTCGTATTGGACCCGGTCGTTTTCCGTAAAGAAATTGAAGGGCTGCAGCGTTACAACCTGGACCTCCGGGAGAATCTTTCCATTTCGAAAAAGGCTTCCCTGATTATTCCTACCCATCGCTTTCTGGATGCCGCATACGAGCAGGCGAAAGGCGCCTCCAAAATCGGCTCTACACTGAAGGGGATAGGCCCCACTTACAATGATAAAGTTGCCCGGCAAGGTCTTCGGGTCGGCGACATCCTGTCCCCTAATTTTAAAGAGAAGTACCGGAAGCTGGCGCAGGCACACCAGGTTGTCCTTGATTTCCACCGGTTCGACTATGCCGAAGCGCTGGCGGAAGCGGAGAAAGATTTTTTTGCGGCTATCGATTTCCTGAAGGAATTCACCCTGACCGACAGTGAATACCAGATCAACGAGGCCCTCGACGCGGGAAAGCATATTCTGGCAGAAGGCGCTCAGGGATCATTGCTGGATATCGATTTCGGATCTTATCCTTTTGTAACCAGTTCCACGACCATGACCGCCGGCGCCTGCACCGGTCTTGGAATAGCTCCCGGCCGGATTGGCGAGGTACTGGGGATTTTCAAGGCGTATTGTACCCGTGTGGGGGGAGGCCCTTTCCCTACGGAGCTGCTGGATGAAACCGGTGAACTTATCCGGAAAGAAGGCCGTGAATTCGGCGCTACTACCGGCCGGCCCCGCCGTTGCGGCTGGCTCGACCTTCCGGCGCTCAAGTACGCGGTGATGATCAATGGCGTCAGCCAGCTGATCATGATGAAGGCCGATGTCCTGAATCATTTTGATACCATCCGGGTATGCACGCATTACACCCTGCCGGATGGCACCTTGCTGGATCAGCTTCCGCACGATCTCTGCGATGCGCAGGTAACACCCGTATACAAAGATTTTAAAGGCTGGGTTACTTCGCTGGAAAACATCCGTGACTTCAGCGAAATCCCGCAGGAACTGGCCGATTACGTGGAATTTCTGGAAGCAGCACTGAAGCTGCCTGTTACGTTTATTTCCACCGGTCCCCAGCGCGATGAACTGATCCGGCGGTATGGTTCGACAGGCTCACCAACCGTGTGACAGGCTCACCAACCGTGTGACAGGCTCACCAACCGTGTGACAAGCTCATCAACCGTGTGACAAGCTCACCAACCGTGTGACAGGCTCACCAACCGTGACAAGCTCGCCAACTGTGACAAGCTCGCCAACCGTGACAGGCTCACCAACCGTGACAAATATCGGTCATCGCGCGGCGAACCGTCCTGAGCCCCCGTCGAGGGACAGGGGCGCCACCATTAACCGCCCATCCCTATTTCAGGATAGGCGCCAGGTCGGCTTCGTTGGCCGCCAGCCATTCCGTGATTTCCTCCACTATCTGACGGACGCCAATCTCCGGTGCCCATCCGGTCAGCGAGGTAATCAGGGTATTATCGGTAACGTATAGCCGGATATCTGCCGTACGTGTTTCGGGTACCGATTTTATGGGGATCGTATTCCCTGTCACTTCCTGGCACAACCGGGTCAGTTCCATTAGCGAGGCGCTGCTGTTCAGGCCTCCGCCCGCATTCAGGATTTGCCCGTTCACCTGGTCAATATGATGCAGCTGCCAGTCCACCAAACGGAACAGATCGCCAACGTGCAGCATATCCCGAAGCTGTTTCCCGGTGCCGCCATAGCCAAAATAGCCCAGTTCCTGCTTAAAGTAATGCTTGGCAATCCATAACACCATCACTCCCTGGTCAACTTTCCCCATTTGCCAGGGACCCGTGATCACCCCGCATCGGTTGATGACCGTTTGCAGTCCGTAAAATTCATTATACTCCTGAATAATCAGTTCCGAGGCCAGTTTAGTGGTACCGTACAGCGATCGCGCGCCATTCAGCGGGAAGGTTTCGGCAATCCCTTTCGCAGATACTCCCGGTACGGGCTGCTCGTCCGTAAGGATAAACCGCGTTTCCTCTTCTGCAAAATTCAGTGTTTCAATGGTTTTAATGGGATAAACCCGGCTGGTGGAAAGAAAAATAAACTGGGCTCTGTGCTTCAGCGTATAGTTCAGACAATTGATAGTCCCTACCAGGTTGGTATTGATCAGGTAATCGGGTGTGCCGTTGAGCCCCGCAAGAACAGAAGGCTCCGCCGAAGCTTCGATGACCGCATCCACCGCCGGCAGCGCATCAAAGTCCTCTTTATTCCGGATATCTCCATGCCAAAAATCAACACTGGCCTGCTTCAACCGTTTCAGGTTCAGTTCCGAGCCCCGTCGTTTGAGATTGTCAAGCGCAATAATTTCATATTGCGGATACCTCCCTTTTAAAGCAATTGCCAGGGAAGATCCCACAAATCCGGCGCCTCCGGTAATCAGTATTTTCATAAAAAAGGTTTTTCGTGTTTTTATTTTTCCGGTAATCCCGCTCTCACAGATTACACGCCGGTTTTCTTGCCTGAAGACGATCCCAAACGCTCACCCGACCGCTACCAGCCCTCAAATCATCGATCATCCTCCGCAAATCAGCAATCGTACCTTGTAAATCCTAAATTGCAAAGTTATCATTTAATCATAAATCCTGCGCAGTTTAATTCGCTTGGCCGGCCGGATAATCAACGGGACCTTTTCTATTTTAACCGCGCTGCTATCCAGCCCGAACCATTTGTCCTCCGGCGTGGTAATAGTTTTCAGGGCGAAATAGGACTTCATAACCAATTGCTCCATTACCGGCAGGTCATTTTCAAAAGAAAGGAACCGTTCCAAAACGACGAACCGGAAATCGCCGATCTGGTTTTGACGGTTGAGCGATTCATAGCGGCTCGTAATATCCACTTCTTTGTTCCGTACCATATCCTCAATCACCTTCCGGAAATAAAGATTGATCCGTTGCTCTACCCGGAAACCCAACCGGAACGTCACCTTGATCACATCGTCCGGTGCGAGGATAGCCACCTTATACTCCATGGTATAGGGTTCGTCCACGGTATCCACATGTACGAACCAATAGATATCCGCCCGTTTGGGACGTTTTTCAAAAATAGAATAGATGACCTTGGTTTCGATTTCATTCTGCCGGGAAGCATTCGTCATGAAAACCAGGTGCGTGGTATATTTGGGAATACTGATATCCCGGCTCAGCTCCTTCAGGGAGGGCAGGTAGGCGTCCAGTTTGGTATATTCGGTTAAACGTACCTTGATATAAAAAGCCCGGAGCCAGATTACCATTACCAGACCGATGAGCGATGCCATCATGAGTGTAAACCACCCCCCGTGTGTAAATTTAAGCAGGTTCGCCGCCAGGAAACTACCTTCTATCGTCAGGTAAAACACCAGGAACAGGATCACCCACCACATGTTGACCTTCCTGACATACAGGTAATAGGAGAAGAGGACGGTCGTCATCACCATGGTCATCGTTATGGCCAGGCCGTAAGCGGCTTCCATATTGGCCGACTCTTTAAAATACAGCACCACGACGACGCATCCGGCATACAAAAGCCAGTTGATACTGGGTACGTATAACTGTCCTTTTTCGGTGCTCGGATAAATGAGCCGCACCTTGGGCCAGAAATTAAGGCGGATTGCTTCTGAAATAAGCGTAAATGAACCCGTAATCATGGCCTGGCTCGCGATGACTGCAGCGGTTGTGGCAATGACAATCCCGGGCAGCAAAAACCAATCCGGCATAATTTCAAAAATGGGCTTCCGCCCGTTCAGAAAATCGCCGCCTGCCGCAATCAGCCAGGCGCCCTGTCCGAAATAATTCAGCACCAGGCAGCTTTTCACGAACACCCAGCTGACCCGGATATTTCCCCTGCCGCAATGACCCAGGTCCGAATACAGCGCCTCTGCCCCTGTTGAACAAAGAAATACGGCCCCCAGCAACCAGAAACTTCCCGGTGTGGTACTCAGGAACTTATACGCGAAGTACGGATTGAGCGATTTCAAAACTTCCGGATGCGCCGCCACCTGGATCCCGCCCAGAATGGCCAGCATGGAAAACCAGATCACCATAATCGGCCCGAAGGCCCTTCCTACCACGCCGGTACCAAACGACTGCAGGAAAAACAGCCCGGTCAGAATGCCGATTACAATCGGGATGGTGTTGATTTCAGGATACAGGATCCGTAATCCTTCCACCGCCGAAGAGACCGAGATCGGCGGGGTGATGATCCCGTCTGCCAGCAAGGTACCTCCTCCGATGATCGCCGGAACCGTCAGCCATTTCGCCTTTCGCCGCACCAGCGCGAACAGGGCCAGGATTCCGCCTTCACCCTTATTGTCGGCCCGTAGTACAAACGTGACATATTTCACCGAAGTAAGCAGGGTCAGGGTCCAGAAAACGCAGGACAGGGCGCCGTAAACTAAGGTATCCGTGATTCTGGACGTACCGCAGACAGCTTGCATGACATACAAGGGGGAAGTCCCGATATCTCCGAAAATAATCCCGAACGCGATCAGTAACCCTGCAGCGGTAACGCTGTCAATATTCTTCTGCTGTTCCATTTGTTATCGTAAAAACAGCGAAAGTTATGCAACCCATCCAAATATCGGAATCGAAGCAGGGTTTATTTTAGAACCGGGTCATCTGCCGTCCCATCTTTTCCGGAATTGTTACAATGGGAGACGGGGGTAGCACGTTACAATAACATCCGGCTCTGAGTGGGCCTGTTTACAGCAGCGACAATGATACCAGGTAATAAATTCGTGTTTTTTTTAGTGATCGCTTTCGGTTGTCAGGCTTGCGACTGGTTTGGCAACACCCCCGACTTTAGCGATGACTTCGTCACCTACACCATTAAAGCCGGCGCCCATGACGCCGAAAACACCCAGGGGTTCCCTGTATTTCATAACTCCAACCGGTTAGAATTCCAGGCTATTTTTGATGAATCCTGTCAATACACTAACCGTGTTCCCGGAAATGTCCACGATATCAATAAATTAATGGGCTTTTCGGACTGCGGGACACTCCATCACGAAAGCAGCGCGCGGTTTGGCTGGAACTGGATGGAAGGCGAACTTCGGATTTACAGCTATGTATATGTCGACAAGGTCCGGATTCCGGAGACATTCCTGGGGGCTGTAGAACTGAACAAAACCCATCATTTTAAGATTGAGGCCCAGGACAACCAATATGTATTCACCCTCAACGGGAAAGCCATTACCACGCCCAGGCAATGTAAAGGCGATGTGGGGAAAATCTCGTATAAGCTCTATCCCTATTTCGGAGGAGACGAAACCGCTCCGCAGGATATCCGGATCAAGATCCGAACGCTGAAGTAAGTTATGAGTTTTGAGTTATGAGTTATGAGTTAAAGGTTTTAGGTGATACTGGAGACCAACCATACATTGCGACACAGACGCAAAAAAACTGGCAATCAATCGTCGAAAGCCTTACGCAATCAATGCTGCCACCTGCCAACACCACAACTTCATCACTCACACATAATTCATAACTCATAATTCATAACTCATAATTCATAACTCATAACTCATAACTCATAACTCCCCCTATTTCCCCCCTACATGCACATAAATTTCATTATCTTCTTAACTAAGCGTAATTTTGGGGCCGATCACCAGCAAAATTTCTGGTCAACTCATGCAAAATTCCTTCACAGAAGAAAATTACCTTAAAATCATTCATAACCTGTCCGGTAAAGAAGGCCTGGAAGTAAGTACCAATGCCATCGCCGAAGGAACGTCTACTCGTGCCGCCTCGGTAACGGACATGCTGCGTAAGCTGGCAGACAAAGGACTGATCCACTATAAAAAATACCAGGGTGTCCGGCTTACCGATACCGGGGAAAATGTCGCCCTTAAGGTGATCCGGAAACATCGGTTGTGGGAAGCATTTCTGGTAGAAAAACTGGGGTTAGGCTGGGACGAGGTCCATGATATAGCCGAAGAACTGGAACACATTTCGTCCGAATTACTGGTGGAACGGCTGGACGCTTTTCTGAACTACCCTCGTTTCGACCCTCACGGCGACCCGATTCCGGATTCCAACGGCAACATGCCGGACCCTAATTATTTGAAACTTTCCGAACTGGAGACCGGCCAGAAAGTGATGCTGATGGGAGTGATGGACCATAGCCCTTCCTTTTTACAGCACCTCGACCGTACCGCACTCAGCCTGGGCAGTGAAGTGGAAATTCTGGAAATGAACGACTATGACAAATCCGCCCAGATCAGAGTGGATGGCGAACGCACCTTATTTATCACCCAGGAAGTCGCCAAAAATTTACTGGTTCAACGGCAACCGTACCACCTATGAAACTCAAAATACTGGATAAATACCTGGTCAGAAATTTCATAGGGACCTACGTTTTCGTTTCACTGATGATCACCCTGATCATTTGCATGATCGACTATACCGAAAACCTCGACGATTTCATCAAGCGAAAAGCTCCCGGACGTGCCATTGTTTTCGACTATTACCTGAACCTGATCCCCTACTGGATCAATTACCTCAGTCCGCTGATGGTCTTCATCGCTACGGTTTTCTTTACCTCCCGTATCGCGGCGCGTACCGAAATCATCGCCATGCTGAGCACCGGTATCAGTTTTGGCCGGATCATACTCCCCTACCTCGCCGGGGCATTTATTCTCAGTTTGTTTACGTTTTACCTGGTTGGCTGGGTGCTGCCCAAAGCCAATAAAACCAAAAATGAATTTGCCATTAAATACCTGAAAGACGAATTCTATTTCGGGGGGCGGAATGTCCATATTACGATTGCGCCGGATGTGTACGCCTATATGGAGAGTTATAACAACATCAGCCATACGGGTAATAAATTCACGCTCGAGACCTTAAAAGACAACGAGCTTATCGAGAAACTTTCTGCCGACAAGATCACCTGGGACCCGGAAAAAGAGAAATGGAAAGTCAAAGAATACCGCATCCGGAAAATCGGGGAGATGGGAGAAACCATCACGTACGGCAGTGAGCTGGATACCACCCTGAACCTTCAGCCAAAAGATTTTGAAAACACCTATAAGCTTTTCGAGACTTTTACGCTCCCCGAACTGAACGAATATATCGACCTCCTGGTCAGTCGTGGTTCCGATGGGTTGGAAGTTTACCTGATCGAAAAATACACCCGTTTCACACAACCCTTTGCCATCATGATCCTGACCGCAATCGGTGTCATTGTATCGGCACGGAAAAGCCGCCGGGGTATTGGGTTACAAATTGCATTAGGGTTCATCCTCGCTTTCATTTACATCCTGTTTTACCTGCTTTCCAAGGGAGTAGCCGAGGCAGGGACCATCAACACCCTGTTTGCCGTGTGGCTGCCCAATATTATTTTCTCCTGTGTAGGGGTTCTTTTGTATAAAACGCTCCCCCGATGACCCGTCCTGCCGCGCCGCCCCTGGCCGCTTATGCCCAATTGCACTTCCTGGTGCTGATCTGGAGTTTTACGGCCATTTTAGGAGTCCTGGTTTCGATTTCCCCCGTGGCGCTCGTCGCTTACCGCACCCTGCTGGCTGCTGTGATGCTTTTTGCCATACTTTATTTCCGCAAAACGCCGTTCGGACTTCCTTCAGGTGAGATGCTGCGGCTTTTTGCAACGGGTGCTTTACTGGCACTCCACTGGATCCTGTTTTTTGCGGCGGCCCGTATTTCCACCGTCAGCGTTTGCCTGGCCGGCATGTCGACAGCCTCCCTCTGGACCAGCCTGCTCGAGCCTGCATTTAACCGGAAGCCGGTTAAACTCCGGGATGTCCTCTTCGGCCTGATAGCGATCGCGGGTCTTTATATTATCTTCAAATTTGAATTCAATCATTTTGCCGGGCTCGTGACTTCCCTTGCTGCGGCCTTCCTGGCGTCCCTGTTTGTGGTCCTCAACAGTCATCTCGTCAAACGCTATAATGCGGTCGTCATTACATATTATGAAATGACCGGGGCCGCCATTTTTTCGGTACTCTTTCTGATCGGGTACCAGCTTTCTCCCTGGAGTGCGGGCGAAGTGCTCCTTCCCACGCTTTCAGACGGGTGCTATATCCTGATTCTTACCGGAGTCTGTACTGTTTACGCCTATTCCCTGGCAGCGAACCTAATGAAGCAATTTTCGGCCTTCATGATGAACCTCACCGTCAACCTGGAACCGGTATATGGCATTGGCCTGGCTATTTTGGTTTTCGGAGAACGGGAACGCATGACCAATGGGTTTTACCTCGGCACATTGGTCATTCTGGCCGCTGTACTGCTTTATCCCTTGTTCCTGAAACTGGAAGCCAGAGCACGTTCCTGATGTCAGCGTGTACGCGCTGCGCGCCAGCCTTGTCAGACACCGCCGGTTAACCTGTTTATCCTACCTACTATCAGCAGGAATCCGCCATCACCTTGCTCCGCATACGTGAACATCCTGGAAAATCCTGCTATTTTTGCCCACAGCAGTTTACGTGAAGTCCCAAAATAGCCGCATATGCATCCACTTTTTCAGAAAACACATTGGCAAAACCTTCTGCTTATCATTCCGGGGTTGCTGATGTTGAGTCCGTTGATGGCGCTGGCCTTATACAACCATGCCTCTGCCGCTGATGATTATTGCCATATCGATACCGTGTTTAAATACGGATGGATGGGTGGCATCAAAGCCTACTACACAGGTTGGTCCGGCCGTTACTTCAGTATTTTCCTCAACCACTCCAACCCGCTGCTCTTCCATTGGTTTGCCGGGTTCAAATGGCTTCCCTTTTTTCTTTACACGGGCATCATCGCTTCATTTTTCTGGCTCGTCAGAACCCTTAATCCGGATAAAAAAACCCTTGTGAACCTGGGAATCGCCAGCCTTCTTTTTTACCTGCTGATCCTCCGGTTACCCAGCATACTGGAAGCCTTTTTCTGGACTGCAGCGGTAGTGAATTATACCGTTCCCAACATTTTAACCCTTTTATGGATACTGGTAGCGATCAAACGCGAAACGCCCGGCAGGCCCCCTCTGGTTGTCAAAGGACTCAACCTGCTGGCCTTTTTGCTCGTATTTGCGATCAACGGAACCAGCGAAAACAATGTTTTTGTGATCATGATTCTCATCATCGGGTGGCTGGGCTACCGGTTGGTATGGTCGCGGAAACTGGATCCCTTTTACTTGTCCTTACTAATCTGGGGGATTGTTACGGCATTATTCTCTTTCCTTTCGGTCGGCAATGCCGTAAGGTTTGAAGGCAACCCGCAAAGCCGCAATTTCCTGTTTGCCTTTATAGAATCCTTTAAATTTGCCCCGAAATTGCTTTTCGGATGGATAACCAACCCTTCCTTCCTGGTCATTACCCTGCTTTCGCTTGGATTATTTCCATCGTTTCTGAAAAAGGGGACGGATTCGTACAATGCTTTTTTTAACATCAACCCCTTTTATACGATGCTGGTTACGACCGGTGTCGTCGTCTCCCAGATCTTCCCTTCTTATTATGGTATTGGCGTTTACCCGACGCCGCGCGTCATCAATTGCATCTATTTTTTCTTTTTATGGGGCTGGTTCTACAACCTGGGCGTGGTGTTATGTTATCTGGACAAGCGGAAGCTGCTCCGGTTAACTACTTTTCCGCGCATTCCCTTTTTACTCAAACCCCTGCTGTGCCTTGTGCTTCTCTGGGATTTTTATCACGCGGAGAACTCCCGGCTGATGTACCGGGAATTACTGACAGGAGAAGCGGCAGCCTATAGTGAGGAAATGACAGAAAGAACCCGGCTGCTGATGACTTCCCCAAGTGATACACTCTATCTGGCGCCGCTCCGTCACCAGCCGCAAACCCTTTTTCTGGAAGACATGAAAGCGGATCCCGGGCATCTGTGGAACCGGTGCATTGCCGGTTATTTTGGAAAAAAAGCGATCTATATAGCAGAACCACGGCGGAATGATCAAGACGACTAATACCTCCTCCGCGGTTATTGTTGCCCTTCCGATCCTCATCTGGATAGGGCTTATCTGGGGCTTTTCCGTGAATGTCCCCTGGTTCGACGATTTCGACCCTTTTCCTGATTTTCTCATTAAATGGCGCCACAGCACCGGTTTTTCCGAAAAGCTGCAATTATTGCTTCAACCTAACAATGAACACCGGATGCTGGCGGGGAAACTTGTCACCCTCATTTATTATTACCTGACCGGAACGGTGAACTTTTCGTTCCTGCAATTCTGCGGGGCCGGTTTTATGTTGGGAACCTGCTGGCTTCTCTACACAATGTTCCGGAAACTGCAGCTTCCCCTTATCTACTTCCTCCCCGTTCCGCTCTTACTGTTCCAGTTTCAGTTTCATTTGATTTTCCTGTGGGCGATCTGCAGCCTGCAGCACCAGCCCTCGGTTTTCTTCGTGTGTCTATCCTTGTTTTTTTTGGCCAGGAAACAACTTGCCTTCGCCATTCCGGCGGCGCTGGCAGGAACCTTTTCCTTCAGCAACGGCATGCTTATCTGGCCGGCAGGACTGGTCGTGCTTGCCCTGCGGCAAGACTGGAAATCCCTGGGAATTTGGTTGCTTTTTGCCGCGGCAGCCATTACAGGCTACCTCAGCGGTCTTCCCTCGCAAGGCAATGAGGACGGCGTAACCTTCTTATTCCGGAAACCCTATATGTTCTTTCTGGGTTTCTGGGGATTCCTGGGCGGTTTGTTCGATCTGCTGCCACGGCACCGCCCCCTGACATGGCGGCTGCCCTTGCCGGTGCTGGCGGGCATCATCCTCAGCACCGCCGCATTCGTCTGGCTTTCGGCCAGGCTCATCCCCTTTGCGCAGCTTGTCCGGAAACGGCTGCCGGCTTTCCTGAAACAGCTGCATGAACGGTTACAGACACGCCCGGAATACACCGACTTCATTACCGGACTATTGGCCTTCAGCCTTATCAATGCGATCGTGATCGGGCTTTTCCGCCCCCGCTTCGGGCTGGATGTGGTGGTGGTAAGCAACTACAAGCTCTATCCGGCGCTTTTCATGGTGGCAGTTTACCTGGCTTTCCTGACAGTTCTCCCCCCCTCCCGGTTCCTCCGCGCAAGCTTCAGGACGGTGACCGGCATCGCCTTGCTCATCTGGACCGCCGGCTGCCTGTACCAGTTACCAGACATTATCGAACGCAGGAAGTACCTGCTGGTCAATGCCTATAATCAGGAGCATAACGGATTTGGCCTGGGTTTTTCCAGAAATACCCCCGCCGCTGTCATTATTGACACCCTGATGAAACAATGTGTGAGCCAGGGTATTTACCAATTCCCGGAAGGCCTTCAGGAATTGGTAAAAGCAGCCGGCGCCGCAGCCGGATCCCCGGCTGCGGCAGGCATTACTGTATCCGGTTCCGAGCGCTCCGGCGGGCTGCTTGTCGTCCAGGAAGCAATCCCCTACCGGTTTCGCTACAACGATGGCGGTTACGCCTTCCTGCGGAGCGCCGACCAGCTTTATCTTTTCAAACTGGAGCAATCTCCCTATACCGGAATCAACCCGTTCCGCCAGTTTGAAAAGAACCGCTATGTGGAGATTCCTTACCACAACGTGATTCCCGGCAGTTATGACCTGGGAATTGTGAGTATTGAAAACGGCACTTTCCGTTCGGGTATTTTAGCCGAACGTGAAGTGCCCGCGATTAACTGATGCATATTCCCGAAAAACCCTATTTTTGCAAAAAACCAATTCGTCTTGAAAGCACCACAGATATCCATAGTTGCGCCACTTTACAACGAATCAGAAACCTTTCCCAATCTCGTAGAAAGGCTTAACCAGCTTATGGACACTTCTCCGTTAAGCATAGAAGTGGTCCTGATCGATGACGGGAGCAAAGATCTGACCCCGCTGCTGATGCGGCAGCTTGCACTGACCGACCCGCGCTATCACTGTGTTTTTTTGTCGCGCAACCACGGACATCAGCTGGCCCTGACCGCCGGAATAGCTGCTGCGCTGGCAACGGAAGCCTTATTTATTATTGACGGCGACCTGCAGGATCCGCCGGAACTGCTTCCTGAATTTTATAGATTATTTCAGGAAGGCAACGACGTGGTCTATGCGGTCCGGAAAAAAAGGAAAGAAGGATTCATCAAAAAAACGGCATACTTCCTGTTCTACCGGGCACTCAAATCCATTTCCTATATCGACATCCCCCTTGACAGCGGCGACTTTTCACTGGTTAGCCGCCGGGTGATCGACATCATGAAGAAAATGCCCGAAGAAAGCCGGTATTTACGGGGAATGCGCTCCTGGATTGGTTTCAAACAAACCGGTTATGCCTATGAACGGGATGAACGCGCTGCCGGAGTATCCAAATATTCATTCAAGCAGCTTTTCCGCCTGGCCTATAACGGCATTTTTAATTTCAGCGAATTTCCCATTAAATTCATGACCAATATAGGAGGCGCCAGCATCCTTATTGCGCTTCTGTACTTTATCGTCGTGTTGGTCAAAAAGGTATTTTTCACACAAGTCATAGAAGGTTTCACTGCCCTGCTGTTTGTTATTATACTGTTCAGCGGCGTTCAGCTTTTTGCGCTGGGGGTGATCGGGGAATACGTTCTCCGTATTTTCTTTCAGTCCAAAAACCGCCCGCTTTTTATTGTTAAAGAAGAGATTGCCAACGGCGATTACCTGAAAACCGATGCTGTTTAACTCCCTTCAATTTATTATTTTCTTTATTGTCGTAACGATAACCTACTTCAGCCTGCCCTGGAGAGGCCGGTGGTTACTCTTGCTGCTGGCGAGTTGTTACTTTTACATGGTTTTCAAGCCGGTGTTTATCCTGATCCTGTTCGGGACCATCGTCATTGACTATTATGCCGGTATATGGCTGGAAAAAACCCATGAACCGGTCCGCAAAAAAGCGATTCTCATCATCAGCCTGATCTCCAACATCGGAATTCTGGCATTTTTTAAGTATTACGATTTCCTGGGCGACAGCGTTAACGGGTTTGTCAACTCCCTCGGCCACGGGAACGTGATTCCTTCGCTCCAGCGGGTTCTGCCCGGTCCGATAGCCGAATGGTTCCTGACAGGCGGCGGCCAGGTACTGTTGCCCATCGGCCTGTCCTTTCACACGTTTCAGGCCATGAGCTACACCATCGAAGTGTACCGTGGGCATCATCCGGCAGAAAGGCATTTCGGGATCTATGCCCTGTATGTCATGTTTTACCCGCAATTAGTGGCCGGGCCCATTGAGCGTCCTCAGAACATGCTCCACCAGTTTCACAGCTATTTTGAATACGACTTCGAAAAAGTAAAATCGGGACTGATGCAGATGGCCTTTGGCTTTTTCAAGAAGATCGTCATAGCCGACCGCCTTACGATGGTGGTCGACCAGGCCTACCAGGACCCTTCTGAGCAAAACGGCCTCACACTTTTAGTAGCCACGGTTTTTTATTCGTTCCAGATTTACTGCGATTTTTCCGGATACTCCGACATCGCCATCGGGGCGGCCCGGGTGATGGGTTTCAAGCTGATGGACAATTTCCGGTCGCCTTATGAGTCGGCTTCCATTTCCGAATTCTGGTCGCGCTGGCATATATCCCTTTCCTCCTGGTTCAGGGATTATCTTTATATTCCCATGGGCGGGAACCGGAAAGGAGAAATCAGAAGGCAGTTCAACCTGTTCACCGTTTTCCTGGTCAGCGGGCTCTGGCATGGCGCCAGCTGGAATTTTGTGATCTGGGGCGCACTGCACGGCGTATTCAGTATTGTTGGCGACTGGCAACGGAGGTTCCTGAAAAAAAATGGCTGGCACTGGCCTGAAAACCCTTTTGTCAGAGCCTTCAATGTCCTGATCACCTTTGGGCTGGTCACGCTCGCCTGGGTGTTTTTCCGGAATGTAAAAGCACCGGTCGAACGGGCTTTCTTCATCCTTAAAAAAATCTTCACCCTCTCATTCGATCAGGCAATCGTCTCTCCGCTGAATACCCTTGAAATGTGGTTCTGTGCATTATTAATCGCAATCCTCTTACTCAAGGAGCACTATTTCCCCCGTATCCCGACACAAAACACCCGTTTCTTTTTCGCATTGTTTGGGCTATTGATCGTAGTGGTATACTTCTTCGGCGTATTTAATTCCAACCAGTTTATTTATTTCCAATTCTAATTTACGAATTGCAATTGCTGGCTTGTCTGATAGCTGAAAGCCGGCAGCTGATAGCCCGATAGCAACCCCTTTACAGCTTTCTTTCACTTACACCATGGGCTGCGCCCTTCGGCATACTGCGGGCGGTGTCTGCACAAACTGCTTACAGGCTGGTAATGGGATGGTCTGTGAAGACACAGACCATGGTGACGGTGCCGATAGCTGATAGCCGACAGCTGATAGCCCGATAGCCGATAGCAACCCCTTTAAAGCTTTCTTTCGCTTACACCATGGGCTGTGCCCTTCGGCATACTGCGGGCGGTGTCTGCACAAACTGCTTACAGGCTGGTAATG
>JBEBSD010000071.1:0-31128 GCA_040394475.1 Telluribacter humicola | reverse complement strand
CCCTACCCAAAGGGGCGGTATTTCCCAATCGCAGCATTAGCGAACTATCGTGGAGAAGACACAGTCCACGGTACACCTATTTAAACCGGTTTCCTTCCGTAATTCCCCGCCAGTCGTCGGTCCGGAACGGTACGGCCGGCAGTCCTTCTTTATTGAACAGGTTAGCCTCTATATTGTCGTCGGCCCATCCGTAGTGAACGGCTACCGGGTCGGCGACGTCATCCGACCACACGACAATTTTATTCCCGCTGATTTCTGCCTTGGCCCAATGAAACTTCTTGTCGGCGCCGGCTACTTCGAATCCTTTCAGATAGCCATATTTATCCTTTGCCATCAGCCCGGATCCGACATGGTCAAAGTCCAGCTCTATTGCGTTCCCCGTTTTTTTCATGGCGGTATAAACCGGACCGCTGGCGACCACCTCTTTTCCATAGTTCATCTTCAGGGCATTCAATGCCAGCCGTTTCCCGACATCCTGTTTATTGCGGGGATGAATATCCTTGCTTTCTCCAATGTCATGGATCACCGCCATGCCTGTCTGGGGCAATTGCAGGGTTAGGGTCTGTGCTTCCCGAAGTTCGGCCCAGGTGCTTCCTTTTTCACTATTTCCGCCGGCAGCATCGAAACTGGCCAGCTGCACAAAAAGGAATGGAAATTCTGCTCCCCATTTGTTCCGCCAGTCGTTAATCATCAGGGGAAACGACTTCCGGTATTGGTAGGCCCGGGAAGCATTCGATTCCCCCTGGTACCAGATGGCTCCCTGAACTGCGTAAGGCACCAGCGGTGCGATCATAGAATTATAGAGAAGCGTCCCTGCATGATTAGGCCCTGCATACTGTTTGTTGTCAACTGACGCGGCCACGCGGTATTTCCAGTCGCCCCCTAACGGCAGCTGGAAGGTTTCCTGTATCATCACCATCTGATCCGTCCTTCCCCCAAACCCTCCACGGCCATTCAGATCTTCCACACGAACGGCAATGATGTTTTTTCCCGCTTTCAGTACGTTCGCCGGAACCGTATAGTAGCGCGCACCCTGGCCCTCGGTTTGTCCCACCTTTACGCCGTTCACGTACGTCATATCATTGTCGTCAATACTTCCCAATCCCAATACGACCGGCTTTCCAATCACATTGGCCGGGATATCCACCTCCTTGCGAAACCACACGACCCCGTCCAGGGCCGGCAGCACGTAGGTATCAAAAAAAGCGGGCAAGGCCATTGATTTCCAATCGGCATCGTTGTAGTTGACAGAAGGAAATTCTGCCTGTTCATTGGTTGTCGGGAATTTTCCCTGCTGGGAGATAATCAGGTCCGTCAGCGCCTTTGCCCTTCTTTCATTCAGCTCATCCATCGAAGCCGGCAATTGGTTCACCACTTCTTTAAACTCTTCGAACCCGTTCATTCCGTCTTTGCTGATCCAGGATTCGACCTGCGTCCCGCCCCAGGAGGTATTGATTAACCCGATCGGCACATTCAATTCCCGGAACAATTCCCTTCCAAAGAAATACCCCACTGCCGTAAAAGCACCGACTGTCTCCGGAGTAGTCAGTTTCCAATCACCGTTACTCAGATCCTTTTCCTCTTTCAGGGACATCTTCAGGGGTACCGCAAAATGGCGGATCAGCGGATAATTCGCCTCCGCTTTTTCCTGCTCGGCACGATCGGAAGCATTGACCGACCAGCCCATATTCGACTGGCCCGAACAAATCCACACCTCCCCCACCAGTACGTCTTCAAACGTCAGTGTATTCTTTTTCCCTTTTACAACCAATGAATAAGGGCCACCCGCTTCCAGGGCATCCAGGGTCACCTTCCAGGCGCCGCTTTTATCAGCCTTGATCGTTTTGATCTGACTTTTCTGGCCAGGAATCACCAATTCCACCGATACCTTTTCCCCGGCTTCCGCCCAGCCCCACACCGGAACCGGCTTGTGGCGCTGCAATACCATGTGATGATCGAATATACGGGGTAAACTGATTTCCGCAAAGGCAGAAAACTGGCACAAAAGCCCCAGCACTACTAACAGGCCACTAGAAATTCGCATAAGAACAACGGGTTTTACAAAATGTTTACAAAAAAAGACAATCCGGCGTCCATTCTAACTGCTATTCGCATCAGTCGTCCGGTTACTTTATTAAAAATAGAGGTATCGAGGGCTTCGGCGGAGGATCGCAACGGTTTACTTCCGGGAGTTTCCCTCCCGGATTTATTCGCTGCACGGCTGTATTACCCCTTCAGCCATCGGTCAAACCAATCGAAGGCTTCCGCCTGCATTGCCTGATCAAACTTATGCGGGCCGTCGTAATAGCTGCACCGGTAGCGATCTCCGGCACCCGCTTTACGGTAAACGGCTTCCAGGATGGTATCCGCCTTTTTCATTTCGGGTAAGGTAAACAAGGCATCCTGATTATTGTTTTGTACCAGGGTGGGTAACGGGACACGCAGTCCCAGGATTTCCGGAAATTCCAGGTAAGCAGGCAACAACGGAGTATAGGTCATCCAGGTATGTGTATAGGATTTGTGCAGCACAAAATCTGCCCAAGTTGTCATAAACCCTACACATGCCGCGCATTTTATCCGGTCGTCAACCCCGGCCAGGTACACGGTACGCAACCCTCCTCCCGACAATCCTCCGCATCCCAGTCGGTCTGAAATCACGTCGTTCCGGGCACCTAACAAGGACAGTGCTACCTGGTCTTCGCCCAGGAACACTCCCGGCCAGGTCGTACCTGCCGAAAACAGCGACTTCGACATCACATGTTCGTGATGTCCTGCCCAGGTATTATACGCCTGGATATTTTCCGGTGCCTCCGGGTTCTGGCCGGTCAGGCCCGATGTGTTCAAGGGCCCGCCGCTAATCCCCTCCATATCCTGGAACAGTACCCGGCGGCTCCCGAACGTAAATGCGTCGTGTACCATTACCACGTAGCCCCGTTTGGCGATTTCATTGGCCCAGGCATTGTCTTCATAATAGCGTTCCTGGTGCGCTGCCAGCAGCGGGTGCTGCGCATCCGAAATACGAACATTTTTACGGTACCCAAAATACTTGTTTCCGCCATGATCATGCAATACGAGGATTCCCGGCAGCGGCCCGGTGGCATTGGCAGGTTTCAGCACGACTGCCCGGGTGGGATGCCCGTACGGCAATTGCCAGCTAAGTTCTTCAATAGCGAGCCCGTCATAG
This sequence comes from Telluribacter humicola, assembly GCA_040394475.1. GTDB lineage: Bacteria > Bacteroidota > Bacteroidia > Cytophagales > Spirosomataceae > JBEBSD01. The sequence goes on along the minus strand of JBEBSD010000071.1, from coordinate 27,944 downwards.
CTATAGTGCCGTTCCACTTTTACTTCCGGCAGGACTGTTACCGGGGGTGCCGCGAGCAGCTCACCTACCTTTTCCCGGGCTTGCCGCTGCCAGCCGGCCACTTTTTTCCATTTTTCCCGGCGAAACGACAAGCGCGGCACCTCCGGCAGCAAGGAAGCTGCCCAGGGACCGTATCCCCCTATTATACTTTTAGCGGGATGCCTGATTCCTGTCTTCCGGACTGTCTCCGCCGGAAAAACCACCGATCCCTGTACAGCCAGCAGCGCTCCGGCCGATTGCTTCAGGAAACGTCTTCGTGAATCGTTTTTAGCCATGATGGATTGTATTAACTATTCAACGGGTGTTATTTTTCGGTCAGCAGGGACGCCGAATCCGGGTCCAGGTAGAGGTAACAGTTGTCATGGCGCTGCAGCACACTGGCGGGAAACAAGTTGCTGACTTCCTGCTCCACGCTGTCTTTTACCGCCTGTGCCTTTCGCCGGTCCGGTACCGAAGCAATGATGTACTGCGATTGCATAATATGGTTTACCGACATGCTGATGGCCTGCAAGGGCACCTCTTCCAGGCTCCCGAACCATCCTTCGTTCAATTGCTGCTTACGGCAAGGAACATCGAGGTTCACTACGAGGTACGGCTCGCTGGTGTCAAAATCAGCCGGAGGATCGTTAAACGCCAGATGGCCGTTTTCCCCGATTCCCACCAGCGCCAGGTCGACCGGATGCTGCCGGATAACGGCATTTAACCGTGAAATTTCCGCTGCCGGATCGGTTTCTCCGTCAATCAGGTAAGCAGCGGATAAGGGGGGTAATTTTGCGAGGAACCGTTCCCGTAGGTATTTTCTGAAACTGGCCGGATGCGTCACCGGCAGCCCTATATATTCGTCAAGGTGAAACATAACGACCTTTCCCCAATCGATTCCTTCCTCCGCAACCAGCTGTTTTAACGTTTCGAACTGGCTTGCGCCCGTTGCCACAATGATGTGGGCCCTCCCCTTTCCGGAAATGGCCTGTCGGATAATATCGCCGGCAAATTTCCCGGCAGCTTCGCCTAATGACTGCGTTGAACTGGAATGAACAATTTTCATGGATATGCTACTTGCTGTTTTTGTTTTTTTCGTGTTTTTGAAAATTCCTTTCAGACGCCTGTCAACAGGAGTCCGGCGGGATTGTTACCAGCTGCTCCCGGTCTGCACCGGCTACCTCCGAAAAGTCAGAGAAGGTTAACGGCAGTCGTTCCCCCGGTTGTCATCGAAATATCTACCGGTTGATTGGTTTCCCAGGCGCCGGCCGTAAAATCCGGAACATCGATCGGGGCCGACCGGTTGGCCACGGACCATTCACTTAGCGGAATAATGGCACTCCAGGAAGCCGCATCATAAACATCCATATCGAGCGCCAGTCCGTTACGCAGGCAATCTATTAACCGCCAGTCCATCAGGAAGTCCATTCCGCCATGCCCGCCGACCTTTTTGGCCAACTCACCGATGCGTTTCACAATCGGCGGCTCAAATTCCACCTCAAGTTGTTTAAATTCCTCTTCTGTCAGCCACTCATGCCCCTTGGCCACACGTCCCGGCAGCGGGTATTGCCGGGCACAGGCTTTGGTCCCGCTTACAAGATGGATGCGTGAATACGGTCTTGGACTGGTTACGTCATGCTGCAACATAACGGTGCGTCCTTTTTTGGTCCGGATGCTGATAGTGTTCATATTCCCCCGAAAGTTCTTTCCGCCAAACTCCTTAAAATCCGGGTCCTCCGCCGCCAGCTGGTCTGCCCGGCTCTTTAACATGAAGTCATTGCTTGCCATGGAAGTCATGTAATCCAGCTGATCCCCCCGGTTAATATCCAGGATCTGGGCAATGGGCCCTAATCCATGCATCGGATACAGGTTACCGTTTCGCTGATTTTCCCGGAGACGCCACAGGTCCTGCCGTTTCGATTTGTCAAAAAGCGAGTCGTACAGATCATGGATATAAGCGCCCTCGACATGGACAATTTCTCCAAAATAGTTTTGGCGGGTCATGTTAAGGGTCAGCAGCTCGAAGAAACCATAGCAACAGTTTTCCAGCATCATGCAATGTTTTTTGGTCCGCTCCGAAGTTTCGACCAGCTGCCAGCATTCTTCCAGAGTATACGCTGCGGGAATTTCAGTTACCACATGCTTTCCGTGTTCCATCGCATAGAGCGCCATCGGTGCATGCAAATGCCAGGGCGTACAGATATAGACCAGATCGATATCGTCCCGTTCGCACGCTTTTTTCCAGGCATCTTCCGATCCTGTATACACTTCCGGCTTGTGGGTTGTTTTTTCGAAAAATGAACGGGCCTCTTCTGCCTTTTCGGGACGCAGTTCACACAGGGCGCGTACCTCCGTATTGGCAATATTGGCAATCCGCCGGATGGCCCCGGATCCACGGTTGCCAAGCCCGATGTAGGCAATTTTTACGGTATCAATTGCAGGCGCGGCAAACCCACTCATATTAAAGGTACGGCTGCGCGTTTTGGCGGCTTGCTCCAGGATATGCGGCAAATTGGAACTACCCGCTGAACTGTTGGTACAGCCTGCAAGCAAACCTCCTCCCGAAAGTGTCACGCCGCCCAGTCCGGCAAGTTTGATAAACGTTCTTTTATTCATAAGTAAAGGTTGGAATAGGTTATTTTTCAAATTTGCAATTATATTTTAATTATACCCGGGAATCAACCGAATATTATTACGGGTCTGAACCTGCTTAGCGAAAAAGGGTGCCGCTATCGCTAGCAGCACCCCTACATAGACGACTATATGCCACCTGTTATTCCAAAATCCACATTTTTGCCGATGGCAGATCCTTTCCTCCCTGTGAAGCTACCGCTGCCTCATAGTTGGCTCTGTTATTGCTGGCCTCATCCAACGGGTATACGTATCGCTGCGGATATTCGTACGTCGAGAAAGAAGGCGCTATTTTACCAATGAAAGCAGGCTTGCCGGTTCTTCTGAAATCGGTATAGGCTTCCGTCTGATTGGTAAGCAGCATAGAAAGCCATTTCTGCAACGCAATCTTATCGAGATCGGCAGCCGTACCGTCCAACGCTACGCCGGCTTTTTCGACATACGCGTTAAAGTTTTCGATGATCCTGTCCGAACCGATATGGGTCGCCGGCTTCTGACCGTCCTGCACCCCCCATCTCTGGAAGGACAATTTGATCCCGTTCTCGTAGTACTCCTTAACGGATCCTGCCGAGATCAACCCTCTCTGACGGGCTTCAGCAAGCAGGAAAGCCATTTCATCCGCTTCCATTATAACGGCTTTGAGGTTATCACCGTTCGCTTCCGCGATCAGCTTCGACAACCCGGTAATACGACGGTTGTCGTAAAAACCGTTGGCGCCCGGCAGCCCGGATCCTGCGTAGTGGAGATTGACACTCAGCGGGTTGGTAGATCCAAACCACATGGCATCCAGCTCATAGGGAACCGTCACCGCCCTACCGTCCAGATCCCTGCCGGAGGCTTCCAGGTCCGAAGGCTGGTACAGCGTGGAGGGATAATAAGTGATGCTGTAGGTATACCCGTTTATCTTGATATCCTCGGTGGTTTCGCTCGTCTTGCTTGAGATAGGAGAAAGCACCGGTGCAAAAATAACGTACATCCGCGGGTCGTCCAGCGCCACCATCTGATCGATCAGGTACTTCGTGGGTTTCTGTTCGGTATATTTATTCCCGGTCCCCCATTTGGTTTGCAAGTACCAGGCCTGCCTTTCCTCGGAGCCCGAAAAGCTGAGAGAAGCATTGTCCGCTACGGTCGACATGTAGCTGTTGCCGCTCGCGATCGCCTGCAGCTCACCGCTCAGATCCTTACCTGCTTTCTTAAAGGCATCGTAAGAATGCATGATCAGGCGGAATTTCAGCGAGTTCGCAAATTTAATCCACTTGGTTTTGTCACCCTTGAAAAGCACGTCGTGATCCGGGGGTAACCCTTTGCTGGAAGGATTGGACAAAATGCTAATGGCGTTATTCAGCAGATCAAACAAATTTTCATAGATAGCCTGCTGCGAATCGAATTCAGGAAAAAGGTTCCCGTCTCTTCCCTGGCTGGCTTCGGTGAACGGAATATTCCCGTATTTCTCGGTAAGGTAAGCCCCGATAACCGCTTTTAAGATATCCGCAGCCGCCACGTTTGCCATGTTATCCTCGTCCGTTGCCAGCTTATTGATCGCGGCAAGCGTCCTCAGCTGCTTGGTGTAGGCATTGTCGCCCTGGAAGTCCCAGTTCTGTTCTGCAGTCGTATAAAACGATCCGATCTGGTCGGAGCTGTAACAATCCATAAAATACAGCGCTGCCTGTCCTTTTGGTGCGTCTTCCACTGCTTTACCGTAGGCTTTGGCTACATCTACAATGGCCGTCGTCAACTGATACCGGGAATAGGTAAAATAATTCACTTCGAAGGAAGTCTCCCGTTCATCTATCCGCAACTGGTCGGAACAGGATGCACCGAGGATCATGACAGAACCTAAGGCAAGGTATTTTATTTTCTTAATCATAATGCTAGTCGTTTTGAAATTTATAGTTGCCCCGTTAAAAATTAAACCCAAGCTTCAATCCCATGGTGCGGATTGGCGGCAGCCCGAACTGTGCAACTCCCATACCCGAAATACCATCGTAGAAGGCATTTTCGGGATCCTCATTCATCCTGTTCTTCGCCCAGAACATTACATTTTTCGCGAAAGCGGTAATGTACACATCCTGCAAACGAAGCTTTTCAACAACCGACCTGTTGAAGTAATAGGTAATGTTAATTTCCTTTATTTTAAAGGACGTCGCATCGTGGGTCCTGAATTGGGCGCCGGACCATAATTCCTGTCCTTCCATGTGATAAGGATGCAGATAATTCGTCATGAGCGGATCTTCCCCGTTTTTGATATACGCCTCATCCGGAAGGCTGAGCTTCTCTTCCTGGGTCATATTGGATTGATCACCATAGTTCGGGTCGATGAACACGCCATTCCAATAACCGAAGTACCGGGGATCGCCGTTGTACAAAGGCATAAAATTCTGCATCTTCTCCCGGTATTCTTCAAATCCTTCTCCTGTAAACATATCATCCGGATTCGGCATACTGGGCAGCCCGCCTGCAAAACGGCCGCCTGTCCAATATTCATCATACTTATCACCATAGATTTTCTTGATGTCTGCCATACCGTCGTCGATCATGATTTTTTGTGTTTCCGATATGAACACGCCGCCTACCCTCAGGCTGGTTACCACGTTAAATCTCCAATTTTTGTATTTGGTATCGACGTTGAAGCCCATGATGGCCTTCGGGTTCATATTGCCCAGGTAACCGTTATTCCTGATATGATCAGTAGTGGTCACGGCTTCCTCGACAATCCCCTCGATACCCATCAGCATCATCCCCTTGTACTTCCCGGTTTTAATGTAGCTTATCGGATCTGAAGCATACAAATCTCCAACCTGAGACCCCTGGAACAGCGGCAATAAAGCCGATCCCTGGTACGAATAAAATTTCTCATCGAACCTGGAATCCAGCTCTTCGATCACCGATTTGAAGGTACTGACGTTACCGGTAACATTGACTTCCCAATCTTTGCTGCGGACCGGCGTTACGGTTAAGGACGCCTCAATACCGGTAGATTTCACAGATCCCATGTTCGTCAGCACGGAGCCGAAGCCCGAGGAGCCCACTACCGGAAGGTTTTGTATCTGGTTGATGTGGCGTTTCGAATACGCAGTGAACTCTCCCGTTACGCGGTTATTGAAGGCTCTGAAATCTACCCCGATCTCCTTGGTCACGTTCAGTTCCGGGTTGATATTGGCATCCACCAGGTCGCCCGATATCGATCCCATTGTCACCCCATTCCAGGTATCTGTTGAAATACCGTATCTGTCCAGGTTGACAGGGCGCCCGATACCGTACCCGGTTTCGGCATAGCTTCCTCTCAGTTTCAGAAAATTGACCGCGCTTCCCATACTGAATGTCTCGGAAGCAACCCAACTTAACGAGGCTCCCGGGTAGAAATGGTTGTCTTTTTCATGCGGCAGGATACCCACCCAGTCATTCCTTCCGGATAATTCGAGGTACAGCATATTCTGCCAGCCGAATGTAGCCGTGGCGTAAGCTCCGTAATTTCTGCCGGAGTAGTTTCTGTTGAATTCGGCCGCTTGCCTTACGCCGGCCGGCAGTGCATTAAAATTGAATGCATTAGGGGTTGTCAGCTCGTTGCCACCGAACCGTGACCGGTTCGACTCACCAAAATTATAGGAGAAACCACCCAAGGCATCGATCGAAAGCTGGTCATCCAGGAAGTACTTATTGTACGAAAGCAGCACGTCCGATCTTACGTTAATGTTATTGGTATGCTCCTGCTCGTACCCGCCTTTTTCAACCCGCTCAGATCCCCAGGGGGTTTTGCGCTCAAAGACAAAATTCTCATGGTTAATCCCTGAACGTACGGTAAACAGGAAAGGCTGGCCTATTTTCCAGTCCAGCTGCACTCTTCCGAACACGTTATCCTTCGCATAGGTCCTGATGATATTGTTAGCTGCGAAGTACGGTCCGTTTTTCCCAATGGCTTTGTCGAAACCGTCAGCGTTTACCCGGCTCAACCGACCCTCGCCGGGGTTGTTCAGATAAGGGGTATTCTGATACGTACCATTCCAATCCGTTAACCACGTATCGGCGTTTCTCCACTCCGACATTTTCGGCATATTGATAGGCATCGACATCGCATGGGCCAGCGGATTGTCTTCTCTTTTTCCGTACACGTGGGATTGGTTCGGTACAAATGTACGGGAATAAGACGCCTGTGAACTTACTGAAAGGTTGTTGGTAACTTTATACTGCGCGTCGAAAGAAACGGTGTTACGGACGGTTTTGTTGCCCGGAACCACAGCATTGTGCGTCATATTTCCCAGGTTGACCCGGTAATTTCCTTTGTCATAGTTACCGGTAACCGCCACGTTATTATCGTTCATCGTGCCGGTCCTGAGGAAAGCCAGCAACGGGTTCTGGTCTCCGCGTGCTTCCAGCACCGACTTTTCCCATTCCTGTGTTCCGATATTCCATCTCCAGACCGGCGTGTTATTGTTTACTTTGTCGTCGATATGCCAGCCCAATCCCTTTTTATCTGCGGTCTGTGCCTCTCCTTCCTCACCTCCCTGGAAAAACGTTCTTTGAACGGGCGGCGCGCTGAACCCTCTGTCGAAGGAGACGGCGCTGTTGACAGACACCCCGATTCCTTTTTTAGCTCCGGCTCCCGATTTAGTGGTAATAAGAATTACGCCATTACCGGCAGACGATCCGTAAAGTGCAGATGCGGAGGCGCCTTTCAGTACGGAAATACTTTCGATATCATTCGGGTTGATCGTTGTCATAAAATTCCCGGCATCGATCCCTGAGGTTGTACCTACGGTGTTGGAAGACAGGGGTATTCCGTTCACCACGATCAGTGGCTGCGTTTCGTTGTTGATATTACCGTTCTGGCCCTTCATGATCCCCGCCAGTGAGGAGGCGCCCCGGATATTGAACATCACAGAGGAAGTCGGGGAGGACGTAAGGCTGTTCATTTGAACACCAGTCACTTTTGACTCGAGCGCTTTTAAGGCATTCGAAGTACCGGCGGTTTCCATCTCGTCTGCGGTAACCGTAGACATGTTATACCCCAGTGATCTTCTTTCTTTTTTCATCCCGAGGGAAGTCACCACGACCTCGCTCAGGATCTCTGTGCTTTCTGCCAGGCTGACATTGAGCACGGAACTGTTTCCGATAGCCAGTTCCTGAGAAGTGTACCCGATATAGGAAAAGGTCAATACCTGGCTTGTCCCCTCGGCTACAACGATCGAATAGTTGCCATTTACATCGGTTGAAGTACCATTGGTAGTCCCTTTTACGAGAATACTTACGCCCGGCAGTGCGGTACCGTCTTTTTCAGCGGTGACCTTCCCTGTAACGGTACGCTCTGCCTGTGCGATGTTCCCGTTCGGCGCCATTCGGCTTCCAAAGGCCAGCAGGTCGCCCCCGCTTGGCCACAGGAGCCAGATACTAAAGAGGAAGCAAATGCTCTTCCTATTGGTTGACATAGAAGTTTTCATTAGATTTTGGATTGGTTTAATTAAGCTGTTTCTACGTTTTACGGCAAATTGATGCGAGGTTGTCGAACTACTTTGCTATTCCGCAATAATTGTGTTCGCGACGAGACGAGTAAGTGTTATTCCATATTGCTTTTAGTTGGTTAATTGCCCTGGTTGATGTTCCGTTTTTCCCGGGGATTTCACGTTTATCTTTTAGTTTCCTGCCATAATGATTCATCAGTTTAATTAAAAAACATGTGGTCTTCCGGGGGTCAGCGAAAAACCAACTGAGGATTTGTCAGAATAAATACAAGATTGCTCGCGAATAGGACTATCTCTTATCCGGGTTTTTCATTAAGGAATTATTAATTCGCCTCAGATGACTACCTGGACAAGGAATTCATTCGTCAAAATGATTGATTTTGAGCTAGTTTTCAACGCGCCCTCATGTTGATTCCGGGGATCCCGGATCACAGAACACGCTTGTTTCCGGATTATTCCGGTACCCGTACACCGGGGTTTGAATAGCACACAGGCCGGCGCGCAGCCGCTACCGGCCGCGGAATACGGCATTCCCGAACAGCAACCTGCCGTTGTACCAAAACCCCCGGAAAAGCGGGTCATCCGCCATATAGACAACACTTCCCCGTCCTACCTCCTGGCACCCCAGGATAAGTGTGTGCTGCAAGCGGGGCTGCGCCCGGTCCCCTACAAAACCGCCGCGGTAAGCGTCTTCACCGAGGACACCGACATTCCACGCATTTTTCAGGTAAGCATACTGATAGGTCTGACGAACGGATGCATAATACGTTTTGCCTGCATACCCGAAAGCCAACGGATGCGTAGTATCCAAGGTAACCTCATAAATGCTTCCCGGCGTTTCGTACCTTACGGCTTCCCGCTGGCGGTCCCCAAACAATTTCAGCGGTTCTTCTTTCCGCTTCTGCTCCAGTGGCTTCAGGGCCAGTTCAAACCCCGGCCTTTCCAGGAAGTGGCGCAACGCCCCTTCCATGACAATTAACCGTCCCCCCTTTGTCAGCCAATCCTGCAGCTGCTTCAGAGTCTGCTCGTTCAGATGGTCTCCATACTGTCCGGACGGTAGAATGAGCACGTCTGTATGGTCCCAGGAAAAGTTTTGAAGCCGGTTCACGTCTACTATTGTCAGGGGATACCCGATTTGCTGATCAAAATAATGCCACACTTCTCCGAAAGCCAGCGGAGAAACCCCCGGGCCTGCGACAGTCACGACACGCGGCGGCCGTATCACCGTCACTTCATCCGCCCCGAAATCCGGGCCGGTTTTCACCATTCCGGTCGTAACCGGATGAAGCGTCACCTGGTGTTTTTGCGAGATATCGTACAGCATCCGGTCCAGCTGATCACCCAGCGCTTCATTCCCTGCCCTGGTAATAATAAGTGTTCCGGCAGGAAAGGCTCCGTCACCTGTTTCAAACGGCAGATTGGTGGTACGTACTTTCACTTTTTTCGTCAATAGTTCCGATAACAGCTGCATTTCCCGGAACGATTCCCAGCGAACCAGGTAGGCATACGGTTTCTGGCCTGTCATTTGCTGAACTCCCGCTGCGGCAGGGAGCTTTTCCGGAACGAGCTTTCCGGTTATGCCGTAGCTATGTACCCCATAGACCAGTCCCAACCCCCAGCTGGTGATGTCGTATGTCAGCGAATCTTCCAGCTCGGGTCGCGGTTCCATTACTATTTTCAGCAATCCCGATTTAGGCTGGTAAGCAGAAATCAGCAAGTCTTCCTTTTCCAGCTGCAAGGGCTCTTCCTTCATCAGGGCCAGGTCGGTCCCTTTCACTGAAAGCTGTTTTCCGGCTACCCCGTACACGATTCCCTGGCGGTCCAGCAACTCACACAGCGCTTTTACATTCCCTTCAAACCCCGCGGTTTTTACCGCGTACGTTTTGAATTTCCCCACCGGATCTGTGGCGGCCTTTGCAAAAAAGTCTTTGAATTCTTTCCGGGTACGCGTCGAATTGGCTGCGAGCGCCTCCAGTGTTGCCTGGCTCGCCGCGACATGATGTGCGACCCGTTGGGCCAGTGTAAGGGTATCTCCTTCTTCTTCCCGGGCCAGCGCTAACCCCGCCTGTCCTCCGCCTGCCTGTTCGTAAGTCATCCCGATGGCTCCGTTATAGGTAGGCCAGGTATCCCCATAGCTGGGATAAAACAAATCAAAATCCCTTTTGGTAAAATATAACCAGTGATGGCGGTCGAAATGCTGGCGGTTATGTTCTCCCAGCAGCTCATTAAACTCGCGCTGCCAGGGGGTAATGTCGGCATGAAACGGTCGGGCCGCAGGAGGGAAATAATAAGAGTTTCCGGGCCCCATTTCATGAAAATCGGCATGCAAGTGCGGCATCCATTCCTGGTACAACCGCAGCCGGGCGCGGCTTTCCTCGTGTACCTGCCAGGCCCAGTCGCGGTTGAGGTCGGCCAGGTAATGGTTATAACGCCCGCCGGGCCAGGGCTGGCGGTGCTCCCTGGAAAAGGCCGCCGGATCAGGATATTTTCCCTTCACCTGCCGGTACCAGTTGACGTACCGTTCGTGGCCATCGGGATTCAGGCATGGGTCAACCAGTACAACGGTGTTAGTGAGAATCTCAGGGAACACCGGGTGATCAGGATCCAGCAATTCGCTGATTACCTGCATCGCCGCCTCCGACGACACGGCTTCGTCCCCGTGGACATTGTAACTCAACCAGGCAATTAACGGCGTTTTTTGTTCCGGATTCCCCTCCCGCAGGCCAATACTCTTCAGGTGATCTTCACGGATACGATCCAGTCGCCCTATGTTTTCGGGAGAGCCGATCGCAACAACCATCAGCGGGCGCCCTTCATTACTAGTGCCATAGGGGATAAGTTTTACCCGGGACGGTTCTTTTTCGGCCAGCCATTGCACATACGACACTATACGGTGATGGTACGTGAAGTTTTCCCCTATCGGATAGCCGAGATAGGCTTCAGGAGAAAGATCCTGTCCACGGCCTGAAAGCGCGGAACAGCAAATACACAACAGAATCAGTAGTGATCTCAGCATAAATCCAACCAGATAAGCAAGCGGCTAATCAAAAGTAATCAATGTAGCCATTCGGCGGGCTTCCCGGCAGCTTTTCTGCAAAAAAATATTTTTTTGCACGTACCTATTGCATCTTAAATATTGATCACTCATATTTGCACCTCATTTCAGAAACGATGAAGTGAAACGGAAGGGAAAAGTGTAAGAAAACGCGCGAAGTAGGAGACCAGTCGGCCCATTCGTCTAGCGGTTAGGACACGACCCTTTCACGGTTGAAACAGGGGTTCGATTCCCCTATGGGTCACATAACCGCGCGTTAAAAACCGCTTCCGAAAGGAAGCGGTTTTCCTTTTTAAGGACCGTTTCACGGTTGAAACAGGTCGAGCCGCGCAGGTCGGGAGGTACACAAAGAGGCAAAAAAAGTAACACGGAGGACACGGAGTCAAAAACACGGAGCTACACAGAGAAAAATAAACTAAGATTTAGGGTCCGGTACTGTAAGGGTACGTCCATAGTAAATCCCGAAAGGAGTAATATCTCTTTTCCGTGTATGAAAACAGTAGCTCGCTACACTCCCGTGTAGGCGCCCCGCGTCACAAACCTTTCAGGGCATAAAAGCCCCATCGGGGCGACATCCATTAGCCCCGGATGTAGTCCGGGGTCCAGGTCCGGGTGTAGTCCGAATGCAATCCGGATGTAATCCGGGGTGGGCCAGGCCCGGATTTAATCCCGGGGCGTTGGATATCGGCAGGGCAACGATTAAAAAACCATCATCTACCCCATACCCAATGCCCCATCGGGGCGACATTTTGGTAGAATGGCATCCAACACCGGGTAGAAAGGCCCGTAGGGCCGATATTTTTGACAGGGGCATATTAGCGCGCCTCCTGGTTCAATTATGCCGTCGGATCGGGGCCAAACGGCGCTTCCTTCCCTGCAGGCAATGCACGCCTGTTACCCCCGGCTTTCCCTGAAGCTCGCCTAAGGGAGAGTATAATTATTCCCATCAGCGCGCGTTTGTACTAACCAGTCTCCATTACTTGCATTTTTCTGATAATCAGCAAATTGACTGCTAACAAAACTGTTACAAACAAGCAGGTAATTAGGAGCAATATGATAATTATTTATTCTATAGATTATATAGTTTTATAGTTTCATATTTTCTCCTACCTTTGAAAATCTGATCCGGTACGCCGCAGGTCCGGCGTCGGCAACAGGTTGATCCGCAACGGAGCCAGAATTTATGGAAAAAGGACTATCGGACGAAAGGGTATTGCTGGAAAAAATTGCCGGCGGCGACGAAGACGCTTTCCGGGTTCTTTTTAACGCGTATCGCAACCTGGTCTATACCTATGCACTCCGGATTCTGCAGTCCAAAGATGCCGCGGAAGACGTGGTGCAGGACGTATTTTTAAAATTGTGGCTCAAAAAGCACGATTTGCCGGAGATCTCGGTCGTCGATGCCTACCTCCCTATCGTCACACGCAATCATATCCTGAAAATACTTCGCAGGAAAGGGATCGAAACCCAAACCCTCGGGGCAGCCGGACAGCACCCCAACGATTATCATAACGAGACCCAGGATCTGATCGAATACAACGATACCAAACGTATTCTGGAACATGCCATCGACAAGCTTCCGCCCCGCCAGCAGATGGTTTACAGACTTTGTCATCGCGAAGGTTTAAGCTACGACGAGGCGGCCCTCAGACTTGGCATATCCAGCCTTACCGTGAAAACTCATATGCAGCAGGCCTTACGGTCGATACGCCATTTCCTGAAAAACAACACCGATGTAGGCATCTCATCCCTTCTTCCATTATCGCTCCTGTTGCTTTAATTTTTTTTCAACTACTCCTTACCCCCCGCGTTACGGGTCTTACTATAAAGCAGATTGTAAAACGCCCGGAAGCAGTAATGAAAAACCAGCGATTGGCCTACCTTTTCAAAAAACACATTGAAAAGTCCTGCACGGAACAGGAGCGTGCGGAATTGGCATTTCTCCTGGGAAGCGCTGAAAATACCGAAGACCTCAAGAGCCTGATAGACGGGGAATGGGGCAATTTTAATGAAATTGTGGTTATGGATCAGGCACGATCCGAGTCTATTTTTGAAAAGATAATTTCCCGGCAGGAGGACAAAAAAAGACCAGCCGGGTTGGCGCGGAGAAGTTTCTGGTGGGTGGCTGCCGCGGCAGTGGCGCTATTCCTTATCCGGATAATTCCGAACGACGCTTACGTAACATCACCGGCCGTTTCCCTACCCCTTTCGGAGACGATCGTTTCAGGCGAAAACAGCCGGTTTGTCGTGCTGCCCGATGGCAGCAAAGTAACGCTCAATCGCGAAACCAGTCTCACTTTCAACACCGGACTCAGCGGAAACACCCGGGAAGTGATCCTGCAGGGCGAAGCCTACTTTGATATTGCGCATGATACGCTCAGGCCTTTCCTGGTCCGCGCCGATGCCATTGATATTACTGTTTTGGGAACTGCCTTTAACGTAAAAGCATATGAAAGCGACAAAAATATAATTGTTACGGTAAACCGGGGAAAGGTCCGCGTATCCAGGGAAAGGGACGCTCTGGCCACCTTATTACCGGATCAGCAGATTACGTTTGACAAAACAAAAGCGAGCGCGCATGCGCAGCAGACAGATGCGCAGGCGGCTATCGGCTGGCAACGAAAGTATTTTATTTTCGACGATGTACGTATGTCGGACGCAGCGATGGAACTGGAAGCACGATTTGGCAAAAAACTGGTGTTTACTGACGAAAATATAGCGCATTGTCATTTCTCGGGTACCTTCCTTAGAGAGGAAAGTCTTGAGCAGATTCTCCAGGTACTATGTGCATTCAACAATGCGCACTATACCATACGGGAGGACATCATCTTTATCAAGGGCGAAGGATGCCAGGCAACTAACTAACCAGCAGAAAACCGACTTACAAAAAGAAAAAGGAAGAGTACCTGATAAAAAAAAAGTTCCCCCGAAAGAAACAGGGGAACCGTAGATAACCACTATCCGGCGGCAACCGGAATGAGGTATGCTTTAAATAATTCTGGAGATTACTTAAAACGCTCAAAATTATGTTTTTTTCTGCAAAACGTGTAGAAAACGGGGAAGTATATGCATTTCGCAGAACCCCGAACCTCAACTGGCATTCAGCCGGAATCAAGCTAAAAATCATGCGGCTCAGTATTGTTGCTCTGATGGTCTTAACCGCTGTACTTCCCGTACTCTCAGGCGCGGAAGTAAGTGGTCAGGACGCAGCAAATACGCAAATTACCATTGGATTTACAGAGGAACCCTTCCTGTCAGTGTTAAAGCAAATCGAAAAAAAAAGCCGGTTTCGATTTGTGTACAGGAAACAGGAACTGACAGACCTGCCGAAAGTGACCCTGCCCAAACAAAGCCGTTCGGTGGCGCAGACACTCGATTTGATTCTCGCTCAAACGGCCTATCGTCACAGGCAGATCAACCAGAATATACTGATCGTCAGAAAGGAAATAGCGCCACCGGGATTTCCGGAACCAATCCCGATCCGGGAGTTATCCGAATTCCGGATACACGGTACGGTAACCGATGAAAACGGGGAAGCACTGCCTGGTGTGACCGTAAAGGTAAAAGGCACAACCCTGGGAACACTTACCGATCAAAAAGGGGCTTATGACATGGTAATCCCTGATCAGGAATCGGTGCTGGTGTTCAGCTTTGTCGGGTATATCACGGTGGAGGAAGCAATTGGCGGGCGGTCGATGATCGATGTTCAGCTGCCGGTAGACACCCGGCAGTTGGAGGAAGTGGTTGTCGTCGGGTACGGCACCCAGAAACGGAGCGACCTCACAGGAGCGGTGGCAAGGGCCGACCTTGAGGCCTTCAAAGAATCCCCGAATACCAATATTCTGCAGGCACTGCAAGGTACGGTCCCCGGGCTGAACATCGGACAAATCAACGAGGCCGGTGCAGATCCCTCGATTTCCGTACGGGGCCAGACGACCATCTCAGGAAATTCCAGCCCGCTGATAGTGGTCGACGGAATCATTTATCACGGCTCGCTGGCAGCTTTTCATCCAAACGACATCGAATCGATCGATGTCTTGAAAGATGCGAGCAGCAGGGCGATTTACGGCGCACAGGCCGCTAACGGTGTGATCATCATCACGACAAAAAAGGGTAAATCTATAGAAAAACCGGTGATCAACTATGCTGCGTCCTTCGCAACCCAAAGCCCGGAAAATCCGCTGACCTACCACAATCGTGACGAATATATCGCCAAAATCGGGCATATCAACTGGATGGACGCTTACCTGGGGCCGGACTACACCACGCCTAATCCCGACTTCGACCCAACCCGGTACTGGGGCGATCAGCCTATTTTGAATGGCTACCGGAACGGAACGGATTACGACTGGTGGAAGGCCGTTACCAATCCCGGGTACCTCATCGACCATAATCTCAGCATCAGCGGCCGCTCCGAAAAATCAAGCTACTTTATTTCCGGTGGACACACAGACCAGAAAGGATTCATCATCAACGATATCTTTAAAAGGATAACCACCCGCATTAACCTGGAAAACCAGCTTTTCCCCTGGCTTAAATTCGGGGTACAGTCGCAGGGGGCCTTTGCAAACTATTCCGGCGATTCTCCTACGTTGTCCAGCTCTATCAATGTCAACCCTCTGGTAAGTCCTTACGATGAAAACGGGGAGCTGGTTCAATATCCTCTTGGGTCAGGCGCCAACAACCCGCTCCTTGCGTCCCATGCCGATGATTTCGACCGCAGAAACAGCCTGATCGGAAATTTCTACGGCGTCATCGATTTTCCTTTTCTGGACGGACTCAGCTACCGGGTCAACTACGGACATAATTATCGCTGGAACAGGCGAAACAACGCGAACATTTATGGCGCGGGCTTTCTGGGGCGGGCCTATAAATCAAATGAATCCGCTTATGACTGGCTCCTGGATCATATTGTGAACTACCGGAAGGAAATCAACGGGGATCACGGTCTCGACCTCACGCTTGTTTACGGAAGAAACGAAAGGACCTACGACATTACGATGGCGGATGGCATCGATTATAAAAACCTCGGTTTAGGCTATAACAGTCTCCAGCAATCCCAGCAGCAGTATATCAACTCCGCTGCCTGGAAAGAGGCCTCGCTCTACCAGATGGCCCGCCTCAACTACGATTATAAAGGCAGGTATTTTGTCACTGCAACCTTCCGGAGAGATGGATTTTCCGGCTTCGCCGCCAATGAGAAAAATGCAGTGTTCCCCTCCGTGGGACTGGGGTGGACCATTTCCAGGGAGCCGTTTGCCGCGGTTGATTTTTTAGATCTGCTCAAACTGAGAGCTTCCTACGGCAGCAACGGCAACCTGGTCAACCGGTATGCCTCCCTGGCAGTAGTTCAGTCAGACGCCTCCTATCTTTTTGGTGATGGCGGCACCACCCTGTTCGGCCAGGAAATTATCTCCCTGGCCAACCCCAATCTTACCTGGGAAACTACCAGAGGGCTGAACCTGGGAATTGATTTTTCGCTGTTTTCGGGAAGGCTGTCAGGAAATGTTGAATACTATACCACGCAAACGACAAATCTCATTTTCGATGTAAACATTCCGGTGATTACCGGGTTTAGCCAGATCACGACAAACCTCGGGCGCATCGACAACAGCGGCATTGAATTTGCGCTGAACAGTCAGAACATCCGTACCGACCAATTCCAGTGGAACACTTCCCTTAATTTTTCACATAATACCAACAAGGTAGCTTCCCTCATCGGGCTGGATCACGATAACGACGGAAAAGAAGACGACCTCGTGGCCAGTAACTTATTTATCGGCCATTCCCTGGGCGCCGTATACGGCTACCGACTCGACGGGATTTACCAGATCGGCGATGAAATACCGACAGGGTGGTCGCCCGGCACAGAACGGATCGTGGATGTTAACGGCGACGGGCTCATTACACCGGACGACCGGGAAATCCTGGGTCGCCAGGAACCTGCCTTCAGACTGGGTGTGCAAAACGTTTTCCGGTACAAAGGATTTTCACTGCACTTGTTTCTCAATGCCGTACAGGGAGGGAAAAACGGGTATCTTGGTACTACCGGCATTAATTACCGCAATTCCTCCAGCGTACTGGTCCAGAATATTTTCAGGGAGTTCGACTACTGGACCCCTGCCAATCCCGGGGGAGAGTTCCACCTGCCCGGCGCTGCGGGCGCCATCGTTCCGGAACTATTTAAAAACAGAAGTTTTGTCCGCCTTCAGGATGTGTCGCTGGCCTATACCTTCAACCCAAGCCTGATCGGGAAATGGAAAGTGCAGGGGTTAAAACTGTTTGTCAGCGGAAAAAACCTGGCGACGTGGACCGGGTGGAAAGGATGGGATCCGGAAACCGGCCAGGGAATTATACGGGACGGCCGCCCCGTTCTCAAAAGCTATGCTGTTGGCATTGATGTAACATTTTAACTACAACACCTCAACTCATGAAAGTCACCAAGTATCTACTACTTCTTCTTCTGATACTGACAGGAGGAGCCTGCAACGAGTCTAAAATCCTGGAAGAAATCCCCCTGGATTTTTATTCCCCGGAAAACTCCTTCAAGTCGTTCAATAATTTCAAATCTGCGGTCTACAAATTGTACGACAAAAGCAGGCAGGCGCTTTTTGTCTCGCCGACCCGCAACGGCCGCGACGCCTTCGACCTGCTTTTCGGGACCGATATTGTCAATAACGGACAACCTTCCGCCACGGCCCGTTTTACCGACTATGCCGTCTACTTAACCCCTACTTCCGAAACCGCCTACTGGCCCTGGGAGCGGTTCTACGGACTTATATCAGGCGCCAATATCATCATCGGCCGGATCCCCGGCAGTGAACTCACGGATGCCGAAAAGCTTTTGATAGAAGCGGAAGCCAGGTTTTTCCGCGGATTTTCCTACAGGGTTCTCGCCTATCTTTACGGAGACGTACCGCTTGAGCTGCAGGAGGTAACCACTCCCAAAACCGACTACACAAGAACCGATAGAACCCTGGTTTTACAGCAGGCAGCGGCAGACCTCGAATTTGCCGCCGCCAACCTGCCCGGCATCATGCAGGTAAGCGACGGGGAAATATCCAACCTCGCAGCGGCGCATTACCTGGCTGAAACGTATCTGGCATTACAGGAATGGGATAAAGCAATTACCGCCGCTACAAACGTTATAGACAATCCGAATACTGCGCTCATGACCCAACGGTTCGGAACCAAGCGGAACGAGCCGGGCGATGTCTACTGGGACCTCTTCCAGCTCAATAATCAAAACCGGAGCACAAGCGGTAACCTGGAAGCGATCTGGGTTTGCCAGTTTGAAACCGATGTGCTTGGAGGAGAAGCCAATTCATCGGGGCTGGTATCGGGAGCAGGCGGCTATCTCCTAGAGCGGTACCACTCGCCGCAGGTTTACCAGATCGATGCTCCCGACGGCGTCCTGGGCTTCATAGGGGCTACATCCGGCGGAACAGGGGGACGCGGTGTAGGCTGGATGCCTCCTTCCAACCATTTGAAATACACGGTCTGGCAAAAAGATTTCGCAAACGATATCCGGAACTCGTCGTATAATTTCGTGAGGGATTTTTACTACAGTAACCCGGCTTCTGCCTATTACGGAAAAAGCGTAGTGGAAAACCCGCCGGCAAGACTGGATACGCTGCGGAATTTCTATCCCTACCAAAGCAAGGCTTCTCCTCCGGGCAGTCATCCCGACAACCTGTACGCCGACAGCGCTACAGGACTGCTTCTTAATACTGCCGGCGGCAATTACACCGATCAGTATTACGTACGGCTGGCAGAAACCTATCTTATCAGGGCCGAAGCGCATTTAGGAAAAGGAGACCGATCGCTGGCCGCCGCCGATATCAATACCGTCCGCGCCAGGGCCAATGCTGCGGCAGCGGCGCCCGACGAAATCACTATCGACTATATCCTGGATGAGAGAATGCGGGAACTGGGTATCGAGGAAAGGCGCAGGCTTACCCTGGCCAGGCTCGGGCTTGTTTATGAAAGAACGGTAAAATACAACGAGTCGTCCGGGCACACGGTCAGGCCTTTCCATAACCTGTACCCCATCCCGTTCAGTGAAATAGAACGAAACGTCACCGGCACGCTGACCCAGAACGACGGTTATAACTGAGTCCGGCAACCATGCTTATGGAAAGAATCGCAACGATAGTCATCATCCTGTACCTGAGCTTCCCGGGCCTATTGTTTTCACAGGTTCCCGGCAGCCGGCCTAACATCATTGTGATCATGGCCGATGACCTGGGTTACGAATGCCTGGGGGTGAACGGCGGCCTGAGTTACGCCACCCCCATACTGGATAACCTGGCAAAGGGTGGCGTACGTTTTACGAACTGCTATTCCCTGCCGCTTTGCACGCCCTCGCGCGTACAGCTCATGACGGGAAAATACAGCTACCGGAACTATGTAGCATTCGAATACCTGAAAAGCGGTGAAAAAACGTTCGCAAATTACCTGAGAGATGCCGGCTATGCCACCTGCATCGCCGGTAAATGGCAATTGAACGGAAATGAGCACATCGAGGGATTTGAAGACCTGGACAGGGCCTACCGGTTCGGCTTTGATGAATACTGCCTCTGGAAATATGCGGTACCTAAAAGCGAAAAAGGAGAACGTTATACAGCGCCGGTCTACCAGAAAAACGGGAAGTTGTTCCAGGGGACTCCCGACGAATATGGCCCGGATCTGTTCGGCGACTTCATACTGGATTTCATCGACAGGAATAAGAGTCAGCCCTTTTTGGTCTATTATCCCATGGTGCTCGTCCACGCGCCGTTTCTCCCCACGCCGAAATCGTCTGAATGGCAACAGGCGGCATTGCGTACGCAGCCTGATACAAGCCATTTTGCGGATATGGTGACCTATATGGATGACGCCGTAGGCAGAATACTGTCTCACCTGGAAAAAAGGGAGCTGCTCGATAACACTGTGATTATTTTCACCGCCGACAACGGTACCCATATCAGCATTACCTCCCGGACAACAACACAGGGAGCCTATAATGGCGGTAAGGGAACCATGCGGAATGCGGGGACGCATGTGCCGCTCATTGTATCCTGGAAAGGGAAAATTAAACCCAATACCGTTACGGATCGGTTGGTCGAATTCAATGACTTCCTCCCTACCCTCACGGATCTCGCCGGCGCCGGCCTGCCTCCCGATACAGACGGCAAGAGCCTTGCGGAATTCCTTTTGACCGGCAAGGGTCCTGAAAGAGCGCAGGTACTTGTCCATTATGATCCGCTCAAAGGTGGGGGCTCCGAACGCCGCTACGGCCGTTTCGTCAGAAACAAAGACTATAAACTGTACAATGACGGAAGCTTTTACAGGGTTGCAAATGACGAGTGGGAAGAAAACAGGCTTCCGTTCGATCACCTGAGCAACAAAGAAAAAAAACTGTACAGGAAGTTTCAGTCGACGCTGGACGGGCTGCCGCCTCATGCGTTCAAACAACCCGCAGAATACGTGAAATCCAAAACAAATTAGTGCTCAAGGCGCTTTAAAAGAATGCAACATCATACTATTGACTTAACTCCGGAAAAATATGGCGGGTAAACTAAAAGCAAACCATCGTCTCCTATTGCTGGCTGTTTTACTGCTAATCAGCTCAGCTCCTGCAGCACAGCCTGCAGCCGTCGGAAAGAACCTCCCGAACGTAATTCTGATCCTTGCCGACGACATGGGCTGGTCTGATCCGGGCTGCTACGGAAGTGAAATCGCCACCCCTAACCTGGACAGGCTTGCCGGAGAAGGCATAAGGTTCACGCAGCTATACAACACCTCCAAATGTTTTCCCTCACGGGCCTGCCTGTTAACCGGTCAGTATGCACAGCACACCGGATACAATACCAACTGGAACCAGCCCATGCAAAACGCAATAACCCTCGGGGAAATGTTCCGGAATGCCGGCTATACCACCCTGTGGTCAGGAAAACACCACAGCTCAGAAAACCCCGTGTCCCGTGGTTTTGACCATTACAGCGGCCTTATGGACGGCGCCTGCAATTACTTCAATCCCGGTAACCAGCGGGACGGGGAAGAGAAACCCGCTCAGAAAGCAGAAGGACGAACCTGGTGCATTGAAGGCAACGTAATCGACGCCTATACACCCGAAAACCGGGATTTCTATACCACCGATGCATTCACTGACTATGCCCTCGGGTGGCTTTCCGAATCCGAAGGTACCGGTAAACCCTTTTTTCTGTACCTGGCCTACAACGCCCCGCATGAACCACTGATGGCGTGGCCGGAAGATATTGCAAAATACCGCGGCAAATACAGGGATGGCTACGGAAAAATCAGAAAGGCCCGTTTCGAAAAACAAAAAAAGCAGGGTTTACTGACAGAAGGACATCCTTTATCAGCGCCTGTCTACAGAAACTGGGATACGCTAACGGAGGAAGAGAAAGACCAGGAGGACCTGAAGATGGCCGTCTACGCCGCTATGATCGACCGGTTGGATCAAAATATCGGGCGCCTGCTGGAAAAATTAAAAGCAATGGGTCAGGATGATAACACCCTGATCCTGTTCGCTTCCGACAATGGCGCTTCTGCCGGTAATATTCAACGTCCGGAGGATACCGGTGAAATAGGCAGCATGACCCGGTGGGCAGCTTTCGGGCCGGATTGGGCCAATGTGAGCAACACTCCCTTCAGGTTACACAAAGGCTATAGCCATGAAGGCGGCATCCGGTCGCCCCTGATCGCCTACTGGCCGGCAGCTATCAAACAAACAAACAGCATTAACCATACACCGCTTCATTTTATTGACTTCATGCCGACATTTCTTGACATCACAGGCACGACGTATCCGGTTCAATGGTCCGGAAGCAAGCTTAACCCGCTGTCCGGCAGCAGCTTTCTTCCAATTTTAAAGGGAGAACAGGCTATTCAACGTTCTGAACCCCTGTTCTGGGAATGGTCCTGGGGGAAAGCGATCAGAGACGGGGAATGGAAACTGGTTTCCTGGAAAGACAAATGGGAACTTTATAACCTCGAAGCAGACCCTGTCGAGGAAAACGACGTGATCGATCGCTATCCGGAAAAGGCACGGGAAATGAAGCAGAAGTACCTGGTTTGGGGCGAGCAGTTCGGCATCGGACTGGAGGGCAACCGGCGGGCGGATAGCAAAAATGATTGATGGATAGGTGATAAGGTATTAGGTTTTAGGTGTTAGGTAATAGGTATTAGGTGTTAGGTTTTAGGTAGTAGGTTTTAGGTTTTAGGTTTTGGGGTTGTGTTGGGTATTGAGGCTGTTGAGGGGATGTGGCCTTACAGGTTATTTTTTTACTAAAGCGCTGTAGAATGATTAACGCAAGAAGAGATTTTTTAAAGAAGGCCAGCCTCATTGGTGCGGGCTTCGCTTTTGGAACCCATACGATGAACGCGTCCAGTTACCGGCGGATACTTGGTTCCAACGATCGTGTACGCGTAGGAATTGTGGGGTTTTCGGACAGGTTCCGGAACACCCTTTCAAAAAACTTCATGAACCATGCCCCGGAACTAAACTTTGAACTCGCGGGGGTTTCAGACCTCTGGAACCGCCGCCGCGAGGAGGCTGCTGCATTCCTTCAATCCAAAGGTTGGGCGTCACCCGGTTTCTTCAAAGCCCGGAACAATGAGGAATTGTACGAACGAAAAGACGTGGATGCTGTAATCATCAGCACGGCCGATTTCCAGCATGCTTTGCATTGCGCTGAGGCTGTCAGCTCGGGCAGGGATGTATACGTCGAAAAACCGTTTGCCGAGTCGCTGGAAGATGCCAAAATTGCACTGAGCGCTGTTGAGAAAAGCGGGCAGATCGTCCAGGTCGGCTCGCAGCGGCGCAGCTCTCCCAGGTACCGGTCGGCTTTTGAATTCATACGATCCGGCAAATTCGGAGATATTACCACCGTCGAAATGACCTGGAACGTCAATCAGCCCGGTCGCTGGAGAAGACCCGAGCTGGTTGCCCAGATACGCGAGCAGGATACTGACTGGGAAAGGTTCCTGCTCAACCGTCCGAAAGTACCCTGGAATCCCAGATATTACCTGGAGTATCGCCTGTTCTACCCCTACTCTTCGGGTATTCCGGGACAATGGATGGCGCATCAGATCGACACCGTACATTGGTTCAGCGGTCTTGAGGCACCCCGTCATGCGGTAGCCAGCGGGGGGATATACACCTGGAAAGACGGGCGGACCAACCCCGACACCTTCACAGCGGTTTTTGACTACGGTCCTTTCGACAAACAGGAAAACGGCTTCCAGGTCATCTACTCATCGCGCTTTAACAATTCAGCCGGAGGAGTTAAGGAATATTACTATTCAAATGCCGGCATGATCAATCTCGACACCAATCAAATCAGTCCGACCGGCGGACTCACGGCAGATGATGCCGAAGTAATGGGCCTTCAAAGCAATCTGCTGGAACAGTACGAGCTTGCCGCCGCCACCGAAAAAATAGCAACCGACGCCAATACCGGTACGGATTCTGCAACCTCTCTTCACGTCCGCAACTGGATGGAATGTATCCGTAGCCGTAAGGAACCCAATGCCCCTGCCAAAGCAGGATTCTGTCATTCAGTAGCTACTATTATGGCGACAAAGGCGCTGCACTCCGGAAAAAGGGTCAGCTGGGATCCGGTCAGGAAAGAAATCATCACGGATTAACCAGGCAAGCTACCAGGTTTACCGGAAATCGTCCGATATGAAACTCCTGATTCGCTGCCTTTCAGCAGCTATAATTCTCTCGCTGGTATCGCTGTCATCTACCCACCGGGAAACTGAAAACGACATCGGAATACGATTGGCCGTAAAAAAAGACACGGCCGGAACTATTTCCGTATACTATCAGGACAGCCTGGCTGCACCGATCCTCGTGCACAATGCACCTGCAGACTTTCGTCCCTATATCCATCCCCTTCTGGCGCCCGACGGAAAGGGAGTGCTTACTGAAAACAGCCCGGATCACCATCAACACCAGACGGGCATTTTCTGGGGAATCACCCGGATGAACGGGAGAGATTATTTCCATAATCCGCAACAGGATCACTGGAAACGTATTTCATCTTCGATCCTCAGCGAGAAGGGAAGCCGTGTTGAATGGCAGACCGTCTATGCGCTAACCGGCGAAAATGGCGATACGCTCCTTACAGAAACTCAGAATTGGGCACTTTCGGTCAGCAATGGAAAATATTACCTGGACGTTGAATGGAACGGTTATGCACATACGGATCTGACATTCGGCCAGTACGATTACGGCGGGCTATTTGTCAGGATGCCCTGGAAAGAAGGGGTAGAAGGCCGGGTGATCAATGCCGCCAGGCAATCCGGGCTAAAGGCGGCAGCACAGCCCGCCATGTGGATTGACGTCGGGCTCAAGGTGGCTGGACGGCAGGACCTGGCTCATATTACACTTTTTGACCATCCTGCAAACCGCGGGTACCCGGAACCATGGCGTGTCGACAAAAAAATGGGCGTGGGTACGGCAAAGACGAAGAGAGGCGACTGGATACTGCAAAAAGGCACCAGCGAGGTGGTCCGCCACCAATTAGTCGTCCGGACGGGGGAGTTCAATAACAATGACGTCAACAATGACTGGTCGACATTTTCCGGGAAAACCGGCACGCTGGCAACCAAAGACCTCTGGAGCCTGGCCAAGGAAGAAGGAAGAGCCGCCAGGTTTCTTTCGCCGCAGGAGGCGATTGAAGCCATGACCGTCCTGGATGGCTACAAAGTAACTACCTGGGCCGCAGAACCGATGCTGACACAGCCGATGGCGTTTTGCTGGGACGATCGCGGCAGGCTGTGGGTTGCCGAAAACCGCGATTATGAATCCCGGCGTCATGGCTTCTCCAACAGTGGCGACAGCCGTATACTGATTCTGGAAGACACCGACGGAGACGGTATTGCCGACAAGCGCAGCGTTTTTATGGAAGGAATTGCGTTCCCTGCGGCACTGGCTGTAGGGTTTGACGGAGTTTTTGTCGGTGCGCCGCCTAACCTGCTGTTCATCCCCGACCGGGACAAAGACGACAAAGCCGATCTGGACGATATTGAGGTACGGTTAACAGGATGGGGTATCCGCGACCGGCATGAAACACTGAACAGTTTGCACTGGGGGCCCGATGGCTGGCTTTACGGGCTGCAGGGATTTGCAACCCCTTCTACCGTAGGCAAGCCTGCCGGAAAGGGAAAGCTCTACAAAGGGAAAGACCCCTTTCCCCAAAAAACAGAAGTACTGAACGGGACAGAAATAAACGGGGGCGTATGGCGCTATCACCCTGTTCAGGACCGCTTTGAAGTGGTCGCTCACGGGTTCAGCAATCCCTGGGGAATCGACTACGATGCAAAAGGGCAGCTGTTTATTACGGCCTGTGTCATTCCCCACCTGTGGCATGTAATACCCGGCGGAATCTATCACCGGCAGGGGGGCAGGCACTTCAACCCTTTTCATTACACCGACATCCGCACAATTGCCGATCACAGCCATCGCTCTGCGCACGGAGGCGCCCGTATCTATCAATCCGATGCATTCCCCGAAGAACAGCGCGGGCGTATCTTCATGGCCAACATCCATGAGCACGCGGTTCTTTCAGATATACTTGAACCGAAAGGCTCCGGATTTACGGGCAGGCACGGCGATGATTTCCTGTTGGCAAACAATGCTCAATGGGTAGGATTCAGTCTTGAAGTGGGTCCTGAAGGAGCCCTTTATGTGTTAGACTGGCACGATGCGGATATCTGCGGATCGGAAGTGCTCCACCGGGAAACAGGAAGAATATTCCGGATCACCCCGGAAAAGTCTCTCGCACAGCAATGGCCGGATCGTTATACCGACCTGGGGCTTTTATCAGACCTCGAACTCGCCGGCCTGCAAACCAGTAAGAGCGACTGGCATTCCCGCAGGGCCAGAATACTGCTCCAGGGAAGAGCCGTCAAAAGGTCGATAGAAAACGACGCCCTGTTATTCCTCCAATCGCTTTTCCGGGAAGCAACGGATCCGGACCTCCGGCTACGGGCCATGTGGGCCCTCCATATAACCGGCAATCTCGGTACGCGCACCCTGCTCGATGTCTCGTATGATAAGGAAGAATATATTCGCAGCTGGGCGATACAGCTGCTGTGTGAAGCCGGCGGCAACCAACCGGAGGTAATTGATCGTTTGACAAAAATGGCTCACTCCGACTCCTCCGCTGTGGTGAGACGCTATCTTGCCTCCTGCGTGCAGCGTCTTGAACATCCTCACAGATGGGAGATCCTGGCCGGCTTGCTTACACACCAGGCAGACAAAACCGACCACAACATCCCCAAATTGCTTTGGTTTGCATGGGAACCCCTGGTGAATGACAATCCGGAAAAAGCGCTTGGAATGATGGCAGGCTGCACTATTGAAAGCATTGTCAACTACACCGCCCGGCGCATTACCGACGCCGGCAAGTTGGAAATGCTGACGGGCCGGTTCCCCGAAGAACCACGTCTTGTCAAGGAAACCCTGAAAGGAATCAGGGACGCCCTGGAAGGAATTCCCGATCAGAAGCTGCCCGCCGGCTGGCGCTTGCTTTATCCGGGATTAGTCGCACAGGGTGATTCAGTCGCAATTATCGCTGCCGCAATCAACCAGATGTTTGCGGACCAGGAGACGGCAGCCGGATTACTCGCTATGCTGTCAAACGGCTCTTCTTCACTTCAGGACCGCAGGAATGCCGTCGCCAGGCTGGCTGCTTCCAGAAACAACCAATTGCCGGCATTGCTCCCGTCGCTTATGGATGATGCCGGCCTTCGCGTCGATGCCATTCGGGCAGTAGCTGCCTTTGATGCCGATAGTTTGGCATTGAAGCTCCTGGAAGCCTACCCTTCCTACAACGGAGCCGAAAAAGCCGAGGTGATCCGGACACTGTCGTCCCGACAGGCATATGGTATGATACTGACGAAGGCCATCGCGTCAAAGGCAATTCCCAAAAAGGATGTCCCTACCTATATCGCCCGCCAGTTGCTGCGCACGGTAGGGAGTGGTTTTGTAGAAGTTTGGGGGCCTGTTGAAAATCAAACCGGTACACTGGAACAGGATTACGCGAACTATCGCAGGCTGCTGACCCCTGAGTCCCTGGGGAAAGCCGACTTGAAGGCGGGGAAGGAACTTTTCACGATGACCTGCTCGCCATGTCACCAGTTGTTCGGACAGGGGGGAGCTATAGGGCCTGACATCACCGGGGCCAACCGCAGCGACCTGGAATACCTCCTGACCAATATCCTGGAGCCCAACGCCGACATACAGGACGATTACCGCATGGTTGTGGTGACTACCCGCGACGGCCGGACTTTCACCGGTACGGTCACGATGGAAAATGACAGGCAGCTCACGCTCAAAATAGTTGGACAAGATCCGGTTTCCATCTCAAAATCTGATATACAGTCGAAGGAAATCACACCGGTATCGCTTATGCCTCCGGGGCTGCTCAGCAATCTGAAAGACCAGGAGGTGCTCAATCTCATCGCCTACCTCCGGCAATTGGAGCCCGCAGCTCATTCTCCGGAACGATGAGCGCGAATGCCCACGCGGCCGGGACCTTTTTCTGACCAAGAACCGACGGCTGTTCAGCCCCTGGTTGCTGCCGTAAACCTTTCACAAAAAATATATTTTCAAAAAAACAAACGCCATTATTTGACGCCTCCGATTACCCTTCTATATTTGCACCTCGATTCAGGCAGGCAGCCTGGAAAAATCGGAGGAAAGTGCCCTCATACACGAAGTAGGAGACCAGTCGGCCCATTCGTCTAGCGGTTAGGACACGACCCTT
>JBEBSD010000070.1:0-31461 GCA_040394475.1 Telluribacter humicola | reverse complement strand
CCGCGACCTCGACCTTGGCAAGGTCGCGCTCTACCAGCTGAGCTACTTCTGCGTTTTTTGTTATCGTCTGACACTTTCGTCATTCAGGTAACATGGTGCAAAGGTATATGGTTAAATCATTCAGCGCAATACCTCCCGATTATTTTTTTACAAAGATTACTCCGCCAACGCCCTAATTGCAAAGTTACCAAATAGTTACACTTCGTTGTGTTTGGTTAAAAATTCCTTAACCGCTATTTTAGGAGCCAATTCCTTAACTTTAGGGGTTCGTCCCGGGCTCCCTAAACCCAATTTACCTGTTTAAGCATGAGCAATCTTAACCGAAGAAAATTCATACAACTTGCTGCTAAAGCCGGCGCTACCGCTGCCCTCTGGCCCGCCCTGATCCAGAAAGCCCTCGCCGTCAATGCCCATAATGCCACCCGCTCCCTTCGCGATGTAGCGCATATTGTGATCCTCATGCAGGAAAATCGTTCATTTGATCACTATTTTGGGGCGATGAAGGGGGTCCGGGGCTTTGGCGACCGGTTTCCCATTCCCCTCGAAAGCGGACAGCGGGTTTTCCACCAATCCGACGGGCAGCGGATCGTTCCTCCTTACCGGGCGCACAAGAACAAATCAAATGCGGCTCTCATTAACGGAACGCCGCATGACTTCCCGGATATGCAGGCCGCATGGAACCAGGGGAAATACGGGTATTGGCCCCTGTTCAAAACACCGTATTCAATGGCCTACTATACCCGGGAGGAGATCCCGTTCCAGTACGCCCTGGCCGAATCTTTTACCCTTTCCGACGCCTACCATTGCTCGGTAGCGACCGGTACCGACCCTAACCGGATCGTTTTCTGGTCAGGTTCCAATTTTGATCCTGAAAAGCGGGCAGCCGGGGTCAATTGCACGGATGAGGATTCAGAACCGGTTAACCTGCGGTGCTGGATCGAAAACAAAATGCCGGATCC
This sequence comes from Telluribacter humicola, assembly GCA_040394475.1. GTDB lineage: Bacteria > Bacteroidota > Bacteroidia > Cytophagales > Spirosomataceae > JBEBSD01. The sequence goes on along the minus strand of JBEBSD010000070.1, from coordinate 30,502 downwards.
CGGTTATACGTATCGCGGCAATGCCTTTAAATGGGCTACTATTCCGGATGTACTGGAGGCGGCCGGGGTCAGCTGGCGCATTTACCAGGATCCTAACGACAACTGGAGCGGCGCCATGCACGGCTGCCTGGCGTTCGAGAGTTTCCGCAAGGCCCGGCCAGGCTCCCCTATCTATGAAAATGGTATGCGGCACTGGTCATTGCAGGATCTGGGCGACCATGTGGCCAACAACACCCTTCCGCAGGTCACCTGGATATTGCCTTCTCAACAGGACTCGGAACATCCGGGCGCCCCTTCCAGTCCTTACCGGGGCGCCGATTTCACGCACCAGGTCTTATCGACCCTCGTTTCGAACCCTGAAGTATGGAGCAAAACGGTTTTCTTCCTGACATTCGATGAAAATGACGGCCTGTTCGACCACCTGCCGGCGCCGGCAGTCCCTTCGTACAACCTCGACAATACGCTCGCAGGGAAATCCACGCTCGACCTGAACGGGATGTATTTTCATAACGATAAAGGAACCTCTGCTTTCCCCAGCCCCTTTCACGCGGCATCTATGGCCAAAGGTGGACCGGTGAGAACCCGTGTTTACCAGGATGAACGGGATACGATATCGGGGAATTTACGTCCCTGGGGAATGGGGCCGCGGGTTCCGCTCTATATCATTTCGCCCTGGAGCAAAGGCGGCTGGGTCGATTCACAGGTGGCCGATCATACATCGGTTGCCCAGTTCATTGAAAAGCGTTTCGGTGTGACTGTACCGGCCATCAGTCCCTGGCACCGTGCCGTCAGCAGTGACCTGACTTCCGCTTTCGACTTTGTAAATCCCAACGACCCGGTATTTCCTAAAATGCCGGAAACAGCCCATTATGCGACCCTCGATGAAGCCTCCAGGCAACTGCCGAAAGCGGCTGCCCCCGAGACTCCCGCTCCGCTTTACCAGGAAAAAGGCACCCGGTTTTCAAGGGCCCTTCCCTACCGGCTGTACACGCGTTTCGAAAAAATAAAAAAGAACCATGCCATCCGGCTAGTTTTTGAAAATGCCGGAACTACCGGAGCCGTATACCATGTGTACGACCTCCATCACCTGGACCTGATTCCCAGACGGTACACGGTGGAAGCGGGAAAATCCCTTTCCGACGATTGGAATCTGCCGGAAGCGCAAAACGCCTACGACCTCGAGGTTTTTGGGCCCAATGGCTACTTTCACAAATTTTCGGGGACCCTGCAGGCACCGGAACCGCAACTGACTTTACGCTACGATACCGTCGAAGGAGGCCTCATCGCCACAGTACACAATCCGGAAAAAACGCCCCTTGAGGTCGTCTTTCACAGTAACGCCTATGACTACAGCACTCCGGATCCGCTGTTGATTGCCGCAGGCCAATCGAAGGAAGAAAGCTGGCTCCTGGCGAAAAGCGGGAACTGGTACGACTTTTCCCTGCGGTGCGGCGACACCTACCTGCACCGGTTTGCCGGGCGAGTGGAAACCGGCCGGCCCGGTATAAGCGACCCTGCCATGGGACTATTACTGCCCTGATAGTTGCCGGTACAATTTAGTCAGGTCTCCCCCATCCTTTTACATGAAAAATCACTAATTTTGCAGGCCCAATTGCCGTATTTCCGTCTACAGCCGGCGCGCTATGACAGGATGGCGGCACCGGGGTCAACGCAAACATGATGAAATACAAAGAATATAAGGGGCTTGATTACGCGCAAATAGCTGACGAAATCCAAGCATTCTGGAAACAAAACCACATTTTTGACGCCTCCATCTCCGAACGGGAAGGCGCTCCGTCTTTCACATTCTATGAAGGCCCTCCGTCAGCGAACGGAACACCGGGAATCCATCATGTAATGGCGCGGACTATCAAGGATATTTTCTGCCGCTATAAAACACTGCAGGGATATCAGGTAAAGAGAAAAGGAGGGTGGGATACGCATGGCCTGCCGGTAGAATTACAGGTGGAAAAAGAGCTCGGGATTACCAAGGAAGCAATCGGTAAAACCATCAGTGTGGAGGAATATAATGCCAAATGCCGGGAGGCCGTTATGCGGTTTACAGACTTGTGGCAGGATATGACCGACAAAATGGGGTACTGGGTGGATATGGAAACACCTTATGTAACCTACCACAACGAATATATGGAGAGCATCTGGTGCCTCCTTCAGCGCCTGCATGAAAAAGACCTGCTGTATAAGGGCTATACCATTCAACCTTATTCTCCAGCCGCAGGCACCGGGCTGTCGTCCCATGAGCTTAACATGCCCGGCACCTACAAAGAGGTAAAGGATACCACAATTGTGGCCATGTTTGAGGCCAGACCCAATGAGGTGCTCCCTGCCTCCGACTGGGGTAAAACGTATTTGCTGGCCTGGACAACCACCCCCTGGACGCTGCCGGCCAATGCGGCGCTGACCGTAGGAGCCGGAATCGATTATGTAGTGGTCAAAACCTTTAACCCGTACCTGTTTACACCGGTAAGGGTGGTGCTGGCCCGCGACCTGGTCGGTAAATTCTTTAGCGAAAAAGGGCAGGACGGGGATTTTGAAAACTACCCGGAATCTGACAAAAAAATACTTCCCTGGACCATTGAAGCCACTTTCAAGGGAAGCGCCCTCAAAGGACTGGCATACGAACAGCTTATGCCTTACGTAGTCCCTGAATCACCGGCATTCCGGGTGATTACCGGTGATTTCGTGACGACGGAAGATGGTACCGGCATTGTCCATACGGCCCCCACATTCGGGGCAGACGACTTCCGGGTAGCACAAGCCAACGGCATTCCGGCCATCATGGTAACGGATGAAACCGGGAAAGAAGTCCCTATCGTTGACCGGCAGGGTCGCTTTGTAAAAGAAATAGGTGAATTCGGCGGACGATTCGTAAAACCGGAATACTATCCGCAGGAAGTCCAGAACCAACCCGATTTCCGCCCGACGGATGTGCTGATTGCCATCAAACTGAAAGAAGAGGGCAAGGCCTTTAAAGTAGAGAAATACGAACACCCCTACCCGCATTGCTGGCGAACCGATAAGCCTGTTTTGTACTATCCGCTCGATAGCTGGTTCATCCGTACCACCGCCGTTAAAGACAAACTGGTTGCCCTCAACCAGACCATCCACTGGCACCCGGAAAGTACCGGGTCCGGACGGTTCGGGAACTGGCTGGAAAACCTGGTAGACTGGAACCTCAGCCGCAGCCGCTATTGGGGAACTCCTCTGCCGATCTGGCGCTCCGAGACCGGAGAAGAGGTATGTATCGGGTCAATCCGGCAGCTTGGCGACTTATTGCAGCAAGCCAATGCATCCGGAAAGCTGGATGCCGCACAGGCACAGGACAACGCGCTTTACCTGGAACAGCTGGAAGCCGGAACCTTCGACCTGCACCGTCCCTATGTGGACCGTCTTTACCTGGTCGCCGGCGATGGAAGTGTGATGTACCGGGAACCCGACCTGATCGATGTCTGGTTCGATTCGGGAGCAATGCCGTATGCCCAATGGCATTATCCGTTTGAAAATGCCAATATCTTTACCAACAGCTACCCCGCAGATTTTATTTCGGAAGGGGTCGACCAGACCCGTGGGTGGTTTTTCACCCTTCACGCCATTGCCGGTATGCTGTTCGATTCGGTTGCCTTTAAAAATGTAGTTTCCACAGGTCTGGTGCTGGATAAAACCGGCAATAAGATGTCGAAACGCCTTGGCAATGCGGTCGACCCCTTTGCCACGCTGGCCCAATACGGGCCCGACGCCACCCGCTGGTACATGATCACCAATGCAGAACCATGGGACAACCTCAAGTTTAACGCCGACGGCATTGTTGAAGTACAGCGTAAATTTTTCAGTACGCTTTTCAATACCTATAATTTCTTCGCGCTTTACGCCAACCTTGACGGCTACGAAGCTACCGGCAATGCTGTTCCGGACCCGCTTACGGAGCTTGATCGCTGGATCCTGTCACGGCTCAATACCCTGGTAAAGGAAGTGGCCGTCCAATACGACGACTACAACCCTACCAAAGCCGGCCGGCTGGTACAGGAGTTTGTGACCGAACACCTCTCCAACTGGTACGTGCGCCTCAACCGCAGGCGTTTCTGGACGGGCGGCGCCTCGGGCGACGGCCTCACCGCTGACAAGAAAGCAGCGTATGACACCCTGCACCACTGCCTGGTTACCGCAGCGCAGCTGATCGCTCCGATTGCCCCCTTCTTCAGCGACTGGCTGTATAAAAACCTTACCGACGATCTGCGGGAACGGAATGCGGCAGGCACCGTGTACCAGGCCCCTTCCGTGCATTTGACCAACTGGCCGGCAGTAGCCGACCACCTGATCAACCAGGACCTGGAAGTTTCCATGGAACTGGCCCAGCAGATCAGTTCCCTGGTGCACTCGCTTCGCAAGAGCCATAAAATAAAAGTCCGGCAACCCCTTTCCAGAATTCTGATCCCTGTCTTGAATGCGACCACCCGCACCCAGATAGAACAGGTGCTGCCGATCATTATTTCTGAAGTCAATATCAAGACCGTTGCGTTTATTGACGATGACTCGGGAATTCTCAAGAAACGGATCAAACCTAACTTCAAAGCGCTGGGACCAAAATTCGGCCCGAAAATGAAAGATGCCGCGGCCGCTATTGCCCGGTTTACCGACGCTGATATCAGGGAGCTGGAACAGCAGGGCCAATACCGCCTGCAGGTAGACGGCAGCCCTTATGAAATAGGGCTCTCCGACGTCGAAATCGTTGCGGAAGACGTGCCCGGGTGGTCGGTTGCCAGCGACGGCAGCCTGACCGTTGCCCTCGACATCACCATATCGGAAAGCCTCCGCAGCGAAGGTATTGCCCGCGATTTTGTCAACCGGATTCAGAACCTGCGCAAAGACAGTGGTTTCGAGGTAACCGACAAAATCCGGATCGTCCTGCTTGACAACAACGAACAGCTTACCGGAGCCCTGACTCAAAACAAAGCCTACATTTGTCAGGAAGTACAGGCAACGGTGCTGGATATCGTCCCCGAGATCACTCCGGGCGCCACCGAAATCGAAATGGACGAATTTCTGCTGAAAGTCACCGTTCAGGTAGCCTGACCCGTTCCGCCAAAGCGCACAAGCATCGCGCGCGGGACAGGTACTGCCGCTTACCCCCAGCACCTGTATACGGGCCGGCTTTCCCCGCCATCGTATGACGCAGGCGGTCGGGGATCGCTCATCCGGGTCTTACTCCGGTCATAGCGCCGGTAAGTTCGTCACCTGCTTTTCAGCACGCTCACCGGGATCTCGCTGAGGTAAATCGCTGATTTTCCTTCATGTGAAGAGTAATACGATACCCAAAGCTTATGATCGTGGAAGCATAACCCGGGATAACTCGTATCACCGCTGCTTTCAAATTTCAGGAGCTCACGAAACGTTCCACTGGTATCTCCCGTAAACAATGCAGTATATACGCTTGGCACATAAACCCGCGTACCTGCGATAATCCGGTCGTCTTCGGTGAAAACAAAATTGGGCCCGCCAAGGCGGATATTCATTTTCTGAAAATGCCAGTCGGTAAAAGGCGCCTTGCTTTGTGCCCAGACCCCCATCTGATCAGCTGTCTCCCGGCGGATCATCACGTGCATGGTACCGGCTTTATCGAAACGAATAGTAGCTTCATTCGGAAAACCATCCAACGCAATCGCAGAAACCTTTTTGAATTGCTTTCCGTCCTTAGTTTTCACCAGGTACATGGCCGTAGGTCCTTTTCGCTCTTCCGGTTCGATCTGATAATCAATGGCATACCCGGTTCCTTTGTACCAGGTCACCCGCCAGTACCAGCTCCCCGGGGAACCGGCTTCCGGAGGCGTGGTCACTTTTTCGGGCTCTGAGAAAGTCATTCCTGCCTTATCCGAAAACGAAACGTGCGGATGCCGCCCCATCAGCTTACTGTCCTTGTAATAGGATCCGCCGATAATCACCATTAATCTACCTTTGGGTGTAACGGACAATTTAGGATCCCGCAGGTCCACTCCGTCTTTTTTCAACAGCGCCGCGCTTTCCCAGTTGCGTCCATCCGCCGATTTCAGAATCCGGACCGTTCCATCCGTTCCCGGGATATGCCCCGATCCTTCCCGGAAGGAGCAGTAAAAATGATCTTTAAACCGGATCAGGTCGGTAAATGCGCTGTGCCCGGCCTGGTCCCATATCTTACGTACCGTCACTCCTTCGGGTAATTCAGACTGTGCAAACCCATAACCGGGAAGGACAATAAAAAGGATACACGCAAGGCGCTTAAAATGCTTCATGCTATTAATGTCTTCTACAATATTAAAAACATTCGTCTAGTAATACACTATTTTTTCTGACTAAATTCCTACTTCTACCGCCTTTGACCCGCTAATGACACAATCCCCTCACCCACCCGGTCGGCGACATGAGGTGCGGATCCATTTTCTGAACGGGAAAGGCAGTCACCTGGTTATCAACCGTTTTAACAACCTCGGTCCGTAAACCAGGGTCACTCAAAGGGAACCACTAATGCGTCCATAAGCGCTTCATAGGTATTGACCGGTTCCGGGAGCCCCGCTGCTGTTAACTGCAGGCACATAAAATGCAGGTGCGTTCCCGACCGGGGTTTGCTGGCATTGAAGCCTGTCCGGCCCACCTCGCCTATTTTCTGGCCTGCAAACAACCATTGGCCGGACTGCACGGTCACTTTGCCGGCGTGTGCGTAGTAGTGAAGCGCTTCCTGGCAAGGATCATACACCCATATATAATTGCCTCCCCTCCACAGGCTCTCCGGTTGCCAGTGATGCTCCACTGCCACTACCACCCCGCCTGTATAGGCCAGGATATCCACCGGTGTACAAAACAGGTCGTCGATGGCATCCTGGTTTTTATCCCGGATAAACAAATCGTGCGCCGGGTGACTTTTACGAATCCGTGCATTGAAGAAGTCAAATTCTTTAGGACGGTATCCCTTGCCTTTCCCGCCGATCGACCTGCCGGGGATATAGCCTTTCAACGGAAATACCGGTCCGACCCTGTAGCTCGTGTGGCAAGAATCTTTGTAGGAAGCTGTAGTTTCCCGAAGCCCCCGGATCACTTCCTGAAAAGCAATGGTCGCCGAATCAGGCGTAATCAGGCTGTCCCCTATGTTACGATACACCTCCTGGAACCGGTAGCAATGACCGGCCAGCGTATGCATTCTTTTCTCTGAAGCAGGACCGCCTGCCCCGAATAGCCTTATCAACAGCAAAATAAGGATACTTGTAACCCCGCTCGTCATCTGGTTGCCTACATCTGGTCACTCAAGTATAACAAAAAAAACAGATAGTACCGTCATCCCATCCGCCTTTTTTAATAACACTGTGTACAGTCGGGGAATGAAAGGAACAATCAGCGGGTGGTGTTTTCAAGAAGAATAAAAGGCAGGAATCGGCTCCAGTGGGGCGGATGTTGTTTTTGGTTGATAAAGCCCGTCGCATAATTGCCCAGGAGGATATCGGCATCCCCGTCATTATCGACGTCGGCAACATCCATGCAAATCCAGCGACCTTTGGTCGTAACGGGCACTGCTATCGGCTGAAAAGACGGTGGTCCGCCGGCGCCCTTTGATTCAAAATAGATAAACGCTTCCTCCGGATGTGCCTGAAAGTCGGCAAAAAAGGCTATCGTTGCCATGTCCAGATCACCGTCGTTATCAAAATCACGGATTGCCACCTTGGTACACCCGTTAACGGGATAGAAATAAGCCTGTTCATAGTGGAATCCCCCCTCTTCCGAGGTGTTCAGATAGATATACACTCCATGGTACGGTTTTAAAATCCTGGAAAAATCACTGTTGTCACCGGCGGTATAGACAATATCCGGTTTCCCGTCTCCATTCATATCCGCTATCTCGAAACTGCTGGAACCATAAACCGGCGGAAAACGCAAAAGATGCTGTTCCCTGAAACTCCCCTGACCCGTATTTTCAAACAACCAGATTCCTTCATTTCCATGGGCAAAAAGCACCATCACATCCTGCCAGCCGTCCTGGTTAAAATCTCCGGCGAGGGCCTGTGCGGCTCCCGGAACCGATGTCATCTCCTTTTTCAGGAAACTTCCTTCCGCCTGCTGCTCGAGCCAGAATACGGATCCCTTAGTATGACCGAATTCACATACTACATAATCGGTCCGGCCATCGTTATTAAAATCCCCGGCAACGGTGTGTACCGGTCGTATGATTTCAGCTGCAAGCACTTCATCCCTGATTCCGTTATGCCGGATAATTGCCCCCGCCGGGAAATCTGTAGCCAGCAAATCTCCGATACACGTAATGACAGGTCCCCCCTTTGACGTCAGGTTAACGTGGACCGGCGGCGAGTTCATCTGTTGCCTGAAAGCCAGGTGAAGATCGGGAGCATAAAACTCGAGGGTATTTTCAGCGCCTGCTCCCCGTAACAACCGGTTATTTTCTTTATCAAAAGCAACCAGCGTAGTGGTAGCTGCTTTTGTGAAATCTCCGGGCGGTTCTTTTAATCGGAAAGGTCCCCAACCGGTAAGTATCGGGTCGGGTCGTATGACTTCGGGCAATTTTTCAGGCGCCAGCAGGTCATACCACCGGACAAGCTCCATCCATTCATCAAAAGGAAGCATTGCCTTCTCCTCAGGGAAATAATTACCCTGCCACACTCCGACCCCTAACTGCCTGGCCATAGCCGGTAAGACTTCCTGCCGCCAGGTATGCTTATCCAGCAGAGCCGGGGCTACCGGAAGGTGGCAACTGCCGCAATGCTTTACCGCCAACGGATGCATTTGTTCCCGGACGGACGCCTGACACGCCGCAAATCCGATCAGAAAGCCCAGCCAGATACTCCCATATGCAACGGGCTTCCCACGCAAACACGACCACGCTAAAAAATTGTTATACTGGTTCACGTAATTAGTTGATTCTTTTGCACGTCCGGATAGCCGGAACCATCATTTACTTTTGTGGTTATCACATCGTAACCGTCCAACCTGCCAGGAATGAGATTCATATAAAAAGGCAGGCGGAAAAACCACCTGCCTGTGAAAAGAAGAATCCCTGTTGCTATTGATACCCCGGATTCTGATTCAGCGTCGACAAACCCCCGCTTGTACTCAGATCGATCTGGGCCTGAGGAATAGGATAATACTCATTCCGGCCTTTCACGAAATTTCCTCCTTTCACATCCACCGTCACGGTGCTTTCATACTGAATATAGGCATTTAATACCTGGTCAGCCACGCCCCAGCGCACTACGTCGAAGAACCGGTGCCCTTCCATGGCCAGTTCAAGCCGCCGTTCGAAATAAATAGCCTTGAGCGCTCCTTCCTTTCCCAGGGCCGCAAACGCACCCGCCGGATAAGGCGCTATGGTATAATTGGCAGCCGGTGTTGCTGAAAAACCATCCATCGGGGCGCTTTCATTGTTGTATTTATACAACCAACCCTCTTTATTGGCGGCCCTCTCTCTTACCATGTTAACGTATTCCTGCGCCTTTCCCAGGGTACCGGCTTCCGCCTCCGCTTCGGCGGCCATCAGCAAGACATCCGCAAACCGGATGATCAGGATATTGATGGCATTTCCGGGGGCCCAGGAGCTTTGATCACTGTAAAGCCCGGCCGTGGCCTGCCAGTAAATATGCTTTTTAGGAGCGTAGGGGCCTGCATAGGTCTGGTCCCGGACCCATGGTGCGCCGGGATGATTGCCCCAATCGTGAAACGGGACTCCCCGTCGGCCCACCGTCCAGTCGAGACGCGGATCCAGGGAAGTATTATCAGGAGTAAACGCATCGTCGGCAGTTAAGCCCATATCGCTTTTCACACTAACCGAATTATAACTATCCACATAGGGCAGCCCGTTTGCATCCGTACGGAAAGCATTCACCAGGTCCTGGGTCGGCTGGTAAAATCCGCAACAACGAAAAGGGCTGTTATACGGATAATTCAGCATCTGGCCGGCGTTTGCATTCCCGATTGTATTCGTCCCGTCATTGGCGGCTGCCTGGACCGCAAATACCGATTCCGAATTATTTTTTGTGGCACCGTCAAAATTATCACGAAACCTTTCCACCAACGCATATTTCAAGCCATTACTCGTTACCCCCTGCGCAATGACCTGATCAAACGTGGCTTTGGCATCGGTATACTTTTTCTGATACAGATAGCTTTTGCCCAGATAAGCGGCGGCGGCCCATTTGTTGGCCCGCCCTACTTCCGACTGCGTTGCCGGCAGGCTATTCATCGCAAATTCAAAATCCGCTTCGATATTGGGCCAGACGTCCGGCTCATTGGTCACAGTTTTGTGTTCGGTGGTATTCTCATCGATCCAGGGCACCTTATTGTACATTTTTTTAAGCTCGGAATAATAGTGCCCTCTTAAAAAGCGCGCCTCTCCTTCCAGTATCTTTCGCTCCTCTTCCGTTATATCCGCCACATCCGGCAAAATGCGTAGTACCGTATTGGCCCTGTTTACGCCTTCATATACCGCCCGCCACTTGCTATTAAAGAACCCATTTGAGGGACCTGCACTGTAGAGCATAATGGCATTAATTCCAGCCTGGTCCGAGCCTTCACTCCCTTTATGGGCGTCTCCGCCGGCAATACTGCCGTAAATCCAGTTGTCTGCCGAAGCATCCCAGGCGCTGGCGGCCCCCACGCCGTCCCCATCCAAAGCAGCATACGCTGCAATAAGCGCCGCATTGATACCTACTTTAGTAGAAAGTTGCGCGTCACTCAGTGCGCCGAGCGCCGGCTTATCCAGAAAATCATCGCTGCAGGACGCTATGTAGAAACATGCAAATATCCCCAGCAACCCTTTCGACAAGTTCGTAATTTTCATAATATATCAGTTTAAGAAATTCCAATAGATCGGTTTAGAAAGACAAATTCAGGCCAAACAAGAACTGGCGGTTATTGGGGTATACCCCTTCGTCCAGTCCGAACGCCGTGGAGCCTGCTACCTGGCTTTGTCCGACTTCAGGATCCATACCGGAATACTTCGTAATCGTAAACAAATTAGTCCCTTGAACATATACTCTTAAGCCTTTGATTCTCAGCTTGTCCAATACATCAGTAGGGAACGTATAACCCAACTGCGCATTCCGTGCCCGCAGGTAAGAACCATTTTCGATATAATAGGAATTAGGGACATCGGTTGTACTGAATGACCCCGTGTTTTCCTGGATAGGCGCCTTCGCATTGGTATGCTGCGGCGTCCAGGAATCATAAAGTGCAGTATGGCTCTTGGCGCCGGCGAAATTGGTATAGAAATCATGCCACCATTTCAGGTTATTCCAGATATCATTTCCCTGAGTTCCGTACAAAAACATTCCCAAATCCCAGTTTTTGTAATTCAGCTGTAAATTCAGCCCATAGCTAAACTTAGGGTTCGGATTTCCCAGAAAGGTACGGTCGGCGGCAGTAATGACGCCGTCATCATTTATATCCTTGTAACGGAACCTTCCGACCTTTACATCCGATTGATAGACAGCGTCAGGGTTTTCTGAAGTTGCTGCCCGCTGGTTAGCCGCCTGGATTTCCGCCTCGGAATTCCAGAAGCCTTCTATCTGATACCCGAAGAACTGACCTATTGAGTGGCCTACGCCGTTCCGAACGATAGTGGCGCCGTTAAAACGTCTTCCTTCCTGGTCAAAGTAATCAATTCCATCCGAAACCTGGGTGATCTTGTTGTTGTAAGAAGTCAGCGTCAACGTTGCATCCAGCTTTAAATCACGCGAGAACTCATGATAACTGTTAATGCTCAGGTCCAGTCCTTTATTGCTCATCCCGCCGATATTCACAAACGGAGCCGTTCCCTGTCCTACTACAGCAGCGAGCGGCACCTGGAACAACAGGTCCTTGATATCCTTCTGATAATAATCGACCACTAAATCCAGCTTACCGTTTAACAGCGTAGCGTCAAACCCGACATTGAAGTTTATATTCTTCTCCCAGATTGCTGCCGGATTACCAATGTAGGTGCGCTGAAAGCCTTGAATAGTGCTGCTTCCGGTTCCCCTGATGTCATAGAAAGAATGGCTTCTGTTTCCCCCATACGTAGTAAACGCGTTCCCGGAAGTAACATTCACCTGATTTCCCATGATACCGTAACCTCCGCGTACCTTTAAATCATCAATCCACTCCACGGCATTCATGAAATTCTCCTCCGACACTCTCCAGGCGGCACTCACTGCCGGGAACAATCCGTAGCGGGTATTAATAAATTTGGAAGAGCCATCCTGCCGGAGTGTAAAACCGATTAAATAGCGATCCAGCAACGAATAATCCAGTCGCCCGAAATAGGAGAACAAAGCATCTTCATAACGGCTGCTGCCATTATTCCGTGTACCTGAGGCAGTTGTCAGATTCGTAAAATTGGGATCGAAAGAAAAATATCCGAGCGACTGTCCGTTCAGATTACGGCCCTTGTTACTGTAGGCCTCCGTTCCGGCCATCACCTTGAAATTGTGAACATCGTTCAGATTCTTTTCATACGTAACCACGTTGCTCCAGGTCCAGTTGAAACCAAAATAGCTGCTTTCATTATAGGCATTGGTTGTGGTATTTTCAGAGTTTTCGTATTCCGGGTATTGAAAAGAATTGGCGTAACCGGATACCATTTGTCCCCCGAATGTAGAACGCAAGCTCAGATCATTGGTAATATCTGCTTCGGCGTAAACATTTCCGAAAATACTCGTTCCGATCCCTCTGTTATTAACAGCACGCTCACGTATAGCCACAGGATTTTTCGCATTCCCGAGCCCGGCGCCAAAGGATCCTGCATAGTTGCCCTGGATATCGTATACGGGAATAATCGGCTGCATGCGATACGCCATTCCAATACCTCCTCCTTCCTGAAGAATCCCGCTACGCGGGTTGTCCATGAATGTAAGGGCCAGGTTTTCGCCCAGGCGAATGCGTTTGTTCACGTTAAACTGTGTGTTGGAACGAAGTGTATACCGTTTCAGATAGGTATTCAGCAAGGTGCCCTTGTGGTCAAAATAATTGAATGAAAGCAAGTAATTCCCCTGCTCTCCGCCGCCGCTGACCGTTATGTTATGACTGTGCATCGGAGCAGGCTTGAACACCTCATGAAACCAGTCGGTTCCTTCCTGGTTCGCTTTAACGATCCGGTAAAATGAATTAACCGCTGCCGGATCGGTAAAAAAGGGATCAACATTGTACAGGCTTTCATCTACTTCTCCCTGCATAGCGCCTGTCGGTACGATGTAGTGCGGAATGGTAGGTGTGGCTCCCGAACCGTATTGCAGGTCGTTGGGTGTAATGCCGGAATTCTTTAAAGCGAGCCATTTCAGATCAGCCATTCCTCTTGTATCGAGCAAGTCGTATACGTTTCCCTGGGGCGGGCGTTGGGTACCGAAAAAAGCGTCGTAACTAACCTTAATCTTACCGCTCCCTTTTTTAGTGGTGATAATAACGACTCCATTGGCTGCGCGTGACCCGTAAATAGAAGCAGCGCCGGCATCCTTTAAGACTTGCATACTGGAAATATCATTGGCATTCAATTCCCGTACATTATCCGCGGGGATTCCGTCTACTACAAACAGTGGGGTATTATTGCCAAAGGTATTGATCCCCCGGATCCTGACCTGCGGCGGTTCACCCGGTTGACCGGACCCGATCACGGTTACCCCGGCAGCCCGGCCCTGGAGCAAATTCGATAAGTTGGCATTGGGCTGCTCTTTCAGCTGTCCGACATTCACTACAGCCACCGAACCCGTCAGGTCTTTCTTCTTCGAGGTGCCATACCCTATAACGACTACTTCCGACAGCGCTTTATCGTCTTCCGTCAGCACAACATCCAGTACAGCTTTGTCGGCAGCAACAACAAACTCTCTTGTGGCAAATCCAACAAAACTAAAGACCAGCGTGGCACTGCCGTCCGGTACCGAAATCGTATAGTTCCCCGTACCGTCGGATGTGGTTCCCTTGTTCGTCCCTTTCAGAATCACCGACACTCCGGGCAGGCCTGCTCCATCCGGATCCGTGACTTTCCCGGTAATATCTCTTGCCAGGTAATCCGTCCCCCGCACCCGTATGAGCTTGGCGGTGCTCCCGGTTTGAATAATCGCCAGCCCTTGTGTCGGCTTTAGTATAATTTGTCTGCCTGATACTTTAAAATCGAGTTTATCAACATCCAGGATTTTGGACAGCGCTTCCTGCACCGTCCCCTTTTCCAGGGCCACAGAAACCTTCCGTTTACTATTTATCAAACTCGAACTATAGACAAACTTGACATTGGCCTGGCATTCGATCTCAGAAAGCACCTGTTTGATATACGTATTTTCAACTTTTATTGAAATGGTACGATCAAGCACACGTTGGGCTTCGGAGGTTTTGGCCCATGATACTCCAGATAAGAGTATTGCAAGAAAAAGTTGTATACTACTAATCCGCATAATATATAGCCAGACGGCAGCATCAATAGATTTTTTTTTCATACTTTTGTTAGGTTTTATTAAACAAATAGAATCGACATGGCTTTCCCGCTCAACTGTGGAGACAGAAGCTTAAAATGGGAATGTTAGGGCTGATGATGGCGCAAACATCATCAGCCTTTTTTCGAACGAGTTGTGTAAAGGATATAGTTTAGGTCATAATTACTTGAAGATTAGTTGAGAGAATAGTTTAGGTCATAATTACTTGAAGATTAGTTGAGAAAATAGCAGGTTCTGAGAACTCAGTTAAAATCCCTGGCATCCGTTCCCCTCGATGATAATCTGGGTCCCTTCTACGAAATACCGGGCATTCAGGGCAGTGCACAACACTTCAATCATTTCAAAAAGCGACTCATCCGTAAGGGAGGCCGTCAATAAGCAATCTCCTATTTTTCCCTTGTCATACCTGACCTTTACGCCATAAAACTTCTCAATACTGTCAAAGATTTTATAGGCCGGAGCGTCATCAAAAACAAACTCTTCCGAAAACTGCGGCCGCGCAATGAGTACGGGTTTTGAAACCAGTGATTTGGTTAGTTTGACGTCTTTCCGGGTATAGACCACCTGTTGGTTGGGGGTCACCAGAATTTCCCTTTCCTGCGGGTCCGTTACGGCTTTGTGCACCAGCTCCCGCGTGGTCACGGACACTTTTCCCCGCACTACCTCTACCAGCATTTCATCCTTTTCCAGGCAGCTGTAAACCCAGAAGCTGGTTCCCAGGACTTTTGTAATCAATTCGTTGGAATACACATAGAAAGGTCGTTCCGGATCGGGCTCGATATCAAAGAAGGCCGTCCCGTCCAGGTAGATCTCCCGGCATTTATTCCCGTTAAAATTTTCACAATAACTGATCTTGGCCCCCGGGTTAAGCGAAACTTTGCTGGAGTCAGCCAATACGACCGTCACGGGAAGATCTCCGTCATTGACCGTTTCGGTCATCGGCAACTTGCTTTCCTTTACCAGTTCCTCGTAGGCGATCTCTGAAGAGCCGGCCGAATTCCAGAATGGCCAGAGCAACAATCCGGCAATCAGACAAGCTGCAGCAGCCCAGCCACCATTCCTCCACCAGGATCCCGTCCGGGAAGGGGCTTGTATTTCTTCCAATACCTGCTGGTACAGGTTATTCACGACCACCTCTCCGGGAAAATCTTTTTCCACCTCACTCTTAATCCCTAAAAGTATTTCACGTGCCAGTGCCAGCCTTTCCCGTTCGGCGGGATGTTCTTCCGAAAACCGTTGCCAGTAACGGTCCAGCTGTCCGGTAGGACGGAAAATCCACTCTCTGAAACGAGCATCATTCAGCAAATCTCCTAAATTATCGTGATGAGATTCCATTTACCGTCCAATTACTTAAATAAACGCATTAAACTTCCGAATAATCCTACTCTTCACTGGAAAAGAGCAGTATAACGCGTGTTTTAACTCACCTGTTCGGATTTTTTTTTAAAGAAAATGGTTATTTCCGGGAATGAGCTTATCGGCAGGACGCGTCCCGGGAAGAACCGGTTGCCCTTCCAGGCATCCATTTGAAGAAATCACCTAAACAACTGCACCATACAACATTTCCCAGCCTTAAGACCTGCAATAACCTGTATTATAAGTATATTGCAGTACTTAAGGCGACCCTCTAACTTAGCAGGTAATATGAAAAATCGAATAACAGCTGCAATTTTAGCATTATTTCTGGGTGGTATCGGGGCTCATAAGTTTTACCTGGACCGACCTCGTCCGGGAGTAGTGTATCTTCTTTTTTGCTGGACCTTCATCCCCGCTCTCATTGGCGTAGTGGAGTTCTTTGTACTGATCTCCCAGAGCAACCAGGAATTCAATTCCCGGTACAACGAACACTTTAAACCCCCGTCAGTGGTATCGGCTTCCCAGACAATTGACGAACAGCTGGAGTTGCTCAGGGATCTGAAGGAAAGAGGTGTCATTACAGAAGCTGAATTCGAGGCGCGGAAAGAAATGCTGGGCGTACACTGAGACAGCCGATGGGCCTGACCCGGTTGCTGCTGGCTCCCCCGGGCAAATCAGTTCAGGCAAGACGTGAGCAAGTACAGCAGCATCAGGTGCAGGAAGGGCAGCATATCCTTCTTCAGTTTATGCAGGGCACGCTGTACCAGGTTTCTTGCCGACTGTTCATTAATGGCCATCAACGAAGCAATCTCTTCATACGTAAAATCCTGGTAGTAATACAGCAACAGTGCCTCACTCTGACGGACAGGCAGATTCCTGATCAGGTCATTCAGTAACTGAGCATTCCGTTCCGATTGTTCTTCCAGAATAATGGCTTCTTCCTGCGACAAAGCCTGCCCGATAGCCGGAAAGGACTCGTCAATCTCTTCGCCCAATGCCTCCTTTTTCAGGGAAGATTTGTAGAGACGGCGCCTCAACGAGCGAAACAGGTAAAAGCGGGCTGTTTCAACCTCCCCGAGACGTTCCCGGCTTTGCCAGAGATCCACAAACAAGTCCTGGATACTGTCTTCAACCAGTTTATCGTAGTGGCCTATTTTTTTTCCGTAACTGTACAATACCCGCACATAACGTTCGTACAACTGCCCGAGGGCTGAGACTTCGCCTCCTTTTAACCGATCCCAAAGGATCTTATCGTCTGTAGCAGTAGTCGTAATCTTCAAATCACAAAAATTAAGCCTTTGACATGCATAGCAGCTTACATAGAACGGTCTGGTACGTCGTTGTTGAATCGGCCTTAAATATAACTAATTTCAATGGGGATATTACCATTTTTTAATGAAATAATAGCACCTGAGGTGACGGACGCCCGGATTTCGACAATCCTTTTCTATCAAAAACAGCCTATTTCTAGAACGGGTAGGCTACCGCAATATTTAAAACCAGGTTTTCACGTCTCCATAATTTGTTGCCGAAGTTAATCTCTCTGAACACCCACGGATTTCGGGGTTCTTCTTCATAGGCATACCAGGGTTTTCGGAAAGGAGTAGCCAGATCCAGGCGAAAGACAAGGTAGGAAAAATCAAAACGCAACCCTACCCCGCCGCCGACAGCAATTTGTTTGTAAAATTCACCCCCGAAAACGGAGTTCGGGCCGTATTCGTCTAACATCCGGTAGTTCCAGACATTCCCGGCATCTACAAACAGGGCTCCGTGGATCAGCGAGGTCCATTTCATCCGGAGCTCGGTATTGAACTCCAGTTTAATGTCTCCGAACTGTGTATTCCGGAAAATAGCCCGTGTGGTGGAATCCGCCTGGTAACCGCCCGGCCCCAAGGTACGCGCCTGGAAAGCACGTATTCCGGTACTTCCCCCGGAAAAATACTGCTTAAACTGGGGCAGTGACAGCGAGTTGCCATACGGAAGGCCAAATCCCGCCAGCACCCTGCTCGCCAGCCGTAACCCCGGAGAAAGGGTATAATAGTGCCGGAACTCACCGTCGAAACGGACAAACTGCTCATAGGGGATGTCAAATAATTCCTTGACGGGACCGTCTTCTGTCCGTTTCTTGATAAAAAGCCCGGCCAGGTTGCCCACCAGGTTAATGCCGCCGCTCATCATGAGCTGATGCCTGCTGTAGGCAGAGGGGAACGGGTTATAGGCAATGGTATATTGCGACTCCAGCAGCAGCCTGTTTTCCAGGATCCGGAAATACCGGTCCCAGTCATAGGGATTGGGGCTGTCGAAGATCATTTCTGTAAACGCTTCGCTGATGTTGCGCGGCCTCACTATATTGATCCCGAACGGGGAAAAGGCATGTTGCGTGGTTTTCTTAAATTGCCAGGAATACCCCCATTGTCCCCTGATCGAATTGAGCGTATACAAACCCGCTTGCACCAGGTTTTCGTAACCAATCAGCAAAGAGGTGCGCGGCAGCGACTGGTCGGTTTCGGGTGTATGCTTCCAGAAAGGCACAACAAAACGGGGGAAAGCCAGCTCCGATTCGATCTTATACCGGAAGAAGTTGGTACCGGTAACGGCCTTTCCTCCGCCCAGCTGCCAGTCCAGTCCTCCGTCCACACTGATCCGGAAATGCTCCGCACCTTTGAACAGGTTGCGGTTATTCCAGGAAATGATCGCCTGTATCCCGCCCAGGTTGTTCGACTTCGTCAGCCCGCTAAGTTCGGCGCGCATCGACTTTTTCTTCAGGGGGCTCAGGTGATAATACACATCCAGCAAGGCTGAATCCGAACGGGGAATCAACTCAAACTTGTTCTTGACAAACTTGAAGTTCTTAAGGTTGATGATACGTGACAGGGTGATATCCTGCACCTGGATATTGTATAAACTTCCGGGGTGAAAACCGATAACTTCTTCAAAAACCCTGGGGCGGAACCGGTGTTCGGGATCGAACAGCTGATTCCCTTTTTTCAACAGGACCGGGTTGGACATTGTATCGGACTCCACTCCTTTGTAGTCTGTATAAATATGAACATCCTGGATATAATATTGCTTCAGAGCAGTTTGAGGAACCGTCGGCTTCAATTCCATCGACAGCTTCAAGGTATGATTTCCTAAAGCAGTATCTACCCTGGCAATAAGGTGTTCGGGACTGAAATAATAATACCCTTTTGTTTTCAGGAACTGATCGATGCGGACGCGCTCTTCTTCAATTACAGCCAGGCGATACGGAGACCCCTGACCCAGATTTGTCCGGGCAGCGGCTTCTTTAAAGAATTCATTGAAGCCCGGACGCAACGGGTAATCCCTGAAGGTAGTCGTTTCAATGGTATAGCGCGGTCGCACATACGCCTCGTAATGTGCTTTCACTGTCCGCTTCTTCTCCTCTCCCAGCCGCCCGCTCACTTCCGAACGGAAATAACCCTCGTTGTGCAGGTAGCTTTCCAACGACTGGGAATTTACGGTCAGCGCCCGCGAACTGATCAGGACAGGTGGCTCACCAAGCTTTTTCCGGAACCAGTTCTTGAACCCCTTTTCCTTACGGGGCTCGCCAAGCGCATAATAAAGCCAGACTTTATAAGGGAAACCCAGCAAGGTAGCATTCGGCAGGGGCCGCAGCATACTTTCCATTTCAGCGGAAAGGCTTCCATGCGGCTTATGGGATTGCAGCGTGTCGGTAGTCACGTGCAGTTCATTCCCGACGAGCAGCGCCTCTCCTTCCGGAATATGGCGTGTGACCGAACAACTGCCAAGCAGTGCAACGACCAGAAGAGCACCTAACGTTTTCAAGCTATTCATTTGTTCCTTCTTATATCCTTCGCTACCGGAAAAACTCCTTCACCAGATCGTAATCCAGGGTTACAATAAAGCTCACACCGGTTTCGACGATGAAGCCTTCCAGAACGGTCTGGAACTGATTTTTCCGATAGGCACGTACCAGGTACCTGCCGTCGCGCGTGATTTTATAATTGAGTGCGATGTTATCGAAAATTTCCGACGACTGCACCGCTCCGGCACTATTCTCCAACTCGAAATTCCGGCCTACTGAAACCGTTACACGGTCGTTCATAAAGCCCTTGGTCAGCCCGACATTCAGATCGGTACGTCCTCCTGTTGCGCCGGTCGTGGAATTGAGGTTAAAATCCAATTGTACTCCTTTGACCAGGTCCGAAGCCAGGTTATTCAACTGATCGCTCAGGAGCTTGCTGACACTCTGTCTGGCAATTGCTTCTGCACTAAACCCGCCGAATGACACATTCGATGTTTCGGACATGAATTTATTCATCAGCAACAGGGCAAACACCTGCTTGTTCATTTCCGCCGGATCATCCTGCATGGGTTTTAAAATCAGCTCTTTATCGATTTTGTCCCGGATACTGTTGTCGGCCCGGTCCGATACTTCGAGTCCAAACTGCACTCTTGGATTGCTTAGATTCCCCGTGATTGTCAACAGCACCTCAAAGGGCACTTTTCCATACTGAAAATTCGACGGGCTGAAAGCCGACGGATCGGCCTGTACCTGGTATACTGCGGTAATGTCAAGCTCTGCTTTCATAGGATCGCCGCTCCAGATAAGCTGGCTTCCTTTCCGGATATCGAACTGTTTCCTCAGGATTTCGAAGCTGAGTTCGTACGACCCCTCTTCCAGTTCATACAGTCCCTGCAGGTACAACTGCCCGTTAGGCGCCAGACCGGTATTCAAAAGGGCATTTCCTTTGACCTTCAGGTTGTCGCCGTTAAGCTCATCAATTACGACGGTAAACTGGGCCTCTTTGTCAGTCTCAATATTCAGCGAAAGCTCCGAAGCGAAGCCGACCACAACACCCAGATCGCCGGTACCGGCATCGGTTTCAGCAACCGTCTTGTCGTGATCCACAAACTCTACGATGCCATCGCCACGACTGATAGCCCCGGCGTTGTCCGGCAGTATCAACGTAATGTCACTGTCTTTCAGAATTTTCACCGACCCGTCGATAATACTCTCCGATCCCATGCCTTTAACCGCTATATCCGCCTTTATAAACCCTTTTCCGTAGACCAGCTCATTGTCTTTCCGGCTGGCGTTGAGGGCCATAAAATTATCGGTCACAATCCCCAGGTCATAGGTGACATTGGGAAGGTTGGTCAGGGTAACCAAGCCATTAATCTGCAGTTTCTGTTGTAACGAATCGATCAATGCAAAGTTCCGGAACCGCATTTTTTCATTCTCAAAACTGATGTTCCCGTCTTCAATCGCGTAACGGGCGCCCAGTTGTTTTACGTTGAAAGCCACTTCTTCAAAATTCAGCGTTCCGTTGAGCAACGGGTTTTCGGGACTTCCCTTTATCGTGGTCCTGCCTGTAAGCCTGCCGGAGGCGTTGCGGAGTTCCCCGAAGCTGAAGGCTTCGATGGTTTTGGCCTCCATCCGTTTCAGGTCCAAGATAAAATCCAATGGCTGGGCATCAGCTGTCAGGTAATTCCCTTGAATGGTCACGTCGTTATTTTCCCCTTTCAGGCTCATATCCATCCGGATGCGTCCAGGCTGATCATTGGTCGCTTTCAGGGCAAAATCCCCGAGGGCTATCTGCGTGACATGCATTCCGAGAATTTTCAGGTCTCCGGAAAACCCCGGGGCATCCCCCATATAATCCTTCAGCAGAATATTCCCGTCCAGCCGACCCGCCGCCAGCGTTGAATCGCGGGTTACCAGCGTCACCAACGGTCCGACCGCCACACTGTCTGCAATTATCCGTATCGGGCCATTCGGATAAGGCTGCTCTCCTTCCCGGTCTCCCACTGAGTGTATCTCCAGTCTTTCATCCGAACGATTACGCCGTAATGAAAAATTGTGCACCAGTACCCCTTCAGGGCCGTAGGCAATGTACCCGGTAGAATCCGTTCGCCAGGGGCGATAGTTCAGCAATAACCGGTTTTGTAAATTAAACGCATAAGTAGCTCCCTCTTTGCGCAGCCGCGAAACAAATGCGTGCTGGTCGCGGCCAACCGAATCTTTGACGACCGCACCCAGCAATACCCGGTTGTCTGCCACCTCACCTGACAGCGTCAGATTCCGTACCCGGAAGCCGCTGCTGAGCACCTCGTCAATAGTCCCTTCGTAACCGGCGCGTTTCCCGTCTCCGGTGATTTCAAACCCCGCCCCGGTAATTCTGGTTGTATCATAGATCGCTTCCGGAAGCGAAAGCATCAACCGCAAGGTAGTATCCTGCTGATTGGTCAGTTGGCCTGTAAGTTGTACAGTATCCAGCCGGGTCAGCCCCGGCTCAAATGCCTGAATCGCTGCATGGTGAGCCAGTTTCGCCGTAACAGCTATTTCATAAGGCGTGACGACTGCAGGCACCAGGGTATCGGAAACTACAAAATACTTATTCATTTCACCCTCAATAATCGCCCCCAATTGGGTGTAATCAAAGGTTCCCTTCAGTTCTGCCTTGGCAAAACCGGCATCCAGCCGCATTTCCTTGATCCCGTTTGTATTGGAGAGGCTTACTTCCAGATGGCCTACCGGTATGTCAGTCCCGTCGTTGTTCAATACGATTCCTGTTCCCTTTACGGTCCCCAGCGGGTTATCGGGATTGGTATCGCTCAAGTCGGCTTCCAGTTCCCCCCGGATACGAATCGGATCGGGATAAAGGTTCAGGGCTTTTAAATCAAGCTCCCCTATGGATGCTTTGGCCAGCACGGAAGGATAGTCCTTCGTCATGTCCGCCGAACCTTCAAGTGTAAGGGTTGCATTGGGATCATCGGATGTCGCTTTCATTTGTGCCTGTCCCTTATCCATCGCTCCCGACAGTACCAGGTTCTGATAGGTGTATCCGTTAACAGAAGCACTGGCGATCGTACCGGTCAGCCGGGCCTCCATTTCCGTCGGGACCCATCCCTTGCCGGAAAAGTCAGTTGTTAAACTCACCTTCCCAAGCGTTTCCGGAGGTTGCTTGAGCAGCTTCCCCAGATCAAATTCTTCCAGTGCAAGACTGCCGTTATAGCCGGCATTCAGAGAATCGGCAATCTCCACGAAATTCCCGACAAGATTTGCACTACCGAATGTGGTTTCCAGTCTTGCGTCCACTTTCATATCAGCCAGGGATCCATCCAGCGTCCCTGTTAGCTTCAGGCTGTCGGGGAGCGCCACTGATTCCGGCAGGGTGTTCTCCGGGAGCAGCGCCAACAGATCGGCACGGTTAGCACTTATTTCTGCTATTTGCAGTTCCAGCTGCATCTTCTCTACCTCCGGCAATCCTTTTACGGTACCGGATACGGCCATGCGTATCGCTTCCGGCATCGTCAGCATTGCCTGCTGCAGCTTCAGGTCCCCCACCGTTCCGGTCAGCACTGCCGATCCCGCTATATAACCATTCGGTTGTTTTTCAAACGGCGGTGTTGAAGCTAAATCGGGCGCCAATAGCAATACATCCCGAAAGCCGAACCGGCTATTTTCCAAACGGAAGGCGACAGCTGCACTTCCCAGGTCCTCTGTAAGTTGCTCCCTGTTCCGGTAGTTTAATACGACTTCACTGTTCAATGTCGTGGCCGGGGTTTTCACCAGGCCATTTTTCAGGGAAGTTTCCGTACCGCTATAGGTAAAATTACCCGAAAACTGATCCAACTGAAAGCCGCTCTTATCGACAGCGCTCAGGTGTTCAAGTTTCCCGGCGGTACTGTCTGGTGAATACAGCAGATCGGATAGCGAAGCGGTTACCTGCCGGAGATGGATATGAGAGAAATCCATCCCTTTTTGAAGTGCCGGCGCATTGAAATCGTCGTAACGGAGGTGATTATCTTCCAGTGTCACCTTACCGGCCTTCACCGTCCAGCCGGGTCCTTCCGAAATCGCCGGCGGTTCTTCAGAAGCTGCTGCTACAGCCCTCTTCTCGAACTCCACATAGGTATCCAGCTTCTGTACGGTAAGCTCCCGTATTTCCGCCTGTTGTCCCTGCAGATAAATCTTATCGACAATTCCTGCTAATTTTCCGATCTCCACTCCGTTCAGCAAACCGGATACTTCATCCGTATAGCGCAGCCTGAAATCCGTTACCTCCAGTTGCCCCAGCTTCAGGTCCAGCGTATCGCCGGGAGCTGCTGCCGCTGTGACCGGAGCCGGTGCTGCTGTTCCCTGAAACATCCGCAAGCGGATGTCGGGCTGGCGGAGGTGGATGGTCGTCGGGTGATACCTTGAATAGGAAGGATTAAAACCGGCGAACAGGATCAACCCTTCGGGAAGGGACACCTCGGTATCCATCCCCTCCATCTCATCCAGGTAACTCAGCCGGATCCCCCGGACAGCGAGACTGTCCCAGCTCATATTCAAAGCCGAACCACTGCTCTCTTCTTCCGGCGTGTCCGATGCAAAGGCATCGATTACAAACTGATAGTTAAACACACTATCCGTCCGGTATACTTTTGCCCGGATGTTTTCAGCCTCCACTTTCTGAATAGCGATACGCCCTTTCAGCAGCCCCCACATATCCATGCGGGCGTACAAGCGTTTTCCTGCCACCAACGTATCTCCTTTCGGGTCTTCCACGTAAACCCCTTCGAGGCTTACCCATTCCGGAAGGCGAAAGCGGATCTTTTCTATTTCAACTCTGGTCTGAAGCTTTTTACGAAGGTAACGCTGGGCCTGACCCGTCAAAAACTCCTGCCCGGACGGTGTCTGAACACCCAGGAACACAACTCCGATCAGGAGCATTACGGCAAGAAGAATAATCAGGAATATTGTCGCTATTCGTTTCACTCGTGGTGTATTGCGTTCAGGTAACAGAGAATAACGGACAGCTGTCGGCTATCCGCATTCAAATAAAACAAAAAAGGGCGACATACCCGTCCGCCCTGTAATTTTAGTTACGCTAATTACTTGCTAAAAAGCTTCGGATCAATCGCGGCATTCACCTTCAGAGCCGAAGTAATGCCATACGAAGATTTTGCCGTCACATTTTTTTCTTCGATCCTGGCAGGATAGGAAATACCGTAAGCTGATTTAACATAATTTGAATAATCCCGGATAATTTCTTCTCCCCCAGCCAACAATTTCGATTGAACGAGCAGTCCGGAAGCAGCGTCAAACAGCAGGCTGTACCGTGCCTCCTTGTTTTGCAATTCCACCCGGTGTACCGGTTTGTTATTCAGTGATTCATTTCCAGGGACCAGCGTGGCTACAAATCCGCGGTTTTTATAATCCAGGAAAGGCGCCAGGTAATCATACAATTCCAGTTTCATACTGTTTTGTTTGGCTGCGCTCAGGCTGCTGACCTGGTATTTGGTCACCTTGTCTGAGCTTCCCAGCGGCACCTTGCGCCAGGCATCTGTCCCTTTTATTCCATAGACAAAACCGCGTCCTCTGATAATTTCATTTTTATAAAGGGCTTTTTCAGTGAAAGAGCCACTGATTTCAGCATCAAAGCTGGCTACTGTCTTGGATTCATATTTGCGGTCAAAACTATAGGTTTTAATCCCGTCCCATTTCAATTTCCCTCCCGTCGCTTCGTAATACTTCTGAAAAACAGAATCCACTGTTATTGTCTTTTGGGCGAGGACGATAGAAGGCATGCATAAGAGTATCAATATGAGGCGTTTCATGTGGGTTGCGGTTAAATAATGGTTGTTAGTTAAATTCGTGGACATTCCAAATGCTATTTTACTGGTAAGATCATTTTTCCCGGCGAAGGTTTAGCCGCATGCGCTGTTTTATTCCTTTTCCGCCCCGCCTCTACCGGTGAAAATCCGGGTGGTTTTTGTACTGTTTAAACGTAAAGACCGCTTGTTTCGCATGCAAATATGGGCATTTAAAGTAAAAGAGCCCGGTACAGGCTCTTTTACTTGCGATAAACTTAAAATTATACGTCTCACCCCACAGATCCTTCCAGACTGATTTCCAGCAGCTTTTGCGCCTCCACCGCGAACTCCATGGGAAGTTGATTCAGAACTTCTTTTGCATAGCCGTTGATAATCAGTGCAACGGCCTGTTCCGTCGGGATGCCCCGCTGGTTACAATAAAACAGGATATCCTCACCGATTTTAGAAGTAGTGGCTTCATGCTCCACCGTAGCGGTAGTATTGGCTACTTCCAGGTACGGAAATGTATGCGCCCCGCATTTATCTCCCAGCAGCAACGAATCGCATTGCGAGAAGTTACGTGCATTTTCAGCCCGTCTCATGACATCCACCAGTCCCCGGTAAGAGTTTTGGCTTTTCCCGGCCGATATGCCTTTCGATACGATCCGGCTTTTAGTGTTTTTACCAATATGGATCATTTTAGTACCCGTATCGGCCTGCTGCATGTGATTGGTGACCGCAACCGAATAGAACTCTCCGATGGAATCGTCTCCTTTGAGAATAACGGACGGGTATTTCCAGGTAATGGCGGATCCTGTCTCCACTTGTGTCCATGAAATTTTGGAACCCGCCCCTTCGCAGAGCCCGCGCTTGGTTACAAAATTATAGATCCCGCCTTTGCCATCCTTATCGCCCGGGTACCAGTTTTGTACCGTTGAATATTTGACAACCGCCTTTTCTTGGGCAAAAATTTCAACCACGGCCGCATGCAGCTGGTTCTCATCCCGCATAGGGGCCGTACACCCTTCCAGGTAGCTGACATAACTGCCTGCTTCCCCGATAATGAGGGTTCTTTCGAACTGTCCGGTTCCTGCGGCGTTGATCCGGAAATACGTAGACAATTCCATCGGGCAGCGTACGCCTTTGGGAATGTAGACAAACGAACCATCGGAAAAAACAGCCGAATTAAGGGCGGCATAAAAATTATCCCTGGGCGGCACTACCGAGCCCAGGTACTTCTTCACCAAGTCCGGATGCTCTTTAATGGCCTCGGAAATGGAGCAGAAAATAATCCCCTTTTCGCGGAGCGATTCCTTAAAAGTGGTAAAAACCGACTCGGAATCCATTACCGCGTCCACCGCTATGCCGGGCACTTCCGACATCGGAGTTGCCACCCCTCCTACCTCCTCTACTCCGGCCAGCCGCTTTTGTTCGTCGAGCGAAATACCCAGTTTTTCAAACGTACGGCGCAGTTCCGGGTCAATATCTTCGAGGCTCTTAACTGTTTTCTTCTTTTTAGGAGCCGAATAATACTTAATTGCCTGGAAATCAATCGGCGGATAGTGGACGTTGGGCCATGTAGGTTCCGTCATGCCTATCCAGTGACGGTAAGCTTTTAAGCGCCATTCCAGCATCCATTCGGGTTCGCCCTTTTTTTCAGAAATAAACCGGACGATTTCTTCACTGAGACCAGGAGGCGCTTCATCCGCCTCAATATCCGTCACAAACCCGTATTTATACTCCGAACTGGTCAGTTCCTCCAACAATTCAACTTCCTTTCCCATATAACTATACAGCCTTTTAAGCAGGCGAATTTCAAGATTGATTAAAACAGGTGTTACCCGACTCTCTTTCCGCTGAACTAATTCACAGAAAGCGCTTACCGATGTAACAAAGATTTCAGCTTTTGAGTTTGATACACTTCAAAAATAGGAAACTATTCTCTCAAAACCCAATAGTGACCGCACTTAGAGATAAGCGTGATGCTGCAAATACGCCGTTACATAATCGTTTATACCCGCATCCAGGCTGGTGAAGGGCTTGTCGTACCCGATGGCAGCCAGCTTATCCATGGGGGCCTCGGTAAAATACTGATACGTGTCTCTGATATCGGCAGGGGTATCAATAAATGCAATTTCCGGCGCTATGCCCATAGCCCTAAACGTTCCATTGACCAGGTCGAGGAAAGTGCGGGCCCGACCGCTCCCCAGGTTATAAATACCGGAATTCCTGCGGTGGTGCATTAAAAACAGGCACACGTCGGCAACGTCCTTCACGTAAACAAAATCCCGCATTTGCTCCCCATCCTTATAAGCAGGGTTGTGGGAGCGGAACAGCTTCATTTTACCGGTCGCTTTTATCTGGTTAAACGCATGAAAAACAACGGATGCCATGCGTCCTTTATGGTATTCGTTAGGACCATACACGTTGAAAAATTTCAGCCCCGCCCAGAAAAACGGCTGTTCCGGCTGTTGCAACGCCCAGCTATCAAACGCATTTTTAGAATCTCCGTACGGGTTAAGCGGTTTCAGATCCGGGATCAGGGCCTCATCATCTTCATAACCCCGTTCTCCCAGACCATAGGTTGCTGCCGAAGAAGCATACACCAGCGGAATCTGATAACTGGTACAGCGACGCCAGATTTCCTTTGAATAATTCAGGTTCAGTTTGTCGAAAACAGCGGTGTCGAATTCCGTGGTATCCGTACGCGCCCCCAGGTGAAATATAAATTCGACATCCTTCTGATGCCGGTCAAGCCACTCGAAGAACACCTCCCGGTCCACCCGTTCCCGGATCGCTTTTCCTTCCAGGTTGGCCTCCTTCTCCGCATGGGAAAAATCATCCACGGCCACAATGAACTGATACCCTTCCTCATTCAGTTTACGGATCAGGCAACTTCCTATAAATCCTGCTGCGCCGGTTACTACAATCATAAATTAATCCATTTTTCTAACGAGTACAAAAGTAGGAAAATAGGTCGAAAGCCTGGCCGGATTATACGTAAATGTGCAAAAAATACGTTTCTTTGTCATTAACCTAACCGCTATTCCCTGAATCCTGCAGCATGCCTAAACCCGATGGACTCCCCCCCTTTGTAAAAAGCTGGAAACAGCTGTATGGTCTGGTCATCGCCGCACTGGTGTTGCTTATTGTCTTATTTTACTGGTTTACGATTACATTCTCATGAATTGGCTCGACTGGATTGTCCTGGCATTTACGTTGCTGTTTATCATTAGTTATGGTATCTACAAAAGCCGGAAAGACAGGACGATGTCCTCCTACCTGCTCGCAAACCAGTCGCTTCCCTGGTACCATGTGACCCTTTCGGTCATGGCCACCCAGGCAAGCGCCATTACCTTTCTGTCGGCACCCGGACAAGCCTACACCGACGGTATGCGCTTCGTCCAGTTTTACTTTGGATTACCCCTGGCCATGGTGGTCCTGTGTATCACGTTTATTCCGAAATTCCATCAATTCAGGATTTTCACGGCCTATGAGTTCCTTGAAAAACGTTTTGACCTGAAAACCCGCTCGCTGACTTCCTTTCTTTTTCTGCTGCAGCGGGCGCTTTCTACCGGGCTCTCTATCTACGCACCTGCCCTGGTGCTTTCGTCAATCCTCGGATGGGACATATTTTATACCAACCTGATTTCAGGAACAGCTGTTCTTTTGTATACCACCGTTGGCGGGGCCCGGGCTATTTCACATACCCACTTGCAGCAAATGGGGATTGTGACGGTGGGCATGGTGATCGCCGGCGTGATCGTAGTGAAATTGTTGCCGCCGGGCGTCTCGTTCACGGACGCGCTGCAGGTGGCAGGCAAAATGGGTAAAACCAATGTGATCGACTTCACTTTTGATCTCAATAACCGCTACAACGTGTGGTCGGGATTGATCGGCGGCTTTTTTCTGCAACTATCGTATTTTGGAACCGATCAGTCGCAGGTAGGGCGTTATCTGACCGGGAGTTCTGTCGGTCAGAGCCGCCTGGGGCTGGCAATGAACGGGTTATTGAAAATCCCGATGCAGTTTCTCATTCTGCTGGTCGGGGCGCTGGTATTCGCTTTTTATCAGTTCAATACCCCGCCGCTCTTCTTTGACCACGTTCCGGTGGATAAGATACAAAATACGGCATACAGTGCGGATTATAATGTCCTGGAAAAGAAGCATGAAGTATTGCAATCGCGCAAACTGGCTGAAGTACTGACCTTCCATAAGGCACTGGAAGCCGACGATGCGGCCGGGATCGACGCTTCCCGCATCACGCTGCAGCAGTCGGAGAATGAACTAAAAAGCCTTCGTAAAGAAGCCGGAGAGTTGTTAGGGAAAGCGACTGGCTCCCCGGTCAACGATGTGAATTACATTTTCCTGCGCTTTGTCAAAGATTATCTTCCTGCCGGGCTGGTGGGTTTATTGATCGCCGTCATCCTGCTGGCGTCAATGGGTTCTGTTGCTTCTGCCTACCAGTCGCTGGCCTCTTGTTCGGTCGTCGATTTTTATAAAAGAAGCTTTCGTACCAACGCTTCCGAAATGCACTATGTAAAGGCAAGTCGCTGGGCAACGGTTTTTTGGGGGATCTTCTGCATGGTGGTGGCCCAATACGCCGCCCGGTTGGGTAGTATGATTGAGGCAGTCAATGTATTGGGCTCGCTGTTTTATGGGGTCATTCTGGGCATTTTTCTGGTGGCATTCTATTTCAAGCGCATCGGTGGCCGGGCCGTCTTTATCGGGGCAGTGCTGGGAGAAGCGGTTGTCGTAACCAGTTACTGGTTTGACCTGACGGCGTTTCTCTGGCTTAACCTGATTGGCTGTGTTGTCGTGATTGTCTTCGGCGCAATCATTGAGATGCTATGGCCGGGCCCCAAAAAACCGCAACCGGCCAACGGCTGACTCCGGCAGCGGACCGGCCGGGAAAACTGACGGTGGGTGAGTCGGACGCGGGCTGTCGGCTATCAGCTATCAGTACAAGACACGGTGGGTGAGCATAGTCGAACCCAGGCTATCAGCACAAGACGCGGCGGGTGAGCATAGTCGAACCCAGGCTATCAGCACAAGACGCGGCGGGTGAGCATAGTCGAACCCAGGCTATCAGCACAAGACGCGGCGGGTGAGCATAGTCGAACCCAGGCTATCAG
>JBEBSD010000069.1:0-31523 GCA_040394475.1 Telluribacter humicola | reverse complement strand
ATACTGGCTCAGTTTGAGACCGAAACACTGGCTCAGTTTAGTCCGGAATATGCAACCAATGTGACAATAAAGAATACACAGCTCCTATTTGAGCTTTTCTTAAACTCCATCCGGATTTTCCGACTCCGTCAATTCGAAAGTCGTTTCTAGAATCTCTTTTGATTAACTTAGGCACCCTCTGAAGCTTAAATCCACTTTTATTTCTTTTTAACTCAATTTCAAACTTGCCACCATATTTGTCGGTAATCTCATGAACCAAATCATGTTTATGGATTGCCTGAAGAGAATGCTCGCCTTTGCGCAAAGCAACTTGTGAGATTATGCCACACTTAATATTCCTCTTCTGAAAATATAGTGGATTTTTAAGGTTTAAGCTAAGTGAAAACGGAATTTCTGGGCTCATTTGGAGGCTTCGTATCATGCTGAACTTTTTATTAGACTGTCCTTGTAATTAGAAGGATTGGCAAAGAAATCGAGACTTCATTGTTGTACAAAATTAAACTTGATATGCAGACTTTAATACCAGTCTTCTGTCACTCTCCTAAAATCGGTCCGAAAACGCTTCATCAACAGTTATCTACTAGAACTAGAACCTTGAGGAATTTTCATCTGAAGTCATTCCACTAATTTATAGCCCTTTGATCAAAAAGCCAATCCAACAAACCAGGCGTATTCTTAAAAAGCTCCCCTATATCATGGGCCGCATCCGGATACTCTGTGTAGAGAGGAGTGCCGCCTGCGCTTTTCATAGCGTCGATCATGAGGCGTGAGCCTTTTACTGGTACATTCCTGTCTTTTGCGCCATGAAAGGCCCATACCTGAACATGGATACTATTTTCGGCAAGCACAGGGTCTCCCGCTCCGGAAATGGGAATGGCAGCGGCAAACAGGTCGGGCTTCGTCGTGATAAAGTGCCAAACGCCATAGCCACCCAGCGAATTTCCGGTAACGTATAACCTATCGTGATCTATGGGAGTTATATGTTTTTGCCCATTTGAAATCGACCATTAGATGTCTTAGTAAGTAGCCCGCCCTCCCGAAATGTCATAAATAAACCCGGTCGAAAAGCTGTTCTCTTCACTGACAATGAAACTTACCATAGCAGCCACTTCCTCCGTTTCACCAAGTCTTCCCATTGGTATTTTCGCCGTCATATACGCCAATTGGTCAGGAGCAGTATCCTTATTCATAGCTGTTTTGATGACCGCGGGCGCTAACCCGTTAACGGTGATGCCTGCGGTGGCAAATTCTTTCGCAACCCCTTTAACCAGTCCGATCACTCCTGCTTTGCTGGCCGAATATCCCGCCATTCCGGGATTTCCTTCTTTTCCCGCAATAGAAGCGATGAGCAGAATCCGTCCATATTGTTGCTTTTGCATGACGGGGATCACATATTTGGCTAGCAGGAAACTTCCCATAAGGTTTACCCGGCATACTTTCTCGAAATCGGAAGTGGCAAAATCCGTAATACGGGTACTGGTAGGACCAACAATACCAGCCGAGTTTACCAATATGTCGATCCTTCCGAAGTGTTGCTCTCCTGCGTCAACCGCTTGTATCACCTGGGACTCCTCCGCAATATTACAGGCAATTCCAACTACCGTTATCCCGCTGGCCTGCAGTTTGACACACAGGTCTTCCAATACTTGCTCATTAAGGTCCACCAGTACCAGTTGCGCTCCTTCCGTGCCGAGACGTTTCGCAATTGCCTCTCCCAAACCGCTGGCCGCACCCGTTATCATTGCGACTCGTCCTTTATAATTGCCACCCTTTCTGTTTGTTGCTTCTTCCGTTTTCATTCTTTAAAGCGAGATTTAAAATAGTTCCGTTGAATTGTTCCCGGATGTGAAAAAATTATTTGCGGCCAAAGTCACAACACCCAGAATTATTACGAGGAGGGCAAAACGCATTTGTCTTAGCGGCTTACCTGTCACGCCATTCCATTCGCCTCCCATCCAGCCCACCAATTGATTTCCCATGATCTGCATGGACTGCTGAATGGTAAAACCCACGGAAGCTCCCAGAACCCCGAGCATTACCATCCCTTTTCCCAACAGCACGAAAGACAGCATAAACTGAGTACCCAGAATCAAGCCATATACAATTTCGGATTTTCGGTGGAAAAGGTGTTGCCAGGTTTTCCTGCGAAACATCAACCAAAATGCATACAAGGCATTGACCAATCCACCGCCAAGCATCCCGAAGGCCCAAACCGCGATATTGGCGACGATATCATGCCCTCCTCTCGACTTAACAGCGTCGATTACCGGCCCTTGGCTGTAGACAAATGCCAGGGAGGGGCCGCAGGAAAGTATTCCCGAAACAATAATGAGGGGCATCGCCTGCCGGAAGTTACCTGAGGCTTTTGCGCTTCTTGTTTGTTGGTCTTCGCCGGCCAGTTGCGCCTCCCTTCCCAGGCCCGCACGGCTCATGAAGAAAACCCCGGTCAGGAGGATCGCCAAGCCAAGCAAAATACTGATCCCGGTTTGAGAAAAAAGCGGAGGTGCGCCGGCAAAAGCCCCGCTTCCTTTCACCAGCATGGGAATAACGGCTCCGAAGCTCATCCCCAAAGCGGACAGGATAGCCCCCGACAATGCAGCTCCTATGCGCATGACGCATAGCAGGTAAAGTACATTCGCAACTCCCCAGCCAATTGAAAAAGCGTTGGATATAAGCAAAGGAGTTATTCCCGTCTTTCGTATCACCGCGACGGGCGACACTCCGGCTATACTCACGATAAGCCAGGGGATAAGAATAATCCCGCAAAACATCGATATTAGCAGGAACCACTCAAAATTAAAGTCACGGATCCGTTTGATCGGCCATGCCATCGTGCCGGTACCCAGCCCTGATAAGGTAACTAGAAGCACCCCGGACAATAGTCCCCAAATATACTCCATCTTTTTAGTAGCGTTTTCGTTTCGTTTTTAGTTGACAGCATACCTCGGATGCTGTCCGCCGAGCACTCTTCTGATCTCTTCGGCAGCATTCTCCTGGAGCTTCAGCAGGCTCTCTTCGCTGTACCAGGCAATATGAGACGACAGGATAACATTGGGCACATCGCGAAGTCTGTCGGATAAGGACAACGGCTCGGTTTCGAAAACATCGAGCGCGGCTCCGGCAATCCTCCCTTCTGCCAGCGCATCAGCCAGTGCGCTGCTGTCGATAAGTGTCCCCCTGGAGGTATTGATAATCAGCGCGCTGGCTTTCATTTTACCAATACTACATTCATTTATAATATGTCTTGTTTCCGGTGTGGACGGGATATGAAGGCTGAGAACGTCGGCCCTGGCCATCAGCGTATCCAGATCGGATTCCGTGACCCGGTCGTTTTCAAAGATGGAAGAATCGGTATACGGATCATAGGCGCTTACCCGAAATCCGAGCCCCAGCGCTCTACGGGCGACCTCTCTGGCTATTCCTCCAAAACCGACAAGACAGAAATCAAGCTTTGAAAACGGCAAAACTGGTTGCGGGAGACGAGACGGCCAATTACCGTTACGAACCTCCCTGTCAACGTTTCCTATTTGTCGTATCGCCGCCAGCGCCATTGCAATCGTGTGGTCTGCGACCTCATTGAGACAATAATCCGGCACGTTGCAAACCCGTATCCCCCGTTCCCGTGCTGCTTCCAGGTCGATATTATCCACCCCAATGCCATATCGTACGATGACCTTACAACGCTTCAAACGCCTCAGCACATCGCGCGTAATGGACGCATACTGTACCAGCAGCGCATCTGCTTCCACAATTTTTGAAACAAGGTCTGTCTCACCTTCCCATTCTATTTTTTCGACAATCCCTGTTCCTTTCAGCACCGATTCCTCTATCGAATGATCCGGAAACATCCCGTCCGTAATAATAACGCTATACAACATACGGTAATAGTTTTTCTTAAAATACAACGTTAAAGCCCAGGGACATATCCCTTCCCCAAACGTAGGCCGATATCCTTAAAGCCATCACTGAACGACATCCACGACGTAGTGCCCCCGTCTATGACAATGGTCTGACCGACGATATATCTTGCCTCATCGGAGGCCAGGAAAACAACAGCTTTCGCCACGTCCAGCGACGTACCGGCAAACCCGCACGGAATGAGCGCCCCCAGCTCATCCAGGTTGTCCTGATCCGTTGCAGCTTTGTAGTGATTTTCTACCGGGATAAATCCCGGAGCGACGGCATTGACCCTTATTCCTGCAGGCGCCAACTCCACGGCCAATTCCCTGGTGTAGGCTATAATTGCTCCCTTCGTCCCGGCGTAGACAGAATGCCCGGTCATCGCCCGGAATCCGTGAACAGAAGACAGGTTGACAACCGCTCCTCCACCCTGCGATTTCATGGATGGCAATAGTGCCTGCAAAAGAAAAAAAGCAGCTTTTACATTCACCTGGTAAAGCCTGTCAAATTGCTCGGGTGTAACTTTTTCGAATTCCAATGTCATGGTGATACCTGCGTTATTGACCAGGATATCGATTCCGCCAAGAAAACCAATAGCTTCGGTGGCCAGACGTTGCGCCTCGCCTTCTAACGACAAGTCGGCCCTCACCGCTGTAGCTTTACCTCCGTTCGAAAGGATCCATTCTACTGCGGATGCTGCTCCTGCACTGCTGTGCGCGTAGTGCAACACCACATCAGCTCCCTGCCGCGAAAATTCAAGGGCAATTTCTCTCCCGATACCGGTTCCGGAACCGGTTACCAAAATCTTTCTACCTTTCATAAAAGTATCGACAATTATTTTTTCAGCGCATCACCTCCCTGGTAAAGAAGCTTTCCTTTTCCACTTTTAGGCAACTGCCCGATGTAGTTGCTTAAGATCAGTCCACCGTCCCGCTGAAGGACGAAGGTAGCTTCCGTACTCCCCGCATGCTGGATATTGCTTGCCGTAACATGCGCTACCTGGCCTTCCGAAGACAACAACGAAGCAGCTTTTTCTGCGATTATCCGCTCTAACTGAACGCGCTCGACAGCCCCTTTTCCCGAAACGCGAACCATAGGCGACTGCCTGCTTTTCTCGTTCACATAAACAGAACTCCCCGACACCTGCAAGAGCCCTACCTCTGCATCTCTGATCTCTATGTGACTGGTAATTTTCTCACCCCAGCGCTCCTCGATTTTACTATGATATCCGTCAACGATTACGGCTCCGACGCGGGTTTCCTTACCCGTCACCAGGATTGAAGGGAAATCCTCATCCGGAAAATCATTTCTGACAATATTCCGGAAAATCAATCTATCGGCATTGGTATTGATGTTGGCGGAGGAGGCGTTTACACCTTTTCTTCCGAGGGAGGAAATACCTGTCGGCTCAACCCGGATGTTCTCAAAAATCGCCGTTCCGATATTTCCCTTTCCGGTATGATTCAGCCAGTGCGGTGCTTGCCAGAAATTATCGATAATAAGCCAATACCCTCTCGTGGATCCGTGAATATTACGAACCGTCACATTATCAATACGGCTACCGCCACTTAGCAGACGGACACCAAACTCACCGCCGTTAAGGCTGATATTATCAACCAGGACATTCGTGATATCACCGTACATCTTTGCGTAATAGTCCGTCTTGTAGTCCGAACTGGGATCCAGGCAGTCTTCCGCATTGAACGCAACGTGATCGTCTTTAGCACGAATACTTCCGTCCCTAACGGTGATGTTCGTCGCTGGTCCGTTAAAATGAATCCCGTCACAGTTAATAGGAGCCTCTTCTCCAACGTCGATGATGATATTCTGAATCAATACATCCTTTACCTTGGCAGCGTGAACCGAGAAAGTACGCGGCCGGAGAATCGTAATATCGCGCAGTACCAGATTCTCAACGCCGAAGAAACGAAGACCGGAGATCCATCCTTCTTCGGGCGAATCATGCTTTTGAGCCGGGTTTTTAATGCTATTGTACCCGTTGCCATTCCATATCCCGCCCTGAATCGTGATATTCCTGTCTCTGAATTCGGAAAAAGAAAGGTTTACATTCTCGATAATGGCTTTATCGGAGTCGTTTCTCAAAATAGCACCGCATCCGCTTAGCGCCACTATCGTCGTATTGGAATAGATTTTTAAGCCGGTTACCGAATATCTCCCGTCCCAATACACCAGAATCGGATGCTCTTTAGCATGGTCCAATACGCTTTGAATAGCCCTGGTATTGTCGGTCCCGAATGCAACCGAGCCCTCCGAGATATCGGCATCACTTACTGCTCCGTGCTCACTCAGGTAATAGGTATTGCTTGCAATTGCCCATGCCTTGCTTCCGATATCCGAAGCATCCAAGAGTGTCGCTATTACAGCTGTCAGCAGCCATTTATTTCTCAAATTGTTCATTATCTTAGTATCAGTAGCCAGGGTTTTCGATCAGGTTAGGATTATTGTTCGTACGGCCGATGCCTATAGGCAAATAGTAGTTCGCCTCTTTAAATACCCGTGGAAGTGCTTCAACATTGCCTACATCAAAGCGATACTTACCTTCCCGGTAATCGTAATAGGGCTGTGCTTTTGTTAGAAATAAGCCGTTAAGCCCCCCTTCAGCAGGCGACTTGGCGGCATCTCGCCAACGTCTCAGGTCCCAAAACCTGTGTGCTTCGAAAGCCAGTTCAACGCGTCGCTCATTTTTAATAGCATTCAGACTTACTGTCGCGACGCGTGCTACGCCAGCCCGGTCCCGGATATGATTTATATAGGCAGCAGCCTCATCCTGTTTTCCGAGTTCAAATGCTGCTTCCGCGATGTTTAGATAGACCTCTCCCAATCGGAACAATAGGCACGGTACATCGTCGAAATTCCAGTTCGGAACAGGAATATCTTTTATTGATTTCTTCTGATAAAAGCCGGTAAATGTGTCTGCCTCTCCTCTCGTCGGCAGTGTTACACCGTTATTACCGGTATAAAAAACACCTTTAGTACTGACCTGCTCTCCATTTTCCTTGATAATAAAGAAATTGGCGTAAACAGGGCCTCCTTTCCAGCTATCGCCTTGATTGAGAAAAGTAGCGTTAAAACGGGGATCCTTATCCGCGTAAAGATCGGGCACTGATGCTACGGCAGTGTTTTTATAGTCTATCACTCCGGAACTGCCATCGATCTTCCCAAAAGCATTTGCCAGCTCTACGGTAGGATCCATCATAGAACCGTAGCCCCAGGGAGAATAGCTGGCTGTATTTCCTTTTGTACCTGCTATAAAGTTGATCTCAAAGATCGATTCGCTGGTATGCTCCTTCACGAAGAGGTTATAGAAATTAAGCGAGTGAGACGCGGGATCTCCCGATTGGATGTCGTCCTTGTAGAGTGTATACCCGCTTCCCTCTCCTCCGTGCCCGGTTGGGATTACTTTTTTAGAAGCGGCGTAAGATGCCTGATAATACCGGTCGGCTTCGCCTGCCGGTATCCCAAGCAGACCGTCAAGCTGCACTTTCCCATACCTGGCTATCGACCCCGCATACAACATCGCCCGTGATTTCAAAGCATAGGCAGCTGAAGTGGAAAAGCGGTTTTTAGTATTCTTTGGAAGGACTTCCGCCACTTCATCAATCTCGCCCGCAATAAAGTCGTAGACCTCCTGCTCACTATTACGGGGTACGAATAAGTCCTGAAAATCGCCATCCAGCGTCTGCGGCTCGGTAATAAGCGGAACTCCGCCGTATCGTTTCACCAGCTCAAAATAAGTGTAGGCGCGTATTATACGTACTTCGGCTGATTTTGTCTTCTTAAAGTTCTCTGAAACCCCGCCATCGGCTATATTTTTCAAAAAAGTATTGCAGTCACGAAGTAAGTCATAGGCCCAGTACTCCTTCATCCTGAGGTTAGAACTTGTCAGATTGCCAAACACGAGGTTAGTAAACCATTCGTGATGCCATGCGTGCTGCGTGGTAGCTTCATCTGAAAAAAAGGCTTCATTTCCCTGCAATTGTTCCGACTCACCCAGGTTACGGAAAAGTGATGGAATCTCTATGCGCCCGTAAAGATTAGACAAATAAGCTTCAACCAGTGCCTCGTCATTCCACACTGCCGCGTCGGAAATAATGTCCAGCGGTTCCTTCTCCAATATCTGTTGTTCACATCCGATTTGTCCAGCCAAAGTGACTGACAGCAGGATCTTCACTACTATTTTTCTCATGATCGTTTTGCTGTTAAAGATTGAGGTTAAACCCGATGCTGATGGTTTTCTGCTGCGGGAAGTACCATTGCGACCCGCTGGGGGCTTCCGGATCATAATACGGTACGTTCGATAAGGTAAGTAAGTTAACCGCGGAGACATACACTCTGAATCCTGAAAGCTTAACGTTTCGTAGCATATCAGACGGGACAGCGTATCCGATCTGCACATTTTTCAACCGCATATAGCTCGCATCGTGAAGCCAGAACGTTGACGCCAGCCTGTTGTTCGATGCCCCTCCGCCTGCGACAATCCTCGGATATTTTGCGGTAGTATTGTCGGGCGTCCAGTAATCAAGGTTATACTCAAAAATGGTAGAGGTGTTATAAGGGAATGTACGTTGCTCTCCCTCCATCGTAATGCCATACCTGGATGCCCCCTGCCAGAGCATCGAAAAATCCACCCCTTTCCAACTAAGCGCAACATTAATGCCGTAAGTTAGTTCGGGTGTATTATTCCTGCCAATAGGCGTCATATCCAGGTCGGTAAGCTTTCCATCTCCGTCAAAATCCACATACTTAATATCACCAGGTACCAGCGACCTGTTGTTGTTGTTATCCTGAACGACAGGCCATGCATCGATCTCTTCCTGCGACTGAAACAACCCTTCCGCGGTATATCCGAAGTATCTGTTGGCCCATTGACCTGAATTCTGATACCGCAGGCGCCGATACTCTTCAGTATACTCCGGCTCCTGAATAACCTTGTTCTTTACACGGTTCCAGGCCATATTGCCTTCAATACTGTAGCGAATACTTCCGGTAGTTCTTCGGTGTCCGAGTACAATTTCGAATCCACGGTATGTCATACTGTTCAGGTTTTCGGAAGGAAGAGATGCGCCGAAACTATAAGGAAGCGCATCAACTCTTTTGGCGAGTACTCCCGATCGTTCTTTGTAGAACACGTCTGCCGAACCATAAATTTTCCTACCAAAGAACTCGAAATCTACCGCCACATTCAGGGTAGTATGGCGTTCCCAGGTGGCAGATTTGTTTGCCAGGCCTCGCGACCTGATTCCGGTTGTAAGAACTCCGTTTTCGACGAACCCTGTCGAGTAATTATATCCTTCCAAAAAATTAAAGTTCGCGATATTATCAACCCCGGACTGCCCGTAAGAAAGCCGCAGTTTCAATTCGTCGATCGTCTGAATTGATTTCAAAAACGGTTCTTCCGAAATTCGCCATCCTAACAATATTCCCGGGAAAAAACCCCAGCGGTAATCGCGCGCAAACCTGGGAGACGCATCATACCGAAACGTACCTTCCGCCAGATACCGGTCCATGTAGGCATAGTTAATTCTCGAAGCGTAGCTGATACGACCATCCTGGCTGGCGCCTCCGGTATTCGTCATACCCGCTGCAGAGCCAGCAAACAACTGCTGCACCTGCCCGGACAAAAAGTTATTCCGATAAGCGTTCAGCGAATTCCCCTTGTTGTCGAGATATTCGGCTACTACCATCGCCTTTACGTCGTGACTGCCAAAGCTTCTGTCGTAGTTCAGGTAAACCTGGGAAGTCATGTAACTCCCTTGCCAAAAGTTTTCGGTCAGAGCTGTCTGGGAGGTATACCCCGGACGGGAAACTGTATATTCGCCTGTCAGAGGGTCGAAATTGTACACATTGTACCCCTTTATGAAATTCTTATTAAATGTGTCCGAATTACGATAGTTAAACCGCGCCTTTACCTGAAATCCTTTTATGAAGGATGGCATGAAATTGAGAGATAACGCTCCGTTGAAATCTTTCGTGGTACTCTTCTGTGTACCGCTTACAGAAGCATCTGCGGTAGCCTGCCCCAAACCGGTAGGGTAAGCAGGATCCGCCCCTACTATTTTAATAGGAATGTCGTTAAAAACGCCGTTCCAGATATCACCCATTCCGTATCCGGGATAGCCCCTGTTTTCAATTCTACCTCCCAGGTCAAGGCTTACGGTCAAACCTTCGGAAATTGTTGCGTCAAGATTGGACCGGAAATTAAATCTGGAAAACTTATTGTCGCCGCTTTTCAATACGCTTTGCTGATTGAGATACCCTAACGAAAGGAAGTAGTTTATTGTCTCGCTGCCCCCCCTTGAATTGATATTGTATTGTTGTATAGACGCCACAGGCTTGAAGACTGTTTTTACCCAGTCTGTATTGGCAAAATTCTGACGCTCCGCATCGAATTGACGTTGTTCCGGTTCGGTAAAAGCAACGTTCTGTCTGTCTGAAACATAATCATAAGCCTTCAATTGGAAATCTGTAAACGGTATTGGGTTTCCCGCGTTCCGGCGGGCATCGTTGAGCGCTCTCGCATAATGACCCGCATCAACGAGATCAGGCAGTCGGGTATTCGATTGAAACCCATTACTGAAGCTGAAATCAATTTTCGGCTTTCCTGCAGCTCCCCGCTTGGTGGTGACAAGAATGACTCCGTTACCGGCGCGCGCGCCAAATATGGCAGCAGAGGCATCTTTCAATACCGAAATCGTTTCAATTTCACGTGGGTCAAGTTGATTATAGTCCTGCTCGACTCCATCTACAATCACCAGCGCCCCTCCAAATCCACGGATATTTATACTGGTATTATCTGATCCCGGCTGACCACTTCGTTGGATGGCTACTACTCCGGGAAGCCTCCCTGCAAGAGTACTTGATATAGTAGCTGCCGGGACATTTATTAGATCTTTCCCTTCTACCTGAGATACCGAACCGGTCACCGACGCTTTTCGCTGGGTTCCGTATCCCACCACCACCACTTCTTCCAGACTCTTCTGATCCACCACCAAACTCACTTCGACGTTCGTCCTGTTACCTACCATTACTTCCTGACTTAAATACCCCACATATGAAAACACCAAGACAGCTTCGCCATTGGGAACATCGATTGAAAAGTATCCGTTAACGTCAGTCGTTAGTCCACGCGTTGTCCCCTTTACTAAGATATTGACTCCGGGCAAAGGTTCTCTTTTTTCGTCCGTTACCTTACCCCCGACAGACCTGTCAGGGGAAGGTGTCCCCGGATTCAGGCTTTCCAATTGAGGGCTAACGCGCGCCTCTTTTGACGTGTCGGGCAGTCCCGGGAAAGCTTCTTCACGTACTAAAGAATCAGTTTTGACGGTAGTCGACCTGCTTTTAGTCTCCTTTTCCCGGGTAATTACGTAGACATTCTCGCTAACCTTTTTAAAATATAATTTATGAGGCTGAAGGATGCGGGTCAGGCTTTGCTCCAGCGTAACGTTGCCAGCGAGAAGCGCCCTGTTTGCAGGCTGGTTTACCAGGCCGTCGTCAAAAAGGATATTAACCTTGTACTTGTTTTTCAACTGGATCAGCAGATCCCGTAAGGTGGCTTTCTGACCGTCAATCAGCTGGTTGTGCGAGACTTCAGATCCAAAAGGGGTTGGCATCCCGGCAGGGGCTTGTACATAGAAGAATGTAAAAATAGTAGCCAATATACTATTCCGAGTTACCCGTAAAAAGTATCTCATATACGATAGGTTTAAAAAAAGAATGATTAATTAATCTGTGAAAATCACTTTGTCTCCTTGGCGGGTAAAGCTGATATCGAACATATCCGCGATCAGCTCAAGAGCGGTATCGGCATTTTGGACCGGCAACAATCCTGTTGCCGTTTTATTCCCCAGGACGGGGTCTTGGAGTTCTATCGGGAAACCGTACGTGTCTTCCAATATGGCGGTGATTTCCCGTAGAGAGGTCCGGTCAAGGGTGAGTATATGATCTTTCCAGGAAGAATAGTGCTCGGGTCTTGAAGTATGCGACCGGCTTAATTTCCCGTCCGTCCCGATCGCTACGATATCTCCAGGGCTCATGACAATGGGCTGGTTCTCAGGAATCTGAGTTGTTTGCAGGGCCACTTTGCCTGTTCGAAGGATCACCTGAGACCCGCGTGGACGGGCAAGTACTGTAAACTCGGTACCTAAGACCGTAATCTTCAGTCCTGTCGCCGTTGAAACAATGAATTGCTGGCGATTCGGTGTGCGCTCAATTTCAAAATCGGCTTCTCCGGATAGCTCAATCTGCCGGGTTCCCTGACCAAAACCAAATCGCGGATAGCGTACGGAAGAGTTGGCATTCAGCGAAACCCGGGACCCGTCTGGTAGTGTTATTTGCTTCGTTTCACCATAGGCTGCTTTACTTGTTTTATAAAAAATATTTTCGCGAGTTACATATACAGAAAGGCCCAATAAGGCAACTAAAAAAACAGCAGCGACCATCGAGCGTGAATAGGTATACCTCCAGTGGACGGTTTTCTTTGGGAGAGAAGAAGAGGCCTTTTCCCTGCTGTTTTGATTGACTCTGTCCCGGGTTTTAGCAAACGCACCCTGCCATGCCGCGGCAGCCTGTAAATGCCTGAGCTCCCAATCATGTAACCATTGATAGTATAGCTCATGATTCGACGGGTTTCTCAGCCAGACTTCAATTGCCTGTTTTTGAAGCGGTGTAGCTCGGCCTGAGAAATAATCCAATGCTGCGTTTTTGATGACCAAGTCTTCCATTTTATACGGCTTTCATAAATTTAGTAAAGAAGAGATTATTCCGGGAACCTGACTCAGCGCATTATCGGTCCGAAAATTACCTTTCGAAGCTGGCTAAGCGCCTTGGCCATATGTGCCTCTACCGTTTTTAGCGAAAGATCAAGGCTGGCAGCAATCTCTTTATTTTTTTTCCCTTCAAACCGACTGAGCAGAAACACCCGCTGGCACTGGGGCGGCAATTCGTGGATAGCGCGGTCGATCCGCTGATGCAGCTCGTCATATTCCATCAGTGAT
Source organism: Telluribacter humicola (assembly GCA_040394475.1). Classification (GTDB taxonomy): domain Bacteria; phylum Bacteroidota; class Bacteroidia; order Cytophagales; family Spirosomataceae; genus JBEBSD01. The sequence continues at coordinate 18,609 of JBEBSD010000069.1, read as the reverse complement.
TCAGGGCTGTTACCCGTAGGAAGATGTCCTGATGACTCGGGGCCGGTAAGATTCTTTTCCTCTTTCAGCTCATACCGGACATAGGTGTAGGCACGGTTGCGGACAGCCGCATACAGGTAAGCCCGGTAAGTGCTCTGAAGAGACATAAAGCTATTACTCTTCCAAAAGTCATGAAACACATCACAAACAATATCTTCTGCTTTCTCTTTAGTATACACAAAGCGGAGAGCGTGACTGTACAAGGCCTCATAATACAGTCGAAACAAGGCCTCAAATCCGTTGCTGGTTGATTTTTCAAATGCGATCCGAATAATCTGTTCGTTGTCAATCACCTTAGCATACTTATTGTCTTGCTGCAGGAGTTCCTCGCTCCGAGGAAATGTTTTGGGTCCGGGATGCTGTTCTAGTGGGCTCATTGGCTACCAAAAGTCTTTATTAGGATGACATGAGAATGGTCCTTTACCCTTAGTAGGAAGATGAATATATTTTTAAAAAAAAACTTTGCGAAGTTATATTTCAGGCACGATGGCGTTACTTTTCGTACTTTTTTCAAGAAACTTAACCATGAGCAGATAAGTCCTCGCTAATACCTGGAAGAGATTGCGCTGTACACCGGCCGAAGCCTGGCGGCCTGCTTCAGCAATTCGTTCAAGCGGCTTTCCAGTTGCTTTTTGGTCTTAAGCCGGGCTTCCACGTCAACAAACTCTTCAGTGACATCCCTGATAGTGATCGTCTTCCTGTCGAATTGCTTGACACCTTCGGTTGCCTCCGACATCATAACATCAAACGCTGAGGCGGGCACCCTTGTGGTTAGGATGTGGCTGATCCGGCCCGCCCATCTTTTACAGCGAAACGGCCATCATGGCTTCTGACGAAACGGAATCATCTTGGGATTGCTTGCTGCAGCCTGATAAAACCAACAATGGAGCCAGCAGGATGAAGAGGTTTTTTACTTTCATTTTTTGGGGCGTTAAAAATCTGACACCTGGAATGAAGTTGCGGCGCGTAGCACCTGATGGTTTCCAGATCAAAGTATAAACTGCTTCTTTATATAGGAAGATAGGCCCTCGGCTATAATCTCATACAAACCTATATAGATCATGAACCTTGACGCAATTGCTCCAAAAGAATTAGTAGACGGCTGTATGGTACCTGCCGAAATGACTCTTAAGCAGAAGTATCAAGCAGATCAACAACTAGCTGTCATTCGCCAAAGAAGATTAGCGGAACGATCTGAATAGGGAAAGTTATGTGGAGTGCCTGTTTCATCGTCGGTCAGGTATTCTATCTCGGCCCATTCCTGCCTACGCGGAAGCGACCAGAGTTCTTCACCCTATAAACAAATCACTTTTTCCAACATTACCTGGCCTTCGAGTTCTACCATTAGCACGTATATCCCGGCCCTTCCCGCATGTAAGGAAACAGGTTCTGTCAGAACGGCACGAACGGAAGACACCATTACACCCTGTTGATTAAAGAGCTTTGCCGTACCCACTGCGCTGCTACTTCCTGCTACTTTAAACCGGATTTTATTCCCTATGATGGGGTTTCCCATCAATAGCAGGTATGGTTCGGATTCAATAGCCTTCCCCATGTATCCTAAACGCGCCGAACCCGACTCGTCAGGCGGCGTCCCGTACAGCATTCCGTTGTCGTAATGAATGGTGATCCTGGAATTTTCCGCCCATTCGCCGATTGCCGGAACCGAGTGATCATTGCTCTGGCTAAACGCCGACCAGTCCTGTTTCGCGATCCGGTAATGGATCTCGCCCGAATTACTTAAAGGGTATAGAAAACCATCCTTGCCGAAGCCAATTTCAAAATACGTATCGGCACGGTCCATGCCAGCACTCACCTCTTTGATCAGTCCGGTTACATGTGATTGTCCGATAGTGGCGTAGTCAATCCAATATGACAGGGGTATCACTCCGTCGCGCGTGAACCAGTACCTCATTTTCAGCTTACTATAGTCCAACGGTACATTGCCGGTGTTTTCGATTTTCAGTATTCCCTGAAGCGTGTTGGTACTGTTCTGCAGGTTGTTGCTTTTCATAAGGACACGAGCCTGTGTTTGCTTTTCTATTTCTTCCGGCTCCTGCCCATACACCAATACGCCGTTACGGTAAACAGTGATATACTGGTTCGGGGTATACGCGCGGAAATCGCGGAAAGAATAATCGTTATCCTCCACCTGCTGTGCCCATCCGGAAGTAGCTAGCCGTGACTGCACAACACCCGACGAGCCCGCTGGCAGTAGTTGCCCGGCTGCGGGGAAAAGTTGTACGCTATATATCCGAGCGTATTCTCCCGCGGATCAGACGAAGCGATGTATTCCATCAAGATGTTTCCGGCCCCCAGGGCAGCATAATCTACCGCTTTATACATTTCTCCGTCGTAATTCTCCGGCGACAGCCAGTATCTTACCGACAAATTTTCATACATAAGAGGATCTGCACCCTCATTAACAATACTGAAATTGTTGTAGATGGCATTCGGAGGGGAGCCTCCGGAATCCCCCGCTTTGGAAAGCACCTGCAGCTTTACCGGGTTTATATACAGAGTAGTATCCACCGATGCCCTACAACCCCTGGCGTCTTCTGCCGTACATTCAAATGTCAGTTCGGCTGTATTGGTGACCAGCGTATTCAATTGAGCGGTTTCCAGGCTGTTATGGGAAGGCCATAGGAGTCGGTAGGGAGGGGTGCCACCACTGATAAGGGGTGTTACGATGACACTATCCCCCGGCAGCAGTTGTTCGCCAGCAATGTCCAGGAGCACATACAGGCTTCTGGGTGCTGCATCGATAAAAACAGAATCTGATCTTATTTCACTCTGTGAATCGGCAACTGAAAGCAGATAACGACCTGCGCTCAAACCCGAAAAAATCCCGTCCGGGCCGGATTGGCCTGTATTTAACGTATAGTGATAGGGCGGCCGGCCTCCCGAAGCTGCGACGGTCAGCGCAGCATTTTCCAGCCCCGGACATTCCTCCGGCGTCGTACTCACCGTAAACGTCAGCGGGTCGCTCGTGGTAACTGGTAAAAGCGCTCCCCTGACATTGACAAATGGCAGCCCCATACTAGCGTAGGGCGATTGATCGAAATAATAAATCCGGAAACGGACAGTGGAAGCGGGGTTTGACAGATGTAAACCCGGTATGTTCCAGGTCTGGGTAACCAGGTTTTTGAAATCTGACCCGTAGCCGGCGGCGGTGCAGCCGACCGCTGTAGGAATGAGGTCCGCACCATTGTCCACAAATGCGCCTCCGTCAATGCTATAGGCAATCCGGTATTTCATTGTATAAGTTTCTCCGGCTGCCTTGCGAGCCTTTACTTCCACCTGGCTGATGAGCAGCGACAACCCCGGGTCGGAAGATTTAAGCTCAAATTCCAGGTAGGTATTCAATTCAGGCATGTATGCATTCTGCGTCTGCACAAATACTGCCTGAACAGCATAGTAGCACCCACCTGCCAGGTTTGTAGGATAAAATGTGGGATATTTCAGAACGGACAGCTCCGGATTGCTGACATACTGATAAACAGGGGGGCTGGCGGCGCTTCCGTTGATACTGCTTCCCGCTGTGAAAAGATCTGCAACTTCATAATCTGAAGCGTCGATGACTAATTCTTCGGAATATGCCGAGGACTGTCCGTTAAAAATCGTTTTGATCCGATAGGTAAGCGGGAACGTCACGCCTACCGAACTTGTATCTGCGAAGCTCTCAGATGATCCGTCTGCATTGCCAATGATACTGAACGTTCCTTCGCCTGATTTTCGCTCTATCACAAAATAGCTCTTATTCACATTGCTGTCCTTCCAGGAAAGCCTGACCATTTGATCGGAAGGCGCGATAGAACCACTCAGCTCTGAGGGAGGCGAAAGCGTATAAATAACTATCGCTTCATTGGAAAAACCTTTGGATCCGTTCGCATTATATGCCAACAGTCTGTACCGGTAGATCTCCCCGGAGCTATAGATGTTGTCGACATATGATGTGTCCGTCGCAGAAAGAGTGGTAAGGGTCCTGTAATAACCATCGCCGGTTCTTTTTTCCAGTATTAACCCCGAAGTATTGGGAGAAGGCGTATTCCAGCTCAGGACGATGTTCCCCGCGCCGTTCACGCTTGCAGCCAGGCTGTCGACCGCTTCGGAGAGATCTTCTCCTGCAGGTGTAAGGATTACCGAAACATGCGGTTTGTACAGATTGGTATTTTCTCCTCTGAGCAGCATCACCCGGAAGTCGTAATAAGGTCCGGTCGGATTGATGCGAAGAAAGAACCACTTATTCCCGTCAGCGCCGTTCTGGTACTGGGTTTGCAGATAATTAGCCAGTCGCTCTCTTCCTGATGTCTTCAGGTTCACAGAGCAATCCTTGGTTAAATCCAGTCCTTCGGTTTCCAGCCATCGCTCCTGGATAACGGTTGCGTTGGCCTGATTTGCCCCCGAAAAGGCCACATCGTAATAATCTTCCAGATCGTATGCGGGAGAACTGCGAAAAGGGATACCCCATAATTCCGTTTTTACTTCCTGTATCTCCTTTGTCACCCGTAAGGTCAGCTCTGCTTCCATCAGTTGCTGGCCCGGTGCAAGCCCTGGAAACCGAAACGGGAAAACCGCTATGCCGGATTCGGTCGCGGCAGAGGCTCTGCCGATAAAAAGCGCTGTTGAGTGGTTTATATATCTCACCCCTGTTGTCCTGTCCCTGACGATCCATTGATTGGGGCTTTCTGCTATGATCCGTTTCAGAATACCTCCCGGTAAAGTCGTGAACTGCGAACTTGCGGACCAGGGGCTCCAACCCGAAACGGTGCGGCTCCTTACCTCGAATTCATAATCTGCTACGGGCGTAAGCCCGCTGATGAACACCTGTGTCTGCGCGGTGCTGTCGGTTTGTATCCAGACGCTGTCTGTCAAAAGTCTGTACCTGGCCTGGTAAAAGCCGGCCGGCAGGTATTGATCCCAGGTCAGGAAGGTGCTGGTACCCAGAAGCTCCTTTGTGGCCGGGTTAGAAGGAGGAAGAGCGGGAGGAGTGGCCAAAGTTGTGAACAGTCCCGCTACCGACCAGTCTGACGGCCCCTGGAAGCACCTTGCCCTGACCTGCCATTCATAGGCGGCGGCCGGCTCAAGGCTTTTTACCACGAAACCTTCACTCTCAGGTAAATAGTATACTTCCTCCCAATCCGCCGCCCCGGTTTGCCGGTACCTGATATCATAATTGATGCTGCCCGATACGGCGTTCCATTCCAGCTTTACTGATACGTCTGTAATGCTGTCGGCCTGCAACCCGGCCGGGACCGTACACATTGTCGAAACATCTCCACTGTATTTCAGTAAAACAAGGGACCTGAAAGGCGCAATAACAGTAGTTGCCGAATACCCGGTTGCGTCTGCATCCAGGTAATGCCCCGAAGGCAGGCTCACCGTTAGCGCGCTGTCTGAGGGGTTTACAAAAAACAGGAGAACTTCTTCGGGGTCCACCGGGTCCTCATAACGTAAAGGCGCGGGCCTGTTCCCGCTTGCGTTGTCCGAGGAAAAATTCCATTCATGGGGCGTGTACCAGCCGTTGCGTTCTATGTTGTCTTCCTTAAACTGGCTATTGACAGACTCGCTGTCATATAAATGCAATACCCGGTTGTTGCGGAACGGCCCGTTTGAAAGGCGGGGATATTCTTTCGACAATACCAGGATACTGCGGTGAAATCTGTCGTCAGTATTGGGAACAAAGAGGTTGTCGGCGACTTCCACATTATAACCCGGGGCTTTAGTGTTTTTCATTTCCAGCTCGAATTGCCCCGGGCCGAAAGCCGTATTGCCGATCAGCCGGTTATCTGCGTCGTATGAATTAAAATAGTAAGCAGACCCGGCAACATTATATACCGTATTATTGCGGATGGTAACCCCCTGGCTGTTATTGTCTGCGTATATTCCCTGCGCCTGGCTGTTCGGATCCGGCATACCTGCTCGTTCTCCCGTGCTGTTTCTGACGATGTTCTCCTCGATGACCATTCCCACGTTGCTTGCGAGGTTATAATTGGTATAGATAGACCCGTAGTCTTCGAGACCAAAATTGGCATTATCGACTACGTTCCGCTTCACCAATGTTTCTTCACCGGTAGCCAGGATCCCGATCCCCAGGATATTTTCGAGGTGATTCTTTAGAATATGCGTCCCTGCGGCCAGGTTGTAAATACCATAGTACACTTTCGATTTCCCAAACAGTTCGTTCCCGATATTGGTAATAGTATTTTCTCTGACAATAGCTCCGGAACAATTTTGCAACACGGTTATGCCGTTCCATACAGCGGCATCTATCTCGTTGTATTCACACAATAGGGATTGTACATTGTCAAAGAGAATAGCATCCCCGCCTGCATCGCTGATCCGGCAGGTGCGCAGCATTACGTTTGAGCTGTTCCGGATATAAATATTGACGAAGTTTCCATGAGCAATCATAATATCTTCCATCACCAGGTTGTCGGCTCCGGAGACATACACCACGGTATCCTGTGCGGAAAAGGTAATGCCTTCCGGCGCCGAAGTTTGCTTAACCACCAGCTTGCCTTCCGGTGCTTCGTAAGCCCATTCACCGATCTCATCGATCGCCCTTCGGTCATTGCAGAAGAAATATCCGGCGCGATTTCTCAAATCGTTGATAATGTCGATGTGCGAAGCGATGGTCAGCGTTTTGTTATTCTGAGCAGTAACCTTCGTACGTACCAGCCTGTATTTCTCTGCCCTTACCACGATGTCCGCCCCGAGCCAATCGCCCGTAAGGTCATTGTCGGTAAATTGCGTTTTCCCAACCGAACTTTCCATATTGAAATAGCCGTTGTTCTCCGATTTACCTGGATACCGGCTGAGCGGCAGGGGAGTATCTTCCAGGAAGAGATTCCTAACCTCGGAAGGAGGGTCCGGCAAGGTGGTTTCCCACAACTGCGGAGCGACTTCCGTCCAGGTCCCGGCAACTGGACGGGCACCGGTCAGCACCGGTTTTGCTCCGCTGCCGTAGGCACCGAAAATGATGCCCGATTGCGTCACCCGGAGCTGTCCTTCAAACCTGTCCCCGCGTTTAAAGAGCACCTGGTCGCCGGTAGAAAGGCTTCCCAGGGCCGTATTGACCTTCGCAAGGGTTTTCCAGGGAGCGGCTTCGCTTGTCCCGGGTAAGCTGTCGTTTCCTTCGGCAGAAACATAATATACCAGCTGCGCAAAAATGAGCCGGGTACAAAAAAGGAGGCATACCAGTACCGGTAAGATAAATTTAGGTTTCATAAATTACACTGTTTAGGTTCAGGATATAATAAGCCTGTCTGACTGATCTCGGTCATTCAGGAAAAATCATGATAAAGAGTACTTTATAAAAAGGGGAGCCACGGTTATTTCCCGATTCTCCGGCCTACAGGTGGTTTTTCAGTACATGCATAGATTCCTTCTGTCGTTCCTGCACATACGTCATTGCCTTGCCCAGCTTCTCATGTGCGGCATCATAGGCCTCATGTATTGTCAATAAGGCGCCGGCTATTTCGGAGCCGCTTACCTGGTCTATCTCAAAGAGCCATTCATCCAAGCCGATATCCCTCCACATCTGCCCCTTACGGGTATCGGTAGGCTGGCGTACGTGGATAGCCGGCGTACCCACCGAAGCAGCGATGATGGGCGAATGCATTTCTATGCTGACCAGAGCCCTTGCAAAACTATATACAGACGCGGCCTCATCAGGCGTCCAGTAGCTGTCCCGCCATACGACCTTTTCCCTGACGTCATCCGGGAGAGGCTCATACAGATCCGTTCTGGCCAGTTCCACCTGGTAGGTCATCTCCGGGCATAACAACACATGATGCCCCGTTTTCTTCACCCATAACGTAATGACTTCGCGCAATTTTGCATGGTCTGCTTCCCGGAACGCTGCAGAAATCCTGTCCCGCTCCTCATCCCTCACAGTCGGCCGGGTTCCATGTATCTGCCAGTACGGCGTGTAGCGTAATCGCGGTACGACACAAATAAACTCTTTCCCGTCTAGGCCCGCTTTCTTCAGGTATTGAACAGCCGACGGATCGTCTTTCAGACGGATGCCGAAGGTAGCGTCCGGGGCAAAATCCATGACGGGGCAATGCACGCCCGACTGCTTCAGAAAATCCAGAGATGCCGTATCCCGGCAATACATGAACGAAGCACGATTGATCAATTTTGCCTGGGCCTCGTCCAGGTCGACGATCGTCACCCCGTAAATCCCGTAGAGCTTCCCAGTGACGTTATGCCACGCTTCCACATCACCGTGCGCCACGATGCTCGGCCCGGAACCGTGAAGCAGAAAATCTGCTTCTTCAAAAGCTTCTTCCAGCTCTTTCGTGTCGGGTTTCCCGTCCTTACTGACCGCTCCTTTCGCGATTTTCAGCTTCGGGAAATTCGCCCGCAGCATTTCTTCAACACCATTGTCAAGCCGGGTCGGCCAGAGAATTACCTGTGCTTCCGGTAAATATATTTCCAGGATGGAAAGAGCGCCGGGTGTGTGCCCGATATCTCCTATATTTACCGTTTGCCAGGATGACCTAAGCAGGATAACGGGCGGCTTTCCGGGTTTCAGCGTTGCCAGCATACCTGTAAGGACAGGCAGGCTTTTCAGGAACCTGCGGCGGGATTGCCCGGCAATGGGGCGGAGGTTTATCTCAGTACCCTTCATTCTGCACGAGGTTGGTCGTCGCTTCCATCTCGCGGAAAGGAATGGGAAGCAGGAGGTGAAACGGCTGGATACTGGCGTTACGGCTGAACCCGTTTTCATTTCTGACCGCATCGATCAGACGGCCGGTCCTGACCAGGTCGAACCGGCGATGCAGTTCAAAAGCCAGCTCTAGCCTCCTTTCCTTCCACACCGCCTCCCGGAATGCGGTATAATCCAGATCCGCCAGGGGTTCCAGCCCGGCCCGTACACGTACCCTGTTCAATGCTTCGTAGGCTTCCTGATCCGGGTTCCCGCGTTGCTCGTTCAATGCTTCAGCATACATCAGCAGCACGTCGGAAAAACGTATGACGGGGAAGCTGGTTCCGTTACCCCCCGATAGTTTGGATGTACGGTCCCAGAGCTTCTGAAAATAGATCCCTTTCGTCGGGTCCGGATCGGAAATGGACAGGTCGACTGTTATGTCATTGTGTGTATAGGAGGTAATTAAAGTGACCGGCTTTCGCTTATCCTCTTCGGAATACGCATTGAAAAGCCCTTCCGAAACCCTCGCAATGCCTGCTCCGCCCCCCGGATAGATCGGCGCCGAGCGAATGCCGTAAGCGCCTCCATACCCGTTGCCTCGCACGTCGGTGATATACTGAACTTCAAAAACGGACTCCTTACCGCCTCGGTTTGCCAGCGAAAAGACTTCTCCGAAATCTTCCCACAACCCGTAAATGCCCTGGTCGATCACCTCTTTGCTTTTTGCTGCTGCTTTGCTCCAATAAGGGGATGAGCTATCGGAACCTGCGCGGGTCAGGTACACCTTTGCCAGCAGCGCTTTTACAGCCCCTTTGGTGGCCCGCCCGGTTTCGGAAGCCGGGTAGCTGACCGGCAATACCTGCTCGGCCTCCAGGAGGTCTTCTTCGATGAGGGCATATATTTCAGATTCATCTGCCTTAGGGACATCGAGGCCCGTCAGCGAAGTAGATTCTTTCGTTACGAGCGGCAACCCGCCGTAAAGCCTGACAAGGTTGAAATAATTCAGTGCTCTGAGAAACTTGACTTCGGCGATATACCGCTTCTTTAGGCTTTCTTCCATCTCGATTCCGGCAATCCTGGCGATCACGGTATTCGACTTGTTGATACCGGAAAATCCATTGCCCCAGACATTGATAAAGGTATTGGAGGGGTTAATATCGTAGCGCCATAGCGCGGGCCGGTCGGCTACCCCCGTCAGGAACGGGACGGCATCGTCGGTCGTAGCCAGATCGATAAACATGAGTCCGTCCGTACCGTAAACATTTGCAGTCAGATGGGCGTAGCAGGCTCCTACTGCGGCCTCTGCGTCTCCGGCGGTCCGGTAAAAAGTACCGTCGGTCAGGTTGCTTTGCGGGGCAAGATCGAGTTTGTGCTCGCAGGCTGCTATTGCCAGTGTCGCAGCTACTATAAGGGAATATTTTATTTTCATCAGTATCTAGAATTTAAGATTTGCACCGAACGTGATGGTCTTCGCGGCCGGGTAAGCCCCGTAGTCGAAACCCTGCGAAATCGTCGAAGAGCCAAAGCGGTTTACTTCCGGATCGAATCCTTTGTAATTCGTCAGGGTAATGAAGTTCTGCAACGAAACGTACAGCTTCACTCCTGTCATGGAGCTCTTTCCCAGGATCTGCGAGGGTAGGTGATAAGCCAGCGAAATATTCTTGAACCTCAGGTAGGATCCGTCTTCCATCTGGTAGGTGGACAGGATACGGGAACCTCCTGCCGAGTTTGCCCTGGGTATGGTAGTGCTCGGGTTTTCGGGTGTCCAACGGTTTAAAACTTCCTTTGAGTTATTGTTGCTGCTTACGAGGTTGTGGGTATCGAAACGACCGAAGTTCAACAGATCGTTTCCATAGCTACCCTGAACAAACACATTCAGTTCCAGTCCTTTATAAGAGAAAGTATTGTTGAGTCCACCAAAAAAGTCAGGGTTTGAATTACCTATGACTTCCCGGTCGTCATTATTGATGACGCCGTCATTGTTAACGTCCTTATACCGGATATCGCCGGGCTTGGCTGTCTTCTGGGCCGAATTGTCTATTTCATTCTGGTTCTGGAAAATCCCCTCCATTACCCTGCCGTAAAAGTTCCCCAACGGTTCGCCGACTGCCAGGAGAATCGGGTTAAAGGAGCCCCCAAACAGCAGGGCGTCGTTGCCCGTTGTAAACTGCTGCCGGCCTTCCAGGGTTAAAACCTTGTTCCGGTTAAAGGAAATATTGAATTCGGTATTCCATCGAAATCCGCCCCTGTCTATGTTGACGCTGTTGATGGCCAGCTCGACACCGCTGTTTCTGATTTTGCCGATATTCTGGAGCGCCGTGGCAAACCCGGAAGATGAAGGAATGCTCATGCTGAACAGCAGGTCGGAGTTTACTTTCCGGTAATAGTCTGCCGTTACCTGGATACGGTTCCCGAAAAAGGCCATGTCTATCCCGGCATCGAGCTGGCTGCTTTTTTCCCATCGGAGGTCCTGATTCGGCAGCCCGCCTATGAAAGTTCCCTGGTATAGCACCCCGTTAAACACGTAGGCACTGTTGGTCATATTAGACAGGTACTGGTAGTTTCCGATTTCCTGGTTGCCCGAAGTTCCGTAGCTCGCCCTTACCTTCAGATCGGAAAAAAAATCCTGGCCGGAGGCAAAAGGCTCATTCAGAACTTTCCAGGCGATAGCTCCCGAAGGGAAAAAGCCGAACTTATTGTTAGGGCCGAAACGGGAAGACCCATCTCTTCTGGCGGTCAAGGTCAGCAGGTAGCGGTCGGCATAGCTGTAGTTGACTCTGGCGATGTAGGAAATCAGGGTCCATTCGAAGCCACTTGAGCTGGGGGCAACCAGTACCGACCCGCTTCCAAGGTTGTGATAGCTTGCAAAATCGTTATTGAAGGTCTTTGCATTGGCTGAGGCGTTTTCGACTTTGTTTTCCTGGATCGTATAGCCCGCCAGTGCGCTTAGCGTATGTTTTCCAGGTAAAACAGGATGAAAGTTTAGCGTGTTTTCGTTCAGCCAGCCCAGGGTCTGGGTGTAAGCTACGTTCGCTGTTCCTTCGGCACTGAGCCCTATGAAGGAGTTCCTCGTCGCATAGTAATTTCGCTTGTTACCCTGCAGATCGGCCCCGAAGGTAGTCCTGAATGTAAGTGATTTAGCAAGCCTGAAGTCGAGGTAGGTATTGGCCAGGATACGTATCAGGTGATTCTGGTCGGTAATCTCGCGAGCAATAGCCACTGGATTGTCGACCGTAAAGCCGTTCAGCGAACCCATATCCTTGAAGTAGCTGCCGTCCGGCCCGTAAACCGGGAAGAAGGGGGCAAAATTCAGCGCCGCGCTGGTAACGGAGCCTCCGCTGTTGCCGTCGGTATCCGTCCTGGCGCTTTGTCCCCTGGTATAGGCGCCCTGCAGGGAGAATCCCAGCTTCAGCCATGAAGAAATGTCGTTATCCAGGTTGGCCCTCAACGTATACCGCTTGAAATTAGAGTTTATGATGATACCGCTCTGATCGTAATACCCGGCCGAAACGGCGTACTTCGATTGCTGCGTACCGCCCAGGAAAGAGAGCTGATGGTTCTGTATAGGCGCCTGTCTGAAAATTTCATCCTGCCAGTCGGTCCCTTTCCCTAAAGATGAAGGCAAAGGCCTTTCGGGGGATGAACCATCGAAATACGCTTGTCCGCCGCCGTTAATTCGCGCTTCGTTGACAAATTCGGCATATTCCCTGGCGTTCAGCATCGGAATCGTCCTTCTGACGGACTGGATGCCGTAATACCCGTCGTAAGTAACCGTCGGTTTCCCGGATTTGCCCCGTTTAGTCGTCACCAGGATGACCCCGTTAGCCCCCCTCGAACCGTAGATAGCCGTTGCGGAAGCGTCCTTCAGCACTTCAATCGACTCGATATCATCCGTATTGATCGAGTTGAGGCCGCTTGTCGGAAAGCCATCGATCACATACAGCGGATCATTGCTTGCATTTACCGACCCAGCTCCCCTGATCCGTATCGTGCTGCCGCCGCCCGGCCTGGCCGAATTCTGCGTCACCAGCACGCCCGCCGCCCGCCCTTGCATGGCGCGATCAAGAGAAACGATTGGAGTAGCCTTAATCGCCTGTTCTCCGATTTTGGAAACAGAGCCTGTCAGATCGCTTTTTTTAACCGTTCCGTACCCCACCACTACGACTTCCTCCAGGTTTTTTTCATCAACGTCAAGTGATATATTCACGGTCGTTCTGTTTCCTACAAGTGTTTCCTTTGTTAAATACCCTACAAATGAAAATACCAAAACAGAATTCTCACCGGAAACCTCGATAGAAAATGTCCCATTAACGTCTGTGATAATCCCTCTTTGTGTCCCTTTCTCCAAGATACTCACCCCCGGCAGCGCATCACCGTTTTCCCCGGTCACTTTTCCCCGGATCGTTTTATCGGGGGCTTCCTTAAGCCGGTCGGTATCGCGGGGAATCTGTTTATTTTTATCGGTTCGTGTCGGTGCTACACTTTTCAGTAATATCCGATTCTCTGTTACAGAGAAATCCACTGAAAGCGGGCGAAGCAGCTCCCTCAGCACCAGGTCCAGCTTTTTATTGGAGACTTTCAGGTCTACTCTTTGCCAGGTGTCGATGGCGCTGGAGCTGTAGACGAACTGAACACCTGCCTGGTCTTCGATCAGCGAAAGCACTCTTTTAAAACGAAGGCCCTCCGCATGAAGCGAAATACTCTTTTCCAGTACATTCTGCCCGTTGATTTTATGGGCATAGGCCATCCCGCAACACATAGCAAGCAAGACGAACTGGTGGAACGAGATTTTCATAGTTTTCCAAACCCATAATGGGATCTGTAGTTTTTTGTTCATAATTTAGCATTGTTTGAAGGTTGCAGAACTCTAAAACAGGTGTACAATTATTCGGATTTAACAATCCGAATGAATGAAACTCAAATTGGCGTTTGAGTGTACACAACGGGTCGGCAATGTGACAGCATTGCCGACTTTTTGGGGACTACTTACATTTTCTTCTCATTTAAGGGTTTAGTAAAAAGACTGGCAATTGTTTCTTAATATCCTTTACAGCTCTCACCCGTCACAAAAACAGTAGTGCCTCTGATTTCGTACCGAGCACCGATTACATCGCAGACAATGTCCAGTTGCTTATAAAGGTCCAACCCGTTCAGGTTTCCGATGAATATACAATCGTTTAATACGGGGTTGCCTACGACGATCTCTATGCCGTACGTACGCTGCATAAGGGCCAGCACCTCTTTTAAGGGGATTTCATCAAACCGGAAATCCGGCTCCCGGGCACCTGAGGGAACTATTTTCGGACTATCTACTAGATCGTTCCGGAGGATTTTCAGCTCCGTATCGTATATTACCTTATGATTGGGCGTGGCGATCACGCCTATACGTTTTTTATCCCGGCCCGTACTGCCTGTGTATACGGACACTTTACCGGTCATCACCGACACTTCTATGGTCTTCTTATCACCCTCAGGTCTGATGCGGAAGCTCGTTCCGAGCACTTCCGTTACCAACTCGCCGGTATATACAAAAAAGGGCAATTTTGCATTGGGCTCCACGTCGAAAAAAGCTTCCCCGGTAAGGTATACCGTCCGGTTCTGTTTTCCGTAGTGATCGTCCGTAACAAGGCTGGCGCCGGGTTCGAGCATCGCGGTGCTGCCGTCAGGGAGCGTTATTTGCCGGCTGGACGGCGCTGTGTTTTTGGTTTCAATCCCCATTGCCGACGTTCCGGAAGGCTTCCCTGCCTCCGTATTCCAAAGAAGAAAGCCGCAGCCGAAAGTCGCAATAAGGCATGCGGCAGCGCCTGCCCAAAACCATCTTTTACGTAGTAGGGGCCTTCCCTTTCCAGGTATTTGCGCAGTTACCCGTATTTTCCCCAAAAGCCGCTCCCTGGTTTTCTGCGCTTCGTCTTCTGATGCGAAAACAGCATGCTCAGAATGTCTCTTGAAGTGCAGTTCCGCCCATTTCTTTACGAAAGCGTTTTCCTCAGGAGAGCTTTCTCCGGCACGGTACTTTTCTGCAAGCTCATCAAATTTCTGCCGTATCATTGGTCTATGGTTTCAAAATGCTAGTTATCTGAAGTAAAGCCGTGAAGATATTGACGTATCATCTTCATCGATTTGTAGATATGGTATTCTACCGCCTTGTCGGAGAGCCTCAATTGGGAGGCTATTTTTTTTACCGGAAGTTCGTCCAGCTTATTCATCCTGAATATGGCAGCTGTTTTATCCGGTAGTTGCTTGAGGGCTTTTTCGATGGCCTCCAACAACTGGTTTTCGTTAAAAATTTCGTCCGTATCGATATTGTCGAATACTTCCCGCATGAGCTGATATTCCCGGTATTTACGCAGGTTGATCTGAGACCTGAAATACATGTTGGTCAGATTCCGTGCCGATATAAAGAGAAACCCCCTGAGGTCGCGTATCTGCGACTGCTTCCGGTTTTGCCAAAGGCTCGCCATCAACTCCTGAAGAATATTTTCGGTGTCTTCCTTGGAGCCTACCTGCATATAAACAAAACCAAAAAGCGGGCGCCAGTATCGATCGTATATGATTTCAAAAGCGTCGGTGTCGCTGCTTTTCAGCAAGTCTACCAAAGATTCGTCTGTAAGATCCGTTTCCTTCATTCGGTCCGGGTTATATCGGTTTTTGTTCAAGGTTGCAGATAAGCACCGATTTCCTAAAAAATTTCTGATTTTTTTTAGGAAACTTAATAAAAAAAGGATTAATCCCTGAATAAACACCTTCCTACGCAGGGATCGCCGCTCCATTCATGATACTGATTACACTTGTAAAAATTCAGCGGGCTAATGAAAATGTTCCCCGTCTACGAGGATATCATGACGCACTTCAAGGAGAGCATTCTGCCCCAAATGAGCGTCCAACTCTCCTTCCAAAGCTGATTCCAGAAACTGCTTCAGTAACGGGGCAAAAGCCCCGTTACTGCCAAATAATGACTCTCCGCTACGAAGCTGGCGAAGCGCCTTCTCTTTCATTTGCCCGTAATCGAGCTCTCCATTTTCTTCCTTCATTTTTATAAACAATGTCTAAAGTTAATAATTCTAACTCTTGACACAGTTTAGTTTACACCCTCTACCAAAGCCGAAAGCGATCTAGTTGAGAACCTTGTCGTCAAATGCTTTGCCGCTAATAATGATCCCATCGCCATCAGGAATGCCGTACAACTACTTTGCTCTTGGCCCCAAGAACTGGACTATACTTTCGACGTTTTGCTGAAACGAGCAGCGGACGACACAAACCTGTCAATGGTTCGTGGTTACTTGCTGCCTTTGAAATTGCTGTAAGAAATAAATCAAAAAAGTTCAAATTGCTCAGTTACCTCATAGAAATTGACGTAAACGAGGAATCCGACTATTTAAGATACGTTTCGAAGATCACTGGTGTTGGCTATTCATCTTTCCAAATAGAAGACCTTGTTGGCAAACTTGCGGAGTACGTGGATGCAAGGGTCGGCGAGGATGATGCACTATTCGAACTAGGAATGTGTTTTCTTACAAAAGCCCTTAATTCAGGCTCTCAAACCCAAGCTATTCAAAATTTTGACGCTGCCTTGCCATACTTTGTAACTGCAGCTGACTATGATCGGCGTGACGCAGGTGTCTACTCATCAGCAATTCTTATCCTGAAAGGCTTCATCGATGGCGCGGAAAGCAACGAACTGCAAATGCATCTGCAACAATTCAAGCAATCCCTTACTATGTACGTTGCCTGGGATAATTATACCATGCAAATAAGTTGGGTAAATCTGCGTGAAACCGAAATCTTCCACTGGTATGAATTGGCAGATTACCTGACGTCTTTACTAGGACATGTCACATCTCCCGCATGGCTTGAGCCCATTGTAGTTATAGAAGACTATCTGCTTAGAATATATGATTGTAGTCGGTCGATCTTCAAACAAGACGCCAACGGCAGCCTTGAATTATTGATACGGCCGGTCATACATGCGCACTTCATTGAACAGCCCATGCAGGTGTATCTACTAGAACAATGGATCAACCGAAATAGAAATCCTGAAATAATACCGGTAGCGCAGAACCTACGGGACGAGATCGAAAAATTCAAATCCACCTCAACTCCGGGAAAAGCCGATGGGGCAGTACTTAGCCTATTGACTGATGCTGTCCCATCAGCCGCCTTTTTGAGTCCTGTTGCTCGGACTGAATTTGAGGAGTTCGCTTCTGCATATCGAGCCGATCAAACAACCAATGTTTCATTAATCCTCCAAAAAATATTCAATGAATTGGTGGCTAGCCTGAAATCAATAGAAAGCTATAACATTCCGGAAATCAAAAAGGAATTCGATTCTATACTGTTCTATACCCTAAAATTTCTTGAGTTACGAATGGACAATATGGGTACCCATCACGTTAAGGCGAAGTATCTGTTCGAAAATAAGAATTTACCCCTGGAGGGAGTACTCCAAAATGACTATTTCGAATATATGGAGCCTTTCTGTTTAAAGGGTAAATGTAGAGTTGAACAGACCGATATAGCGGGAGGCCGCGCAGATGTTCATTTCGAGTTTTTGTCTTTTAGTTTTTGTACGGAAGTTAAACGTGAATTAAGAGATACTTCATTTGAAGCACTGAGAGAAAAGTACTTAGGTCAGGCAAAAGAATATCAGAATACCACAGCAAAAGTCGGTATTCTCTTAGTGTTGGATCTTTTGCCAAAATCCAAAGGGATAGGCTCACTGGAAAGTAACGTAAAACTGGAAATTACATCAGCTATCTCTGACCCTGGTCTTCGTGGCATCGTGGTGGTTAAGGTACCGGGAAACAGAGTTACACCAAGCTCAATCACAATCTAAAAACAACATGTTCACTTTGAAAAGAGATTTTTTCACAACTGAAAATGAAATGCAGCGATGGCTCAGCGATAAATTATCGCAAAAAGACGGCTTGAGCAGTTGCATAAACTCGTACGACGGGAAACCTGTCCTACTTGGGAGTTAACCGTATTTATTGTAAATCCGGCCTGTCGTATATCAAAAAAGCCCGAGCCAAGGAATTATTTAAAGTAGCGTATTTTATGCTGTTGGAGGACCTATGCGACTCTCATAAATTTTCCAGATCAAGATTATTCAGATTCAGGAGAAAGATCTCCTTAGTTGGCACCAGTATCATCCAATTCTTTCTGAAGGTCTTCAATTGGAGTTGCCATCGAAGCCAGAAAAAGCAGTCAAGCTACATACGGTACTTAGATTATAGATAAAGCTGACTGATGCCAAAACACATGAAATCAAAATCTTTAATGGTCTTAAAAAGATTATTAACTTCAATAACATCTGGATAGATTTACGTTCTAATATAGTTGACCAAACCAATACTATAATATTTGGAGCGTAATGCCGAAGAAGACACTTGATGAGATTTTGTCTGAGTTCAAAGCCATTCACGGAAACAGATAATAGGTACCTCTACTAAAGTAACCGTAGTCTGTTCCTCTCACGGCTCATTTAAAATAACCCCTCTCGCCCATAAAGGCGGTGTGGATTGTGCCAAATGCTATTTTGATTCTCAAAAACTAACGAAGGCAGAGTTTGTTGAGCGTTCCAGCTATCACTGGGGCACTCAATACGACTATTCTTTTTTTGACGAGCTTCCACCATTTGGGGAGAAGATCCCGATTCTGTGCCGAGAACACGGAATGTCTTTTTTTCAGGAGCCCAGAAATCATATGCGCGGTCATACAGGATGCCCCCAATGTAAAAGCTTGAAATTGTCCGGCAGTACCCCTTCATCTTATGCGCGCGATACCCGCCCCGCGCAAATAAGCCGGGGCGGGTAAGTCTTTGAAGTTGCGGTTAGGTTAAACCTGATCAGGCACTACATACGGTGGGCGGCTCGGACGGCTCAGCATCGTGTCTGCTTCCGGGTCGTTGGCAA
>JBEBSD010000068.1:0-31852 GCA_040394475.1 Telluribacter humicola | reverse complement strand
GGTCTGAAGACCGATGACGCTCGGGCGTAGTCTCCAGACTACGCCCAACTTGGGAATTCAGTTGTCAGCTTCTTTTTCAGCAATTTAGGGGTTGTTTTAAGAGACGATTCGCTGATGGCTGAAATCCGACAGCCCGAAAGCCACCTCCCGAATTCACGTCAAATCAGCTGATTCAACATATTTTACAAAGTTGTCCAGGATGGCCTGCCATCCTTGCTTCTGAAATTCAGGGTCATTTTCTGTTTCAGCATCAAATAGGGTTTGTATATGGGTTTGCCCATTTTGCGCTGTAAACAAGGTAGTTGCCTTTCTTCCGTCAGGCATGGTGTAGGTAATTTCCTTATGCAGCTCCACTTGGTCATAGGTGCCTTCGAAATCAAATCCGAAGCTGCCGTCTTTGGCTTCCATACGATGCTTGAACTTACCGCCTGTTCTCAGGTCGTTTTCACTGCTTGGGCTATGCCAACTTGGATCCGCACTGTTCCATTGCATAATGTCTTCCGGTGTATTCCAGGCCTTCCAAACGTCTGCTACGGGAGCGTTCACTGTTGCTTCTACCGTAATTCTCATTACTTGTGTCATTGTTAAGTAGTTTTGCTTATTAAATTTTACGATTCAAAATTACGACAGCGCATAAAATTGCAGCTGTTGTAAAAATGACAATTTCGAGGGTGGATTGTGACAAAATTATTTATACCTTTCGGTTCAATACCGCGTAATTGCTATGCAGATTTCCGTCTTTGTGCCTGAGTATGGGGTAATTGAGGCCGTCACACCGCCATTCAGAACCTTTCATACTGCCAATGAGTTTTTAACGACATTTGGTAAAAAGCCTCTTTTCAATGTGGAGTATGTGGGCCTGCAGGAGTATGTCCCGGCTAACAACGGCGAATACACCATAAAAACCGGCCGGTTGCTCAAAGAGGTGACGACCACCGACTTACTGATCATCCCACCTACCTTTGGTGACCCTGCCAAAGGCATCCAGGCCAACGCTGAAGCGATACCTTATTTTAAGAAGTTACACGAGAAGGGCTCAAGCCTTGCCAGTTTGTGCGTCGGCGCATTTCTACTAGCCGAAACGGGCTTGCTCAATGGTAGAAAATGCTCGACACATTGGGCTTATATCACTGAGTTTAAAGAAAGATACCCGGAGGTGGAAGTAGAAGACGGCGCGATCATAACCGAACACGACAATATTTACAGCAGCGGCGGGGCAAGCAGTTTATGGAATCTGATCTTGTACCTGGTGGAGAAGTTTGCGGACAGGGAGACAGCAGTCATGATTTCAAAATATTTTGCGCTGGATATCGGGCGGGACAGTCAATCTCAATTTGCGATATTCAAAGGCCAACGGAATCACGGTCATGATGACATTCAAAAAGTACAGGATTACATTGAAAAACACTATTGCGATAAAATATCAATAGAAACTCTGGCAAAACTGATTAATACCGGCCGTAGAACTTTTGAAAGAAAATTTAAAGAGGCTACCAACAACACCTCCATAGAGTATATACAAAGGGTCCGAATAGAAGCCGCCAAGAAATTTTTTGAAGCATCCCGAAAGAATGTAAATGAAATCATGTTTGACGTAGGCTATACGGACACGAAAGCATTTCGGGATACCTTTAAAAAGATTACAGGCCTTACGCCAATCGAGTACAGAAATAAGTTTGCCAGGGTGGCAAACGAAGTGTGATTGCAGCAGCCTGAGACGAACCGGGAAAGCCTACGGCTGAAGATCCTCCACACAAGGGACCTTTACCAGCTTCATTCCGTTACTGAAATCGATCCGGCGAATGTCTTTGAATACCATTTTTCCCGCTTTTTCTTCCATTGCCCCATATCCCTCTATGGCAATACTATCTCTGATAAGGAATAATACCTGCCTTGTTGAACGCTCGCCTTCTGAGGTAAACGTGTAATCGGCCAGCAGCGTATCGCCCGACAACTTCCCTTCGATATCCCCGATGCTTTTGTCCTTCTCATAGAAATTATACAGAAGCGTACCGGTAACTACATTGGGAAATGTCTCCACTTTTAACTTTACGGTATCGCTGGAGGATATATTTATATAACATCCCGTTTTAGGTATCTGAATAGTCACCCTGGAGGTATCGCCGACAGTCGTGCTTTCGCCGGTCTCCTGCTTGGTACTGTTGCTGCAGGCAGCTGCTGCCAGCAGGAATGAAATGCGTAGTATCGTTCTCATAGTTGTCTCGCTCTCAGGCAACGTGTAAAAACCGGTCTACATAATTTTATGTGCTGCAGCCGGCTCGGATGCAGCACACAAAGCTTTGCCAAACTGTTAGGTCCTGTAAGGATTTACGAATAAACGAAACGCTTCTCCGTAAAACAGCCTTGCGTTTAGTTCGCCAACAATCCATGCGGATCGATGACAAACTTTTTCGCAGCACCTTTGTCAAAGTCCCGATAACCCTGTACGGAATCCTGCAGGGAGATGACCTGTACATTAACCGCTTTGGCTATTTGCACTTTATCATACAGGATGGCATTCATCAGCTGGCGGTGGTATTTCATCACCGGACATTGCCCCGTATGGATGGAATGCGATTTGGCCCAGCCGAGCCCGATCCGGATGCTCAGGCTCCCTTTTTTGGCCGCTGCATCCACGGCTCCCGGATCCCCCGTGACATATAACCCGGGGACTCCCAATTGTCCGCCGGCACGGGTGATGTCCATAATCGAATTCAAGACAGTAGCGGGTTGTTCCGTATTGGCGTTTTGCCCATGCCCTCTCGCTTCAAAACCGACGCAATCCACGGCACAATCTACTTCCGGCACCCCCACAATCGCTTCGATCTGTTCGGCAAGCGTTGCCTCTTTTTTCAGGTCGATGACTTCGCAGCCGAAACTTTTGGCCTGTGCCAGGCGTTCGTCGATCATGTCGCCCACAATGACCACCGCAGCCCCAAGCAGATGACATGAAGCGGCACAGGCCAACCCTACCGGACCCGCACCGGCGACATAGACAATACTGCCCGGCCCCACGCCGGCGGTCACCGCTCCGTGATAACCGGTCGGGAAAATATCGGACAGCAGGGTAAGGTCTTTTATTTTGGTCATTGCCTGGTCGTTGTCCGGAAATCTCAGAAGGTTGAAATCGGCATAAGGCACCATCACGTATTCAGCCTGTCCGCCAATCCATCCACCCATGTCCACATAGCCATAGGCGGCCCCGGGGCGCGCGGGATTGACGTTGAGGCAAATGCCGGTCTGCCCGGCCTTACAGTTACGGCATCGACCGCATGCGATGTTAAACGGCACCGATACGAGGTCGCCAACCTTGATGAATTCCACATCGCGGCCGGCCTCGATGACCAGTCCCGTGATTTCATGCCCGAGTATCAGGCCTTCTTCCGCTGTTGTTCTTCCGCGTACCATATGCTGGTCGCTCCCGCATATATTGGTGCATACGACTTTCAGGATTACCCCATGGTCGCATTTTCTGTCGCCCAGGGCTAATTCGGGATAGGCTATTTCCCTTACTTCGACCTCCCCGGGGCGAACATAGGCAACTCCGTGATTTTGACACATACATTTAAAGGTTTAGGTGAATAGTTTATTTTACCGCATCGGCGCCTGCCTGGGCTACGGCATGATCGTTTTCAACAGTATCGCCGGAAACGCCGACTGCACCGATGATTTCGCCGGCGGCATTTTTAATCGGCACTCCCCCCGGGAACGTAATCAGCCCGCCGTTGGAATGCTCAATGTTGTACAATGACCCTCCCGGCTGCGAAAGTTTACCGATATCCCCGGTCGGCATATTGAAGTACCGGGCAGTGCGGGCTTTCTTTTGGGAGATGTCAATCGATCCCAGCCAGGCGCCGTCCATGTGCACAAATGCTACGAGATTGGCGCCGCTGTCCACAACGGCAATATTCATCAGGGTATTAATCCCGGCGGCTTTCGCTTTGGCTGCCGTGATGACAGCTTCTGCCTGCTTTAATGTAATGTTCATAATTTATAACTTTTAAGGCGAATACTATAATATTATCTGCAAAGAACGGAAAATCAGGGTGCTTAGAACAGCGCAATCCTTTTTTTGTATAAAATAATCTTTCGAAAATTTTATATAATACAGCGCCTGATGCTGACGGGGAGTAGACTTTTTTGTAAAAAGGTAATGATTTATAAAAAGGTAACGAAGGATTCGGATAAACAAAGTCGCTTCCGATCACTATTTCACGAATACTGCGATTCCCCCCTCTCCGGGCTTTGATGGGAGCCCCCTTATTGCTACTCAAAATGCCGGCGGGGCCACCTAGGCGGGGCCACCCAGGCCGGCTAGCCTTCACAGATTTCTTTCAATTTGTCCAACGCCCTGGGATAGGTTTTTTGGAAATAATCGACCATTTGATCGTTCACATCGATCGTTACGGTTACGGTAGTCACTCCATCATGAGCTTCAAACGTGTAGTTTTCGAAACCCTGCCATTCTTCCGCTACCGGCCCCTCCGTAAGTTCCTCGTCCCCGTCCAGGATACCCGCATATTCGATAGAAACATACTCATTCGGGATATTTTCCCGGATATACCCCACCATCCCTCCGCGCTTACCATCCTGGCCGCTGCCTACAAACAGGATCTTGGATCCCTTGTCCCAGCTTCCTTCCACCCCGCCCCCTTCGAAGTCAGAGGACGGATTGAATACCGCCGTCCACTGCCTGAAGGTCTCTCTGCCGATCATGGTGTTATACACTTTCGTTGCCGGCGCATTAATGTTCTTCCTGAATTGCATTCTTTCCATCTTCAATCGTGTTAAAGGTTAGAAACTATGACACAAAGGATAGGATAACACGCTCAACACCGGGATACGGCGTTACTTATTGGGCCTGGCGACAATATTCTCTGTCAGCCCGGCTTTGGGCATTTCTTCCTTTGTTTTTATTTCGGACAGCGCAATCGGGTTTTCCGTTTGCAATTGCCCGGCATTGAGGATCGTGTAATCGTACTGGTGAAGCAGGTCAAAAATATTGTGCCGCATCTCCGTTGAAATCGTATGGAATATTTCTGCGATCACCACCGGGCGATATTGAGCGATAACCGGTTCAAGGGTTTTGAGTACAAAATAATCCCATCCTTCCGTGTCGGTTTTGATGAGCGCTAACTTCGGCAGCCACTCGCCATAATGCTGCTCCAGGTAGTTACCGAAGTGAACACCCGGTATGCCGTCCTTAAGTTTGTGTTTTCCGTGACGGTTATCGTTGATATCTTCTATCAGCCCTCCGTTGCTCATGGAGGCTTCCGAGGAAGCAAAATAAAACACGGTCTCTTTCGCCGCTGCCGCCAGCTGCAGCGGGACGATATTGCTTTTGCCTGCATTTATTTTTGCATTTTCTTTCAGAACGGCAAATACAACCGGGTTGGGGTCGATACCGAGCACAATCCCGTCGCTGCCGGCAGCAATGCCCATTGACACGGTAAGATCGCCGATATTCGCGCCGATGTCAATCGCCATGGAGCCTTTCGGGATGTATTGGGCGAAAAAGTCCAGTTCGTCCTGGGTAATAACCTTCGGCTTCATCAGCGGGTTAAGCCAGTTGGCAAACTGAACCTCCCGGTTATCGCCGAAGCGGAACGTATCCACGCGGGTGCCGTATTGCTGAAAGACGCGCCGCGCTTTTTTGCGGGCAATGGAATCCTTTAAATAGGTGAGTAGGGACATAGATTTGATTTAGCTGAAACTTAGCGGCAAAATAGAGGGAAAAGCGGATAAAAAAAATTGCCGGGGGCAAAAAATATCGGTTCTGCGGCAAAGGACGCCGCAGGGGAACCTATCCGGCCGGATTCAGTTAATGAATTAGGCCAAATCCAAGAATAACTTGGAGATAACTAAAACAAACGCCTGATACCCGCGTTATTCATATTCATCAACTATAATCAACTGACTATGCCTAATAATGAAAAAACACCAATGGACAGTGAGTTTCACGAACTTTTCGTGGACGGACTGAAAGATATCTTCTGGGCGGAGGAACATCTGCATAAGAACCTCTCCAAGATGTCTAAGGCAGCTACTTCGGACGAACTGAGGAACGCGTTTGAAATGCATCGTGAAGAGACCGCAGGGCATATTGAAATGCTGAAACAGGTATTTGACAGCATCGGAGAGAAAGCCCGGGGGGTAAAATGCCAGGCGATGGACGGCTTGCTGAAGGAAGCAGCGGAGCTGATAGCGGATTCCAACAAAGGGACAATGGTGAGAGACGCCGCTTTGATAGCAGGCGCTCAAAAAATTGAGCACTATGAAATCGCCACCTATGGCACCTTAGCCACTTTTGCTAAAATTATGGGACACAAAAAGGCCAAGCAACTCCTGGGAGAGATTTTGGAAGAAGAGAAAAGAGCGGACGCCAATCTCACAGAGATAGCAGAACGCTTTGTCAACGAAACAGCCATGGAAGAAAAGTAGTAGTTTGCTTTTTTGAAAGAGGTTGTCTGAAAGGGCAGCCTCTTTTCTTTTGCCGTCTTGTAAGTGTTGTCTTGTTGGACCCGGAAACGCCTCCCGGACAACACTTTGATTTGTCCGGTTAATCCTCAAAATCCTGCTAAAACCGCGTTATACTTTCTACATTTTTTCCCACAATACCCTCAAATAATCCCTGAAACGACTGGCATGGTTCTTTCGCATTTAATCCTGTTAATCCTGAGGAGAGGCCGAACAGGCAGCTGAATAAGCTTCTGAAAGGCCTGAGAAGCAAATTCTTATAACTTGATCTGGATAACGCCAGCGAAAGGATAGGATTAACGGGAGGTTGTTTTTGTAAAAGAAAATAGCCTCCTTTTTTGTGTGTATCCGGCTGTCAGCTATCGGAAATCAGCTATTGGAGATCGGTAGTTATTACAGGCTCATGCCGCCGTCTACGTAGATATTCTGGCCGGTTATGAACCTGCCGGCATCCGAGCAGAGAAGCAGGGCGACGCCGGCACAGTCTTCCGGTTGGCCGATCCTTTCCATGGGGGTTTCCATTCTTTTCATGATCCTTTTCTCATTTTCCGGGACGGGTTCTTTGATGCGCGGGGTTTCAATTACTCCCGGCGCCAGGTTGTTGACGGTAACACCCTTATCGGCAAGCTGCATGGCAACATTCCGGATCAGATTCCGTACGGCCGACTTGGTTGCAGCGTACACGATCATCGAAGGATGCGGCCGCACTTGCTGGACACTGCCAATCGTCAGGATCCGTCCCCATTGCTTACGGACCATTGCGGGGAAAAAAAGCTGCATGAGCTGCAATGTCGCTCTGAAATTGGCATCGACCTGCCTGTCAAAATCCTTCCCACCTACTTTATCCCAGTCCCGGACTACCTGTACGGAAGCATTGATGACGAGAATATCGATTTGTTCTTTTTTCCGGGAAAGCGTTCCGTACAGCTTATCAGCGCTGCCCCTTTTGGTAAAATCCGCCTGAACGGCAGCTGCTTCCCCCCCATCTTTCCGGATAACCGCAACTACCTCAAGCGCCTTTTTCCGGTTCTTGTGGTAATGAACAACCACCTTCGCTCCCGCATCCGCGAGCACCTTCGCGATGGCCTCTCCGATCCCCTGGCTGGCTCCGGTTACCAGCGCCGTTTTTCCGGAGAGGTTAAATTTTTCTACTTGCATGATCAGGCGTATTAAGAGCGTTCGTTTCAAAAAAGGCGACGTCATCCTATCCCGCAGGCCGGCGGCCCCCATGATTTATACCTGACAAAATCGGGCCAGCCCCCAACCAGCCTGACTCGCCCCAAGAGACAAACCCCACATCACATCACATCCCTATTCCCCTCTTCCCCATCCCCCATTCCCTATTCCCCATCCCCTATTCCCCATTGCCCATTACCCATTCCCCCAAAACATAAACCATTGTAAAGAAATCACTATATTTCCCCCAACCATTAAAAATCCCCTGCAAAGAGGTCATTTACGCTGAAACACGCTCTTTCCAGATAATTCAATTTTCTTTCGATTAACCTTAGCAGATTATGCCAAATCCATGGACCGGTAAGGGGAACCCTTACACCAAACAGGAAGTTCGTGACCGGCTGCAACAAACATTGAAGCAGCAGAAAGCCCTTATAGCGGCCGGTGCCGGTACCGGTATCAGTGCCAAATTCATTGAAAAAGGGGGTGCGGACCTCATCATCATCTATAATTCCGGCCGTTTCCGAATGTCGGGCCACGGTTCCACCGCAGGTTTAATGGCCTATGGAGACGCCAATGCCGTCGCGATGGAAATCGGGGAATTTGAAGTGCTTCCCGTTGTGGAGGAGATCCCGGTAATCTGCGGCGTGCATGGTTCCGACCCGCGGAGGCGAATGTGGCACCACTTGCTGAAAGTAAAAGAAATGGGATTTTCCGGTGTTAACAATTTCCCTACCCACTGTATTGTTGACGGACATTTTCGCCAGGTACTGGAAGAAACCGGTATGGGATTCGAAAAAGAGGTGGAAATGATCCGGCTGGCGACACAAATGGACCTGTTTTCGATTGTGTATGTAGCCAAACCCGAAGAGGCGGTTCAAATGGCGGAAGCCGGAGCCGATGCGATCATTGCCCACGTCGGAACCACCGTGGGGGGGTCGATCGGTGTGGTCGAAGCTACCTGTACCATGGACGACGCCGTGCAGCGCACCCGGGAGATCATCGAAGCGGCCCGTAAGATCAACCCGGACATTTTTTTTCTTACCCACGGCGGCCCCGTCAATACCCCCGATGATGTACGCGAAATCCTCTCCCTGACCGATGCCCACGGCTTTGTAGGTGCCTCTTCACTCGAACGGATGGGAGTCGAACAATCGCTCACCGACCTCACACGGGAGTTTAAAGCGATCGCATTGCCCCCACGCTAGCCCTGCTGCCACCCGCCCGGTATCCGGACCGGGTGGCACTTTGAAAGGCTGCACCCGTTTAGTACCTTTGAGCCATGAAAACCTATTGGCGTTTATTATCCTACGCTCGTCCGATCAGAAAGTTTATTGTACCTTTCTTCTTTACCTCATTGCTGGCCAGCGTATTTGGGATTATCAACTTTACCCTGCTCATTCCACTGCTGAAGGTACTCTTCAAACAGCCTGATTCCGGCGGTCCCGTGGCTGCAGCCGCCGTCCGGCCGGAAGCCCGGTTAAGTGTCGACTACCTGGTTGATATTTTCAATTACCATTTTAACGATATGATGGTGCGGTACGGAGAATGGGGAGCCTTGAAATTCGTATGCATCATCATCATTATTTCGGTGCTGCTTTCCAATGTGTTCCGGTACCTCACCGCCCGTTCCATCGAACGTTTCAAGGTTAAAATGGTCGGCAATCTCCGCCAGGCCGTCTTCGATAATACGATCGGGCTGCACCTGGGCTTTTTTTCCAGCGAACGAAAAGGCAACCTCATTTCACGCGTGATCACGGATGTGCAGGAGGTGGAAAACTCGGTGGCCAACTCCTTTTCGGCGGCCTTTAAAGAGCTATTTACACTCATCAGCTTTTTATATGTGCTGTTAAAAATATCGGTCAACCTCACCCTCTTCGCCTTACTGGTCATTCCTATTTCGGGGGCCTTTATTGCTTTTATCGTGCAGAGAATGCGAAAGGAAGCACGGGATGGTCAAAACCGACTGAGCGGATTGATCAGCCTGATGGATGAAACCTTCGGCGGCATGCGGATCGTCAAAGGCTTTAATGCCGAACGCTTTATCCGCGACAAGTTCCGGCAGGAAAATGAGGGGTACCAGCATTCCATTAAATCCATGGCCTACAAGCGCGAGATGTCTTCCCCGTTTTCGGAGTTTATGGGGGTCACTGTCGTCGCCCTGATCTTGTTATATGGCGGTCAAATGGTGCTGTCGGGCAGTTCTGAGTTGTCGGCCGAACAGTTTATCACGTATATAGCCATTTTTTCGCAGGTGATGCGCCCGGCCAAGGAAATCTCCAACGCTTTCAGCAATACCCAGCGGGGAATTGCCGCCGGGGAACGGGTACTGGAATTACTGGACACTCAAAACACTATCCGCGAAAAGGAGGACGCCTCCATACTCCCGGATTTTACCCGTGAAATTACCATTGAAAATGTCTCCTTCGAGTACGACAAAGGCGCGCCGGTTCTTCATTCGCTCAATTTTACGATCCCCAAAGGCAAAACCATCGCGCTGGTAGGGTCCTCCGGCGGCGGGAAGTCAACCATTGCAGACCTTATCCCCCGCTTTTACGATCCCTCGCAGGGGCGTATCGTGCTCGATGGGGTTGATCTCCGCGACGTTTCGATTGCTTCGCTTCGCCGCCAGATGGGAATTGTCACGCAGGAATCCATCCTTTTTAATGATACCGTTCTCAATAATATCGCCTTCGGTACGGAAGCGACATTGGAGGAAGTGATACAAGCCGCCAAAATTGCGAATGCCCATCATTTTATCATGGAACAACCACAAGGTTATGAGACCATTATCGGGGAAAGAGGCACCAAACTATCGGGCGGGCAGCGGCAGCGCCTCAGTATTGCCCGCGCAATTTTACGGAACCCGCCCATCCTGATCCTGGATGAGGCGACTTCCGCACTGGACACAGAATCCGAAAAACTGGTACAGGATGCCCTGATCCACCTGATGGCCAACCGGACAGTCCTCGTCATCGCCCACCGACTGAGCACCATCCAGCATGCTGACCAGATACTGGTGGTGCATCAGGGTGAAATCATCGAGCGGGGCACGCATGAACAGCTCCTGGAAAACAAAGATGGTTTTTATAAGAAACTGACCTTGATGCAAGGCTTATAACCACCTGCTTTTTCGTACTTTCAACACAAACTTATGGCCCGGAAAGCATTTATCGCTACGTTAACCGTCAGTCCCGCCCTCGACAAAAGCGCGCTCATCGGACAGATCGTTCCGGAGCAGAAGCTTCGTTGCTCAGAACCCCATTTTGAAGCGGGCGGCGGCGGCATCAATATCGCACGCGCCATCAAACGGCTGGGAGGAGATCCGGTTGCTATTTTCAGCTCGGGAGGTCCCACCGGCCGCCGGCTCGAATCCCTGGTAAAAGAAGAAGGAATCACGTCCCGGGTGATAGAAACCAAAGAATGGACGCGGGAAAACTTCAACGTACTGGAATCGGACAGCGGCCTGCAGTACCGCTTCAGCATGCCCGGACAGCACCTCATGGAAACAGAAGTGGAAAGCTTCCTGGACACGCTGTTGGACATGGACCCGCCGCCCGCTTTCCTGATTGCCAGCGGAAGCCTGCCCGACAGTGTCCCGGTTGATTTCTACGGGGAAATTGCCGCGATAGCAAAATCAAAAGGCTCCAGATTCATCCTGGATACTTCGGGAGATCCCCTGAAAGAGAGCCTGAAAAGCGGTCTCTACCTGTTAAAACCGAACATTCAGGAACTGAGTGAACTGGTAGGAACCACCCACCTGGAAATGAACGAGGTAGACGATGCTGCACGGGCCCTCATTATCCGGGAAAGCTGTGAAGTAGTCGTCGTTTCCATGGGCGCAATGGGGGCCATGCTGGTTACCGGCGATCAGGTTGAGCACATTCCTGCCCCTCCCGTACAAAAGGTCAGCGCCGTCGGGGCAGGCGACAGCATGGTAGCCGGGATTGTGTGGACACTGGCCCAGGGAAAACCCTTGCGGGAGGCGGTCCGTATGGGCGTGGCCTGCGGGACCGCCTCCACGATGAACCCGGGAAGTGAGTTGTTCAAAATGACCGATGTCAGCCGTTTGCTCGATTGGCTCAATCGCTACGGGCAGCGGTACAGCGCCGGTTAACCAAGTCGCGAACGTTGCATTATTTTGGGTTTAATCCTATCTTGCACCCCGGAAGTACGCTCGCAGAATATTTCAAACCAGCGTTTCTTCGTAAACACCCAGTCCTATGCGCAACGAATTTTCCCACGCCATTGAAATCCTCGCCGGGCAAGATGAATCGGTTATTTTCATCACCGGAGATTTAGGCTATAACGCACTTGAAAACTTACAGCGCGCGCTCGGAAAGCGCTTTATCAATGCCGGCGTCGCAGAACAGAACATGGTCGGGGTAGCTGCGGGATTTGCGCATAAAGGCTATAAAGTATTTTGCTACAGCATTGCCCCTTTTATCGTTTATCGCTGTCTGGAACAGTTCCGAAATGATGTCGGTTTCCACAATCTGCCGGTTTTTATCGTAGGAAACGGCGGGGGATACGGCTACGGCATTATGGGCAGTACCCACCATGCACTGGAAGACCTGGCCTGCCTGAGCAGCCTTCAGAATGTCAAGGCCTGGGTACCGGCATTTTCAGACGAGGTAGCACCCGTCGTCCGGGAAATTCATCAGGAAGGCCGCCCGGCTTACCTGCGCCTGGGTTTTGGAAAAAAAACACCTGAAGGCGCCCGCCGGTCGGGCGATTTCAGGATCATTCGTTCCGTTCCGCAGGCACAGCTCTCACTCATTACCCTGGGGCCTGTCACCAATAATGCCCTGGATGCCCTGCAAGCCGTGGATGCTCCGGTAAATGTTATCTCGGCACTCACCTTCCCGTTGCATCTGAACGATGAAGTAGCGGCACTCCTGGAGCAGACACCCCATCTTATTGTTGCCGAAGAACACGTTGCTACCGGCGGACTTGCCCAGCAGCTGTCCGTTCAACTGCTGGCAAGGGGGATTCACCCGCATTCTTTTCAAAGTCTGCACGCAGAAGGGTACCCCAATAAACTTTACGGAAGTCAGTCTTACCATCAAAAACTCTCCGGACTCGATTCCGGTAACATTGCCCGTCTGGTGCAGTCCCTGGTAGAACAACATGCGTAATCGTCCTCTTTTCATCTTTTTACTGACCGTAGTGCTGTTGCCGGTCGTTCTTTACCTGCGTGTGTGGGACTACTACGCCCTGAACATTCCGAAATGGGACGACCATACGCTTAAGGCCTTTCTGCTGGACTATTTAAACGCATCCACCCTCGCGGAAAAATGGAAAGCGCTGAGCCGGCAGCACAATGAACACCGGATTCTTCTTACCCGTTTACTTGCCTGGTGGGATTATGCCTATTTCGGGCAGCTCAACTATAAGCACCTGATGTTTGCAGGCAACCTGTTGTTGCTAAGCGTCATCCTGCTCTGGTGGCGGATCCTGGCCCATCATAAGAAGCCGCTTTTTGCGCTGGTGCCCATTGCATTCATCTGGCCTACCCTTGCACATTGGGAGAACATGTACTGGGGCATGGCTTCGGTACAGAATTTCGGGGTGGTCACCCTGGCGCTGATCGCCCTGTACTGGACGGTCCGGGGGCCCTGGCCCTATTTCATCGCCGGACTGGCGACGGCAGCGCTGGCTGCCTTTTCAAGCGGGAACGGACTGCTCGTTTTTCCGATCCTGATTGTTATCCTCTTTCTTCAACGGGAAACCCGCAAAGGAATTATCGGAACTATTGCCGGTATTGTTTTCACCGGTTTGTACTTTTTTAATTTTGAAAAAGTCGATTACAACCCTTCCGCCCAGGTTTCCATCGGACAGCTCTTCAAGGGCTTCTTCACCTTTCTGGGATCTTTCGCAGAAGTTTTCCCGGTAAAAGGCTCCCAGGATACCTGCGTCGTTTTTGGGGTATTGCTCACACTGGTCGCCCTATCCATTGTATCGACCACGCTTTTCCGGCTTATCCGGAATTCCTACGACACCGCCCTTTCCCGGAGAACGGATGCCTTCCTGTTAGGAACCCTTTTATTCCTGCTCGGCACCGCCGCCATTGTGGTATGGAGCCGCGCCGGGTTCGGCATGGAAACACTCATGACCAGTCGCTATAAGCTGTATTCTTTTTTATTGCTCATCACCGCCTACCTGTTTATCGTCATTCCCATCCGGGGAAGCTTTTTCAATCCGTACGTATCCGGTATTACGCTGCTGGCGATTTTATTCAACATATTTGCCTACCACAACTACCTCGTGGATGCCTACAACTTACGGCGGTTCCTGACCACCAGTCATTTTAACCAGCTCTACACCACGCGCGAACTGAATCCTTTCAAGGATTCCGGCCCTGTCCACCAGTTGGTAGACAAGCCTGCGCTTTTTTACGAAAAATGGCTGCCGCTGATCCCCCATCTGGAACCCGGTCAACTGATCGGTAACGTGCCGCAGGTCAAGACGATCCAGCAGAACACCCGGGTACAGGTCGTCGGCAAAGAGATCCGGATAGCCAATAGCTCCTACCGCAATCAGCGGCTGCAGGACAGCGGCGTTTACATCCTGCTTTGTTCCGCCGAAAGGTATTATTTACTACCCACGTACCGGACCCGGAACACTAACCGCAAACAGTTGTTTTTCCGCCAGCAGTATTTTGCCAACGGGTTCCACGCCGAAATCCCGTTAGGCGGACAAGAAGACGGGGACATTGCTGCCGGGGAATACCAGGTTGCAACCGTTTATCAACAGGGCGATCAAATGGGCATGCTGCTGCATACGCAAACGATAACCGTGCCGCAGCTGGCAGCATCCGAGAAAATTAAAACCAACTGGTAGCGATACCTGCAGTCACCTGCCGGCATAACTCCTTACTTAATTAAACCGTTTAAATGAAACCTGCTGGGAATTCTTACCTGATTCAACTGGATGGCTTGCGTTTTATAGCGATAGGACTGGTACTCGTAGACCACTTCCTTGCAGAAATCAACAAAATTCCGTTAGGTCCGCTGGGTGTCACGCTGTTTTTTGTATTGAGCGGTTTTCTGATCACCCGGATCCTGATCAACAGCAGGACCCGTTACGAGGGACAACCAGGAGGATTCAAAGCCTACCTGAAACGTTTTTTCGTTCGCAGGAGCCTTCGGATCTTCCCCGTATACTACGCCTGTATCCTGACCCTGTTCGTCCTCGACGTGCCGCCTGTCCGCGACACCTTTGCGTGGTGTATGCTGTACGGCACCAATATTTACATGGCCGTCAACCAAACCTGGATGGGTGTCATCGACCATTTCTGGTCGCTTTCGGTAGAGGAGCAGTTCTATGTTTTTTTCCCCTTCGTTATTTTCCTTATTCCGCGCAGAATGCTGGTTCCCGGAATGGTGCTGATGGTCATCATCAGCCTGGTGTTCCGCATGTACTTTTATTACAGCGGCTACAGCTGGATTGTGAATTACGTTTCCATGCCCGCGTGCCTGGACGCATTTGGACTGGGCGCCTTTATGGCCTGGCTACTGGTCCATCATCCGGGGAAATTCCAGGCCTTGTTCAGCCGTTCCTACCTGATTGTGGCGGGTTTGCTGGTATGGATAGCCGTTGTGTACTGGTCTAAAACCTTTCCCGAAGTCCGGAATGTCGCCAGCGACGTATGGGAACGGCTGGCAGGTTCCGTTTTCTGTTTCTTCCTGATCGGCAAGGCCATTCTCGGTTTTGACGGCGGCATGAAACGCTTCCTGGAAAACCCGGCCGTGCTGTACATGGGAAAAATAAGCTACGGTTTATATGCTTATCATAACCTGGTTTATAACCATTACCATACGCCCCCTACTCATCCCAGCCTGCGGGCGCTGCATAAAATCGGACAGTACCTGCCCGCCTTATCACAAAACATTGTTTTCCAATCACTTTACTTTTTTACGCTGACGCTGTTGATTGCCACCCTTTCCTGGTATCTGATGGAAAAACCGATCAATAACCTGAAAGATAAATATTCCTGATTCACCCCCTGTTGCCGGTATTGGCAAATAAGTACATTTTACGTAGTTTTGAAGAATTATATTAAAATAGCCGTACATGTCATTATTACTCAGTATTGTAATGCCTGCCTATAACGAGGAAGATTGCATCGAACAAGTTGTAGGAAGCTGGACTGAATTTCTAACACAAAAATTCCCTGATGATCCCACCACACTTATCGTTATTAATGACGGCTCACGGGATAAAACAGGCGAGATCCTGAACCGGCTGCAGCCCGGCAACCCGAACCTGACGGTAATCAATCAACCCAACGGCGGTCATGGCAATGCAGTGGTAGCGGGTTATAAAAAAGCACTTGAGCTCGATTCCGCATATGTATTCCAGACAGATAGCGATGATCAGTTCGTTTCCGACGATTTTGATAAATTGTGGCAAAAAAGAAACCAGTCTGAATTTATCCTGGGCTACCGGGAAGTGCGTCACGACGCAACAGTACGTTTGTTTATCACCAGGGTCCTGCGGGCGACGATTTCCGCAGTCTACGGAACCTTTATTATGGACAGCAATATCCCCTTCCGTTTAATTAAGGGGACTTTCCTCAGGAAACTGATGGCACAATTACCGGATCCGGCGCCGTTTGCGCCCAATATATTCCTGGCCGTTATGGCCAAAAAATCGGGGCAGGAGCTCTTTGACATTCCCATTACCCATAAGGAGCGCGTGTCGGGGACGGTATCCATTGTCAAATGGAATTTGTGGAAGGTTTGTATCCGGAGTTTCCGGGAGCTTTTAAGGTTCCGCTGGGAACTCAACGATAAAATCAAAGCCATTAACGCATAATCCGGCCACCCGTATAAGCGATATTTTACAGCGTGTCCAAAAAGTATGGCCTGATTCTGGTAGTACTGCTGTTGGTTGCAGGTTATTTCACCTACCAAAGGTGGACCGGGCCGTTGGCTGCCTGGAGGTATATCCCTCCCTCTGCATCCCTGGTTGTCAGTAGCAACCGGTTACAGGATTCGGCTTTCTACGATCCCGGCGGTTATATGGACTACAAAAAAATGCCGATCATCCGGATGGCTGCCGGCAACCTTTCGATTCTGAATTGGTTCAACAGCGATCCGGCGCAGGTGAATGCCTTTCTGAAAAATAAAACGATTACCTACTCCTTCCACCCGCGTTCGAACAACCTGCCGGGTGTGATTCTGTTCATTCCCGTTGCCAGCGAAAAGGAGGAACAATGGCTGGAGAACCCGAAAATCAAGGGAACCCGGAGTATCCAGCACACCTTCCAGGATCATTCCATTACGGATGTATCGGACGAAAAATCCAGGAATCTCTTCTCCTATATTCAGAAGGGGGGGTATCTGGTGGTAAGTCAATATGGAGAACTGATAGAAGATGTCATCCGGAAATCGGCGTCCGGTTTCCCCTCGCTGCGTTCATTTGCGAACGATTCCCGCTCCGATCTGACGATTTATCTGCGGGACAAATCCTGGAAGTCCTTTTTACTCCCTGCCCATACAGGGGAAAACCTACAGGCCTTTTTCGCCCTGATGCCCGATTTTCAGGATTACCACCTGG
Source organism: Telluribacter humicola (assembly GCA_040394475.1). Taxonomy (GTDB): domain Bacteria; phylum Bacteroidota; class Bacteroidia; order Cytophagales; family Spirosomataceae; genus JBEBSD01. The sequence continues at coordinate 14,635 of JBEBSD010000068.1, read as the reverse complement.
AAAAGTCAAAAGAAGCCGACTCGCTTGTCTCCCGGTTCAAGGCATCCGGCGGGACCATTGAAAACCACCCGTACAGCGAATGGTTCGACGGGCTGCAGGGCGCTCCTTTCACGGGTTCACAGTACATCTCGCAACAGACTATCTATTTCATACGGGCTGCCGGCGGCAATAAGGAAAAATTTCAACGGAATTATCGCCGGTGGATGCGCAATCAGCGTACCACCCCGGCGGTGAGACAGCTGGATGAACGGATAGGGAAAGACAAAGACTTGCTTTTAAACAATATAGGCTCCGAATTGATCTTATGCCTCAATGAAAAAAGCAACAGCCTTAATGACAGTAAAATCCTGCTGGCCGATTTCGGCAATTATGACCAGATCCGGCCGCTGCTGACACGGCTCAGCAGCCATTCCGAAGCCTCGGGCATCAGCAACTTTCAGGGGTATGATATTTACTCCGTCCCTGTTCCGGAGCTTCCCAAGGCACTGTTCGGGCCGGTATTCTCGGGTTTCCCCAAAGCCTTTGTAACCTATGTCGCACCTTACCTGGTCATCGGGAACAACTCGCAATCGGTCCGGAACTACCTGATTGATTTCGAAAATCAGCTGACCTGGGCCCAGTCACCGGAATACGACAGTCTCGGAACCCTTCTGGAACCTGGTGCACAGCTGGCACTGATCGTCAATTTACAGAAAGCCGGCGCCACTACAGGCATCTCGCCTGATTTACCCGGGGCGGAGACGCTTCTCCTTTCCTGCCGCTTTTCCGGAACTACCGTTCATACGGGCATTGCACTCAACCCGCGGCGCCGTACTCCTGCTAATCTGCCGATCAACCAAACCGTTTTAAAAGTCGATCTGGAATGGCCGGGATTATACGATTCCACCGTAACCGCCATGCTTAACCCCATGGACGGCACTTCTGAAATACTATTGACCGACCCCGAGCACAATTTACTGGAAATCAGTAATCTTACGACGGAAAAACCTCAGGTACTCACCCGGCTGGACGGGCCGTTGGTCACCAAAACCTATAAAGCCGATTTTCTGAATATCGGAAGACAGCAGCGGATTGTGAGTACTTCCAGTCAGCTGTACCTCATTGACGAAAACGATGAGGGCCTTATTACGGCCCTCTCCGACCCGATTACCAGCCCGTGGCCGATCAAAGAACTCTTTCGTGTCAACGGCGCTTCCGAAAGCAGTTCCAGGTTCATCGCAAAAGATGCCAGAAATAATCTTTATTTGTGGGAAAGGGTACACAAACGACCGTTTAAATTAAACCATTCCATTTCCCTTGACAAGATTGCTTCTCCCGTCGTGAGCTTTCAGCACGGGAATACCAATTTATTTGCGGTTACGCAGCAGAACGGCAAGGTGATTGTGCTGGATGAAAACGGCCATGTCCGGAAAGGGTTTCCCGCCGATATGCTTTCGCGTACCCAGGGAGCATTTACCTGGACCCAAAATCCGCTGACCACTGAAATTGAACTCATCGGGGTCTCGACGCAAGGCGAATTGACGCGAATTGACATGAATGGTAAAATCGTCTTGAGCCAACAGCTCATCCGGCCCGAAGCCTCTTCTGTTTTCCGTACCCTTTTCGACGACAATACCCTGGACTGGCTGTTGCTGCGGACCACCGGCAGCAAGGCGGCTATTTTAAACAAGGCGGGTGACGTGTTGTTTGAGATGGTGAATCTCCGCCCCAATGCCAGGGTCCGCTATCATTTTTTCGGGAGCGACAATCGTTTTATTACCGTTCAATCAGGGAAATACACTTCCCTCTTTGATCTTAACGGCCGCCTGCTGGGAGACAAGCCGATTCCTTCGGAAGGAGGTGATATCAGCCTTTCTTATCAGGCTGCTCAGTATGAACTTTTGGTTTTTTCTAAAGTGAAGGGTAAATTTCAGATCTGGTCGATTAAACTGAGGTGAGGAGGGTTAGGTTTTAGGTGTTAGGTTTTAGGGGTTAGGTGTTAGGTGTTAGGGGTTAGCGATCGGCTATCGGTTGTCGGCTATCGGCAACGGCAATCGTACATCGTAAATCACAACAAATTGGGAAACCGGTTTATATATTGATGAAGGCTTTAAAATACGTTGTGTTGGCATTATTTTCGCTGATCTGGGTTATTGCACTCAGCTATTATCCGGTAATTTTCCCGAAACTATACCGTATTGGTCTCTTGAAGGATGAATACCGGTTTGGTGACTTTTATCGGCTGGCATACCTGCCCCAGTTTAAAGAACTCCTGCCTGCCTGTACGTCCCTGAAACCGCCCGCTTACGCCAGGCCTGTCCATTTGTATGTGTTAGGTGACAGCTTTACCGAGAAGCAGCGGATTGACAGCAACGACTTTGCGGCCGAAGCGTATCATCACCTGAAATGGGATAATTTCCTTCATTTCAAACTTGACACGGCGGCGGTCAATATTGTATTGATGGAATCCGTCGAGCGTCATTTCCGGCAGCATTTTGAAATCCCGCCTTCTTCCTTCTTCATTCCCGACACCGCTACTTACATAAGGAAAAACCCTGCTTATGCCTTGAATACCATGAAGCAGATCGATCATTTTTTCGAGGCTTCACGGGCGGAAGGGCAGATAGAATTACTGCTTTTCAGCAATCCGCTGAGCCTTTGGATCAAGGAATTAAAGGCCTCATTCACGTATCGGTGGTTTAACCGGTTCTCCGAACAAATCATGCTTTCCGAAGATGGCACCACTATCGTTTACTACCTGGATACGGACACGCTCAACTTCCCTCACACGGCAGGATTTTCCCGAATCTCGGAAGCCCGTATCGATTCTGTAGTCAATTCCGTGAATGCCACGGCGGCGGCGCTGAAGCAACGCGGCTTCGACCAGGTAATCCTTTCGGTCATCCCGAATAAATCGACTATCATAATACCGGAATACGGCACTTATAACCGGCTCATTGAACGGGTACAGGAAAACCCGCGGCTGGAAGTGCCCTATCTCAGCGTTATTGACGAATACCGGCAGCTGGGAAGGGACGCCTATCTCCACAGCGATTCCCACTGGAGCTGCGCAGGCCGGAAAGTGTGGCTCGATAAAACCAATCAGCTCATCCGGGAGCTGGTTTCGGATACAACTGGTCTGTCCCACGGGCAGGCCGTTCTCAATTCGAGTTGTCTAACCCCCGGATCGATTCGCAGTCTGCTTTCAGGCGCCCAACCTCCACAGCCAGAAAATGCTGCAGCTGTTCGTTAAACTCCTGCTTTTCTTTTTCGGATAGGGACGCATACAGGGTCTTCAGTTCCTGGTTGATGGCTGCCCGCTCCTCCCCGGTACGGGCGTTGATGGAGCGTATATGATACTGCTTGAAATTAAACAACGGCATTTGTTTCAGTGCTTATTGTCAGAACTACTCCCTACCTTACCGGTCCCCTGATCCCGTTCCTGTTGCATGGGGTTGGCCTGCTTCTGCATTTGCTGTTTGTATAACTGGAACCGAGTCGGACGCGCAATCCTCGGATAGGCATTATTCCCGGTATCAATATCCGCAATCTCAAAATAGGGATCCAATGTCCACTGAACAACCTTTTTGCCCGTACTGATTACCTTCCGCACCTGGTTATCGTTGAACCGCCAGATCTCTGCCGGGAAACGCGCCAGCGAATCCGTTCCATCCTCAAACTCCATCCTGACGATCACCGGCATCATCAGCCCTCCTTTATTTTGAACCGTAACAGTATAAAAATGCTGGTTTTTCCGGATGAGTTCTGCTTCGCCGGGCGTCAGACCAGCCAGGTACTGCTCATACCGCTGCCGGTCCGAAGGCGTTACCTTATAAGGATCATAGGTGTTATAAAAATCCTTCATCGTAGAATCCGTTTCCACTACGGTCTGTCCCCGGGATGCTTCATCCCTGATTTTACTGATCGTCCTGGAAGTCCGGGCCGCTATATCCCTGGCAAGCTCTTTTTCTATTTCGGGATCCTGCGTATTCAGTTGAAACCATTCAACGCTAACCAGGTCCTGATCCACCGCCTCCACTCCGTAAAACCAACCTTTCCAAAACCAATCCAGGTCCATCCCGGAAGCGTCCTCCATTGTCCGGAAGAAATCTGCAGGTGTCGGGCTCCTGAATTTCCACCGGTTGGCATATACTTTAAAAGCGTGATCGAACAACTCCCTTCCCATAATCGTTTCCCGCAGGATATTAAGGGCGGTGGCCGGTTTGCCGTACGCATTGGGTCCCAGGCCGATTATATTTTCAGACGAGGTCATAATGGGTGACAGCACTGACTTGTCAGACGCCATATACTCGGTTATCCTGCGCGGTTCTCCCCTCCGGCTGGGGAAATTATAATCCCATTCCTTCTCGGCCAGATACTGGACAAACGAGTTAAGCCCTTCATCCATCCACGCCCATTGCCGTTCGTCCGAATTCACGATCATCGGGAAAAAGTTGTGGCCCACTTCATGGATAATCACACCTATCATGCCGTATTTCACCTGTTCCGTATAGGTGCCATCCGGCTCCGGACGCCCTCCGTTAAAACTGATCATCGGATATTCCATCCCTCCTCCGGCCGTACCGTGGCAGGAAATAGCCACCGGATACGGATACTCGAAGGTGCGTTTTCCATAGGACCTTAGGGTATGTTCCACCGCCCGGGTCGAATACTGTTCCCAAAGCGGGTTCCCTTCTTTGGGGTAATAGGACATGCTCCAGATTTTACGTCCATTGCCGTAAACATCGGTCTGCCAGGCATCCCAGATAAATTTCCGGGAACTGGCAAAAGCAAAATCACGTACATTGTCAGCCTTGTAAATCCAGGTCTTCTTGCCGGCCGGCTTCTTTTTCTCGGCTTGTTCCGCTTCCGCCTGCGTCACGATCAGCACGGGTTTAGCGGCTGTCCCCGCTTCCTTGAGACGCTGCCGTTGTACGGCAGAAAGTGTTTGGGCATAATTCTGGCATTCACCGGTCGCAGCGACTATGTGGTCGTCAGGTACCGTAATCGCGACCTCGTAATTTCCAAAATTCAACGCAAATTCTCCTTGTCCAAGGAACTGCTTATGCTGCCACCCGTTGACGTCCTCATAGGGCGCCAGGCGGGGAAACCAATGCGCGATAAAGAAATTGCTGTTGCCGTCGGCAGGAAAATATTCGTACCCGCTGCGCCCGTAGTACGGCGTAATCGTATACGTCCAGTCTACCCCGAACACAAAACTGGCGCCGGGTGATATGCCAACCGGCAGATCGATCCGCAGCATAGTTCCGTTGATGCGATAGGGCAATGCCTTTCCCGCCTTGTCTTTTATCGCCAGAATCTGATAGCCGTATTCCACTCCCGGGTCCAGGGTGGCCCCTCTGCCGTTGTTGAGGGCATCGACCTGTGCGGTCGTCATATGATCGCTTATCGCTCCGGTGCGGGTAATCGCTGCGGTGGATCCTTTTTCAAACAGATTCTGATCCAGCTGCAGCCATACATAGTCCAGTTCGTCCGGGGAATTATTGAAATAGGTAATTGTTTCGGAACCGATGATCCGTTTGTTTACTTCATCCAGTTCGACCCGGATATCGTAATCCGCCCGCTGTTGCCAATACGCATGCCCGGGGGCCCCGGAAGCAGTCCGGTAGGTATTGGGAGTGGGCAGTACAGTACCGAGCTGCTCAAACCGATCGTGAGCCTTGTACGTTGGAGATGCGGGCAGTTGCTGGCCGGATACCTGCATACTTCCACAGCACAGCAGCAAAAAACAGATACTTCTCTTCATTTGACAATCAGTTGATGAACACTGACACAAAAATAATCACTTCTGTTAAATGTGCACCAGGTTCCGGTCACAAAGGCGGGTTTACTATTCCGTGCAGCGCCAAAAAAATAACTTTGTACCACGCGGAGAGAAACGATTCCACCTTAACTTTACTGTCCGATCGGCAATGGTGCTGCATTGTAATTCATCTACCCCATTGCAAAAAATCTTTAATGAACTCATCAACACTTTTCTCGACAACCAAGTAGGCATAGCCGAAAATTTTCTGAGCAAAGCGCTTGCGGCCCGATTGAAGGCGAATCTCACAACGCTCTACGCCCAGGGAAATATGCGGTCAGCCGGCATGGGCAATGACCCGGTGGTTTCTCATGACCAGCTAGTGAGAAGAGACCGGATCTACTGGCTTGACCGAAGCCATAATAATCAGCATGAAAATGACTTTTTTGACCTGATGGATCGTTTTGTCAGCCACCTCAACCGTACCTGCTACACGGGCATCTCCGGATACGAATTTCATTACGCATTGTACGAACAAGGGAGCTTTTACAAAAAGCATCTGGATCAGTTTCGCAACAATTCAAGCCGTCAGTATTCAATGATTCTATACCTGAATGCAGACTGGCAGGAAGGAGACGGCGGCGAATTGTGTATTCATCGGGGTGAAACGTGTCAAAACATAGCCCCCGTGAATGGCAAATGCGTGTTTTTTAAAAGCAGCGAACTGGACCACGAAGTGCTGGTCACTCACAAACCGAGAATGAGTATTACCGGATGGCTGAAAATCGGGTAGGCCTGCTACCGGTCCTCTTCCCGGGAAACCACTTTCAACTGAATTCTCAGGGGGCCGGCCGGTCGGCTCTCATTGTGCAGCCGGTCAACGGCTGTCACATAATAAACATACCGCGCTCCCGGTACCGCTGTCGAATCAATAACGTAGTTTACCTGGTTGACAATACCGATAATTTTGGAAGGGTCTGTATTCCCTGCCTTCTCGTCCGGCTGAAAGCGGTACACGACATGGTACCAGGGAAGTTCTCCGTCTTCCGCCTTCTCCGCCACACCGTTCCATGAAATTTCCAGTAACCCCTCCGCCGTAAAAGCGGCCTCCAATCCCGTTGGCGCCAACGGAGGAATGCTGTCCTTCCACGGCATGGCGGGAATCAATGCCGGATACCGGTAGCTGCTCCGGATAGAGTCGGTCAGGCCGTTGCGATTCCTTTTCATGGACCTTGAGCTGAAAAAGACATCCCCGTCTACCTGCTTCTCGCGGGAGTAGCGGAGTTGCTTCGGCAGCTCTTCCGGGTTTCCCCAGTTTTTATCCGTGTCTTCATTCCCCACCCGGTAGGCGGCATGGCCGATGTACAGATGCCGGCCAAACCGATTGTCGGCCCACCAGTCCACCAGGTTCGCGTAAGGCACCCGTTTAAACCCGAACGAGAAATATACCTGCGGGATAATATAGTCGATCCACCCCTCTTTCAGCCATTTTCTGGCATCCGCATACAGGTGGTCGTACGAGGCAAGTCCGCCGGTGGTTTCCGACCCATCCGGGTCATCCCGTTTGTTTCGCCAGACACCAAAAGGACTGATACCGAATTTAATCCTGGGATTCTCTTTCAACAAAGCCTTGTAAATCTGTTCGATCAGCAAGTCGGTATTATTCCGTCTCCAATCCGCCTTATTTTTAAACCCTTCTCCATAAAGCCGGAACGTTTTATCATCTTTCAGCACCTTACCGGGCACTGCATACGGATAAAAATAATCGTCGAAATGAATCCCGTCCACATCGTAATGCCGCACGATATTCACCACCGCTTCCGTGATAAAATCCCGGACCTCCGGCAAGCCAAAGTCGAACAATTTATAGCCGTCATATTCCAGGACCCATTCCGGTTTGAGGTTGCTGATATTGTATTTGGATACGCTAAGGGACGATTTATGCACCAACCGGTTGAGGTTCAGCCAGGCATGGAACTCCAGACCCCGGCTATGCGCTGCTGCCGTCATGTATTCCAACGGGTCATAAAAAGGATACGGCTCCCGCCCCTGTTTCCCGGTAAGCCATTCCGACCAGGGTTCAGCGCTTTTGGCATAGAAAGCATCGCCGGCAGCCCTTACCTGTACAAATACCGCGTTCAGCCCATTTTGCTTATGAAAATCCAGCAGGTTTTCAAACTCACGGCGCTGTTCTTCCGGCGGGAGGTTTTTCCGGCTGGGCCAGTCGATATTATCGACCGTAGCAATCCATACGGCCCGGAATTCACGTTTAGGAAACCGGGGACCATCAGGATCCCGGAGCATAGCGCTACTGCCCGCAGCGAGGAGACAAACAACAAGCAGCGAGACAACGTTAATTCTTTTTTTCACAAACTAGCAATACCCTAGGAACTCACTTATAATTTGACTTTATTTTGCATCACCAGGAACCGGTTTCCTTTGGAAAAGGCCTAAGAAGCAGGAAAAGTAATGGATTCATTCCGATTTACTTCAACCCCGGCACTTTATTTTATTCAAAAAGTACTGAAATGCCGACGCTCTTATTGCCTCTTCCCGGCGATTTAAAATATTGCCGCAAAAAGAAAGCTGGTTTTTTGCAATTTTATTAAATAATAGTACCTTTCTTGCCTTGACATTCTGAGTAATTTTAAATGAACGACATAATTGGATCCTTTTTTAAAAATACCTAAAACAAATGTCCTGTTTGAAGCAGCCTGGGAAGTTTGTAACCAGGTAGGCGGTATCTACACGGTCATTCGCACCAAGGTACCGGCAATGGTCGAAAAATGGGGCGAAAACTATTTTCTGCTCGGGCCTTATTTCGCTTCCCGGGCAGCATCTGAATTTGAACCGATCCCGGACTGGGACGATACGCCTGCAGGGAAGGCCGCCCGGCAGCTGTCGCAGGCCGGCTTCAGCGTACACTATGGATACTGGCTCGTAACGGGGAAACCCCGGGTTATCTTATTTGACATCAACGAAATCCGTTCCCGTCTGGAGGCCGTAAAATTCAACCTCTGGGAACATCACCGGATTTCCACGCTCCACGCGGAAGACCTCGTCAACCAGGTGGTGCTTTTCGGCGAAGCCATCCGGCAGTACCTCACCCTTTACTGCGAATCGAATCACAAAAAACAGGATATATCCGTACAATTTCATGAATGGATGGCCAGCAGCGGTTTACCCGACCTGAGGCGGGATAATGTCAAGATGGCTTCCACATTCACGACACACGCTACGATGCTGGGAAGGTACCTGGCCCAAAGCGTGCCTGATTTCTACACAAAGCTCCCCTATTTCAACTGGGAGCACGAAGCACGTAATTATGGCATCGAGGCGCAGGCAACCATTGAACGCCTGGCGGCGCAAAGCGCGCATGTACTTACTACGGTCAGCGATGTGACAGCCCGCGAATGTGAAGTATTCCTGGGCCGTATGCCGGACCTGGTCACTCCCAACGGACTGAACGTGCAGCGCTTTCAGGCCGTTCACGAATTCCAGAACCTGCACTTAAAATACAAGGACCGGATACACGAGTTCGTAATGGGCCATTTTTTCCCCAGCTATACCTTTGACCTGGATAAGACCCTCTACCTCTTTACTTCCGGCCGGTTTGAGTTCAGTAATAAAGGATACGACCTGACCCTGGAGGCCATGGCGCGGCTTAACTGGAAAATGGTACAGGCCAATATGGATACCACCGTCGTCTTGTTCCTGGTCACGCGACAGCCCTATACTTCCATCAACCCGGAGGTGCTGCAATCCCGGGCCGTGCTGGACGAAATCCACGAAACCTGTACGGCTATTGAAAAACAGGTGGGCGAAAGACTCTTTCTCGCCGCCGCCTCCGGAAAGGACAATCAGTTTCCGGAGCTGAATGATTTTGTGGACGAATACTGGCGCCTTCGTTTGCGGCGGACTATCCAGACCTGGAAAACCACCAGGAACCCCGCATTTGTCACACACGACCTGAAAGCCCGCGACGGCATCGTCGAATACTGCGAACGCGCCGGACTGACCAATAATGAGCAGGACAGGGTTAAGATTGTCTACCACCCGGATTTTATTTCATCCACCAACCCGCTGTTCGGACTGGATTACAGCCAGTTTGTACGGGGATGCCACCTTGGGGTATTTCCCAGCTATTATGAACCCTGGGGCTATACACCGTTGGAATGTGTCGTACGGGGCGTTCCGACCGTAACCAGCGATCTCTCCGGTTTCGGTGATTATATCATGCAAATCATGCGGGATTATGAAAACCGCGGAATTTACGTGATCCATCGGAAATCACAGAGCTTTTCGGAAGCAGCCGATCAGATGGCCGACATTCTTTTCCGGTTTGTGCGGATGAACCGGCGCGACCGGATTATGCAACGAAACCGTGTCGAAAACATTTCCGATGTTTTTGACTGGGCTAACCTGCGCTCGTATTACGATACTGCGCATGATCTGGCCTCCAAACGTAAAAAACCCTGATCGTACGCTTTCATTTTTATGTAGCTTCATTTTTCCGGAAATCCGCTTAGTAAAATAGGCGGATCCGACTTTGCTTCCCCCTGCCGGGTGAGGGTTTGTCCCCTCATTCCCTATCTCCTGCCGCCCCTCCCAAAAAATCATTCCTACAATTTTGACTAATTATAAATAAAACTTACTTTTGCCTGAGTTTAGAATTGGTCTAAACCAAAACAATTTCCGGACAGTGCCGGATTGTGTCCTCATTTTACTAGAGAAACAGAAGTGAAGAAGCTAATTTTATGCGCTATTTGAAACGGTATCTGCTTTACTTTATACCCTTCCTGGTGCTGCCCTGCCTGACCGCTTTTTCGCAGAGTGGTGCTGTCCGGGGGGTTCTGCTCCTTTCAGACGGTACGCCGGCGGCCTATGCCACGATCTCGGTTGACAACGCTCCGGATCAGCAGACAGCCGCCAATGCGAGAGGAGAGTTTCTGATCCCTAAACTGGCAGACGGTCAGCATCTGCTGCACTTCCGGATGGTAGGGCATGAGGAATCCGTCCAGCCTGTCGAAATAAAAGACGGGGGGATTACCGAAATAACCGGACGCCTGAATTTCTCTTCCAAGCAGCTTCAGGAGGTCGTCGTGACCGGACAATCCGGACCGCAATCGCTACGTCAATCTGTTTACCAGGTGCGTACGATCAGCAGCGAGCGGATCCGTCTTCGCGGCGCCACCAACGTCACTACGATTCTGAATACCGAATTGGGGATCCGTTTCGAGAACGATATGGCGCTGGGAACAACGGATATCGAGCTGTTAGGCATGTCCGGTCAGAATGTCAAAATCCTGCTCGACGGGATCCCGCTTCCCGACCGGAGTGAGATCAGGGAGAGCCTTGGTCAAATCGATATCAACACCATCGAACGGATTGAAATAGTAGAAGGCCCGATGTCCGTTATATATGGTACAGATGCGCTTGCGGGCGTCATTAATATTATCACCAAAAAAGGGAATGGCGAGCGAAGCCTGGCTATTAATGCCCGTATCCAGGAAGAAACCGCCAATACGGAATATGATTTTATGCATAACCGGGGCGTTCATAATGAAAACCTGAGCGTTACCTGGCAGCATCGTCCCTGGCAGTTTTCGGCAGGCGTCACCCGGAATAATTTCGGCGGTTGGCAAGGAGCCAGCACGGGTCGCGCCAAAGCCTGGATGCCGAAGGATCAATTGCTGACCACCGCCATGGCCGGGTACCGCACGAACAAAATGAACCTGTGGTACCGCTTCAACGGCACGGACGAAAGCCTGAACAACCTGGGAGATATAAATAGCAACCGCGATGAACCGGAACGCGGCGTAGCCACCGACAAAAAATACACTACCTGGCGTTGGTTCCACCAGGTACAGGGGGAGTTTACCTTTACCCCTAAGCTCACGCTGAGTGTCGCGGGCTCCTACACGGATTACTCCCGCAAAACCCAGACAATCAATACGGAGTTCCCGTCGGGAAAAGCAACCCTTAACCTGGGAGAAGGCGCACAAGACAAGAATTCTTTCAACGTATTGTTTACCCGTGCGATGGTCAACTTTAACGCAAACCCTTCCTTTATACTGACTGGCGGACTGGAATATACTCACAACGAAGCAATGGGGCCCCGTATCCAGGGGACTCCTACGATCAGCGATTACGCGCTGTTCTTCTCACCCGAGCTCCGGCTGGCCAACCAGAAAATCAACCTGCGCCCGGGTGTACGCCTGATCCACAATTCCGTTTACGACGCGCCCCCGGTTATCCCCAGCCTGAATATCAAAACGACTCTCGGGCCGAAAGTTGACCTGCGAATGGCGTATGCACGGGGGTTCCGGGCCCCAGCCCTCCGGGAGCTCTACTTCTGGTTCTTTGATTCTTCGCATGACATGAAAGGGAACCCCGACCTGAAAGCAGAATCGTCCGACAGTTTCAATGCGTTTCTCAATTTCAACCTGGTCCAAAAGACAGACACCCGGTTCACCACCGTAATCGGCGGGTTTTATAACCATTTCAGAAACCGCATTGACCTCGCCCTGGATCCCAACGACCTCCCGGTCTATTCCTACTTCAATATTTATCGCTTTAAAACCACCGGTGCCAACCTGAACAGCACCCTTTTCTGGAAATCGCTCCAGGCTACCCTGGGCGCTCAATGGACTGGGACTTACAACGAATTATCCGAAACCGACACCCAGTCCTTACCGGAATTCAACTGGTCGCCTGAAGTGAATTTCAACCTGATTTATTCCATTGAACCCATTAAAACCAGCATCAATCTCTCCTACAAATTTACCGGCGTCCGGCCGGGTTATGAAGAAGCCACCGGCGGTGCGATCCAGCAGGTCAAGGTAGACGGTTATCACATGGCCGATATTTCAGCCAACAAAGCTATTGGGAAGTACCTGACCCTCAATGCCGGCGTGCGCAATCTGCTGGATGTAACCAATTTGCGAAATACCGCAACCCAGGGTGATGCGCACAGCGTCACTTCCTCCAAAGCAATGTCCTACGGACGCTCTTACTTTATCGGTCTTGCGGTCAACTGGTACAAGGCGCATTGATTTTACATTCTCTTGTCATCTATTACTTAATACATAACCAACATGAAGCACAATCTCATAAAACTACTTTGTATTTTTCTCCTGGCTGTTACCGTCAACGCCTGTAAAGAAGACAATCCCCCGCTGCCCGACAACCTGATCGGATTTGAGGCCGACGCCCTGGGAATGGATGAGTCTCAAAGCGAAGCCGAAGTTAACGTTACACTCAGCCGTGCAGAAACTACTCCGGTGGAAATAACCGTACAACTGGAACCAGCGCGTCTTACGTATGAGCAGGATTTCACGACAACTCCTGCTGCAGCCAATGGCCAGCTTAAACTTACCATCCCCGCCGGACAGACCAGCGGTTCTATCAAGATCACCAAGGTTCCGGGCACCGTCCTGAATGGTGATGAATCTATCCAGCTCAACATTACGGCTGTCAGCACCCCGGTACTGGTAAGCAGCAAGTCGGAACTGGCCCTTAGCTTCGCCGCGATTACTTCTACGGGAAGTGCATTGGTCCTCAACGGGAAGACCGACGAATCCAACTATTTTAATACGGTCTACGTTGATCTGAGCGGCAACCACATGGTAGCAGTGCCCCGCAAAAGCTGGAACCTCGGTTTTTATAGCGGAGAATCCTTCCGCGTTGTCCTCAATCCGGCTTACCAGACCGTCGTGACAGCCACGTCAAAATCCGATATTGCCGAGGTCGGCATTGCTGACGCCGAAGGTATTGAGCTGAATTTTGCACCCGGCGAAGGTACACTGGATATGGTGGATAACTGGAACGGTGATCTCACTCAGACTGCGATTGCTGAAGTTTCGGCAACAGACGCCGACAACAAGGTATACCTGCTGGGTTTTGAAGGCAATAAGAGTACAGATTTGATCTATAAAATCAAAGTATCCCGTAGCAGTACAGGATACAAGCTGCAATACGCCCGGTTGGGAGAAACAGCGATCAAGACCCTGGAGATCCCCAAGGATGAAGACTACAATTTTGTCTTTGCTTCCGTAGAATCCGAAAAAATTGTACCGGTCGAACCCCGTGCAAAAAGCTGGGACATCGAATGGGCTTACAGCACGTACAACTCAGGCCTCGACACTCCTTACTGGTTCCAGGACTTCATCTTGCTGAATACCACTGGCGGAGCAGCAGCAGCTGAAATAATTGAAACCACCGCACTCACTTACAGCACTTTCGCTGAAAGCGACATTGCCAGTTTGACATTCTCACAGGCACGTGATGTTATCGGCTCCAAATGGCGGAACGGCGGCGGCATCTCTTCCCCTGCTTCCATTCGCTCCGACCGTTTTTATGTCATCCAGGATCCTTCCGGCAATATCTATAAACTCCGGTTCACGTCGCTCGGCGCCAATGGTGAAAGAGGGAAACCCGAACTGGAATACCTGCTGGTCAAAAAAGCGAATTGATTCATCTCTTGTAAATAGAAAGAGGGGCGGCATCCAACCGTCCCTCTTTTTTATATAAAAAAATCATCCGCTTAACGGACTCTGGCAAACGTCTTCCCCTTCGGGGTTTTGGGTATGGGGGGGTGATGGGTTTTAATTGTTGATTCCATGATGGTTGTTGATGGGTGAATGCCGATATCTAAAAACCCCGGACTATATCCGGGGCTAAAGGATGTCACCCCTTCGGGGCTTTGGGGATGGGCGGGAAACGGGTTCTTAGCCGATACCCAGCTAATACCTGATATCTAAAACCTAATTACCTAATGCCTAATTACCTAATGCCTAATACCTAATTACCTAATACCTAATACCTAATTACCTAATACCTAATACCTCCCATATAACATCGACATTTTAAGCAGCTTTAAGCTTTATTAAT
>JBEBSD010000067.1:0-31971 GCA_040394475.1 Telluribacter humicola | reverse complement strand
TTGTTTTATTGTAATATCCTATATGTCAGCGTCTTAATCTAATAAAGGGAAGCCTTCCTACAGAAGATCCAGCGGATTTCCCCGTGTTTTCAAAGGCAATCCGACCCGGGCTCCTCCTAAACGGTGCGATTCAAAAACGGCCGAGATCGCCTCTACTGTGGCTCTTCCCTCCTGCCCGCTGCATAGCGGCTGACGGTTTTCCTGGACCGCTGCAAGTAAATCGCCGACCGCCGCATGATGTCCGGCAATAGCGGCGGTAATCCCGTCGACGGGTTCCGGTTGGTTTATCCCACCGCTGGTCACCGGCAGCCATTGCCTGGTTCCTGTGACGGGGTGCATAGGGTGGCCCATTATTACATGCACTAAGGGTTCGGTGTCGATCCGGATGTCCATGATGCCTTTTGTTCCGATCACCTGGAACCCAAAATTGGCGGCAGCCACTCCCGCGCCCTGCCTGGAGTCAATGTACACCGGGATTCCTTTTTCCGACTCAAAACGGGCATGAAGACTATTCCCGCCGGTTTTTCCTATTCCCTCCTCCCCTTCCCGGAGGTCTGCGCGTGTTATCGGTTTTCCATCCTGGTAGATCCCCGCCGAACAGGCGGTCAGGTTTCCGGTAAACAGGGGAATCAGGTTCAGGACATGTGAGCCCAGCACCCATAAATCCAGCGGTCCGCCGCGGTGGTCTTCTTTTCCCCTCCCGCGAACCTCCAATACTTGTCCCAGCGTTCCCGTTTCCACCAGATTTTGCGCCGTGGCCAGCGCCGGATGGTAACGGTTCCGATGTGCCAGTGCAATTTTCGTCCCTGTTTTCCCGCAAGCCTGAAGGATCTCATCCGCTTCAGACAAGGTCCGGCAAAAAGGCTTTTCCATATAAATCCCCTTAACGCCGGCTGCACAGGCTGCCAACGCCATATCCCGGTGCTGGTCGATATGACGGGGTGCAATGCAAAGTAAATCAGGTTTTTGTACTTCCAGCATTTTTCGGTAATCCGCAAAACCCGCTGCGCCTTTCAGGCGTACCCGTGCGGCTTCCAGTCCTTTCGGATCCGGATCTGCCACGCCGGCAATTGACAGTTCAGGAAATTCCAGCCAAAGCGTGTCCAGGCCGTGTCCGTAATTTCCCCGTCCGGTGTGGCCGATAATGGCCACCGATAGCGGACGGGATTTGTCCCAACCCGTTGATATAAATGCGGACAGCGCAATTCCGGAGCGCAAAAACGTACGTCGGTTCATATCACAATCAGTAGTAGAACCCAAAGTAACGTAATATTAATGAATAATCGGAGCGGAGTATCTCTTCAATACGGTTGTTTTCAGGGTATCCCCCAACCTCCCGGGCGGCGACTGCTCAAACAGGATAATTTCCCGAACTAATCAGATAATTTCCCGAACTCTTTTTTGTAAAGTTCCCCGTAGATTTGTCTTGTTAAAATTCTGATAATACCGGATCAAAAGCAAACAGACGCCTGCTGAGAGCCCCGGAGAAATGCATGAAACGTATAAACAGACCCGTAATCTTCTGACGTCCCGGATTCAGGGCCTGACCGATGTATGATGACAGTCATTCCGGAAGTACGATATCTTTCCGGCCGGGGCTTGTCGTTGTGTGAGTATTTCAAAAGTTTATCACCCAGTAACCCTTACCAATCAGTTAAAATGTCCAGACAAAACCCCTTTCTTATCAAAACCTGCTGCAGGAGTCGCTGTCTGCAGCAGCTCTTGTTCCTGGGAGTTCTTTACCTGACGCTTCCGGTCAGTACACTCTCAGCGCAATCCACTGAGCGGGTAATCAAAGGAACGGTCTCCGATCGCGCGACCGGCACTACCTTACCCGGAGTCAGTATTCTTTTAAAGAACTCCCAGCAAGGCACCACCACCGATGCAGAAGGACAGTTTTCCCTCACCATCCCGGCAAGCGGCGCCACACTGGTATTCAGCTTCGTAGGCTATGCTTCCGAGACGATCGAACCGGGTGATCAGACCACCCTCGACGTGCAGCTGACAAGCGATCTGAAAGCCCTCGATGAAGTCGTTGTGGTAGGTTATGGCTCCCAATCCAAACGCAATGTAACCGGTTCCATCTCCAAGATTGATATGAAACAAACGGAGAATCTGCCGAATACCAACGTCATGCAGGCCCTGCGCGGACGGGTGGCAGGGGTACAGTTTACAGATAGTGGGCGGCCGGGGCAAGGAGGGTCAATTCTGATCCGCGGTCCGAGATCATTAAGTGGCGGGAATAACCCGCTGATTATTGTAGATGGGATTATGTTCAATGCAAGTATCAATTATCTGAATCCCAACGATATAGAATCTATGGAGGTGCTGAAAGATGCCAGTGCCGCCGCCATATACGGCTCCAGGGCAGCTAACGGGGTTATCCTGATTACCACAAAAAAAGGGACGACGGAAAAGCCCACCGTACGGTTCAATACTTTTTTCGGCCTGTCCGAATGGAGTAAAAAGGTAAAACTGCTGAGCCCGGAACGTTACATCGAAAAAACGCTGGAAATGAGGCGGCAACTGGGTCTGGATGCGGATCCGGCTAAAATAACCAGTTATTTGGCGCCTTCCGAAGTTGACAATTATGAGGCGGGCAGAACCGTGGATCCCTGGGAGGGTATTTCCCAGAACGGTAAGGTCAGTTCATATGATTTAAGTATTTCCGGACGTACCAATCGTACTAATTATTATTTGTCGGCATCAGTGACGGATGAACGTGGTTTAATCTATAACGACAATGAAAAGCGTCTTTCTGTGCGGTCGAACATCGAAAACAAAGTTACTGACTGGTTAACGGTCGGGTTAAATGCCAGCTTTCTGAGACGCGATTTATCCGGGAGGGAAGCGGATGTGTCGGCTGCATACTATAACGGCCCGTTCGGTACGTGGTACAATGAAGCGGGACATCCGACGAGATGGACGGTTTCCGAAGATCAGGTTTCCAGCAACCCGATGTATAATTCCTATTTTGTAACCAATGAAGAGATCTATTATAATATTTTTACCAATTTTTACACGGTTGTGGATATTCCCTTCATTAAAGGATTGAGCTACCGGCTTAATTATTCGCCCAATTTCAGAACGGATCATGCGTACAACTTCACCAGGCAGGATCCCGGCCGCACAGACAATCATACATCGGCCAATAAATTTAACAGAAATGATTTTGACTGGGTCCAGGAAAACATCCTGACGTATTCTACCCAGATTAACAATGACAATGCTTTCGATATAACCCTGCTGTATGGCAGGAATCACCGCGGAGTCGAAGCAACTACTGCGAATGCCTCGCAATTGTCGTCCGACGCCCTGGGATGGAATAATCTGGGCCTGGGCGGAATTCTCACGAATTCTTCATCGGCATCGGAAGAGGATGGGGTTTCATCCATGTTCCGGTTGAATTACCGCTTGAAAGATCGCTACCTGCTGACCTTGACGATGCGCAGAGACGGAAGCTCTGTTTTTGCCTCAAATAATAAGTATGCCACCTTTCCTTCTGCTTCTGTTGCCTGGATCGCATCAGACGAAGATTTTATCAAAAAGGCTTCGTTTGTTAATTTGCTCAAATTGCGGCTGTCTTACGGAGCTGTCGGAAATCAGGCAATAAGTCCTTACCAGTCACTGAGTATTTCCGGAATAACACGTTATGTGTACGGAGACGGGGGGCCTACTTCAATCGGTATTTTTACGAGCCGAATGGCTAATTCGAACCTGAAATGGGAGACTACCTATACGGCAAATGCTGCCGTCGACTTCGAATTGTTCAGCAACAGGCTGGGCGGAACAGTGGAGATTTACAATATGGACACCCGGGACTTGCTGGTTCAGCGCTCTCTCCCGACAATGACCGGTTTCACTTCCGTCTGGACCAACCTTGGTGCGACAAACAATAAAGGGCTGGAAATAACCCTTAACACGGTGAATGTGCGGACAGGGGATTTTGAATGGAGCAGCGGCTTTATGTTTTCGGCCAATCGTAATAAAATTGTTCATCTCTATCGTTCGGATACAGATGGAGATGGTAAAGAGGATGATGATTTAGGGAATCGCTGGTTTATCGGCAAACCGATGAATATTGCTTACGACTATGAATTTGATGGCATCTATCAGGAGGGAGATGAGATTCCGAACGGCTTTAAACCTGGTTTTGTAAGACTTAAAGATCTCAATAATGACGGAAAAATAGATTCCCAGGATCGCTCGGTAATAGGCCAGACAGGACAGCCTTTATACCGGTGGGGCATCACCAATAACCTGCAGTATCGTCAGTTTACATTGTCCGTTTTCATCAACGCGATGCAAGGATGGACAGGAGGTTTTGCGCAGGCAGATCCCAATTCGAATTTTGGCGGAAACTATCCGGCCCGTGCCTTGAATCAATATGACAATGATTGGTGGACTCCGGAGAACAAATCTACTAAAAACCCTTCGCTGGGATATAATAATCCTTACCAGCATAACTATTACTTCAGCAGAAACTTTATCCGGCTGCAGGACATTTCCTTTTCATATGATTTCCCCGCTAAAGTAACCAACAGGATCAAACTGAACAATTTGAAGCTGTTCGTCAGTGGCAAGAACCTGGTAACCCTGGACAAGTGGCCGGGAACTGACCCCGAGAGCGGAGGAGGATCAAGAGGTTTTCCGATGCCCAAAACGACTTCTATCGGGCTTAACATGGGTTTTTAGCAGTAATATCAAGACTAAGACAATAAGATCATGAAATTCAGACCAATCATTCATAACCCTAATGCAAAGAAGAAGACCCTTGTTTTCTTCCATCTGCTCCTGTTGCTTGGTATAAGCGGATGTGACGATAAGTTTTTAACTGAAATGCCTAAGGATTCTCTGAATCCGGATGTGGTTCTGACATCCAAGGCAGGTTTTGAGAATTATATTACGGCCCTGCATCAAACAGCCCGGAACGAACTGACAAGGGAAGACCTCACCATGTTCTTTGATCAGAATATCGGCACGGACGTTGCCACCACCGGTCAGGAGCCTGCAGTTAATTTCCGGAATTATGCAACGTATTTAATACCGGAAAATCCAGTTGCACAAACTTTCTGGAATTGGGGATATTCCAATATGCTGGCTATTGCAAACACCATTATCGTATACGCAGAAAAACCTGAAATTGCGAACATGTGGACCAGTGATGCAGAAAAGAATGCAATAATAGCGGAGGCGAAGTTTTTCAGGGCGTATACGCATAACCTCCTGGCTAATCTGTATGGTGGAGTTCCTATTGTAGATACAATTTATACCGGCCCTAAAACCGATTTTGTCCGCAACACCAGAATGGAAGTGTACGAATCGGCGCAAAGAGACCTGGAGTTTGCGTCTGCGTGGTTGCCTCAAACGGTTGAAAAGGCGAAGGAAGGAAGAATTGTAAAAGCGGCGGCGGATCACTTGCTTACCGAAGTATACATTAATCTGGGAAGCTATCAAAAGGCCATAGAATCGGCATCCAAGGTTATCGATTCAGGTTTATATAAACTGATGACAGAAAGGTTCGGCGTCGAAAAAGATCAGCCCGGAGATGTCTATTCGGATCTCTTTAAGGACGGCAACCAAAACAGAAGTTCCGGCAACCTGGAGTCCATTTATGTCTGGCAGTTTGAGCACTTCACTCCCGGAGGGGGCGGGAGCAGCAGAGGCAATCACAATTTAAGAGGTTGGGGGCCTTTTACCATCCATATTAGGGATCCCGATGGGAATCCGATGATAATCGTAGACAGCCTGGGCCGCGGGGTGGGCTGGGTACGTCCCACCAATTATTTTTTGTATGACCTGTGGGCGGAAGACTGGAATAACGACATAAGGAATTCGTCCTATAATATTCGTAGAAATTATTACTACAATAATCCGGTATCAGCCTATTTTCAGAAACCGGTTGAAAAAAAGACCTCTCTTGAGGACACCATGCAGAATCTGTACCCTACTATCCGAAAAATAGAAGGCAAACCGTGGAATGACAACAATACGTCGGGGCAGACAGCAAAGGATTTTATGGTGTACAGGCTTTCGGAAACCTATCTGCTGAGAGCAGAAGCTTATTTCAGAAATGGAGATATCGGGAATGCCGTCAACGATATTAACAGTGTGAGAAGCAGAGCGAATGCAAAGCCGGCGGCTGCCGGCGATGTAAGTATCGACTACATTTTAGACGAACGCGCACGGGAGCTGATTACGGAGGAACCCAGGAGACGGACCCTTATGCGGATGGGTAAATTGGTAGAACGCGTACGCAAGTATAATATTCGCGAGAGCACGCGGAATACCATTGAAGACAAGCATGAACTGTTTCCTATTCCGCAAACGGCCATCGACGCCAATTTCTCTGTACCATTAGGACAAAATGCGGGTTATTGAAAGAACAATAGTCGTCTGTAGTTAAAAACTGATTAAAATTATGAATCTAACTCAAAGGAAGTATAAGGTTGTCCTGTTAGTGCTTGTTGTCTTTTTGATGGTCTTTGAATTTAAGGCTTCGGCTCAATCTGCTGCAACTACCGTTCAAAATGATCCCGGCCTGAAGCTGCCCCAAATCAATACGTCTCCTCTTCCTGTATACGATTACGAGCGTCTTGATTATGGCATGACCATAGGGATTGAACGGACCCCCAAGGGGCGTATCTGGGCTTGCTGGGTAGGCGGAGGCGATAATGAGGATGCCTTTTTCGTTTTGAATACAAGTGATGACAACGGAAAAACCTGGTCTAAACCACGGGTAGTTATTGACCCGCATGACCCGGCGCTTGGAGAGAAAAGAAGAACCATTGTAGGAAATTTATGGACAGATCCCCTGGGACGATTGTGGCTCTTTTTCGATCAGTCATTGACTCATTTTGATGGTAGAAACGGGAACTGGTACACCATCTGCGAAAATCCTGATGCGGATACCCCTGTCTGGTCGGAACCCGTCAGAATATGGGATGGCTGTTCCCTGAACAAACCCATGATCCTGTCGGATGGCACCTGGTTACTGAATATTTCTCTTTGGGACAAAGGAAAGATTAATCCGAAATTCAAAGATAAATACCCCGAACTCGATCCTTTTCGTATGGCCAATGTCTTTGCCTCCACCGATCAGGGAAAAACGTGGACGCGTCGCGGCGGCATCGTCTTTCCAAAACCGCAGTTTGACGAACATCATATCATAGAACGCAGGGATGGAACGCTGTGGATGACCGCGCGAACCGGCGACGGGATCTGGGAAAGCGTCTCCCATGACAAAGGATTCACCTGGTCTGAACCGCAGAAATACCTGGAACATATCGCGTCGCGTCATCATATGCGCCGTTTACAATCCGGAAGGATATTGTTTGTCAGGCATGGCGCCCTTAATGAAAAAACGAGATTCCGGTCTAAACTGACGGCTTATCTCTCCGAAGATGACGGCAAGACCTGGATCGGCGGTCTGATGCTTGATGAGCGCCGGGGTATCTCCTACCCGGATGGTTTTCAGGCCCCGGATGGCACCATTTATATTTCATACGATCGTAACCGGGATTGGGACGGTGAAATTCTCATGGCCCGATTCACCGAGGAGGACATTTTGAAGGGGCAGTTTAAATCCAAACGGTCCAAGCCCAAAATCCTGATCAGCAGACCTCTCGGGCTGGATAAGCTTCCGGCGCCTTCGGAAGTGACCTACAACGAAAAACGTAACTAATACTTGAAAAATCTCCTGAATACCTTTGTCAATCTTTATCCCGTATGGATTATTGGCAGTTCCCTTCTGGGGTATCTTTACCCGCCTGCGTTTCACTGGTTTTCCGGGACCTGGATGGTGGCCGCGCTTGCCCTGGTCATGCTGGGGATGGGATTAACCCTGAGCGTGGACGATTTTAAGGGGATTGTCAAAATGCCGATGGCTGTTTTGACGGGAGCTGTTCTTCAGTATACCGTTATGCCGCTATCGGCCTATTTTATCGGCAAATGGTTCGGACTGGAACCGGCCCTTGCGGTGGGATTGATCATTGTGGGCTGTTGCCCGGGAGGAACTGCCTCCAACGTGATCACCTACCTCGCCCGCGGCAACCTGGCCCTGTCGATTATCATGACAACCGTATCTACCCTGCTCGCCATCGTGGCTACGCCGCTGCTGTGTGAAGCATTGGCAGGGACCTATGTTCCGGTAGATGCCTGGGGACTCTTCTATACGACGGTGCAAGTGGTGCTTATTCCGGTGGCTATCGGGGTTTTTATCAACTACCGGTTCCCCGGGTTTGTACAAAAAGTGTCCCTAGCAGGGCCGGTAACCTCGGTATGGGCAATTGTATTCATCGCCGGAAGTATTGTTGCCCAGAGTGCGGATGCCGTAGCTGCCAATGCACTTGTGCTATTGGGGGCAGCAGGTCTGCTGCACATTACCGGGTTTGCTTTGGGGTATGTGGCCGCCCGCGTTTTGCGGTATGATCACGCCATTTCCCGGACCATCTCGATAGAAATTGGTATGCAAAACGGCGGACTGGCAGCTGTATTGGCCAAACGGAACTTCCCGTTGGAACCACTCGCCGCAGTGCCTGCGGTCTTTAGCAGCGTGATACAAACCCTCATTGGCGGCCTGCTGGCAGCATGGTGGCGGTGGAAAACCGATCCCGACCGTACAACCCGCAGGCTGCCGGCGCCGGAAAAATCAACGATTGACTGAATCCCCGCTATGTCTAACAGAAAAGCCATTTATTACTGGAAATGCGACCGCCCTTCCGCATTCCGGACGCTGACGAATGACGGACTCAGCGCAAACGATATCCAGCTCATTGAAACTACCCTGAAACAGCAGCTGCAGAAAAAATTCGGGACGCAGACGATCGCACTTGAGGCAGGGGGCGGACAGGGAAACCACCTTACCTACCTGGCCAGGCTGGCCGATGCTACCTATTTTTTACGGCTGGAAAATGGCCCGGAAGGCGACGACTATATGGAGGTAGAAGCACGGGTGCTGGACCGCGTAAGGGCCACAGGCGTTCCCACGCCCCGGGTATTCGCGGTCGATGCCTCCCGCCTGGAGGTCCCTTACTCCTATCAGTTCCTGGAATACCGGAACTATCCGGACCTCAATCACTGGCACAAAGCGGGTAAACTGGACCTTCCTGCGCTGGCGGCAACAATTGGCAAGAATGTCGCTAAATGGCAGACAATTCTTCCTGACGGTTTCGGCCCCTTCGATCCGGGTGTGCTTCGCAGGGACAATAAGCTGCAGGGGCTGCATTCCACGTATCCGGACTATTTTTTCCTGAACTGGGAGAAGCACTTGCATTTTCTCACCGAAAACGGAATCCTCTCACCGGAAGAAACATGGCAGATCCAGGCGACCGTGTCTGAAAACAGTCATTTTCTGCAGTTGGAACAGGGCTGCCTGGTACACAAAGACCTGGCGCTCTGGAATATCCTCGGTGAAGAGGATGAAATAAAGGCATTTATCGACTGGGATGATACCATTTCGGGGGACCCTACCGACGACCTCTCCCTGCTGGCCTGCTTTTACGCGCCGGATGTGCTCTATGCGGCGCTGCGTGGCTATGAAAGCTATCGCCCGCTTCCCGAAAACTTCTATCCGAGATTCTGGCTGCATCTGCTTCGCAATATGGTGGTCAAGGCAGTGATACGCGTTGGCGGAGGTTATTTTAAGAAGAAAGCCGACTTTTTCCTGATTGGATCCGGAGCTTCCGGAAGCTCTCTTGAGGAACTTACACAGCGACGGATCAGAGCTGCCTGGAGGGGGCTCCAACAAAAAAAAGAATGTATGGACTTATGAACAAGCAGACACTTTCTATCGGGACCTGGCTGAGTTCGGGCTCTCCGGTAGTGACGGAACTCGCCTCTTTATGCGGCTTTGACTGGCTGCTGCTGGATATGGAACACGGTTGCCTGACCGAAACGGAACTTTTACAACATCTTCAGGTGATCAGGGGGACAACGACAAAACCCATTGTCCGGATAGGAGCAATCAATACGGCTCTTATTACCCGGGTACTGGATTGGGGGGCTGCAGGCATTATGCTGCCCCATGTTTCTACGCCTGCACAGGCGCTTGCATGCGTCCGGGCGATGCATTATCCGCCCGTGGGGACAAGAGGCTATAGCAGTTCAGCCCGGTCCTACGGATATGGGGTAAGTCCGCCCGACGATCCGGCCGATGTGGCCGCACCGCTCTTCCTGGCACAGATTGAAGACGATGAAGGGGTCCGGAATGCGGGGGCCATTGCAGCCGTACCGGGAGTAGATGTACTGTTTGTCGGACCGTCGGACCTGCAATTGAATTTACGCACGCGGCAGCCCCCCCAACAGAGGAACTACCAGGAGGCGCTGAAGGAAGTGTGCGGGGCTGCGGGCGCTTATCATAAACAGGCCGGGATCCTGGTAAGGGATGTCTCGAAGTTAGCTGCCTTGCAGCAAACGGGCTTTTCCTGCCTGGCGATCGGATCGGATCTCAGCATACTGCGCCAGGGTTTCCAGGAATTATCCCGGGCGTCATCATCCTTGTCGAAGGGTGGTTCGACGGGCTCACTATGAGGTGAAGAAGTCGGCAATCAGCAACCGCCCATTTCCCGTTGCCCATTGCCTGATGTCATCGCGCGGCGAACCGTCCTGGCTTGTCGAAGGGTGTCACCCTGAGCACCGTCGAAGGACCGAAGATTCCCCCTTGAGACACGTCATTAGGGGTTGATTATAAATGCACTGGATGCCCCCATCCCCCGGTGGTCTTTGAGGTAAAAAAAACCGTAGGCAAATCCGCCTTCCGGTACGGGACAGCTTAATTTCTTGCTTTCGCGGTCAATTGTCACGGGAATTTTTGACCATTCCCGTTTTTCATTGGATGCCGTTGTATCCCGGGAATAATGGAATTCCGCCTGGGCGACGGTTACAGGCGAATGATAGGCGGCGCTCAGTGCAGCAGGGCCTGTTGTTACGGGCCCTATCACAGGC
Source organism: Telluribacter humicola (assembly GCA_040394475.1). Lineage (GTDB taxonomy): Bacteria > Bacteroidota > Bacteroidia > Cytophagales > Spirosomataceae > JBEBSD01. The sequence goes on along the minus strand of JBEBSD010000067.1, from coordinate 21,027 downwards.
AAAGGAGCTTGGCTGAAGGCGATGTGATCAAAAAAGACGCGAATCTCCCCGGGTTCCCAACCGTGTACATGGCTATGCAGCATATCCGGTTTAATACAGACGGTACGGAGGGAAGGTGTTACCAGTTCATAGGTTTTGGCATACGGGACTACATTGTAAAAACGATCTTTATTCCCGTTAAGCCATAGAAACGGGATCCGGGCCATCGGCAGGTAAGAGGAGGGATCGAAATGCTGCATCCATTTTTCTTTTCCGACAGCAGAAAGATTTTTCAACGGGCTCCCAAACACATCCGATTCGTCGTAAAACCCGCAGCCGTATACCGGCGCAGCACCTTTAAAACGGTTGTCGAGTGCTCCCGTAATGCTGGTCAGATACCCGCCCCAGCTGATTCCTGTCAGAAAGGTTCTGTCAGTGTCTACCTCTTTCTGGTCCAGTAACCAGGAATGTGCCAGGATGACACTGGAAACGGCATGGTAAGTCCATACATCTTTTAAGGGCGACGTTTCTATTTTGGCGAACTTATTGGTATCTGCCTGATCGGCCCCGCCATTGGTCAGCCGGACTCCCCCGGCATCCTTCCCCGACAAATCCATCGCAATGGCTGCGTATCCTTCGGCGGCCCATTTTTCGACCCATTCCCGGAATGCCTTTCCCCCGCCCCCGTGTACGAGCACCACTGCCGGGAATTTAGTTTCTGAAGTTCTGCCGTTCAGCAGGTCCGGATTGGAATAGTACGCAAATACGGCTGTCGGTTTTTCCTCGTAATCCACACTTTCGTACAGCAATGAATGTACCGGCCCCTCCCGGGTCAGCCATTGTCCGGACGGCGGAACACTCAGCGCTTTCAAATCCCAGAGCAACGAGGGATCCTGCGCCGCCGGACCATTGATTACCGGCACTTTCCCTTGCGCCGCCATCAGGGAAGGAAATAATACAACTATCCAAAGTACCCAACGGGAAATCCCTGAAATTGTGTTAATCACCATTATTGTCGCTTTTTTAAAGATCAAATTATCCCTTATCAATAAGTTTCCAGCCAATAGGCACACCTTCCGAACCATTCATCAAAAGCCGGGTAGGTCAGAAAACCATGTTCGCCCTTTGAATAGATATGCAGCGCAGCGGGTATTTTCTCCCGCTGCAACCCGTTGTAGAAAACCAGGCTGTTCGCTACGGGCACCACTGCATCGGTAGAAGCATGCACCAAAAACGCCGGCGGTGTGTCCGGAGTGATGTGCAATTCATTGGAAAACCGGTCTGTCAGCGCTTGGTCCGGATGCTCACCCAGCAGGTTGACGGCAGAGCCCTGATGTCCGAATTCCTTCCGAAAACTGATGACGGGGTTTACCAGGATCATGAAATCCGGACGAACGCTGAAGGTCTCCTCTCCGGGGATCAGGCGGGTTTGAAAATGCGTTCCGGCTGTGGCCGCCAGATGGCCGCCTGCCGAAAATCCCATAATCCCCACCGGAACGCCGGTGATCCCCCATTCCGCGGCGTGTTTACGTACCTGGTAAATCGCCTGCTGGGCATCCTGCAGGGGGCCGGTCGCACGCTCTTCCATGATTTCAGGATCGGGCAACCGGTATTTCAATACACAGGCTGTGTATCCCAGGCGGTTCAGGGCCCTGGCAACGTCACTGCCTTCTCTTTTGGTCAGCAAGACACCATAGCCCCCACCCGGACACACCACAATTACCTTTCCGTCAGCATGCTTTTTCTCCGGGAAATAAACCGTAAGCGTCGGTACCGAAACCTTGAAGGCCAGGCTGTCCACCTGCTCATTTGCCTTTTTTTCTTCCCGATCAGGCGCACTTTTTGAATGGGGAACGGGTCCGTCATACAGGTACATCTCCCGGATCGCTGCTGTTTGCGCCTGTACCGTGCCGGCCAGGATTACGGCAACTACTGTCTTCAACCACTTTGACTGTCTCATTTTTCAACCACTTTCATAATGCCTTTCATCACCCGCCAGTGTCCGGGAAACGAACAGATATAAGGATACTCCCCGGGTTCGGCCGGGGCTTTGAACTTCAACGTATAACGTTCGTTCGAATTGATCAGCGGACTGGCAAACAAAACTTCCGGAAGATCGGGAACAAAATGCTTCTCAAAACCCTTTTCCCCGCTCGCCATGGCATCCGCAGCATTCCCTACTTTTTCTTCCGCTCCGGGCGCTACCAGGACAATATTGTGAGGCATCAGATCCGGATTGTCGAAATGCAGGGCAACGAGCCTGCCGGTGGTGACGGTGATTTCCTTTTTATCGAACAACATCTGCGCCGGTATTGCAGCAATGGTCATCTCCAGCGTCAGCAAGGCTTCCAGCTGCTTGTCCAGGTCCGGACGCTGGCTGAGCCCCGACAGGCGCCTTCCCAGGTGCACCAGCTGATTGTATTGCGGTTCAAACCGTTGCGACTCGTTTACTTTGCCAGCATACGATAAAAAAGAGGGCGCTAATTCAGCAGCATACTGCTGTTGCAGCTCCTGGTCGCTCATCGGGAGCAACAGTTCGGCCAGCAACGGCACGTAGGGGCTTCCGGATTCCAGCAACTCCTTCATCACCGTTCTTTTCCCGGCCGCATCGCCGGTGAGCTGCAGCCAGGCCCGGTAAGCGGCGCGGGTAAGTTGCGTCGCTTCTGCTTCAGAAGCCTGCTTTCGTATGGTTTCAGGCAAAGCATTGGTAAGCGACCGGGCCGTTGCCTGCTCGTTGGCTTTCACATCAGGTTGGACCAGCAGCGGCAGCGCTTCCAGGTAACGAAGAAGCTGGACTGGGTTGGCATTCGCCTGCTCCCGGACTGGCCGGCCGGCCGTGAGCATTGCCGCGTAGCGCAGGGATTGGACAAACGGATCCGTGTTTGTCTGCAGGGATTTTTCAAAAACCGGATCGGTAAGCTGCGTTCCGGGCAGCGTCAGCAAAAGGCGGGTCAGTACCCGGGTATCCCCCTTTTTTTGTTGTGTTCGCTCCAATGCCTGTAGCAGCAGCGAGGCTTTGGATTCGTCTGTCAACTGGCTGAGCTGTTCTAGCCGGGCAGCCTTTGCATCACTTCCTAACCCCGGATGTTCCAATTGCGCCCGCAGTATCAGGGAAGTCGACGGTAATGCCGCCAATTCTTCCTCGGATAACAATCCCAGTAGAAATGCTGCCTGATCCGGCTGCTCGTTCAGGAAATCGGTGCGGTTTTTAAACAGGGCCAACCAGGTGGGCTTAAGCCGCAGGAAGGTTTCCCTGATCGCATAATCCAGGTAATAATCAGTCGGTTTCAGCAATACCTTGATGGCTGCATCAACAGATTTTTCGGCAGAAAAATGGCTGAGTGCCGTAATTGCTTCTATGCGGACCCTTGCTTCCTGATCCTGCGCAGACCGGTCCAGCAACGTAACGGGATCGGGTAACCGGTCGCTCCAGTACCGGATCACGCGGGTAGCCGCTGCACGTGCGCGATAGTCTTTTGCCTGCAGCAGTTTTTCGAGCAAATCGCCCTCGACGGCATCAAAATCCTGGAACAGCCAGAGCGCTTCGAGTAAATGATGTTCATAAGCAGTGTCCCGGGGATTCAGCCCCTTTACCCATTTCCGGAGCGCCGGTAGTACCTTCTCCGGGGCCTCGGCACTGAGCTGTGTCCGTGCACGGTAACGGAGCCGGTCTTCATGCTCTTTTAAGAGCTCGAGCAGCTGTACGACTGATTTTGAGGTAATGTCGCGCTGCTTCAGGAGTGGCCTCCCGGTATAGTGTATCCGCCAGATACGTCCATGTGTTTTGTCTCTGGCAGGGTCGCGCGGCGGGTTTTCCCCGTGGGAAATCAGCGGGTTGTACCAATCCACTACGTAAAGGGCGCCGTCCGGGCCGAATTCCAGGTCTACGGGCCTGAAGTTAGGATCGGAAGACTGCAGCAGGGGTTCGACTTCCTCACTGGTGAAACCCGATCCGGCCGGGACGATTTTATGCTGTTTGATTCCCTGGAACCCGATGGTATTATTGATCAGCAAATTCCCCTGGACGGCATCCGGAAAGTTTCGGCTGGATACAATTTCCAACCCGGCCGTAGGGCGTACGCGGGTCGTGGTAAACATATTGATCCTGGGATGTTTGTCCGGATAATCAATTTTTCCCGTCATAGGGGTTGCGAAATAGTTCGAGCCGTCGGACGCATCCCCGACAAAATGAGTCCCCCACCGGTCGAAGACATTTCCCCACGGATTATAATAGGGATAAGAAATGTAAGGTTCCAGTTTTCCGGTCCGGGGTGCATACCGGAAGGTGGTCCCGTTATAAGAACGAACCGGGCCGTAGGGAGTTTCTATCTGGGAATTCAGAAAGGTCCCCTCATTGAAATAAAGTCCTCCATCCTGTCCGAAGACAAAGGCATGCGTGGCATGGTGACTGTCTTCCGAACCAAATCCGGTCAGCACCACTTCCCTGAGATCTGCCTTACCGTCGCCATCCGTATCTTTTAAAAACAAAAGGTCCGGCTCCTGCGAAACATACACCCCGCCGTTGGCCAGCTCAAAACCCAGGGGGAGATAAAGATTGTCGGCGAAAACTGTGTGTTTATCTGCCTTTCCGTCGCCATCGGTATCTTCCAGCACAACCAGCTTATCATGCACCGGTACGCCGGGGATATACTGCGGATACGTGGGCATGGTTGCGACCCAGAGTCTTCCCTTTGCATCAAACGCCATGGCCACCGGCTTGGCAAGGGGGAAATCCTTTTCAGAGGCAAAGAGGTTGACTTCATAGCCTTCCGGTACCGTAAATTGTTCCACGCCCGCCGGTTCTTTGGGATGATGGGTATGGTCACCGGCCAGCGGGCGACTTTGTCTCCCGGTCATGCCGGTTACCAGGAAAGCTTCCTGGGCCGCCGGATTGTCGCTTTCATCGACAATAGCCTGCGCCTTTTTCAATAACCCGGTTTTCCCGGTGGCTGCCATTTCCCAGATCACTTCGTCGAGGGCAATGGTCATTTGATGCAGCTTTTCCAGCTCCGGGGGAAACGAAACAACCCCGAACGGCTCCCTTCTTCTTCCATAAATATATTCCCCGTTAACGGCCCGCCAGCGGTAAAAGAAATGATCATCCTTCATTTTAACCACCTGGCGTAAGCTCCCGGATACCTCGCTTTCCTTGGTGGCTTTCAATAATTCCGGAGCAAAGCCAAGCGCCGCTCCCATCCAGCGGGCTGCCTCCAGGTAGCCTTGGGCGTTGAGATGGATGCCATTGATGGTAAGCTGTGCTTTGGAAGAGCGGAAGTACTGTTGAGAAGGCGTAAAAAGATCGATAAATAACAGCTGATGCGACGCAGCTACCTTTTTCATGGCTGCTGTGTACAATCCTAAAGACTCATTATGTGCATCCGGTTTCGGATAATACCCCCCGATCGCTTCGTGCGCCATCGGCGATACCAGCACCAGCTGCGGCGGCTTTTTCCCGTTATAGCGCTGCGAACGCAATTCCGAAATAAACAGCGCAAGCTCCTTTTCAAACCGGGGCAATCCTTCTGCCCCGCTGAACGCCTCGTTTAATCCGAAGCACATGAAGATAATGGCAGCCTGTTCTTCGGTCAGGCTTTGGTGCAGCCCTTTAAAATTCAGCGCAACCGGCATATTGACGGCCTCTCCCCAACTGCTGAAACTGAGATCGTCCGGATCTGAAATTTCCCGTTTCACCTCCCTGCGCGGGCCCGGGAAATGCAGCGGACGCGGCTGCAGTCCCACCTCATCCGCACTCCAGCCCATATTGCGGACCGTAAGCCGGTGTTCCGGATACTGCTGCTGCAAGAGACTTTCAAAATAGCCGAAATACCGCATCCGATCGGCGAAGGTATTCCCCAGAATCACCACCCGGTCATTCTTTTCAGGATTAAAACTCTGTGACCGGCTTTCCCGGGAGATACCGGTTAACAAAACAAACGCAACAACCGCCAAACGCGTTGCGTATAAATGGAATGCACTTTTCAAGGGAATAATTTTCATGGTTTACTTACACGATTCAAAAAAAGCAGCTCCGCCGATGTAACAGCGGCTCTGGCATAAAAGCGCCTGGCAAGCGGTATTTCCTCTTCACTTTACAGAAAAGATCACTTGCGGCTGCCGGGTTGTTGTGAATAAAATGGTTTTTCCGTGTGGCAGGGTTATGGGGAAATCCGTCTTCCATGGTCTGGTGTCTTGACAGCCCCTCCCGTTGGCAGTGCAGAAGCGGATGGCGGCAACATCGTCCCCGGCAAGTCCCATCATGGCTTGTTCAAAAATCCGATCAGGCGTTTGGCAAGGCCGTTCGCGTCCTGCATTTCCGGTTCCACCAGTTGCTGTCGTTGAATCGCCCGGGCATAGCCGGCTTTCGCCTCGCTGTCCTTCAACGTGGTTCCGTCTCCGGCAACCGGGTTCAAAAGCAGCACACTGCCCGGCGGCTGAACAGCCGCCAGTTCCGGCAAATCATAGTACACCAATGCTCCGGCCACCACTGAAGAGACGTATTTCACCCGGAATTCCGGTCGGGCGACCAGCGACTGAAACGAGACCAACGGCTGTACCAGCACTTTTTTATGAAACAAGCCGGCATCCGTCATGGTTGCCTGCAAGGCATCCGTGCAGAGCGTGCCGGTGGCGACCAGCGACAACACCGGCTGCGCCGTCATCCGGTCCCTGATAAAATCCGTCAGCCGTTTTATTTCCCCCATCCGTACGCCGGCCATGCTCTGATCGGTCAGTATACTTAAGTACCACAAATTAAGCGGTACTGCCTCTATCCGGGCATCGCCCCCGGAAAGGGCTGCATCGCTCAACTCGCCCACCCCGTTGAGGTCGGCCAGGATTACCGCATACCCGGCCTTTGCCAGCCGGTCGGCGGCGCCCTCCTTTTCAGCCGCCTTTTGATTCCCGTTTTCATCCAGCCACAACAGGCTTCCGGCCACCGGCTTTTCGGGTTTCATCCACAATACCGGCAGGAAGTAATCTCCCGGGGCTTTGACCAGAAATTTCTCGATAACATACCCTTCCCGTGGTATACGTCCCGAAAAAATAACCTCTCCGACCGGCGCAGGTTGCCGGTAACGGCTTTTTTCCAGTACTACTTGTTGTACGGCCCCGAAAGAACGGTCCTGTCCGGCACGATCCTGTCCGGAACGATCCCGTTCCGATATCGTTTCGCTGGTATACCGGAAATTCAGGCTGAACAGGCTTTCTCCCTTCAGCGAACGATAGACGCTTCCTTCCGGGGTTACGAAGAGTTCCGCTTCCTGGAACAAGCTGATTTCCTGGTCCCGGGACGATCCTGGGTTTTTCAGATGCTTCTGAAAAAAGGCATACGAGGCTTCCCGGTTCTTTAGAGTGGAGGCATGCCCGGCGTCATCTTCCACCATTTGCAGCGCGTCTGCATTACCCAGCGCCTTATAGGCACGCGACGCTTCCGCGAACACTTCCCGGGCTCCCTCAATACTGAAAATATCGTTCGTAGTGGTGACCATCAACAGCGGCTTGGGAGCTCTTACCACCACCAAATCGGCCAGGTCAAATCCTTTCGCCAGTGCATGCATAAAAACCTGTTCCGCATCCTGAGGGCCTTTGGAACGGAGCAGCTTATCCATTGAAGTCAGGTAACATTCCGGGGCTGCTGCGAGAATCCGTTCATCAAAAGCGGCTATATAGGCGCTCTGGGTTCCGCCGCCCGAGCGCCCGGCAATCCCGATCCGGTCCGGGTCGATTTCCTCCCGGCTTACCAGGTAATCTACGGCACGGATACCGTCCCAGATAAAATAGTTTGCCGGCGAACGCCCTGATACGAAGGACTGGCTCCCCGGGTAGGAATGTTCATGGGTAGGTCCGAAGCGCGGCTTACCATCTTCTTTGAAATACTGGATGCGTTCCCCCTGGCCTATCGGATCGAAGGCCAGTACGGCAAACCCTTTTTTGGCATAATTCAGGATGATCCGCTGATAAGCCTCGCTCCGGAAGCCATTGGCACTGTGGCCGCTGCAATAAACAATTGCCGGCAATTTGCCCGTGAACCTGGCAGGCAGAAACAGGGCCGCTGTCACATAGTAACCCGGCCGCGATTCAAAATACAGCTTTTCCACCCGGACCCCGTCCCTTTCCAGGGTACCGGTTATCACTGGCTTTAAGGGTGTCCGCGCCGGAAAATCGCCGGCTATTTCCCGGAGTACCTGCGCCATCTGCTGTTGCCGTTGCTGCCAGTCCTCCCGGGTTGCCAGCGCCGCAACAGCGGTATTCCGTTCGGTCAGCTGCTGCCGGGCCGTTTTCATCAGGTGCTGGTAGAAAACGGCCGGCTGCGCCTGGTGATAATTCCAATATTTCAATACAGAGAGATCTTCCTGGGCATGAAGGAACGGTGAAATCAGTACAAGCCAACACCAATTCCACCTGGCAGAACGTTGAACATGGTTAATCGGACGAATCATAAGGGAACAAATAAAGGTTAAGGATCAGTAAAAAGCCCGCCTTCCAAACTTCTTTTTCCTGGAAGCAGCTAATTGGACAGCGGCGTTTTTTTTATCACATTTACAGGATTTTCTTGCTAAATTACAGGAGTAACCTGGGAGTATTTAAATTTGGTTTTGACGTTTTATTGTGCAAATTACGACATCAGATCATTCTTTATGGGAATTTTTCAAAAAAGGCGACCGGGAAACCTTTGCTTTTATCTATAATCAATACGCCGACGAATTGTTGCGCTACGGTTACCACATTACCAGTAATCGGCAACTGATCAAAGACAGTATCCAGGATTTATTCCTGAATTTATGGAATAACAAAGAAAAACTTTCAGAAACCGACTCCATTCGCTTTTATCTTTTCCGGTCGCTCCGAAACCGGATTCTCCGGAATATTGAAAACCATAAGGAGACTGTTCTTCCCGATATGGCGTTTTATACCAGGCTTGCTGAAGAATCTATCGAAGATACACTAATTGAAACCGAGCGTGAAAGTCAAAATGTGCTGGCGCTCAAAAAAGCAATGGAGCAGTTAAGCAGGCGCCAGCAGGAAATCATCCAACTCCGTTATTATCACAACTTCAACAACGAAGAGATTGCCCGGATGATGCAGCTCTCCAATCAATCGGTCCGCAACCTCCTGAGCCGCTCGCTTGCGCAGCTACGAGTCCATTTTGAGCTGGCAGGATGGCTCTCGCTGATCCTGTTTGTCTGCTGGTTATAAAATATTTTTAAGAAAAACTGGGTACAATTATAGACTCCTCCGGTTTAGGGGGCAGATGTCACTTATTATGCAACAGCAATACCGTACATTTCTGACAGAAGATTTTATTCAGGATGACTATTTCATCCAATGGGTAAACAATCCGGATATCGATTCGAGCCTCTTCTGGAAGGCTTTTCTGGCTAATTATCCGGAACAACGGGAGGCGGTATTCCGGGCGCGGGTGATTGTGATTAACCTGGGAAAGGTCAGTAAAGGCAATATCCCGCCGCAGGATAAGGATGAAATCTGGGATAACCTCCTGAAACAGATCGGCACCGATGCCCGGACAACCGTATTCTGGTCGCAGCCATGGCTGAAAGTGGCTGCCGCAGCCTGTCTTCTTCTCCTGGCGGGAGGGCTCTTATGGCAACTCCGTGCGCCGTCTGCGGATGCTGTCAGCAGTTCCTCACCAGAAGCGGTTGCAACAACTTTATTTGAAACGATCCGTCATGAAGGAAATGCCCCCCGGCACTATCAGCTTCCTGACCAGAGTAAGGTGACCCTGCAGCCAGGGAGCTCCATCCGCTTTGTCCGAAATTTCGACGGCCCTGTCCGGGAGCTAAGCTTATCGGGCGAGGCCTTTTTTGAGGTAACCAGAAACGTCGACAAGCCCTTTATTGTAATTGCAAGTCAGCTGGTTACCAAAGTGCTGGGAACCAGCTTTTCCGTGAAAGCCTGGGAAGACAGCCAGGATATAACGGTGGAAGTAAAGACCGGCAAAGTAAATGTATTTGCCGCCGGCGATAAAGATACCCCGGATCCGGAAACCAAAGGAATGATCCTCCGACCTAACCAGAAGGTTAATTATTCCAAACAGGATGAAAAAATGACGCGGTCCCTCGTACGGGACCCCAAACCGCAGCTTATCCCGGCCGAGATGGAAGCCTTTGTCTTTCAGGAGGCGCCTGTCCCGACCATACTGGAAGCGATGAAAGAAGTGTATCAGATTGAAATCGTATACGACAAGGAAACCTTTGAAGGATGTTTGCTGAACACATCCCTTACCAACGAGACTTTATTTCAAAAACTGGATGTCATCTGTGAGGCCATTAATGCTACATACAAAGTAGTCGACGGAGAGATTATCATCAACGGAAAAAAATGCAGTTAACCTAAACCTTCGTGCCTATGCCCCAACCTGACCACTGTTAACAGAAAGGGCTTCCAATGATTGCGGCATTGAAAGCCCCGAAACCTTACCTGCGTTCCGACTTCCATAATCCGGAAGCAGGCTTCTTATTGCTTTTCCAAGACAATAACCATCAAAAAAATGCAAAAACACTCACAATTCCAAAATTTCCTGTGCTGCTTAATGAAATATACGCTCATACAGGTGTTCATAGTGATGACGTTCGCAGGTATATCGCTGGCCAGGCCGGCGGATGCACAGGATTTGCTCAACCAGAAAGTCAACTTATCGGCTGAAAACAAAAGCATGCAAGCTATTTTTCAGCAGATTGAGACGCAACTGGCTATCAAATTCACTTACCGTAGTAAATTGATCCCAAGCGGAAAAAAATTCAACGTTACGGTTAAAAATGAGACGCTCAATCATGTTCTGGACCAATTGTTAACGCCCTTGAGCATCCGTTATAAAATCATCGGACAGCAGATTGTTCTCAGTAAACAACCTAAAGAAGAAACGTCAATGCTGCCCTTGCCGAGTATCCGGATCAAGCTGGTGGATTTTGCGGTAAAAGGTACTGTTACGGATGAAAGCGGACAAGGATTGCCGGGCGTAAGCGTAGTACTGAAAGGCACCCAGCAAGGCACCATTACCAACACAGAAGGCGTCTATACCCTGAATGTTCCGGACGCCAGTAATTCTATCCTCGTTTTTTCATTTGTAGGATATACGTCCCAGGAACATCTTGTAAACCGACGAAGCGCGCTTGATGTAGCATTGCTGACCGATAACAAAGCGCTGGAAGAGGTGGTGGTGGTGGGCTACGGTACCCAGCAAAAGAAAGATATTACCGGAGCAGTGGCGTCGGTACAGGGCGATGAGCTGACCCAACGGAAAACAACCCAGATTTCCCAGGCCTTGCAGGGAACCATGCCCGGGGTAATGGTTACGCGTACGAACAATGCACCGGGTGCTACCGCCAATATCCGGATCAGGGGCATTACCACCATTACCGACGCCGGTTCCAATCCGCTGATTATCCTGGACGGTGTCCCGATTGATGATATTAATTCGATCAATCCTAACGACGTCGAAAGTATATCGGTCCTGAAAGATGCTGCTTCTGCCTCTATCTATGGCTCCAGAGCCGCGGCCGGGGTGATCCTGGTGACTACAAAAAGAGCGAAAAAGGGACAGCTGAGTATGGATTACAGTATAGAGTACGGTTTGGAAAAACCCACGCAAATGCCCGAGTATGTAGATGCCGGCGGATACATGAGACTTGTCAATGAGCTCCGCTGGAATGACAACGCCAATAATTCAAATGAGTATCCTATTTACGCAAAAGACCTGATTGACAATTATACGCAGCTCAACGGGGAGAACCCGGATTTGTACCCGATAACCAATTGGCAGTCTCTGATCATGAAAAATTCGGCCCCGCGAAAAAGCCATCTTCTGAGTTTATCGGCGGCAGGGCAATTTATCCGGACCCGCGTGTCGCTGGCCTATGATAAAACGGATGCGCTGTATGACAACCGGTATTTTGAGCGTCTGACGACGCGGATCAACAACGACATCACGGTTAACAAGTACCTTTCGGCCAGCGTGGATATTAATTTTCGCAGGGAGAACTATGAGCAGCCTAACATCAGCCCGTTTTACCTGATGGGGATTGCCGCCCCGGTTTATGCAGCTGAATGGTCAGATGGCCGTATCGGCGCAGGGAAAGACGGAGACAATATTTATGCTCAGCTTAAACATGGCGGATTTGACCGGACTAACAAGAATCAGATCGGCGGTAAAATAGGACTCGATTTTACCCCGATAGACGGATTAAAAATTTCCGGTGTGTTTTCGCCCTTTCTCAACCTGAACAAGCAAAAGATCTTCAAAACAAAAATACCGTATACCGCTGCCACTGATCCGAATATTATTTCCGGTTACATGAACGGATTCAGTGAAACATCACTTGCTGAAAATCGCAATGACAACTACCGCTACACGGCGCAGTTTTTAGTTAATTACGGTAAACAAATTCACAATCACAGCTTTAACCTGCTTGGCGGATATGAATTTTTTTACGCATTCAATGAAAACCTGGGGGCGTCAAGAGGGCAGTATATTCTGAATAATTACCCCTATCTGAATATTGGCCCGCTTGACTTGCGCAACAACAGTGGCAGTGCATGGGAAAACGCCTATCGTTCGTGGTTTGGCCGCGCAATGTACAATTACAAAGAAAAATACCTGTTGCAGGCCAATGTACGGTTCGACGGCTCATCCCGTTTTGCCAAAGACTATCGCTGGGGGTCTTTCCCGTCTTTTTCTGCGGGCTGGGTGTTGTCCGAAGAGTCGTTTCTGCAAGGGGGGACACCATGGCTTTCCTTCCTCAAACTCAGGGCTTCCTGGGGCTCGCTGGGCAATGAACGGATCGGGAACTATCCCTATCAGGCGATTCTGAACTTTGAAAACAGTTCTCTTTTTTACCAGGGGAATAACGTCGTTTCGGCTCAGGCTGCTGCGCAATGGCAGTACGCCATCCGGAATATTTCCTGGGAGACCACGCAGTCAACCGATTTCGGTATCGATGCGCACTTTTTGAACGAACGCCTGCGGTTTTCAGGCGATTACTATGTAAAGACCACCAAAGATATGTTGCTGGCGCTGGAAATACCGGATTACGTAGGCTTCGATAATCCCGATCAGAATACCGGGAAAATGCACACGAAGGGCTGGGAGTTCCAGGTAGGCTATACGGATAAAGCCGGTGATTTCGGTTATTCCGTTTCCTTCAACCTGTCGGATTTTAAATCCAGAATGGGCGACCTGGGCGGCACTGAATTTATTGGCGATTCAATCAAAATTCAGGGAAGTGAATACAATGAGTGGTACGGCTATGTATCCGAAGGTCTTTTTCAAACAGCCCGGGAGGTGACAGACCTTCCGAAACTCAATGCCAGTGTGAGAGAGGGTGATGTCCGTTACCGCGACATCAGTGGCCCTGACGGGATACCGGATGGTAAAATTTCCCCGGAATATGACCGGGTTCTCCTGGGTGGTTCATTGCCAAGACTGATGTACGGCTTTAATGCGACGCTCAACTATAAGAACTGGGATTTTTCATTCGTGGTCCAGGGTGTCGGTAAACAAAACTCCCGCCTTACAGCCGATATGATCCAGCCGTTACGGTCCAACTGGGGTACGTTTGCATCGATATTGGACGGAAACAGCTATAGCCATTACAACACCGCTGAACAAAACCTGGGCGCAAGGTATCCGCGTTATAGCTACACATCGGCTTCCAATAACTATACGATGTCCGATTACTGGCTGATCAACGGACGCTACCTGCGTATAAAAAATATCAATCTGGGATATAATGTCCCCCAGTTGCTGGCTGAAAAAGTCCGAATAAAAGGGTTGCGGCTCTATGCGAGCGTCACCGATCTGTGGACGCTGAATAAGTTTCCGAAGGGCTGGGACCCGGAAATGAGTTCGCTGACCTACCCGATTACGGCCACGTATGTTTTAGGTGCATCTGTCAAATTCTAAATCCGACTACACATGAAAATGAACTTATTAATCAGCTGCTTTGGAATTGTTGCATTGGTTTCCTGTGGGACTCTCGACCTGAACCCGCTTTCTGACGGCTCCAGCGAAACCTGGAATTCCAATAAGGAAGAAATTGAAATGTCGTTGAACGGCCTGTATAAAGATGCGTTTTGGATGGTCGATAACGACGACTGGACAGACGACCTGATGTACCGGAACACCACGACACCTGTTATTGACGCCACGCTCAACGGAGAAACCGGCTTCATCCTGACCTGGTGGTCCAACACCTATAAAGCCATTGCACGGGCCAATAATGTGATCGAAAGTCTCGTCAGGGCTGCCGGCGCCCTGACGGAACAGCAACTGAATCAGTATGAAGGCGAAGCCCGGTTTGTACGAGCTTGTCAGTATTCCCGGCTTTTGTCCCATTTCGGAAACATCGTTTATACCGAGAAAACCCTTGACATAGAAGAAGCGCTGGGTATGGAGCAATCCGACAGGCAGGTGGTATTGCAAAAGATTTACGAGGATTTCGATTTTGCCGCAGCTAATCTGAAAACGTCTTATAGCACAACAGAACTCAAAAAGGCTACAGCAGGTGCCGCTTATGCCATGAAGGCAAGAATCGCCCTGCAAATGGAAGACTGGAATACGGCCCGTACAGCTGCTAAGGCTTGCATAGACCTTGGGACTTACAGCTTGTATCCGAATTATGGAAATCTCTTCTTGACCACGACTAAGAATTCGGTTGAAACAGTCTTTGGCTTACCGCGTTCCATTTCACTTGGCGTTGCGTTAGGAGGGCTCCAGGATTACATTCCACGAAATGCCGGCGGATGGGGTGCCAAGAACCCTACCTGGGACCTGTTCTGCGCTTACCTTTGTACGGATGGACTTCCGATTGACGAATCACCCCTATTTGATCCCCGAAACCCCTTCAAAAACAGGGACCCGCGGTGCACGGCAAGCATTGTCGAATTTCAGACACCGCACCTTAATTTCATGTACCAGCCCCATCCGGATTCTGTTACGGTCAGAAATTTTGCAACAAATGCGTATGTGGAAAATAAGGATACAAGAACCATCGCTCAATTTGCCTCTTTCAACGGGTTGATATGGAAAAAAGGGGTTGCCGCTGACTGGCTGCTGAATTCCTGGCAAATCGAATCCGATAAAATCATTCTCCGGTACGCCGATGTCCTGCTGATGTACGCAGAAGCCAAAATCGAGATGGGAGAGATCGATCAATCGGTCGCAGACGCCATTAATCAGGTGCGGGCAAGGGCCTACGGTGTCGAGCCTACGGCAAAGGATCGTTATCCGGCTGTGACTACAACCGATCCGGCGCAGCTCCGAAAAATCATCCGGTCGGAAAGAAGAATGGAGTTTGCCCTGGAAAACATCCGGTATATGGACCTGATCCGGTGGAAATTAGCGGAAAAAGCATTGAACACACCCAATTATGGCATGTTGGATCCGGCTGATCTCCGTACGAAAGTTGTTGAAAAGGGACTATGGTTCTTTCCGGAAACGCCCCAAATTGATGATGACGGTGTAGTCGACTTCAGTTCCATGTACAGCAAAGGTCTGGTTAACCAGGTAAATCTCCGGAAATTTGACGCCAGTCGTCAGTACCTCTGGCCGATTCCGTCCAAGGAAGTACTTACCAGCGGGCTAAAACAGAACCCTAATTATTAAGGAAGGATCCAGGGATAAAGGCATATTGCTGTTGTCTTTATCCCTGTACTCCGATCAGGAAGCCGGCGACAGGGACATCTGTTGTCTGCTATAAGTACGTATAACCTTGAACATCATGAATTATTCCTATTTTCTTTTTTTGTTTTTTTTCTTTTCACAACCCGATCTGGCAGCACAGCCGCCTCCTTCGAAAAATCCCCTGCAGATCAGTGGTATTTACCCGCACCTTAAAATGTACAACCTTACCAACCGGGAAGCGGGTGTTGGCGCGGTGGTGCCATGGGCGGGGAAGCTCTGGGCTATTACCTATACAGCCAGTGATCCTTTTAACGGGGAAGATAAACTGTATGAGATCAATGACGACATCAGCTACCAGGTGCGTCCTGAAAGCATTGGCGGCACACACGCCAACCGGATGATTCACACCGAATCCGGACAATTAATAATAGGCCCCTACTTTATTGACAAAAAAGGAGCTATTCGTTCGATTGCCGCAGACAAGATGCCCGGACGTTTGACAGGTGTGGCCCGGCACCCCGGGGACCCGGCCAATAAGGTCTATTTCTACGCGATGGAAGAAGGTCTGTATGAAGTGAACGTACATACACTTGAAGTCAAAACGCTATTTGAAGACGGATCAGCGATGCGCAAAACGACCGGCACCATCGACCGGCCACACCTTTTCGGGAGTCATGGAAAAGGCGCGTATAGCGGGCAGGGGAAATTGATTGTTTCCCATAACGGGATTCTGGATTATTCACAGGAACCGAACGGAACAGGGGTTCTGGCAGAATGGGACGGCAAATCCTGGAAGGAAATTGATAGAAAACAGTATGTGGAAGTAACCGGCCCCGGAGGGATTTACGGAAATAAGAAAACGACCGACCCGATCTGGGCAACTGGCTGGGATCACCGCTCCGTCGTGCTGAGGGTATTGGATAAGCAGCAATGGTCGGAATACAGGTTACCCAAAAACAGTTTCACGTACGACGGAATCAATGGCTTTAACACAGAATGGCCGCGTATCCGGGAAATCGGGAAGGAAGGCTACCTGATGACCATGCACGGGATGTTCTGGAAATTCCCGGGAACATTTTCTTCTGAAAACACAAAAGGCATCGAACCTGTTGCGAGCTACCTGAAAATCATAGGTGATTTTGCCTGGTGGAAGGACCGTATTGTTTTTGGAACGGATGATGCTTCGACGTTTGGCAACCCGTTCGTGGAAAAGGCAACGCACTCTAATTTGTGGTTTTTAAAGCCGGAAGAAATGAAACAGCTAGGGCCAAAAAATGGATTTGGCGGTGTCTGGATCAATGAGCCGGTCCGAAAGAACACACCGTCGGCGCCATTCCTGCTGGCCGGATTTCAAAGCAGGATCCTTCATCTTTCACATGATGCCGACCGCCCTGTCACGTTTACTGTTGAAGTTGATCCGAAGGGTACTAATCAGTGGACAACCTACCGGGAACTGACGGTTGCTGCCCCGGGATATGCATATCACATTTTTCCTGATGGATTTGAAACAACCTGGGTACGTGTCAGGACCGATGCTGATCTTGAAAAAGCGACCGCTTATTTCATGCTGTCTCAAAAAGAGCATCTTCCCGGTAAAACTGCAATTTTTCAGTCTGTACCCACCCTGCCGGCTGGTCACCAGCCCATTACGCACGGATGGATCCGACCGGGGACGACAGACGAGCTAAACCTTCAATTTATTGCACGCGAGACAAAACCCGATGGTTCCGTGCAGGACATCGGCTATTATGAAGTAGACGGAAATCTCCGTATCCACCCGGTGAAAAATGACAGCATCAAAGCACTTCTTACAGATAAACTGCATATCCGCCAGCCGGATTTTGCAGTGGACAGCGCTTCCGTAATCATGACGGATAAAAACGGAAACCGCTTCAGGTTACCTAAGGGTTCTTCTGATTTTTCCGAAAAGTATCCGGTCGATATGCTGCGGGGGATCCGGGAAGTTGTTACGGAAAGAAGTCTTTTAAATAGTTTCGGGACTTTTTATGAGCTGCCGCGTGACTATGCTGGCGGATTATCAAAAATAAAGCCGATCACGACACACAACCGGTTTATTGCTGATTTTTGTTCTTGGAGAGGATTAATGGTCATTTCAGGAAACCTGAAAAACGCGACCGACGACGGACATTATTTCGCGAGTACAGACAAAAAAACGGGCCTGTGGTTTGGTGCGATTGACGACTTGTGGCGGTTCGGAAAACCGAGAGGAACCGGCGGTCCCTGGTACCATTCACCCGTTGATGCGCAAGTCCCTTCGGATCCTTACCTGATGCTGGGGTATGAAACTAAATCGCTATCCCTTTCCCATGATGCAACCGGCGTTGTGCGGTTCACCATAGAGATGGATATAGCGGCCACTGATAACTGGGTTATTTTTAAAACAATCGAAGTGAAGCCCGGCGAAACCTTCCGCTATGAGTTTCCGGAGGGGTACCACGCCCATTGGATACGGTTCTCCGCTGATCAGAAATGCAAAGCAACCGCTCGGTTAGTATATAATTGAAATTACGGACTTGTGTCTGTGGCGTTGTGAGTGATCAGAAATCGGCTATCGGCTATCAGAAATCAGCTATCAGAAATTGGCTATCTGAAATCGGCCGGGCTGCAGCTTGCGAACGACGACATGAAACGGATTTCCGGAAAACAACAAAAAAACGAAAACACAAAAAAGTCAAATTCATATGAAACTAAAAATCTTAAGCCAGGTCCTGGCTGGTATCCTGGTTAGTTCATCCTGTTCCGAAACCCAAAAAGCCGAAATCACCTACCCCGGATATAGTGGTATTTACCCGCATCTGGCAATGTACAACAATGAAGGCGAATGCGGCACGGGAGCGGTAGTGCCGTGGGCAAATAAGCTCTGGGTAGTCACGTACGGGCAACATTACCCTTTCGGATCGTCGGATAAGCTGTATGAAATCAATGACAACATGGACCGGGTCATCCGCGAAGAAAGCATCGGCGGAACCCCGGCCAACCGGATGATTCACCCTGAAAGTAAGCAGCTTTTTATTGGTCCTTACGCGATTAAAGACAATGGTGAGGTCAGGACGATCCCTTATACTGCCATGCCCGGCAGGCACACAGCCAATGCACGGCATTTGACCGACCCGGCCAATAAAATATACTTCGGGACGATGGAAGAGGGCTTTTACGATGTGGATGTCCAGACACTTGCTCCGCATCTGTATTACGAGGACCTTAACGTTACTACTAAAAACGAGAAAGGAAACCCTTCCGGTCAGCCGCTGGCAGCGCTGGACGGCGCCCATGGCAAGGGCTTATATTCCGGGCAAGGCGTGCTGGTGTATTCAAATAACGGCGAAAAAACCAAGCTGGCGGAAACGCAGTTCGATATCGAATCGGGCTCACTTTCAGAATGGGACGGCAAAACCTGGAAAACCGTACGCAGAAACCAGTTTGTGGAAGTCACTGGCCCCGGGGGAATCTACGGGAATAAAAACCCTGAAACCGATCCGATATGGGCTACCGGCTGGGATCATAAATCGGTGTTGCTCGGGGTTCGGGACCATCAGAAATGGACTTTTTACCGATTACCCAAAGCGAGTCACAGCTACGATGGCGCACATGGATGGAATACCGAATGGCCCCGGATCAGGGATGTGGGAACGCCTGAAAACCCGGATTACCTGATGACCATGCACGGGATGTTCTGGAAATTTCCCGGCACGTTCGCTTCTTCCAATAGCGCTGGTATCCGTCCCCGATCGGCTTACCTGAAAGTGATCGGCGACTATACCCGGTGGCAGGACCAGCTTGTTTTCGGCTGTGATGATTCGGCCCAAAAGGAGTTTTTAAATAAGCGGAAGGCTAAGGGTGGAATTGAAGGTCCCGGGCAATCCAACTCCAATCTATGGTTTACTTCTCTTTCGAAACCCGATGAGCTGGGGCCCAACACCGCTGAAGGGGCACTTTGGCTTTCTGAAGAAGTAAAAGCCAATGAACCATCGGAACCCTTCCTGTTTGCCGGCTGGAGCCATAAAATGGCGTGGATTAAAAACGAGGGGAAGGCAGCGGCAACCTTTGTTTTTGAAATCGACCGGAACGGAACCGGCGCCTGGACGGAACTGATGCAGCAGGAGATCGCAGGAGGCTCAGGTGAAGCCGTGTCATTTGGCCCCGAACAGACCGGCGAGTGGATCCGGGTTACCGTTAAACAGGCAACCCGCGCCACCGTACACCTGACCTATTCCGACCGGGGACGTTTTTATTCGAAGGAGTCAGCACTTTTCAATGGGATCGGAACAGTAGCCGATCAGCAGCTTACGGCTGGATTATTGTACGGATTGGGTGATGACCGCCGCGCCTTAGGCATTTTGGCCGGAAAACTGGACCAATCGGTATTTAAGTCGGGTGCTTACTATGAACTGGATGAACACATGGCGCTCGTCAAAAAAGAGGATCCGGAGATGGCCGGGTTTATCGCACAGAAGTTTGCCGTTCCCGACAATGCCATCGTCATTGACGAGGCTTCCGTGCTGGTGGTAGACGACAACGGCAGAAGGTGGCGGCTCCCCAAAGGAAACGAGCAGTTTTCACAACTAACCCGGAATGCCGCTACTCGGATCTGCCGCGAAGTGGCCACAGAAAGAGACCTCTTCAACGCCCACGGAACCTTTTATGAGCTGCCTGCAGAAAATGCGGATGGGTATGCGAAGATAAGGCCAGTTGCATCTCACGAGCTAAGCATCCACGATTATGCGTCGTACCGCGGCTTGCTGGTGATGACGGGGATCCATCCCGATAAAGTCAGCAACAAACACATTATCCGGTCGGCCGACGGCAATGCAGCAGTGTGGGTAGGCGCCATTGACGATCTCTGGCAATTGGGCAAACCCGTTGGAACAGGCGGGCCATGGAAAAACAGCGAGGTTAAAAAGAATACCCCTTCAGACCCGTATCTCATCGGTTTTTACGACAAACGTTCCCTTGAATTGTCGCACGATTCAAAAAATACAGTAACGTTTACCATCGAAACAGAACCTGTCGGGCATGGGCCATGGATCTCCTACAAGACCGTCACGGTAAAGCCAGGGGAAACATTCAAGTTTCAATTTCCGGACGATTTCCAATCGCGCTGGATCCGTTTCCGCAGCGATACAGGCTGTCAGGCTACGGCCTGGCTGCTTTATCAGTAACGGAAAAACTGTTCTCCCTCGTCTCCAGACGAGCGGAGGAGCGAAAGCAGGTCTCAGACCTGCGTGATTAAGAAAGCCGTTCACGAACCTGCCCGCTCTCCCTCGTCCAGACGAGCGGAGGGTGAAAGCAGGTCTCCAGACCTGCGTGATTAAGAAAGCCGTTCACGAACCTGCCCGCTCTCCCTCGTCTCATATCTTTGCGGAGATAATAAATTTCAACAAACATTGGAT
>JBEBSD010000066.1:0-32842 GCA_040394475.1 Telluribacter humicola | reverse complement strand
AAAGTAACACCGAGTTGCACGGAGGACTGCACAGAGGTCCACAAAGTTTTTAGCCCTCCTTAGCGCATTCTCGGTTTTGCTTTCCGTCAAACCTGCTAAAGTAACACCGAGTTGCACGGAGGACTGCACAGAGGTCCACAAAGTTTTTAGCCCTCCTTAGCGCATTCTCGGTTTTGCTCTCCGTCAAACCCGCAAAAGTAACACCGAGTTTTTTCTTCTTCCTCTGTGACCTCTGTGATTTTCCTCCGTGCAACTCCGTGTTATTTTTTCAGTTGTCTCTCCACCCAGCGATTCTTCTCTGTGTTTTTCCTCCGTGCTGTTCAGTGTTATTTTTTCAGTTGTCTCTCCGCCCACTTATCCCATTAATTTTCATAAATTCGCCCTCGGTCACGATCATCGTGTCCTTTCATTTTCAGAACTTCCTAATCCTTAACGTGATCACATGAAAGAAAGTACCAAACATTCCCGACGCGATTTCCTTAAAAAATCCGCTGTTCTGTCTTCTTTTTTTATTGTTCCCCGGCACGTACTGGGTGGCGCCGGCTTTCTGGCGCCCAGCGATAAAATTACACTCGGCTTTATCGGGTGCGGGAAACAATCGGGTGGTTTGCGGAATCGGTTCTTAAGTCTCGACGACACACAGCTGGTGGCTGCCTCCGATGTCTACAAAAGCAAACTGGAAACTTTTATTGCCGGCGCTCACAAGGTATACGAAGAGAAATCAGGCAGTAGTTACAAAGCAGTCGAAGCCTATGACGATTTCCGGGAGCTGCTGGCACGAAAAGACATTGATGCCGTCGTAATTGTCTCACCTGACCACTGGCATGCTTCTATGGCCGTAAAAGCGGCCGAAGCGGGGAAGGACATCTATTGTGAAAAGCCCCTTTCACTCACCGTAAAAGAAGGGCGGGCCATGGTAAAAGCGGCCCGGAAACACGACCGCGTTTTCCAGACCGGCAGTATGCAGCGCTCCTCGCCTGAATTTACCCAGGCTGTGCAGCTCGTACGCAGCGGCGCGATCGGTACGGTACAGAAAATTCACGTCAGTGTCGGCGGACCTCCCAAACCGTGGGATCTTGCCCCCGAAACGGCGCCTGCTGATCTGAACTGGGACCGGTGGATGGGGCCCAATACCATTGAACGCCCCTTCAGCCACCGGCTTGCCCCGCCGTTATCTGCCAGCTTCTGGCCTGACTGGAGATCTTATGACGAGTTCGGAGGAGGTTTTATGACCGATTGGGGAGCTCACATGTTTGACATCGGCCAATGGGGGCTTGACATGGACGCCAGTGGTCCTACCGACATCATTTACCCGGAGGACACCGGAAAAGAAGGAAAAGGACTAATCTATCAATACGCCAACGGAGTCCAGATGATCCACCGGCCCGAAGGCAAAAACTATTGTCATTTTGTAGGGACAGAAGGTGAGGTCTGGGTAACCAGAGGAGAGATTAAAACTACTCCCGATAACCTGAAAGCCAAAACTTTCAAGCCCGAAGACACCTCGGTATATGTGTGTACCAACCATTACCAGGATTTCCTGAATGCGGTCAAAACCCGTAAGAATCCCATATGTGATGTGGAAGTTGGTCACCGGACCGCCACGGTATGCAACATCGGAAATATTGCTTACCGGCTCGGCACATCGCTTCGGTGGGATCCTGCAAAAGAAAAATTCAAAGGCAATAAAGCTGCGAACAAACTCCTTGGCCGGCCGCTCCGGAAAGAATGGGCTGTATAAGGGGTACTCATCGGTATAGGGAAGCATCAAAAAAAGTGGTAATTTTGTGCGATGTCAGTTCACAAAATTCAGGTAAAGGCTAGTACCGAACTTGACGAAGTCGCCCGAAAACTGCTTTTATGGAGCAACGGGCAGCTTGTCTGGTTATTCGAGGGAAACATGGGGACGGGAAAAACCACGTTGATCCGGCATATTTGTCAGCAACTGGGGGCGGTATCTACTGTGCAAAGCCCCACTTTTTCGATTGTTAACGAATACCGGACAGCCCAGGCGATCCCGATATTCCATTTTGATCTGTACCGCTTAAAAGATGACGCGGAAGTGAGGGATATAGGATTTGAAGAATACCTCGAATATGGAGGATACTGTTTTATCGAATGGCCGGAAGTCGCCCGTAATCTGTGGCCCGACCGGTATTTTCATGTTCACCTTGCCCTTGACGAAAACGGGCTCCGAATCATCACTTCCCGCGAGAACACATACTGACTATGGCACAACACCCACCGGGTTTCGAAGCACTGGCGAAACAATCTTCGCTCTATCCGCAGGAGTCGCTGGCTCCCGTCAAAGAACATGGCAATTCCCTGTTTATCGGTATCCCGAAAGAGGTCTCCCTGCAGGAAAACCGGGTAGGGCTAACCCCTGAAGGGGTTGCGATCCTGGTCCGGCACGGTCATGAAGTATGGGTAGAGAAGGATGCGGGTAAGGACGCCAATTTCATCGACCGGGAATATAGCGAAGCCGGCGCCCGTATTGTACTGTCCCCCAAAGAAGTTTATCAGGCTGACCTGATCCTCAAAATCGAGCCGCTGATCCCGGCCGAGTTTGACTGGGTGAAAGCAGGATCCACCGTCATTTCAGCCCTGAACCTGCCCAGCCACGAGCGCTCTTATTTTGAACAGCTGAACCAGAAAAAAATTACCGGCATCGGATATGAACTGATCGAAGACCGTGTTGGCGGCCTGCCTGTGATCAGGACCATGAGTGAGATTGCCGGGAGCGCCGCTTTACTCATTGCCGCCGAATACCTCACCAGCCCGAGCGGAGGACGCGGGCTGATCCTGGGGGGGGTCACCGGTATTCCCCCGACAAAAGTAGTGATCCTGGGCGCCGGAACCGTGGCCGAGTATGCCACACGGGCTGCATTGGGGTTGGGCGCTGATATCAAAGTATTTGACAAGCATATTTACCGCCTTCAGCGGCTTCGCTACATTGTCGGTCAAAACCTTTATACTTCCATTATCGATTCCGATATCCTGAAAGAAGCGATCAGCCGGGCCGACGTGATCATCGGAGCCATGCGGGGAGAAAACGGGCTCAGCCCCTGCGTGGTAACGGAAGAAATGATTGCACAAATGCGTCCGAACTCGGTTATTATCGACGTCAGTATCGACCAGGGAGGTTGTTTTGAAACCTCCAGGATGACCACCCATAATCACCCGGTTTTCCGCCACCACGATATTATCCATTATTGTGTCCCTAATATCGCTTCACGGGTGCCCCATACCGCCAGCATGGCGCTGAGCAATGTCTTCTTACCGTTTTTGCTGGAAATGGGCACGATCGGCGGCATAGAAGCCATGCTTTACGCGAACCGTTGGATGATGAAGGGCGTTTACAGCCATAAAGGAACACTCACCAACTCGCATATTGCCCGGAAATTCAACATGAAATACAAGGACCTGTCGCTGCTGATGATGGCGCGCATGTGATCCGCATTTTTGTACCTATCAAACGGCTGCCTACCATGATCAACCACAGCAATGAAAACAGTTTACTGGACGATGCCAATTCTCCGGAACTCGATAGAAAACTATTAGGCCGGCTTTCGGAAGACTTTATAAAAGTTGCGGACCAGTTGAAAGAAGCCTCTTACCAGATCCGCAAACGGGGCTTTTCTGATTTTCCCATATTCGTGGTTTCCCAGTCCCCGGGCGAAATCGGGGCCTTATTGTTTCGTGCAGGCGAATTAGGGGTGGAATGGTCTTACCGCGCGTCGTTCCTGCAGGAATTTACAGACCGTGAGCTTATCGGGGGGACCGCTGTAGAATTGTTCCGGGAAAATTACCGTAACCCTGACGAGTTTTGCTGCATGTTTGTCCTGCATCACGAATTTGCCGGTTTTGTATTTATTCCCTACCCAGAAGACTGATTTTGAAATATCCAGCCGGCACTTTATTCTCTCTGATTGTCTTTTTGGGTATCCTGATTCCGGTCATCGGCTACTTGTCTTTCGGCTATCGGTTCAGCGGACCGATCTTTTACGGGGATGACTACGATTTACTGGAATCGATGACCCTTTTCCCGGAAGCCGAAACCTTTTCCCGCAAAGTACACTTCTGGTATAAGCAGCAAAACGACCACCGTATTCTGCTGCCCCGCCTTATTACCTTCCTGGATTACTCGCTGGAAGGCTTCATCAACTGGCGCAACCTGGCCCTGATCGCCAACCTCATCTGGGTTTTCATCCTGTTGCTGCTATGGAAAACCTTCCGATCGCTGAACCTGGCTGCCTGGCTGTTTATCCCGGTTTCATGGGTTTTATTTCAGCCCCAGTATTATGAGAACATTGTATGGCCGATCAGTATCCTGCAACAATCCAATGTCGTCGTCTGGATTGCGCTGACGATATACCTCTACGGTCAGAAACGACACCGCCTGGCCTTCCTGGCGGCGCTGGCCGCAGCCTTTACCCATGGCAGCGGCATCAGCAGCTTTCTTGTCATCCTTGTTTTGATGGCCCTCGACCGGCAGTGGCGTTATATGGCATACTGGGCGGCAGGAACAGGGACAGCCCTGCTCGTATACTTCTATCGGTATGAAAAAGGAATGAGCTCGCATTTGCAGGAAAGCCTGTCGGATCCGCTTTTGCTGATCCAGTCTTTTTTCGCTTTTTTAGGGAGCCTGACCCGTGTGCTGGCCGCCAGCCCCTACTGGGCGGTTGGACTGGGTGTGGTCCTTGTCGCCATTCCCCTGATCCGTCTCCTGCCGGCGCTTTTGCGGACCCTCAGGGGGACGTACGCGTTGTCGCCTTTTGAAAAGTTCCTGCTGGGCAACTTGTTGGCGTTGCTCATCACCGCCATGCTGGTGAGCCTTACCCGCAGCTGGTCGGGGCTCGAAAACATCATGCCCCCACGCTATCAGCACTACCCTGCGTATATGGCTTGCCTCGCCTATCTGGCTTTGATCAGCGGCATCCCGGAATTATACAAAAGAAGCCTGGCACTCCCGGTGCTCTTCACCGCGCTGGTTTTCAACGCCCTGAGCTACCTGACCCATTACCCGAACGGCGCCTTCCACCATCATTCCCTTATCGCTGAAGAGGCCAATTATGCTTCCCATAAAAAATTCCTTCGCTACCATTGGACCTTTAACCGTAATATTCATACGACGCTGGAAAAAGCACTCGCCAAAGGAACAGTGCGCAGCCATCCCCGGCTCCCCGTCATCACCGGACAAGCCTATCCTGCGGATACGACTGAACTGCTGGACTTCCACGCCGATTATTCATCAGGAACGTTTCCCGAAGCTGAGGAGCGCTGGTTCCGGATCGTCAACAGCAGTTCCGTTACCCCGGAACTTTACCTGTATCTTCAGCCCCCGGAAGGGCCTGGGTATTGGCTGGCCGTGCGGAAATCCCGGCCGGCTTTCAGGGATTTCCTGACCCGCGGCGTACTCCTTGGAAAGGGCTTTCACGCGGAGGTTCCGCAAGGCAATATCCCGGCCGGCAGCTATCACATCGGAATCTGGAAAAACAACCGGTTTTACCGGACCGTCTATTCCCTGCAGGTTGAAAAAGACCAGGTGACAGTAGTCCGGAACGGGTAATCTTTCAGGGCTTTGCAGGACAGGAATACACCTCGTTCACAAAAGACTCCGGGAATATCCGTTTTTCACCCGAAGCTTCGGCATCCGATAAGGGAAATTCCAAAAAAATTCCTATATTTACATCTTCGTTTTTAATATTAAAAACTTGATTTTAAGTAGCGTACTAATCATTTATGGCAAACGGAACGACACTCGAATTAAACACGTACTCCGCTGAAAATATCCAGGTTCTCGAAGGGCTTGAAGCGGTGCGAAAACGCCCCGCAATGTATATTGGGGACACTGGTTTCAAAGGCCTCCACCATCTGATCTGGGAAGTAGTTGACAACTCTATCGATGAAGCCATGGCCGGCTACTGTGATACGATTCAGGTCTTTATTGAAACCGACGAGTCCATCACGGTAAAAGACAACGGGCGCGGTATCCCTACCGGGATCCACTCCAAAGAGAAACGGTCGGCCCTGGAAGTCGTCATGACCGTGCTGCACGCCGGGGGAAAATTTGACAAAGACACCTATAAGGTTTCCGGCGGATTGCACGGAGTGGGGGTTTCCTGTGTCAATGCCCTTTCGATCCGGTTCCGGGCAGAGATCCACCGGGAAGGCAACGTTTTCGAACAGGAGTATTCAGAAGGAAAGCCTCTTTACCCTGTACGGATCATCGGCGAATCCGAAAAAACCGGCACAACGATTAGTTTCAAACCTGATGATTCTATATTCACTGTCACCGAGTTCAAATACGAAACAGTGGCCACACGGTTGCGTGAGCTTTCTTTTCTCAACAGGGGGATCAAAATTATCCTGACCGATCTGCGGGAACTGGATGATGAAGGCCAGCCCCGTTCTGAAGAGTTCCATTCGCAGGGAGGGCTGGTTGAGTTTGTGGCATACCTGGATGCAACCCGCCCGCGGCTGATTCCTGAGCCGATCTACATGGAAAGTACAAAAGGCACTGTACCTGTGGAAGTTTCCATGATTTATAATACTTCCTACAGCGAGAACGTATTTTCCTATGTTAACAATATCAATACCATAGAGGGAGGTACCCACGTATCGGGTTTCCGGATGGCGCTCACGCGTACCCTTAAAAATTACGCCGATAAATCCGGAGTACTCGCAAAAGAAAAAATAGAAGTCAGCGGGGATGATTTCCGGGAGGGGCTTACGGCAGTTATTTCCATCAAAGTAGCGGAACCGCAGTTTGAAGGCCAAACCAAAACCAAGCTGGGGAATGGCGACGTGGCCGGTACGGTAAGCCAGGTAGTATCCGAAATGCTGGAAACCTACCTGGAAGAGCATCCGAAAGAAGCGCGCACCATTATTGAAAAGGTACTCCTTGCCGCCAAAGCCCGTATTGCGGCACGGAAGGCGCGGGAAATGGTTCAACGTAAAAACGTGCTGACCGGCACCGGTCTTCCCGGAAAACTAGCCGATTGCGCCGAAACCGACCCCGAGCTATGCGAATTGTACCTGGTGGAAGGGGACTCGGCGGGTGGAACGGCCAAACAAGGGCGTAACCGGAATTTCCAGGCGATTCTTCCGCTTCGGGGGAAAATCCTGAATGTGGAAAAGGCGCAGGAATACAGGATCTACGAAAATGAGGAGATCAAAAACATGTTCACCGCCATGGGCGTGCAAATCGGCCGGGATGGTGATGAACGGGCGCTCAACATCGATAAGCTCCGGTACCACAAGATTATCATCATGACCGATGCCGATGTGGATGGAAGCCATATCCGGACCCTGATCCTGACGTTCTTCTTCCGGTATATGAAAATCCTTATTGAAAACGGTTATATCTACATTGCGCAGCCTCCCCTTTACCTCGTTAGAAAAGGGAAAGAAGAACGGTATTGCTGGACGGAAGCGCAACGGGAAGCGGCGGTCAAGGCGATCGGAGGCGGCCGTGACGAATCCGTTAACGTACAGCGTTACAAAGGGTTAGGAGAAATGAACGCCGAACAACTCTGGCAAACTACCATGAACCCCGAACACCGGAGCCTGAAACAGGTAACCATTGATTCAGCCGCCGAAGCGGACCACCTGTTTTCTATGCTAATGGGAGACGAAGTAGCTCCGCGCCGGGAGTTCATTGAGAAAAATGCCAAGTACGCGCGCATCGATATTTAATCGCTCTTTACAACCAAAAGGCAAAGCGGATGCTCCTTATCACAAGGAACATCCGCTTTGTAGCTTTGGGCAACAAAACAGGGGGCTCTTGCGTATTCCTATTAAAATGATTCTGCTTATGAAGCATCTTTTTACAGGCCTTTTGCTTCTTATTCCTCTTTTTGTCCTGAAGGCGCAGGATGAAATTTATTATCAGCCCGAGAACGTCCTTCCAACCTTGCGGAAACCGAACCGTAAACAAGCGCTGAAACAATTGGAAACGATCAGGATCCGCAGTCGCTGGTACCTGGGGACAGATCACTACGGACGGCTTGACAAAACCACACTCGACAACCACCATGATTACCTGCTGCGCCCTGCCTCCACCTGGGATTATTCCTTTTCCGGGCAGATCGGATGGATTTTCAGGGAGCAGCTGGCCATAGAAGGCGGATATGCGCATACAGGAATCCATAACAATGCCCGGTTAAACACCACCAATAAAGGCGGTTTCCGGTTTACCAACAACCGGAACGCCATTTTTCTCCGGACAAAAGTATTGCTGGAATTTGAAAAACCCGGCTTGCGAAGACCCGGATTATGGCTGGGAGCGGGAGGCTGGGCGGTTCCCAATTCCGGCGGCACCCGCGAGCCGAAAGGCTTTAAAATATTTCACTACAACGGGTATGGCAATCCCGCGGATACCACCTACGTAGGGAGCGCCACCACAATCAGCAACGACTGGACCTTCGGGCTGGAAGCTTCGGCCGAATACAGCTTCAAAGCTGCCGAATGGGCAGACATTGCCTTTTTTCTGCGGCACCAATGGGGATACGGCAATGCCATCACCACGGAACTGACCTATTCCGACAATCATGACATCCTGGGAAAAGGCTACCTGCAATCAAATGGCACCGGCTGGAGCTTTGGGATCTCCCTGCGCTTTGTAAGCGCCATTCAGCGCGGCGCCGTGCGGGAAAAGACAGAGAACAGCATCCTGCAGGCTGCCCCTGCCGAAATCATTATTCAACGCTGACAAAGTACGTCACGCAAAGGCACTATGGCTTACACGGACTGACAAAGCCCTGTTACTCAATCGGGGTGCACCGCAGAACAGGGCAGATTAGGGCAGAAATGCCAATTAATCTGTGTTCATCCACGTAATCTGTGGTGAACTCCCGCCGCTTATTTTGTAACTTTGGATTCAATATCCCCTCATTTAGTTCGTTCTTTAGTTAGCGCTTTTATAAAGGTTAGTCCAGTTATGCTTTTTGACGTTTTCAACGATTCCGCCGGCGATAAAAAAAAATCTTCCTTCACCGATATTTTTTCTTTTCTTTCGGGCGCTCCCCCTGAAGAAACCGGGAAATTCCGGCGCAATCCTGAAAAATCAAGCCATATTGTCGAACAAAGCGATCTGATCAGCCGGGACCTCAGCTGGCTGAAGTTCAACGAACGTGTACTGGACCAGGCAAAGATGCCGGACAGGAACCTTTTTGACCGGATGAAGTTTCTGGCGATCACCAGCTCCAACCTGGATGAATTCTTTACCATTCGGGTGGGAAACCTGTATAACTACCTCGATTATGGAAAGGAACGGATAGATTACTGTGGTTTAAGAGAGATTCCCTTTAAAAAGCTGTTGTTTGCTACCGCCCATCAATTTGTGGAGGAGCAGCACAGCTGTTATAAAGATACCCTACGGCCGCTTTTTGAAAAACATAAGTTCGGGATTGCCGCTATGGACGACCTGACGGAGGAGGAAACACAACAGGTAAAGGCCTATTTCGATCGTACGGTATATCCAATGCTCACCCCGATGCTGTACGATTATACGCACGCCTTTCCCATCCTGCTCGCCAAAGTACTTATCCTGGCCGTTACCACTCAAAGTGTTCAGGAAGTCGATGAAGAAGGACAGAAGCTGTCATTTGTACAGATCCCGGCCAATCTCCCCCGGTTTTATACCGTTGAACGGGACGATGAAATCCTTTTCCTCCCGATCGAAACCATTACCAGAACCTGTATCAAAAAGCTGTACCGGAACGTAAAAATCTGCTCCACAACCGTTTTCCGGGTCATGCGGAATGAAGACTTTTCGCTGGAAGACAGTGATGACATTGAAGCGGACCTGGTAGACGAACTTAAACAAAAAATCAAGAACCGCCGCCTAGGACGCGTAGTGCGGGTGGAGGTAGAGGAGAGTGTTGACCCGTCTTTTCTCAAATTGCTGAAAAAGCGCTGGGAGATCGACGACGCCAACATATTTTTAAGCAACGGTCTTATCGACTATACCGGGTTGTTCCAGATCATCAAACATCCCGATTTCAAGGATCAGATCCCTCCTACCCATCCGCCGGTACCGCCTTTGGGGATCGGCCGGGAACGGGCTACCGACATTTTCGAAGCCATCAAGGAGAAGGATATTCTGCTGCACCATCCGTACAACAACTTTGAACCCGTCATTCAGTTGCTTGAACAAGCGGCCGAAGACCCCAAGGTGCTCTCCATTAAGCTGACAATTTATCGCCTTGCCAAAAATTCAAGAGTAACCCACGCCCTGCTGCGTGCCGCCGAAAACGGGAAACACGTAGCCGTATTGTTTGAGGTGAAAGCACGGTTCGACGAAGAAAATAACATCCGGGAAGCCCAACGCCTTCAGAAAGCAGGCTGCTTTATCATTTACGGGATCGGTTTGCTGAAAACCCATACCAAACTGTTGCTGATTATCCGGAATGAAGGAGAAAATGTGACACGCTATGCACACCTTTCCAGCGGTAATTACAACGAAGATACTGCCCGGGTCTACACGGACATCGGGCTCCTCACCAGCAAAGAAGAGTATACAGAAGACATTTCGGAATTTTTCAATGTAATCACCGGGCATTCGGTACCCAGCAGCTATAAAAACCTGATCACGGCCCCGCGTGACATGCGCAACGGGCTTATCGACCTGATCCATAAAGAGGCTGCCAACGCCCAAAACGGTTTACCCTCCGGGATATGCATCAAGATCAACTCCCTGGAGGACCGCCAGATCATTATGGAACTGTACAAGGCTTCTCAGGCGGGAGTACCCATGGAGCTGATTGTCAGAGGGATCTGCTGCCTGAGGCCGGGTCGAAAAAATCTCAGCGAGAATATCCGGGTCCGCTCGCTCGTAGGAAACTTCCTGGAACATTCCCGGGTTTATTATTTCCATAACAACAATGCCCCGCTCGTTTACGGCGGCAGCGCCGATGTAATGGTGCGTAGTTTTGACCGTCGTATCGAATCCCTCTTTGCCTTTATCGATAAAGACGTCAAGCAGGAAACCATCGGCATGCTGGAGTACAATCTGAAAGATAACGTCAATGCCTATGAACTTATGGAAGACGGCTCCTATCTGAAGATTGAACCGGGGGACGGCGAGCGCCTGTTCGATATTCATAAAGAATTTTTCAACCTTACCCTGGATGACATCAAAAATGCATCGCTTTTCAAAAAACCGGCGCCGTTAAGTTCCGCGGCTCCGGATGCTTCAGCAACTATTTCCATAACAGAGGGATAATTTTTTCAGGGACACCGGCCGCTAACCCGCCAACTTTCCTTTAAAATGCATACATTCGGCAGCAAAAATGAACCGATGTATCGCATAGACTAAATGGAGAGATTTACCGGGCTGGCAGGGATTGTCCTTATTCTGGGCATTGCCTACGCACTATCCAACAATCGTAAAGCCATCAATTACAGAACAGTAAGTGTCGGATTGGCCCTCCAGTTTGGTCTTGCTGTTTTTATCCTGCGTACGGATATCGGGCATACCCTGTTTCAATGGTTAGGCGATAAGGTTCAAAAATTACTCTCCTTTGCCGACAAGGGCGCCGAATTTGTTTTCGGATCACTGGTCAGCGGCCCGTTGATGCAGCAGGCTTTTGGAGAAGGCAATGATTTTATCTTTTTCTTCCGGGTAATTCCTACCATCATCTTTGTAGCGGTACTCGTCAACATGCTCTATCACTTGGGCATTATGCAGCGTATTGTTGCTTTTATCGCCCGGATCGTGTACCGGTTAATGGGAGTGAGCGGCTCGGAGGCGCTTTCCAATGTTGCCAGTGCCTTTGTGGGACAGGTGGAAGCGCAGATCATGATCAAGCCTTACCTGAAAAATATGACCCGTTCAGAACTGATGGCATCCATGTCAGGCAGCTTTGCCTGCATTGCCGGCGGGGTTATGGCCGTTTATATTTCATTGGGTGTACCGGCGCCTTATCTGATCGCCGCAAGCCTGATGGCTGCACCGGGAGCCCTGGTGATTTCGAAAATCGTTTTTCCGGAAACCGCGGTTTCCGAAACAAAAGGGCTGGTGAAAATGGAGATCAAGAAAACACACGCCAACCTCCTCGATGCCATTGCGGCTGGTGCAAGCGAAGGTTTGAAGGTCGGGTTGAATGTGGTGGCGATGTTAATTGGTTTTATAGCCCTGGTTGCCTTATTCGATTACCTGCTTGGTCTGATCGGGGGTTTGTTTGCCTTTCCAGCACTAAGTCTCAACTACATCCTGGGCAAATTGTTTGCAGTATTTGCCTGGGCGATGGGAGTACCGTCACAGGATATTGAAGTTGCCGGCGCTCTGATGGGCACCAAAATGGTCATTAACGAGTTTGTGGCCTATCTCGACCTTGTCAAGGTGAAAGACACCATCGATCCCAAAACCCTCATTATCACGAGTTTCGCCCTCTGCGGATTCGCCAATTTCAGTTCGATCGCCATCCAGGTCGGAGGAATCGGGGAACTGGCCCCTTCCCGCCGGTCGGACCTGGCCCGTCTCGGATTTAAGGCGCTGATTTGCGGCACGCTGGCTTCTTACCTGTCCGCTACATTTGCCGGACTGCTTCTCTGAAAAGTAAGACCGCTAACACCTATTCCCTAACACCTAAAACCTATTTCCTAACACCTATTCCCTAACACCTAAAACCTATTCCCTAACACCTATTCCCTAACACCTAAAACCTATTCCCTAAAACCTATTCCCTAACACCTAACACCTAAAACCTAACACCTATTTCCCACCTACCTGATTTCCAATTCGAACGGCATACGCGCCTGAATCCCCTGCATCCGCTCCAACTTCTGAAATGATTTCCAATAAGGCGCCAGCAGCCCTAATTTTTCGAACAAAGCCTCATCCTCTGATTTCCCCGTCATCTTATTGATCAGCTCTTCCATAAAATCTTTCTTTTCCGGATAATAACGCACCCTGTAATCTCCCTCCTTCAGCTGAACGGCGCCGGCTGCCAGAGAAATCGCCTCATTCAGCCCTCCTATTGAATCTATCAGCCCTACTTTGCGGGCATCAATTCCAGACCAAACCCTCCCCTGCGCAACATTTTTCAGCTGTTCTATCGACATTTTCCGTCCTTCAGCGGCTTTCGATGCAAACACTTCATACCCGTGGTCGACATTGTTCTGTATCTTATTTTTCTCAAACTCACTCATCTCCCGTGTAGCAGTAGGCCAGTCGGCATGGTTGTTGGTCGTGACCCGGTCGAATGTGATCCCCAGTTTATTCCTCATAAACCGCTCTAAATTGGGGATCATTCCAAAAATCCCGATCGATCCGGTAATGGTATTGGGCTGGGCAACGATGGTATCGCAGGCCATCGCGATGTAATACCCTCCCGAAGCTGCCACATCACCCATAGAGGCGATAACCGGCTTTTTCTCGGCCGTCAGCTTTACTTCCCTCCAAATCACATCTGAAGCCAGGGCGCTTCCCCCGGGCGAATTGATACGGAGGACCACCGCTTTCACCTTATCGTTATCGCGTACACGTTTCAGCTCTTTCACCAGCGCCCCGGACGCAATCACGCCGTCCTGCTCGTTCTTTCCGGAAATAATCTCTCCTTCCGCGATCACGACAGCTACCAGGGTTTTATAATCCCCTTCACTAGCCGGGCCGCCTGCTTTCAGGTACTTGCCCACCCCTACAAAGTTGATTTTCTCGGAATCCTTCAGCTCCATTTTCGCCTTCAGCGCCTTCTCGAATTCGTCATAGTATCCCACATGCGTGATCAGTTTCCGCTGCAGCGCATCATTTGCTTTAACAATGCTCAGGGAATCCGCCCAGTCCCGCAGCCGGCTTTCCTGCAACTGCCGGGCGCCGGCAATATTAGTCAGGTAGTGCCCGTTAATACCGGCCAGCAATTCCTGCGTCTGCTGCCGGCTCGGCTCGCTCATATTCGTCCTGGAAAACATTTCAACGGCGCTTTTATATTCTCCTACCTTGAAAATAACCGGTTGGATTTCCAGTTTATCCAGCGTTCCTTTAAAAAAATCATACTCCGCCGACAAGCCGTTCCATTCAAAATCACCGATTTCGGTAAGATAAATCACATCTGCCAGTGAGGCCAGGTAATAGCCCTTTTCGGAATAGGTCTCGCCATAAGCGTAGATAAACTTGCCCGATTTCTTAAATTCCTGCAGGGCAATCCGCATCTCTTCCAGCGTAGCCCATCCGGCAGACGGGTACTCTGCCCGCAGGTAAATACCTTTGATTTTGTCATCCTTTGCGGCTTTCAGCAGCACTTTCTTTATATCCTTTAACCCAAGTGCTTCCGGCGCATTGAAAAAAGGCCCCGAAAATTCGGCAAAAGGATTTTCGAGTGTAACCTCCCGGATAGGTCGGTTAAGATCCAGCTGGAGTACCGTATTGTCCTTTAACGTCACCGATTCCGACGACGAAAAAGCAGCGCCTATTCCCCCCAATATCATCAACCCTACCACAAAGAACACGATAAGTCCAACGACTGTGGCCAATACAAACTTAAAGAACTGTAACATAATCTTAACGGTATAAAATTCCACATTAACGCACAAAGCCTGAGGCGAAATTAGTAAAATTTCGCAAGCGTAAAGAGGTTCTTTTGCAATAAATGCCCAATGGTATTTTTCACGTACGAGTGGTGAAATTGCTGTGTGAGTTTTACATTTGCATAAAATAGCTCCGATGAAAAAAAGAATTTACCTCGTACGGCATGCCCAGGCCGAATCTCAGGCGCCTATGTTCCGGGATTTTGAAAGGGAGCTGACCAGTTCCGGTTATATAGAAGCCGCGCGGATGGCAGCCTTTCTGAATGGCACCCCCACCATTGCTCTTGGCCGGATGGTCGCCAGCAGCGCTTTCCGTACGAAGCAGACGGCCCAGGTTTTTGCCGAACAACTTCATTTTGAATGGTCGAAGGTTGAGTTGATCGATGACCTGTATGATTGCGGACCGAGGGCTTATATCCGGACAGTGACCGACACCCCCGAAACCATAGAACAGTTACTGGTGGTAGGCCACAATCCGGACATTTCTTATTTCACCGACTATCTGACCCACAGTTTTGAGGGAAGTATGGAAAAAGCAAGTGTATGCATCATCGAATTTAAGGACCTCAGGTGGGCGGAAATCTGTGATCGCTCAGGGCAATTACTCGCCTACCATACGGCCAGAGAACTGGCCCGTTAAGTCCTGTCCCTTTTTCACAAGCCGGAACTTATTAACTAATTAGCAGTCAAATGGGTACTCCTAAACGAAACCAGCGCATTTTTATAACGGTCTTTATCTTATTCTTAGCCGTTATCATTTTTCTGACGATCGACATGGCGAGCCACACCACTGCTCCCTGGAACAAGCTGGCCGCACCTTCACAGTCTGATTCCGAAGCGGTGACGGGGCCGGCTGCGGAGATACCGCCCCTGGAGACGGATTCCGCCTCTCGTGGGGACACGCTCTAGGATGTCGTTTTTTTCCCTACTTTTGGAGTACCTTCTGTTTCGTCCTAAAATTAACCGACGTGTTCATCAAAGACTCCGTTTGTGTCTCTCCGGTAGCCACATACCCATCGGGATTTCCTGAAAAACCGCTTCCTGTGCTGAAAGGCAATCGTTTTTATGCTATTGAGCCGCATTATACCGGACTGATTCCGGCAGGGTTGCTCCGTCGCATGGGCAAGGCCGTGCGGATGGGCGTCGGAGCAGGGCTCCAGCTACTTTCCCGGACAGATCGTGTAGACGGTATTTTAATCGGCACCGCCAACGGCGGACTGGAAGACTGCATTAAATTTCTCAACCAGATCGTAGATTACAAGGAAGGGACCCTTACTCCTACCAATTTTGTCCAGAGCACTCCCAACGCTATTGCCGGTCAGCTGGCGCTGTTAACCGGGAACACCGGATACAACATTACCCACGTGCATAAGGGCGCCGCCTTTGAAAATACCTTACTCGATGCCTTGCTGTTACTCGGTCAGGGGAATATGCACAGGTTATTAGTCGGAGGAATAGAAGAAATTTCAGCTTATAACTACCACATCGATTCTCTGGCTGGGCTATACAAGAACGAACCTGTGGATTCCGATCAACTGTTGCACAGTAATTCGGCCGGGACCGTCAATGGCGAGGGCGCTACTCTATTTATGCTGGAAAGCCAACCCTCGTTAAAAACGCAGGTGGCAATCCTGGACGTCGATCATGTTACCTTTCCCGACTTCTCTCAGCTACAGGATAAGCTAATCCACCTGCTCCAGAAACAGCAACTGTCGCTGACAGCTATCGACGCCCTCGTGCTGGGAGTCAACGGAGACAGTCGTACGGATGACTGGTACCGGGAGTTCCGGGAGCTTTTTGATCCTGCTGTTCCGGCGTTTTCGTTCAAAAATATCTCGGGCGAATACCCAACCGCCAGCGCATTCGGGGTATGGCTCGGCTCTGAAATACTGCTGGGCAGGCGCATACCGCGCGAACTGGTCTTAACGCATCCACCGCAGAAGCCGGTCCGGACCTTGTTGGTCTACAACCATTACAAGGCTGTTCAGCATAGTTTTATTTTGTTGCGATTGCACGAAACCCCTTCAATTGCTGCTACTCATTAAAACCGTTAACCACTATGGAACCACTTCCTGAAGTCTGGCTGAGAGGGCCTTTGGCAGGCATTGCTCCCGCCCTGCATCCGGTAGGTCATGCACTTTTGCAGTCATGGGAGGAAATCTCAGCCCTTTTAAACGACTTCCCCGACTCCCTGTTATGGGAGCGTCCTGCCGGTGTCGCTTCGGTAGCCTTCCACTTGCAGCATATCCGCGGAGTTCTCGACCGCCTTTTCACCTATGCCCGCAACGAATCACTTTCAGAACGACAATTTCACTACCTGCGCGAAGAAGGCAGGGAGAACCCTACCCTCACTGTCCCGCTCCTGTTAGACGCCTTGCACCTACAGGTCAGGCAATCGCTGGAACAGCTTCAAAACACACCTGAAGCCACGATTCCCTCCTTTCGGGCGGTGGGGAGAAAGCAGCTCCCTTCCACAGTACTGGGCCTGTTGTTCCATGCAGCAGAACACACCCAGCGGCACACCGGACAATTACTGGTGACCGCCCGTATCCTGAATCATTCGCCGGGTACCGGGCTGTCGGTATAAGGAATACGTAAATTCCCTGCGGAGATCGGCAGTCAGACCTCCTATCAGGGAAAATCGATTCACCGGTAGGGATGTATTGAAAAAAAAAATTAATTTGCAACCGGCAAGTTCAACCTGGCTGTGCCCTACGTCCGGAACGGTTGGCTTGCTTTACTTTATCATCAAACACTACTAATTGCTACTGACATGATTATCGGCGTTCCCAAAGAAATCAAAAACAATGAAAACCGGGTCGCGGTCACGCCATCGGGTGTCAAAGAACTGACCAAAAAAGGCCATCAGGTGTATGTACAGACAGGCGCCGGGCAAGACAGTGGTTTTGCCGACCTCCACTATGAAGAAGCCGGGGCCTCCCTGCTGGCTTCAATGGAAGAAGTATACGCTATTGCGGAAATGATTGTAAAAGTAAAAGAACCTGTCGAACAGGAATACCCCCTTATACGTCCTCATCAGCTGGTATTTACCTATTTTCACTTTGCTTCCTCCGAACCGCTGACACATGCTATGATCCGGAGCCGCTCCATTTGCCTGGCCTATGAGACGGTAGAGAAAGCAGACCGGACACTTCCGCTGCTTATCCCTATGAGCGAGGTCGCGGGCCGGATGGCGGTACAGGAAGGGGCCAAATACCTGGAAAGGCCGATGGGCGGAAAGGGAATCCTCCTGGGCGGGGTGGCGGGGGTCAAACCGGCCAATGTACTGATCCTGGGAGGCGGCGTTGTAGGAACCCAGGCTGCCAAGATGGCGGCGGGGTTGGGAGCAAATGTAACCATCGTGGATATTAACCTGCAGCGGTTGCGCTACCTCGAGGATATTATGCCGGCCAATGTCGATACGGTCATGTCGACCGAATACAATGTCCGGGAGCTCATTCAGCAAGCCGACCTGATTGTCGGGGGGGTGCTGATTCCGGGTGGGAAAGCGCCTTCACTCATTACCCGTGACATGCTGACCCTGATGCAGCCGGGAACGGTTATGGTTGACGTGGCGATCGACCAGGGAGGTTGTTTCGAAACCTCACGGCCGACAACACACGAAGCGCCGGTATACGTCATCGAAAATATTGTTCATTATTGCGTAGCCAATATGCCGGGAGCCGTTCCGTATACTTCCACGATGGCCCTGACCAATGCAACCTTGCCATATATTATCCTGCTGGCCGAGCACGGCTGGAAACATGCCTGCCGGGAAAACGAAGAATTGCGGAAAGGGCTGAACATCGTGGAAGGAGAGGTCGTTTATAAATCAGTTTCCGAAGCCTGGGGGCTAGCTTACAACGACCTGCAGCTTTCCTGAT
The DNA here is from genome assembly GCA_040394475.1 of Telluribacter humicola. Classification (GTDB taxonomy): domain Bacteria; phylum Bacteroidota; class Bacteroidia; order Cytophagales; family Spirosomataceae; genus JBEBSD01. The sequence goes on along the minus strand of JBEBSD010000066.1, from coordinate 14,429 downwards.
CCGCACACCGGATTTTCGACGGAGCTCAAATCAGCACTTCCTTGGACTGTGCCTTCACAGTCCACCCGGGTGAAACCCTGCTCGTATTTAACTGGAAATGATTCTTTCATATTGTCATAAACTTGGCCACTATGGTCCGGACACAGAGCATGATCAAGTAGACAAACCGAATCGCTGTGATAGTTCAAAGCTGCGTTTTTTTTCGTATCTTTAATCTATTGTCAAAGGAATTGACTTACAGTTATTAAAAAACAAGCATCCTTAAAAAACAAATACGCATGACATATCCGGCACAAACTATGAAAACGATAACCATTGATCTTTTAAATGAAAGAGCTGTTAACCTCTTACGCGAACTGGAAGCGTTAAACCTTATCAAATTACTTGATATAAAACCGTCAACGGAAAAAAAGCCTGCTGCCAAAAAGAGGCCCTCAGATTATAAAGGCATAATCTCTGCAGAATTGCGTGATCAAATGCAGGAACAAATCAGTCAATCAAGAGAAGAATGGCAGCATCGTATCTAATGGACTCCAATGTCCTTATTGATTATACAAGCAGAAAATTTACGGGTTCATCGGAACAAAAATTGGATAGCATCTTTGATGATCACTTCTGTTATTCTATTATATCACATATGGAAGTGCTTGGATACAATGCACCGGAGGACGTACTGCAAAACATGCAAGAATTTCTTTCGGCAGGAGTGTTATATTACATTACCGCTGAAGTCAGTAACCGAACCATTTTAATCAGACGCTCATTAGCTAAAATAAAATTGCCTGATGCGATTATAGCTGCCACTGCATTAGCCTATGGCAATACGTTGCTTACCAGGAACATTCACGACTTTAAAATATAGCAGGGCTCGCAATTCATAATCCGTGGGAGTGGTAAATCAGCACTCCTTGGACTGTGCCTTCACAGTCCAAGGAAGTGAAACCCTGCATTACAGGTTGATTAAGGATGTATCTTATTGTTCGTAATACCTCACTCCTTTTGCCGTCAGAAAGTCTTTGATTACCCGCACGTGGACACACCGTCCCACGTTCAAAAACGGGTAATTCGAGACCCGCTTCCGTCTTCCGTCCGAAATCACCTCCCGGTTTACCTGATCAAAACCCAGGTGGAGATGATGCGTGGCACTTTGCATGCCGTAAATAATCCCTTCCTTATCAAACAAAGGGCCGCCGCTCTGCCCGCGAAGCCCCGGTGTGCTCATTTCAATTCCAAAAACCCCTTCCTGGTCCGCAATTTGCCGCGTAACAATGCCGTCAATCGGGAACCCCGGAGTTTGTGTCCTTCCCGATAGCGTCCATTCGATGTCATCCAGATCGGTATTCAGTTTATAATTGGTAAATTCCGGGAAAGGATAACCCAGCCGGCAGAGGCTCCGGCCCGGTTTGACCAGGTTTTCATCTTTCAAAAAGCTGGCATGTCCACGGTACAGCTTTTGTTCAAAGCCTATAAACCGGATGATGGCCAGGTCATAGACAGGATGGCGGTGAATCTCCAATTGGTAATCCCCTTTCACGCAATGGCTGAAGTTGCTGCGGATCCGGATCAGGCTTTCCGAAGTAAAACCGTACTTATCCTCCAGCCGGGCCCGTTGTACAGCTAACGTCGGATCGCGGTGAAACTGCCTCAGTTCTGCCCGGAATCTCATATACCGGCCATATACAGCATCGGCAGCCAGCAATTGATCGGATACATGACGGCAGGTAACCGCAAATCCGTGCTCATTCACGAAAAACAACGTAGCAGTTTCCGGAATTATATCCGTTCCTCCGTAATAGCGGGTAATGAAATGAATCGGTTTGGTAAACTGGTCAATCTTGCTTAGGGCATCAACAAACATAGGGCATCTTCCTCCTGAAGGTCATTTTCAGGGCATGCAAGATAGCATAAATGCCGGTGAGAAGGGCATCCTTACGTGGAGAATTTGTCAGGGGCAGACAATTTTATAAAAGGTGTAGCTGACCGACAACCCCAGGTAATAGTACATATCCTTCAACGCCGGATTGCCGTTTTCCAATTTTACAGGGGCGATTTCCTCCCCGCCGAAGTTATCCAGGTAGTCTGTAAACGTCTTGCGGGCGCCGAATTCCAGCCCGACGCTCCAGGGCCGCCTGATCTGGTATTTCACCCCTACTCCAAAGGGTAATACCACGCCCGTTTGGGAGTAGGATCCGCTGTTGGGCGACGGATTAAAATAATGATAGCCGATCCCTCCAAACACATACGGTGTCCAGTTCACGGCATGCCGGACCTCACGGTAGTCCAGAAAATTATACTCGGCCCGTAAATCACCTGCCAGTATAAGGCTTTTGAAAGAAAGTGCCCGTTGCTGTTGAAAATCATTGTCGGCATACGCATCATCGGCCGTAATCATGCCTCCCAGCACACCGGCGCGAAAACTCAGTCCGTTCTTCAGATTGTATCGAAAAAACAACTCACCTCCCGGACGAAAAAAACGCGGATTAAGGGAAGCCGCGATATCCCCCGTATAATTTAATACCCCGATCCCCGCTCCCACCTCAATTTTCTGGGCAAATACTTCCACAATCCCAAGGAACGCGAAACCCCAAATGAGCAGCAGTCGCCCTTTTATCCAGATGGCAGCGTTCATCATGTTATTTCAGCGGAGGACACTTCACAGGACTTCCCAATATATAATTGATTTTAATAGTCCCCAGCAGGTAATTGTCACCCCTTCTGCCGGAGCTTCCCCTTGTCTCGTATAAATCAGGGTTGGCCCGCAGGTACCCCATTGGATCGTCCGACTCGGTCAGACCCAGGTATTGCTGCAGCAATGCCGTACGGTCGCCGGCTCCTTTCCGGGCAGGGACATACTCAAATACACGCTGCGACATATTCTGGGCATTGGATGCGGACTGCCCCGTATTATTGTTGTCAGGTGTATTGAACACCGACGGGTCCGGGTATCCCTTGCTGACGTCGTCCAGGTAATCGGTAGAGGTAAAACGGAAACCCAGTTCGGCGGCCACATCAATACGCTGGTTGATTTTATAACGTACTCCCACCCCTATCGGAACGGCGAATTGCACCAGTGAGTAGGGCTTTGCATAGTCCTGGTTGCCTTGTCCTTCGGTTCCCAGCGGCTGTAAGGCCACCCATCGTCCCTTCTCGTCTGTCAGCTGGTCATACGGCAGGCGGGCTTTGGGATTATGTGCAAATGCCGCGATCCCGGCGAACAAATACGGTCCGTATTGTCCCCGGCGGTCGTAGCTTCTGCTATCGGGAATCAGCTTATAAATCCCTACAAGTGCAAACTCCTTTACATCGTTCCGGAAATGAAGGTTGCGGATAAAATGCCCCTGGTTGATCTTCTGCCCCGATTTGTTCATGGTAAAATCATCTCCTGCGATGCGTGCCCAGGTAAGCGAAGCCCGTGCCGCAAAATTAGGGGTAAAGTGACGGGTATATTCACCCGAAACATTCCATCGCATCATCCGGAATGTAGAAGCAAATACCCGGCCGTAAGGAGCCATATCCCCGTAGTAGCTCGCCGACCCCACTCCCAGTCCCACAGACGAATAGGGCACAAAGTTGTTCTTGTACCGCTGCGCCTGTGCTTCTATTGAAAAGCTCATCCACCAACCTGTCAGCAGTAAGATAGAAATCCGGAGCCTCCTCCAATTTTGTTGACTTCTGTAAAGCATAAATTGTATTTAAAGCAGGTAAACGTTTTTTCCCTTCCCGGTTCGAACGTTGTGTCTTGTTAGGAACGTCAAACCTCTTATTTTATTGGCACGCCGGAACTGAAATAATACCCCATTCAGACCCGGTTATTTCAATTATTTAAAAACCTGTGCCAAATCCAAATGCAATTCCGTTGCATTTGATTAACTTTGGGAACCAACCATCAACCTTCACTGATGCTACAATCCAAACAACTTACATTTTCCTATAACCCGCAAAAACAATTTGTGTTCCCTGATATTACCTGTGAAGACGGTAAATCCCTCCTGATACTCGGACAATCCGGAAAAGGAAAAACCACCCTGCTCCACCTGCTGGCCCTGCTGTTAAAACCGCAATCCGGCCAGGTGTGGGTCAATTCCAGGGAGGTCGCGGGATTCAATCCGAAACAACTGGCCCACATCCGGGCCCAGCATATCGGAATCATTTATCAAAAAGCTCATTTCGTCACCGCATTATCGGTCCTCGATAACATGTTGTTGTCCAATTACCTGGCCGATCAGCAGCAGGACCGCGACCGCGCCGTACAGCTGGCAGAGCAGCTGGGCTTTTCGGACCATCTTTCTAAAAAGACCAATCAACTGAGCCAGGGCGAACAGCAGCGCGTCAGCATTGCCCGGGCCCTGATGAATCACCCTTCTGTAATACTGGCCGATGAACCGACCTCCAGTCTGGACGATCGTAACTGCGACCGGGTAGTAGCGCTTCTGAAGGAGCACTCTTCCCGGATCGGCGCCAGCCTGGTAGTCGTCACACACGATCAGCGGCTCAAAGATATATTTCCCGACCGGGTCGTTCTGTAGTAATCCTTTCCTGACATTTTCCCTTGCATTATGAATCTTCTGAAAATTAGCTGGTCCAATCTGAAGGATAAAAAATTAAACAGTTTCCTGAGTACCCTTCTGCTCACCCTTGGCATCGGGATTATTTCGCTGCTGCTCTTGTTAAACAAACAGCTGGAGGAGCAGTTCCGGCGCAATCTTCGGGGGATCGATATGGTGGTCGGCGCTAAGGGGAGCCCCCTGCAGCTGATTCTCTCCTCTGTTTACCAGATTGACGCTCCTACCGGCAACATCCCGCTTTCAGAAGTGGAAAAACTGGAGCAAAATCCGTTTGTCAAATCGGTAATCCCGCTGTCGATCGGGGACAATTTCCAGGGCTACCGGATCATCGGAACCAATGCCGGCTACCCGGAACATTTCCAGGCCGAATTAAATGCAGGCGGATTGTTTGAACACTCCATGGAAACCACCATCGGGTATAAGGTTGCCGAAGGAACCGGCCTGAAAATAGGCGACACCTTTGCCGGGTCCCACGGGCTGGAGGCAGAAGGTGATGAGCATGGCGACCATTTATACGTGGTCAAGGGCATTTTTAAACCCAGCGACAGTGTGCTGGACCAGTTGATCCTCACCGACCTGACCAGTGTATGGGACTTGCATGCATCGCATGGTGAAACAGAAGAGCACGACGAGGATGAAGAGCATGAGCACGCAGCTGAAAAAGAAGTCACCAGCGCGCTGATCAGCTTCCGGAACCCGATGGCGATGATGACGCTCCCCCGCCAGGTCAATGAAAATACCAAACTGCAATCCGCGCTGCCCAGCATCGAAATTAACCGCCTGATTGAGCTCATGGGGGTCGGTATCGACACGTTGAGGGCACTGGCAATCCTGATTATGCTTATTGCCGGCATCAGCGTTTTTGTATCGCTGTACAATTCGCTCAAGGAACGCAAATACGAAATGGCCCTGATGCTTTCCATGGGAGCAACCCGGAGCCGCTTATTTTTCATGCTGCTGTTTGAAGGATTGCTGCTTTCGGTGATCGGCTTTCTTGCAGGCATCTCCCTCAGCCGGTTAGGTCTCTGGCTCTTCAGCAATACTGCGGAAAGAGACTTCAATTACTCGTTCCGGAATTTCTCGCTGCTGCCTGAAGAAATCTGGTTGTTTGTAGCTGCGCTCGCCATCGGGGTATTGGCCGCCGCACTTCCATCGCTGGGCGTGTACAGGCTCAATATTTCCAGGACCCTGGCAGAGGATTAAGGGGTGTTCCGGGAGCGCTTTTTAACTAAATTTGGGCTTCATTTTCGTTTCGCTGTTTTCAGGTAACCAAATGCTCCTCAAAAATGAAGCCTAAACTATCCATTACGCTCTTATTGGGGTTACTCCTTGCGGTAATGCTGTTTCACGTAGCTGTCATCAGTAAAGTGGTTCCGTATGACATTGCCTGGGGCGGAAGACTTCAGAATGACTCGGAAATGTATGTTTTTGAAACAGTATCCATTCTTGTCAACCTGTTCCTCGGACTCATTCTGCTCATGAAAGGCAAGTACATCAGGTTTCGGTTTAAGAAAAAAACGATCGACCTCATACTGTGGTTCTTTCTTGTCCTATTTGCGCTGAACACTGTGGGTAACCTTTTCGCGAAAACAACCGTTGAAAAATCGTTCGCTGTTTTAACGTTTGCTTTTGTCGTGCTCATTGGGATCGTTTTGAGAACGGAATATGCGGAGAACATGAAAGAGGGCTAATAACACGCGGCCCCGGTCGGTAAAAATTCATTTTACTTATGAAAAACAGCCTTATAAACTCCTATTTCCTTTGCCTGCTGATGCTACTCGTTCTTATGACCTCCTGCAACGGACGGCCAAAAACAGCGATGTCCTAAGAAGCTGCTGCCGAACCATTATCTTTCACAAGCAGACAACCCAAACTGACAAAAACGCAGGGAACAGACCAATACCAGAATGTTCATTGCGGCTTACAGGATAAAGCCGGGATTATGTGGTTCAACGGGGAGGAGCAGCCCAATAGCAGTGAATGGCAGCCCGATGACTCCAACCAACCGAACTTTTTATAATTTTGTTCTCTGACCATTTAACCTGCGATACCATGCTAACAGACATTCATCCAAAACTGCCCATGCGGGATAAAGCTGCTACACGGGAATTCTACTTAAACAAGTTAGGTTTCGAGGAATTTGGAAATGCCGACTATGACGGCTACTTAATGGTCCAAAAAGACGCTATACAGCTTCATTTTTTCGAGTTTAAAGAACTGGACCCAAAAGAAAACTACGGACAGGTCTATATACGAACCGATGCTATTGAGGAATTGTACCATTCCATGTCAGACAAAAAATTAAGTATTCATCCGGCAGGGCATTTGCATCTGAAACCCTGGGGGCAGAAAGAATTTTCGATGCTTGACCCCGACAATAATTTACTGACCTTCGGACAAGGCGTATAGCTGAAGCGAAAATAGAAATAATACGGCATCGGCTTGCTGCCAGCGATCCGGGCGTTCGCTCATCGGTCCGGCCCCTTCCCTATCCCGGTCAAATACAGCTTTCACGATGCGCTCCGAACGCAAGGCCCGGACGTAAAAAGCGATTGTTTCGCCTTCCCGGGAATACTCCCGAAAAATTTTTGACAGGAAAATTGGCTTGCATAGGGTTGTTTTATTTATCTTTGTCACTAAGATACTTATCAATAAAGATATTTACTCGTGGAAACAACGACAGAAAGGGAGAAAATCCGGCACTTCAGGACCGTCAGCAGGCAGTATTCGGACACATCGGTCCTGATGCACGAAGCCATTGCACGAAAGGCAGGATTGTCCGGAACCGATCACAAATACCTGGGGCTCATCATTCAAAAAGGGAAAATGACTGCAGGAGAACTTTCCAGGATGACAGGACTGACAACAGGCGCCGTAACCGGCTTAATCGACCGGCTTGAAAAGAAGGAATTGGTTAACAGGCAATTCGTAAAGAACGACAGGCGAAAAGTCATCATCGTTCCCAACACGCAGAACGCCGTGAAGCTATTAGAACCCCTTTTTGCCGGTCTTCAGGAGAAGACGGAAAAACTGATTGCTTCTTTTTCCGATAGCGAAATTCAGGTGGTTGAAAAATACTTCCTGTCAGCTATACAGATAATGAACGAAACAACGGCGGAATTGAATGGGAAATGAGTGATTAGGTGCTGGGTTTTAGGTATTAGGTGTTAGGTGTTGGGTGTTGGGTGTTGGGGCGCGGATGGGGTGCGGGTTAAAAATAGTAATAGTTGAGTAGTTATCAATTTTATACAGACAAAATAACTAAAATGGAAAATAGTACGATCGCCTATCTGACAAGGGCCGAAATCTGGCTTTTCGGCACAACTCTTATTTATTTCCTGATGAATGGCGCGCAGATTTTTGAAACGGCCGTTTTCGTTCCTAAGTGGGTAGCGTCGCCACCTGACACATTTCAACTACTGGCCGATAAAAATGGAACAAGCCTGAAGGCCTTTTGGATAATCCTTCATTCGTTGCACGAAATCACCTTCATTCTCGCGATTATTTTTTGTTGGAAACTTGAGCCGATAAGAAACTGGTTACTGATTTTATTTGCCATTCATTTTGCTGTAAGAGTATGGACGCTCGCTTACTTTGCTCCGAACATTATTGACTTTCAAAAAATTGCTGAAACGCCGGGTTCCGGAAATGACTTGATCAGCAGGACTTCTCTCTGGCAGACGTTGAACTATGTCCGGGTGGCTATTTTTATTGCGATATCATTGGGATTGATACCTTTGTGTGTGAAATTAATGAATTTGAAGTACAGGTGATGCGGGGAAGGAAGGTTTTAGGTATTAGTTAGGTTTGAGGTGTTAGGTGTTAGGTGTTAGGTGAATTGACGGCTGGCGTGCTGTAAAAGTGATTTGCGGCTGTGAAGGTTTCCTTCGTGAAAATCGGTAAGTTTGGTGTATCGCCTTTCAATCGGGCAATCCGAACGCCCGTCGCCGGGCCGGCTAAAGTATTGAAAATTGCCTGTAACGTCTTAACTCAAACAGCATGCAACATCCAAACAACGCTAAAGAAATCTTGGTCCTTCCGCCGGGACAAGGCAGGGCCTACAACTGCGGAACTATGGCTGCCATTTTCAAAGCTGACGAAAATGAAACCGATGAAAAATACAGTGTCTCGGAATGGTGGCTCGAACCCAATTCGGACGGGCCGGGGGCCCACCGACACGAGGATAATGACGAAGTATTTTATGTATTGGAAGGCACCGCTGCTATTTTCGCAGGGGACAAGTGGCTGGATGCCGAAAAAGGAACCTTTATAAGGATACCCGCTAAGACTACCCACGATTTCGCGAACAGAACTGACAGGAAAGCCGGTTTGTTAAACTTCTTCATTCCGGGAGGTTTTGAAAGAAATATGCCGGCGATCGTAAACTGGTTTGAGGAAAACACGGGGAAGAACTAATTGTAACTTCTCTTTTTGAGGTGAGTGTTAGGTTTTTAGCAGAGGCATTCAGGCGACCCTGTCCGGGCGACCCCTTCCAATTAACTTTTATACAGATGAACAAAGACATTCAGGCCTATAATGACGCTCAATCGACCGAAGACAGAGAGATTTGCAACATCCTGTCGCAGGAAATCAGCAGTGGCTTACCCGAAGCGACGAATAAAATCTGGCATGCCCATCCGGTGTGGTTCCTCGACGGGAACCCGGTTGCCGGATACAGTAAGCTGAAAAATTGTGTCCGGTTATTGTTTTGGAGCGGGCAATCCTTTGACGAGGAAGCTTTACAGCAGGAAGGCAGTTTTAAAGCCGCTGAAATCCGCTATACTTCGGCTACGCAAATCAACCGGAATGACCTGAAACGCTGGCTTGAAAAGTCCGGACGGATTCAATGGGACTATAAAAACCTGGTTAAACGCAAAGGGGTATTGGAGCGATTGAAATAAACACCGGCTCCGAAAGCTGCAGCCATCACCAAACAAACATCCTTGAAAACACGGCTGAAAAGCCGTCAGCCGGTCATTTGGAGCCAATGCCGGCCGACGGCCCCGGTTATCTGTCAACAGGATACTGTCCGTCACTTAAGCAAAAACGCCACAATTTCCCGTATAAAGGCCTCGCTGTCTTTTCCCCAGTAACTGGAGTCGGCGGGACCGGTGCCGCTGAACCGTACCCCATCGGGCCGGCCAAGGAGCAATCCTGCCATTCCGTCGCTCATGACGATGATCTTCCCGCCATTGGGGGTGTTTGTATAGGCGCTGTGAATATAGTCACCGTCGTCATATACACGGCTGATGACTGTTCCTCCTTTTACAGATCGTCCCCCACTGTAGGGTAATTCCCAGGCTGCGGAGCAAACATCTCCTTTTTCGGCTACAGCCCCGCAGTTATGCCTTACAGGCGTATCGCCCGTCAGCTCCAGTCCGAACGGCACAATCAGTTCGTTGATCCTGGTCTGGCTGAGCGGGGTTCTTCTTTCTTCGTCAAAAATAAGCAGGAGCGAGCCGCCGCCCTTCAGGTAATTCGTCACAGCCGCGATTTCGGCCGGCTGGAATTCATTCCGGGGCGAGAAAATCACCAACGCGGCTTTTCCCCGTAAGACCGCCGCATCCAACCTGCCGTCGTGGACCGAAAACAAGGTATTATGGTTTCCCCCGAAAAGTTCGTTATACCCGGCAGCAATCGCAGGATTCTGACCATGACCCACATCGAAAACCAGTGTATCCCTCTGGGCATACCCGTTCGACCAGGCCGCGGTCAGCAAGCCTATCCCCAGCAGTACGTTGACAATGATTTTTTTACGGTCACTCAAGATTGATTTCATCATTTACCTTTTTAAGTTTACAAAATGGTTCCCCGCTATCGGCCGGCAATAATAGTAGCGGAGGCCGGCAGGGGCAATTCAAATGCTGTTCAAGTTTGTACAAGTTTGTTCAGGACGCGGCTGAGAAACCGGTTCTACCAAAACCTGATTTATGAACACTGAAAAAACCATCATACAACAGTGCATCCGGCAAATTGAACACACCCTCGGATGGGGAAGCAGCCTGCACTGGACAAACGATGATTTTGAAAATCTGAGCGAGGCAATCCGGCAAAAAACCGGGGTTTCGCTGAGCGTAACCACCCTGAAGCGTATTTGGGGACGGGCCCGGTACGACAGTACCCCTAACAGTACTACCCTTAATACTCTGGCCCGTTTTACAGGTCATGCGAGCTGGAGGGGCTACCGGCGGCATGCCGGACACCCCGAAATCCCGTCCGTAGCGCCCTCCGAAGAGAGCGGCGCATCCATTGCCACCCGGCGTTCCGGGTGGCCGTGGGTGGCAGGGGTGCTGCTTCTGGTGACAGTGGTCATTGCGGCTTTTCTGGTATTGCCATTTGCCAAAGAACCGGAAGCGTCCGATTACGCATTTACAAGCTCCAAAACCGTTTTGGAAGGGGTGCCCAATTCGGTGGTATTCCACTATGACGCCGCTGCATCGCCTACCGATTCCGTCTTTATCCAGCAATCGTGGGACAAGAGAAGAAGTACTCTCGTTTCAAAAGATCGTCACAGCCATACGGCTATCTATTACTATCCGGGCTACTTCCGGGCCAAACTGGTGATAGGCGATCGGGTCGTCAGGGAACACGACCTCTTTATTACCTCGGACGACTGGGTGGCGGCCGTTGATAGGACACCTGTGCCGGCGTATCTCAAACCGGAAGATTTCAAAGCGAACGGTATTATCGACGTAACGGCCGGGGCGATCACCGCACTCGGTATCCCGCTGCAGCCGGTATTGCCGCCGCTCCGGGTTTACAACGTGAAGCAGATGGCCGGGCTTAAAACCGATCAGTTTACTTTCACGACCCGCGTAAAAAGTCATTACAGGGACGGAACCGGTGTATGCCAGAAAATAGATGTGCTGATCCTTTGCAAAAACGACGTATTTATCATCCCGCTTGTTTCGAAACGCTGTGTGGGCGATATCTTTCTTTTGGCAGCCGACAAGGTGACAGGCAGTACAGAAGCCGATCTGTCGGGGTTTGGCGCCGAGTTGAGCGAGTGGACCAGCCTGAAGGTGGAAAGCAGCAAAAAAAACGTCCGTTTTTTTGTTAATGACAAAGAGGCCTACGCGTTAACGTTCGAGAATTCTCCTTCGGAAATTGTCGGCGTACAATACCGGTTTCAGGGACCCGGAGCTATCGGAGAAACCGTCTTTTCGAATTCCGGGCAGGAATTTGTTTTTTGAAAGACGTTCATTCACAACCCGGTTTTTCCCGGATATCGCTGGGGAATCGTCTTGCACCGGGAAAATTACAGAAAAGTGGGTTGGCAGAGGCCCGGGAAAGCCCCCTTCGGGGCGGCTTTTGGGCAGGAAATTGCATTCAGCACCTGTAAGAAGGTCTGTAGAGCCTGCCGAAGGATACTTTGGCAGGCTTCGACGCGCGACCTGTCAGCTGAAATGCGACAAAGCTGGTTGCCATAACACTAGTCCACGATGCTGGACGATGTCGCAATTTGTATGTCGGCGTATTCCCACGACCTGTCGAAGGCCGATTTTACTACATGCGCCTCACTGGTATTTTGCTGCTGCACCAGGGAATTGTAGAGACCTATCAGCGCCCAGCCGTTTTTTTTCCAGGTCAGCAAATCCTGCCGGTAAACCTTTTCGGCTTCCGTACTTTTCCCGGCTTTGAGCAATACCGCTCCCAGGTGATGCCGGACCGAGAAAAACCAGTCCGGAGGCTCGTTGTAGTTGAGATTATCTTCGATGACAACGGCCTCACCGAGCAGGGCCACGGCCTTGTCGAGCTGGTTTTGCCGGGCCGCTATACCTGCCGACAAAACTCTGACGGCGATCTGTACCAGGTCGGCGGTGGTGTTGATATCCCAGACGGTAAGGTGCTGCAGCGTAGTATCGGCCGCCAGTGAATCGAGCAGGGCCAATTCTTCCTGTGCATGGATCAGGTCATGTTTGCCTGAAAAAGCCATGCCCCTTGCATAGTGCCAGATCGCCCGCGGGTAGACCAGATCACTGGCCGGCCCGGGCAGAGAAAGAATGGCGTCCCACATCGAAAATTTCACGGCTACATAGTAGGGGATAGTATAATAGTGTTGGAGGGTGCCCCATCCCGGCATACGCATGACCTCCTGCACAGTATACTGCTGTACTTTCCGGGCTGCCGTCCAGGCCAGGTCCGAGTTTCCCTCAAGCGTGGCTGTGGCCGCCAGGAAATGATAATTATGCGGAAAATAGGCAAGCGGATAGGCCCCCTGCGCATGACAGGCAGTGATATAACTGCTGTCGGCCTCCGCCGCTCGGATATTGGAGAGCGAGCCCAGATGATAGTCGCCCGTTTTAATGTAAATGTGCGACGGCATGTGGAGCAGGTGGCCGGCACCGGGAACCAGCGAGTCGAGCAGCCCGGCGGAGGTCAAGGCTTTTTCGGGCGTAGCGGAGGCCTCCAGGGCATGGATATAAAGATGATGCGCACCCGGGTGCGAAGGATTTTTTTCCAACAGGCTAGCCAGTAAGGCGATCAATGCCGGTGTCCAGGATTTAGGGGCCTTCGTCGTCTTCTCGTACAGATCCCACGGGTGCAGGTCCATCACCGCCTCGGCATACAAGGTCCCGATATCAGGGTCGGAAGGGTACTGCGTATAGACTTCCTCCATGGCCTTCGCATAGGCCAGGTCCAGGGGAGTCCTGTCGGCAGGAGGTTCTTTTGCATACCGGGCAGCCATTGCCGCTACCAGCGCTTTTTCTTTCGGACTGCTGCCGGCAGCAGCCAACTGTTGTGCCTTCATAGCCGTCTCCCAGGCACGTTGAAAGTTATCCTCCTCCATTCCTGCATTGTAATTGGGCCCCAGCACATAGGCAAAACCCCAGTGGGCCATGGCGCAGGTGGAATCCAGCCGGATGGCTTCATAGAATGACCGGGCAGCTTCGGCATGGTTAAAGCCGTAAGCCAGCATCATTCCCTGGTTAAAATACGCCTGTGCTTCCGGGTTGGAAGTCGAAATCTTGAAATCGATGCCTTTCAACCGGTCGAGTCTGGGGGCCTTTTTGCCCGAACCATACCAGTCGGCGTCGGTGGTCTTGGGATTGTAACACACCGTGATCCGCGAGGCTCCGTCAGAGAGCCGGTTTTCTTTTTTCTCCTGCTTTTTGGAGCAGGCCAACGGAATAAAAGCGATGAATGCAAGGTAACAATAGCAGTGTTTCATAAAAAATGAAGGTTGCATTGCAAATTGTGTTGATAGAATTATCGGACCGCCCGTGACGGTATAGACAAAGATAAAAACAATAGAACACTGTAAATGAGAAGGTTCTGTCTTTTTAGTATCCGGTCAGGGAGGGACCGACCAAAGCTCACGGATTTGATCGTGCAGCCCAATCAAATTCCCGTGATGTTAAGAGTTGCCGACAACGAACCCCGAAGGGGTGAAAGGATAATAGCGGCGGCAAGATCAAGGTAAATACAAGGAACTCTCCGCCTATAACCGACTGGTAAAATTCAAACCCCTCTTCGGCTTTACCATTGAAATTCAACTAGGGATTTACTTTGAGCATGTGTTCAGATTGTAAGGTAACTTCAACGAGCGGCTGGCCTTGCGACTGAAAGGAAACCTCCTGTACAACCAACATGTTCTGAACGGAGAAACTCAATGGACGCCCTATGCCAACTTTTCCCCGGGGTTAGTAGGCATAGCAGGCTATGTAACCGACCGTATAAGACTTTATGGAGAGGGAGGCGTCATTGGAATAATTCCTTCCGAAACATTTTCATCCCGGGATTTTCTCACGGGCGGCTACGGTGTATGGGGTTTCGAATTTTATATGCACGACCGGGGCAATTATCCTGCTCTCCCTCGTCTCATATCTTTGCGGAGATAATAAATTTCAACAAACATTGGAT
>JBEBSD010000065.1:0-33733 GCA_040394475.1 Telluribacter humicola | reverse complement strand
CAAGTCAGCAGCAACCAGATCATTCTCCGGAAAGCCGACAATTCCGCAGCTACCGGTGCGGAAGCAGCTCCTTTACCAATGGAAATAACGGAACGCACCCTTGCCGGAAAAGTAACCGATTCTTCCGGCGATCCGCTTCCAGGTGTAAGTATTCTCATAAAAGACAGCTCAAAAGGCACGACTACCAATGCAGAAGGAGTATTCAGCCTGGTCATCGCGGACGCGCAGGAGGTCTCCGTTATTTTTTCATTTGTAGGATATGTAAGCCAGGAAATCCAGGTAGGAAACCGGGCTTCTCTGGATGTCGTCCTGCAGGTAGATGAAAAAGCGCTGGAAGAGGTGGTTGTAGTGGGATATGGGACCATGAAAAAAAGTGACCTGACCGGATCGGTTGCAGAAATCAACTCAAAAGCGCTCAAAGACCTTCCGGTGGCAACACTCGACCAGAAGATGATCGGCCAGGTAGCAGGTGTGCAAATCCAGCAGCTGTCGGGCGGCCCCGGCGCCGGAACCTCTATCCGTATACGTGGAAGCGGGTCACTGGGCGCGGGGAATGAGCCTCTATACGTAGTCGATGGACTCCCCTATGCCTCCGACCTTAATCAGAACCTGAACCCACTCGTGCTGCTCAATCCGAATGATATTGAATCCGTAACCATTTTGAAGGATGCTTCCTCTACCGCTATTTACGGCTCCAGGGGGGCAAACGGGGTCATCATGATTACGACTAAAAAAGGGCAGTACAATAAAACCCTCGTATCCGTATCGTCCATGCGCGGCGTGCAGAATGTTCCCCGGAAAGGCCGTCCTGATTTGATGAACCAGCGGGAGTTTGTCGATCTTCAGCGCAACAAGATCGACATCGCGGTTCTCAGGGCTCACGACCGGGAGGCTACGCCGGAAGACTACCCGGAAGCCTACCGCTACCCGGAACAACTTGTCGGCGACGGAACCGATTGGTATGACCTTCTCCTTCAGCCCGCCGCCATACAAGATCACAATATCAGTATCCAGAAAGGCTCAACCGATTCCAAAATGGACCTGAGTCTCGGGTACTTTCAGCAGGAAGGGGTCGTCCGGTATACGGGAGTGGAACGGTACAGTGCCAAAATCGGACTAGAATCCATCATAGGGAAAGTCGTCACGGTAGGGGCTACACTTCAGCCTTCCTTCATCAAACAAAACCGGACGAATACCAATTCCAACCGGGAAGATGTTATCGGAGTAGCGGTCTGGGCCAATCCGCTGCTGTCTCCTTATGATGAAAACGGCGAACTCATCCCCTACCTCGTTTCCCCGCAAAGCCAATACCACTCCGCCTGGAATTTCGCCAATCCCCTATACGTTTTAAGGGAAACGACCCAGCAGGAGAATCGGTTTCAGAGCCTGGGAACCGCTTATCTTGAGTGGGACATCACCCCCCACCTGAAAGCCCGGACCGCGTTGAACACGCAATGGTCGACTACCAAATTTGTCCAATATATCCCCAGCACCGTAGGAGGCTCCAACCGGCCTCCTGTCGCCGGCACCGGCTCTTCTGTCAACACACGCTCTGAATATGTCAACTGGCTGCTTGAAAATACGCTGGCCTATAACAAGTCGTGGGGAAATCATCGCATCAATGCCGTATTAGGCTACACCACGCAAAAAAGCACCAATAACGCCATCAGTCTTACGGGTTCTCCTTATTCCGACGACATGATCCAAACCATTAATGCCGCGCAGGCGATCAGTGCCTGGGACGAAAATATCGGCGAATGGAGTATGATTTCCTATCTCGGCCGGGTCAATTATGGCTTCAAGGACAAATACCTGCTCACCGCGACATTGCGTTCGGACGGTTCGTCCAGATTCGGAACCCTCAACCGCTATGCAACATTTCCGTCAGTTGCGGGAGCATGGCGGCTGTCAAAGGAACCGTTTCTGCAAAACCATAAAACCATCAGCGATTTGAAAATCAGGGCCAGCTACGGTATCAGCGGAAATAATAATATCGGAAACTACTCCCACCTGGCTGCTGTCAATGCGGGCTCTTACATTTTCGGCAATAACCAGGTAACCGCGTCCTATGCCGGAATCTCAAATCCTTACCTTACCTGGGAAGAATCCACCCAACTGGATGCGGGTCTGGACCTGGAATTGTTTCGGGGCAGCCTCTCGCTTACGCTGGACCTCTACCAGCGAAAAAGCAAGAATATGCTCCTTAATGATATCATTCCGGCCATTACAGGCTTCAACTCGCAGGTCGTCAATAAAGGCAATGTCCGGAACCGCGGAGTAGAAATCAGCCTGGGAGGCACGCCGGTCTCCAGGGAGTTACAATGGGATATCAATGCCAATATTGCCTTCAACCGGAACATGGTGCTGTCTATCAACGAAAACAATGACCGGATCCTCACCGGCAATAATGATAGCAACCCGACGCACATCACGATGGCAGGCAAACCCATCGGCCAGTTCTATGGCTTTGAGCTGGAAGGGATTTATACAGCGGCCGATATCGCCAACCCGGATCTCGTTAAAACGACGCAGGTATACGAGGGAAACCCGAAATACAAAGATATCGACGGGGACGGTTTGATCAACGATCTGTTGGACTATACAATTATCGGCAACCCGCACCCGGACTTTACTTTTGGTCTGACGAATACTTTTACTTACAAACGTTTTCATTTGGGCGTCATCATTAACGGACAGTACGGAGGGCAGGTTATGAACGGGCTCAGGCAAACGGTTGATAACCTGCAGGGTTTCTTCAATGTACGCAAACAATGGGTGGATCGCTGGAGAAGCGAGGCAAATCCGGGACCTGGAAACCTGTACGGCGTCCCGAAGCTGACGCCCAGCTGGGGACACCGGGTGAACACCCTTTGGGTAGAAGATGCATCGTTCCTGCGGATCGCCAATATCACGCTGGGTTATAACCTTCCGGATGAGCTGATCAGGAAATCAGGTTTTATAAACGGATGTCGTATTTATGCCACTGTCCAGAACCTCGCAATGTTTACCAAATATGAAGGGGCAAATCCCGAGGGGCAGTCACGAAGCATCAATAACACGTTATCCCCCGGTTATGATATGACCTCCTATCCGCTATTCAGGACATCTTCTATCGGGATCAATCTTTCTTTTTAAGCGCTTTGACGATCCGCATTAAACTATTTAACAAATGAAAAAGATCTCATTTTTGCTACTGTTCAATCTATTCCTCAGCTCCTGTTCCAATGAATTCCTGGAACTGTACCCGAAAGCAAGCCTGAGTGAAGGAAGCTTTTATAAATCAGAGGTAGATTATACACTCCTGGTCAACGGATGCTATGTTCCGATGCGGAATTACGAAAAAAACTGGCACTGGATTCTCGCCGAGCTCCCGTCTGACAATGCGACGTTCCAGAACAATATCCGGACGGGGGAAGCCATCCGCGGTGTCATTGATCAATTCCTGCAGGCTTCCGGTAACCAGGCTTATGCCAACTTCTGGAACCTCTCGTATGACGGGATTACCCGATGCAACAAATTGTTGTACGAACTCGGGCGGGCGCAGATCACCTGGTCAGATGAACAACTGAAAGAACGGAGTGCCGGAGAAGCGCTCTTTCTGAGGGCATTGTACTATTTTAACCTGGTCCGCCAATTCGGCGGAGTCCCGCTGGTTACTACTCCCATTACCTCCCAGGAGGCCGTGGACATCAAACGCGCCCCGGAAGATGCTGTTTACGAAAACATTGTCGACGACCTGCGGTTGGCCATTGAACATTTCAACCAAGCAAAGGGCATCAAAGAAAACGGAAGAGCCAACGAAGGGGCTGCCCGGGCGTTACTCGGGAAAGTCCACCTTACCCGGCACCAGTATGCAGAAGCGGCCCCGGTATTGGAAGCCGTTATTTCGTCGGGAGACTATCAGCTGTTGCCCGATTATTCGGCGCTCTTCAATCCGTCGGAAAAAGATTACAAGGAGACTATTTTCGCTATCCAGTTCTCTGAAAACAGTCCTGAGCTGGCCAACCGGTTCATCTTTATGTTTGCCCCGCATACTTCCGGAGGCGCCGTAACCAATCGCCCCCTTATCAATATCGTGAGCGCGGGGTGGAACTACCCGACCGACGATCTGATTGACGCTTTCGAAGAAGGTGATGTACGAAAGGAGGCTTCGATCGCTTACTGGACAGGAGAAGACTGGGATAACCAGGTGCGGCCAATTCCCTATTGTTTCAAATACAAGCCGCCCGTCAACGCACCGAATGACAGATGCGGCGACAACTTTCCCATACTTCGCTATTCCGATGTGCTGCTGATGTATGCCGAAGTACTGAATGAATCGGGTAGAACGGCAGAAGCAATCCCTTTTGTACAGCAGGTTCGTAACCGGGCCGGGCTTACGGCTCCTGTACCTGCAACAGACCCGGAAACCTTGCGCGCAGCGATCCAAAAAGAAAGACAGGTAGAATTCTGCTTTGAAAATCAACGATGGTACGACTTAAAGAGAACCGGAAAAGCCATTGAAGTATTGACCGCGCACGGCGTGCGGGAAAAAGCCAAAAAGTCGTTCCTCTATCCGGAAGCTTACCAGCTTAATCCTACTAAACTCCTGGCGCCTATTCCGGCAAATGAAATCCTGATAAACAAACTTGAACAAAATCCTGGTTACTGATCATTCCCCCAACCCATTCCTGTTATGAGACCAACCATCTTATGGGCAAACTGCCTGGCAATACTATTGGGAGTATCCGGCTGCTTTTCCGGACAATCTTCCCCGACAGAAAAACCCAACGTTATCTTTATATTCGCCGACCAATGGCGGGCCGACGCAACCGGCTATGCCGGCAATCCGGATGTCAAAACCCCCGTGATCGACCGATTGGCGGAAGAAAGCGTCGTCTTTCACACGGCCGTTGCAACGATGCCGGTATGCGCGCCCTACCGGGGCACCCTGCTTACCGGTCAATATCCCCTTACCCATGGTCTGTTTTACAACGACAAACCGTTAGCCACGGAAGCCACTACGATGGGCAAAATCTTCAAGGCCAATGGCTACCGGACCGGGTACATCGGCAAATGGCACGTAAATGGCCATCCTAACGGGGAACACCCCTTCAGTGCCCGCGATAAACCCATCCCAAAGGAAAGAAGACAGGGCTTCGACTACTGGAAGGTCCGGGAAGTCACCCATGACTACAACAATTCGTTTTACTTTGATGAAAATGATCAGAAACATCTCTGGGAAGGATACGACGCGTTCCCCCAGACTGATAGCGCCATCCATTTTATAAGGCAGTCAAAAGACCGGCCCTTCCTGCTTGTTTTGTCGTGGGGGCCGCCGCACAATCCGTATCACACGGCTCCGCAAAAATACCGGGACCTGTACGATCCTTCCCGGCTCTTCGTCCGGCCCAATGTACCGGTTCCCCTCCAGGACAGCGCGCGGCAGATCCTGGCCGATTACTACGCGCATTGCACTGCCCTTGACGATGCCCTGGGAAGCCTGTTGCAGGCGCTGGACGAAGCGGGGATTGCCGATAATACGATCCTGGTGTTCACGTCAGATCATGGCGACATGCTGCTTTCCAAAGGCGTGCTCAGAAAGCAGCGGCCCTGGGATGAGTCCATTTTGGTGCCCATGCTGATCCGGTACCCTGACCGTTACGGCTCCAAACGCATTGACGTCCGCCAGCCGATCGGCACACCGGACCTGCTGCCGACATTGCTGGGACTGTCAGGGCTGAAAATCCCTGATTCAATTGAAGGAGAAGACGTCTCCCCGGGAATCACAGCCCCTGAAAAATATCCGTCGGATGCTGCCCTGATCATGCTCCCGGTCCCCTTCCACGAATGGCAGTTCATGAACGGCGGAAGAGAATACCGCGGTATCCGCACGGAACGATATACGTATGTACGACAACTGACCGGCCCCTGGCTTTTGTATGACAATCAGCAGGACCCCTATCAGCAACACAACCTCATCGACGATCCGCAGTACGCAGTACTCCAAAAAAGCCTGGACGAAAAGCTTTTCAAAAAACTGGAACAGACCCATGACCGTTTTTTGCCGGCGGACGACTATATGAAACAATGGGATTACTCCTATGACAATAAGGATAGTCTGCGCCCGCCCGTCTATTATGAAGAGCTGGCCAGGCTCCGGGAACAACACTAAGCCCCGCCCGGAAAAAATCCCATTAACCGAAACCTTGGAATTTTATGCAACTCAGGCACCTTGCAGCATTCATTCTGTTCACCTGTACCCATCTGTACGGGCAATCCCGTCCCAATATCATTTTCCTCCTGACGGATGACCAGCGTTACGATGCGCTGGGGGCGATGGGAAACCCGTATATACAGACTCCGCATCTTGACCGGATGGCGCAACAGGGGGTTTTGTTTAAAAATGCTTATGTGACCACGGCTATTTGCTCGGTCAGCCGGGCGAGTATACTCAGCGGGCAGTACTTGTCGCGGCATGGAATAGATGATTTTGCCAAAAACTTCAGCCCCGGCGCCCTGCAGTATACGTATCCGCTGCTCTTGAAAGCAGCCGGGTACCGGATCGGGTTTGCAGGAAAATACGGGGTAGGCAACGACCCGCCGGAAGACGCGTTCGATTTCTGGGCCTGCAACCGGTCGGGCCAGCCTCCGTACGAATATACCCGTCCGGATGGCACTGTTATTCATCATACCGACAGCACTGCCAACAGCGTTGCGCTGTTTCTCCGCAACTTCGGGCAGCAAGGGCCTTTTTGCCTGTCGGTAAGTTTTAAGGCCCCCCATGAGCTGGACGGGAATCCTCCTACTTACCCGGTGCAGGAACGGTACCGCGACTTGTACAAAGCGCTGACCATTCCCCAACCCCTGACCGCCGCGCCCCGCTACTGGGACGCCCATCCGGACTTCTTCCGGACCGATCAGAACATTGGCAGAGAGCGTTGGAAACCGCTGTTTTCAACACCCGAATTGTACCAGGAAACCGTCAAAAATTATTACCGGATGATTACCGGTGTGGATGAAGTGGTAGGGAAACTCCGGCAGCAATTAGAAACGCTCGGCATAGCGGACAATACCATTATCATTTTCATGGGCGACAACGGATTTTCTCTGGGAGAACATGGTCTGCAGGGAAAGTGGTTTGGCTTTGAAGAATCCATACGGGTTCCCCTTCTGCTTTATGACCCGCGCAACCCCGCACTGCAGGGAAAGACGGAGGACCGGATCTCCCTGAATATCGACATTGCCCCTACCCTTCTCAAGTTAGCCGGTCTCACTCCGCCGTCGCAGATGCAGGGTATCGATCTTCTCGGACGACTTCTTGCAAAAAACGAAAAACCGGACAAGCGGACCTCCTTCTTCTATGAGCATACGTTTTTGGGGAGTCCGAGACTGCCCCAGGTAGAAGGCCTGGTAAGCCGGGATATCAAGTATATGAACTATATTGAACACGGATACGAAGAATTGTATGATTTAAAGAAAGACCCTTTTGAAACCCAAAACCTCGTTGCATCCCCCGGGTACCAAAAACAACTGATCGCCCTGCGAAAAGAATACCAGCGGCAGAAAGCATTGGTAAAATAACCCGATCCGCAGCCCGTAACCGGGTCGCTCCGGCCATTACAGTAGCCACCGCCGGATATACCGCCGCGTTTTCAATAAAATTTGATAACTTGACCGGTTCAATCTACGATCCGTTTGAAACGTGTGTTTTATGGTACCACCTGACAATTCCACCCGTACATTCCGCAGCCTGCTCCTTGGGCTCCTGGTTGCGGTGGCGGGATGCCGCTCCGGGCAAGAGTCCCGCCTTCCCAATATCATTCTGATCAACCTGGACGATCTGGGCTATGGCGATGTAGGAGCTTATGGCGCTACGGCGCTGCAAACCCCTCATATGGACCGCCTCGCGCAAGGCGGTCTTCGCTTTACCAACGGTTACGCAACCTCGTCTACCTGTACGCCGAGCCGGTTTGCGCTCGTAACAGGCGTGTATCCGTGGCGAAATAAAGACGCTAAAATCCTGCCAGGCACGGCTCCCCTGCTGATTGACACCGCGCAGCTCACCATTCCGAAAGTGCTTAAAAGCGCCGGATATGCCACCGGCGTGGTAGGAAAGTGGCACCTCGGGCTGGGTAATGGAAATGTCGACTGGAATACTAAAATAACGCCCGGACCGAATGAACTGGGTTTTGACTACGCCTATATTATGGCCGCCACCCAGGATAGGGTCCCGACGGTATACATCGAGAACGGCCACGTGGCAGGAAGTGATCCTAAAGATCCCATCCAGGTGAGTTATCAGCAAAACTTTGAAGGGGAGCCAACCGGTAAAGACCACCCGGAGCAATTAAAGATGAAGTGGCACCACGGACATGACCAGAGTATTGTGAACGGGATTTCACGGATAGGCTATATGAAAGGCGGTGCGAAAGCCAGGTGGGTCGACGAAGACATGGCCGACGTCTTTCTGGCCCG
This sequence comes from Telluribacter humicola, assembly GCA_040394475.1. Lineage (GTDB taxonomy): Bacteria > Bacteroidota > Bacteroidia > Cytophagales > Spirosomataceae > JBEBSD01. The sequence goes on along the minus strand of JBEBSD010000065.1, from coordinate 25,276 downwards.
GGCGCGCACATTTATCACAGCCCATGCCTCCCGGCCTTTTTTCCTTTATTACGCGATGCAGCAACCCCATGTCCCCCGTACGCCCCATCCAAGGTTTGCCGGCACCACCGGGCTGGGCCCCAGGGGCGATGTCATTGCGGAAGCCGACTGGTGCCTGGGAGAACTCCTTGCCACCCTTGAGAAAGAACACCTGCTGGAAAACACCCTGATCATTTTCACCAGCGACAACGGCCCCGTGGTCAACGACGGTTATTACGATGACGCGGTGGAAAAATTGGGCGACCATACCCCGTCCGGCCCCCTCAGGGGCGGCAAATACAGCTTATATGAGGCTGGCTTCCGGGTACCTTTTATTACCTACTGGAAAGGGACTATCAACCCCGGCGTTTCGGATGCGGTCGTATGCCAGCTGGACCTGCTGGCTTCCCTGGCCCGCCTGGCGGGAGAACAGGTCACCGGAACGGATAGCCAGGATTACCTGGATGTTTTCCTGGGTAACAACCAGGAAGGCAGGCAAGCGCTCCTCCTGGAGGCCAGCTCCCGGACAGCCTTGCGCCAGGGAGACTGGATCCTCATTCCTCCGTATAATGGCCCGGCAATCGCCAAACAGGTCAATATCGAACTGGGTAACGCCGATGAATACCAGTTGTATAACCTGAAAGACGATTTGGGCCAACGGAATAACCTGGCCGGAACCCGACCGGAAAAGCTGCGGGAAATGATCGCCGCCCATCACCGGCTCCGTGAACAAGCTCCCCCGGCAGCCGTGGAAACGCTTCAGCTGCAATAATCTAAAAACAGCAAAATCAATTACCGGAAGACTTTTAAAATCTATCAATGAAATCCCCGTCCCGTCTTTGCGTTACCCTGCTTTGGTTAGTATGCCTACCGGCATTTGCCCGTCCGGTCCCTTCTCAGCCCCCCAATATTGTCTTTATCATCACCGACAGTCACCGGGCGGAGGCGTTGGGAATTAACGGCAATCCCTTTGTCAAAACACCCCACCTCGATCAACTGGCCAAAGGCGGGCTGCGGTTTACGCATGCTTACGTCACCACGGCTATCTGCGTGGTCAGCCGTGCGAGTATTCTCTCCGGGCAACACAAGGCCCGGCACCAGATCAATGACTTCACTACGGGTTTTACCGCCAAAGCTTTCCGGGAAACGTATCCCATGGTACTCAAACAGGCCGGTTATAAAACTGCCCAGATTGGTTTTCTGGGAGTAGGGGCTCCTCAGCTCTCCGATCAATTTGACCATTGGGAAGGCTCCATCCCCTGGATGACTGACGAAGGCGTTCATCAAACCGATAACGTTACGCAAAAAGCCGTACAGTACCTGGAAAACCAACAGGCCGGGGTTCCTTTCTACCTCGCCGTATCCTTCAATGCCGCCCATGAAATAGACGGCAAGAATGGCAATCCTGCTACTTACCTGGTGCAGGAACGCCATAAAGAGCTGTATTCGGATGTAAAAATGCCCATCCCTACTACAGCCACACCGCACTATTGGAACAGCTTCCCTGATTTCTTCCGCACCGACCAAAATATCGGCCGGGCCCGGTGGCATGGATTGTTTTCCACCCCGGAGCTCCTGGAAGAAAACACCAAAAACTATTACCGGCTTATTACCGGGCTGGATGAAGCAGTGGGTGCCATTGTTGCTAAACTGAAGGCCCTGCAACTGGATGAAAATACAATTATTATCTATACCAGCGATCACGGCTTCTCTCTGGGAGAGCACGGGCTGATGGGAAAATGGTACGGTTTTGAAACGTCTGTCCGCGTACCCTTGATTATCAACGACATGCGGCCTTCATCCGGCTTACGGAACAGCACGTCCAGCCGCCTGGTATTGAATATCGACATCGCTCCGACTATTTTGAACTATGCCGGCATTCCCGTACCGGGAACCATGCAGGGCCTTGATCTCATCCGCCAGGCGCAGCGAAAGGACCCGGAACGCCGCTACTATTTTTATGAACACAGCGTACTGAGCAGCCCGCTGTTGCCCAAAGTGGAAGGCATTATTGGCAAAGAATTTAAGTACTTCCGGTATATTGAGCACGACTACGAGTCGTACTATGACGCTAAAAAGGATCCGGAAGAAACAAAAGATGTTGCCCGGGACCCGCGTTATGCCAAACAGCTGGCCAATGCCCGGAAGCGTTATGAAGCGGAAAAAGCAATAATCCACCAGGCTCCTTAATGCACGCACGCCCCCTACAGCCGCGATTGCCGGGAGTCCGACAGCTATTTCTTTTGCGAAGCCTTTTTGTTTTGCTCCACCCTGAACTTCACGATCCTGGTAATCAGGTCCAGCGGCAAGGGTTTGTCGAGCGGAAACTGAATGGTCCCTTTTCCCGACGTTTTATAGGCAGCAAAATCTTTTTCGAAGACCTCTGCTGCGGGAACGGGGTAAAGTCCGATATGTCGCTTATACCCCGCAAAGTAGATAAGATACTTCCCCTTTAGCCGAAAAGCCGGGATAGCATAGCTGATATCCTCTTCTGCGCCGGGCGCCGCCTCCCGGATGGTCGCCCGGACCTGTTCCATCAGTTCCCGGGTTTCTTCGGGAAAACCTGCAATGTATTCGTCGATGTCTTTGGCTTTTACAGATGTCATATGACGGCTTGCTTTTACCTGTCTGCGAGGGATTACAACAACTCACTCATCAGGTTATGCTCCATTACCCATTTGATAATCGCATTATTTCCGGATTCCAGGCCCAGCTTCCGGCAGATATTATGACGGTGGTTTTTGACGGTCGAAGGGCTGACAAAAAACTCGTCTGCTATTTGTTTAGTCGTTTTGTTCTTAACAATAGCTGTTAAAATTTCATATTCCATTTTCGTCAGCAACTCCGTGAGATCGGTACGCGCCGTACCGCTGCGCGGGTTTCCCTCTATTTTTTGAATAGCCAGCTTAATGGTGGCGTAAAACTGCTCCTCCGTAAAAGGCTTGATAAGATAATGTACCGGATCCTGTTCGATGGCCCGGTCAATCATATCCGGGACATGATAGGAAGTGACAAACACGACCTCGAAATGGTACCGGTCCTTCAAATCAGCGATCAGGTCGATTCCGTCGACGGCATTGTTCAGGTTAATATCACACAGGATCAGGTGAGGCAACAGTTCCTTTGTCTTGTCACGCGCCTCTTCCACGTTCCTGGCAAGACTTACTTCCGGAGAAAAAGAGCGGCGCAGGTGATAGCAAATATATTGCGCAACAAGTAATTCATCTTCAATAACCAGTATTCTCATCTTATCCCTATAATAATCAAATCGTTCTCGGTGAGGATGCGCAGTCCCCGCTGGTGCTGTCACGAACAGGTTTTTAAACACAATTCGTCGTTTTCTGAGTATGCCTTCCTCAAAATGAACCCCAGGGTCTATTGTGGCCCGTCCTGCTCCACCGTAATTTTGCAGCGTTCATTCGGATCCGGGGAGTCAGCCAAGCAACCGGAATGCTCCGTCAGAACAATGAAAAACGGCTTAGCCCTGCTGTCAATAATCCAAAAGCAATAGTTACGCTGGCGGTTTACAGTAATTACTTGAGAAGCGTGTTACCCTCCCACAGTTAAATTTGTTTTACAATGATAACTTATTTTAAAGTGAAAAGTTCAATCCCCCTCGGAAACAATACCAATTTTTGCCTGAATGCTTTTAAACTTCCCTCTATAATTTCGAATAGCTTGCGTTTACCCTCCCTATCCTTTTTAGTACTGATTATTACGTTGTTTAACGGTTTCAACACGATTAACGCTCAGAATATCATGGCTCCGGCAAAGGGCTTTACCGTTTTTGTAAAAGAAGATGCGTCGTTGGTCGGTACCGAAACCGAGGGTACCGTAGCTGCCGGAAGAGATCTGGTCCTGCATACCGGCACCTACCAGATCAGCCCGCCTTCCGCCGCCAATTCGTTTTACTACGGAGGCATTCCGATAGGGATCGCCGTACGCAGAGGTCTTGTTTTTGAAGGCGATATCAATAACGATGGTGACCTGAAAATAAATACAGGGCATTATATTAAAATAGGATCCCCGGCGACTCCAACTAACAGCACGGTTACTTATGAAAATGGAAATTTCCGGATACGTCCGGCGAACAGTACCAAAAGAACGATTACCATCAACACAAACCCCGGTGCTTTTACCCCTCCGGTAAGTGCCTCCAGCAACCCTGTCTTTGAAAACATTTTCGGGACAGGCGCCGGACAGATCGATATTGATGGCGCTTTCAACCATTTCTATGCCGCCTCGGCTTACCTGGGCTCTCTGGCCAACAATGTGACTATCAAGGATTTTGACAATAGCAACTTCGGCCCGTTGAATGGACCGTTCCTGGACAAATCATTGCTGCCTGCCAAACCGAAGGTTATTTTAAATCCGAACGGGGTGAATGTCATGACAATCTCCGCAGAGGCCTGGAGCAGTATTTCGAATGAATTGGCTTTTGAGAATCTGTCGGGCAACACTGGTTTTGCACTTATTATCAATATTACTCAGACCGGGTCTCAGGTTACTTTCCCTTTGAGCCCACAGCTGCAAAACACCCAGGGCTACACGTTGTTTAACCTTCCGGATGCCAACGGAGCCTTGTCACTGATAGGTCGCCGCGGTATCAACGGCGTTCTACTTGCCCCGAATGCTGCCATCACTACCAACACCCAGGCCAACCTGGAAGGGCAGTTCATCGCCAAGTCCTTCGAGCATAACGGGCATGAAATTCACCATATCCCTTTTATACCGACACTCAATATACCCGCCATTACGGTAGCCGCGGTCACCAGTTGTGAAAATGACGCTCCTTACCTGAGCTATACCGCCAGCGCCACCTTCGATATCAGCGGCATGGTCGGTATCCTGGAATGGCTGGATCCGGATGACAACGTTGTGCATACCGAAGCGGGTGTTCCCCTGCCGTCAGGCAAGCGCCTTTTCCCGGGTGCAGCAGTCTCACCCAGCGGCGCAGGTTCTGCATGGCCTGGCTGGTCCTTTGATGCGGGAAGCGGCAAGTGGGTATTTGACCCCAGCGATCCGAATGCCAAATTACGGGAAACAGGTGCCAAAATCAGGATCAGTATCACCCCTGCCGCCGGCAATCCGGTGACGTACGCTGCGAGTGTTGCTTACCCGCCGTCAACTGACAACTGTCTGACCAGCCCTCCGGGAACGGAAACATCGTTGCCGGTCACACTGGCAGCTTTCACCATCCGTGATGCAGGATGCTCCGCCCTGTTGCAATGGCAGGTCACCGAAGCCGTCAACTTCTCCCATTTCGTGGTAGAAAGAGGCACAGGCATACAGGATTTCCAGGAGGTAGCCCGTCTGCCGTATGTGCAGAACGACGACCGGTACCAGTATACCGAGGGTGAACAAAAGCTCAGTAACCGGACGTATTATTACCGCCTCAAAATGGTAGATAACGACGCAACTTTCAGCTATAGCCCGATTCGGAATGTAGCGCTGACCGGCTGCGACCGTACAGCAAGCGCCAGGATTTACCCGAATCCGGCCGTCGACAACGTGACGTTGAGCAGCACTTCCGGGATTCAGCGGCTTGATATCTATACGCCGGCCGGCCGCCTCGTAAAAACGCAGGGTGCAGCCTCTGACACGGAAATAGTAATAAATTTTAATAACTTTGTACCGGGCATTTATTTGCTCCGGGTCACTACCGCCGATGGCAGTGAGACCCTCAGGGTAGTAAAAGAGTAAACAATAAGTAAATCGTTGTATTAATGAAAGGACTATGAATATTTCGTAGTTCTTTCTTGTTTTCAGTCCTTTTCAACAAGGCAACACAGCACATTTTAGAGCAGGCACAAAACTTGTGGCGTGAATCGTTGGTATCCTCACAGACCATTCACGCCTTTACGTGTAACACCGCGTTATACCCAAAAAAACGCCGGGATCAGGAAAGGCATCCACCCATTCCCCAGCACCTATTCCCTAACCCCTTATACCTAACCCCTGATACAATTTTTACAAAAAAATTCCACCATTACTTCCATTCTTATTAAAATTAATGCTATTATTGTACCGTCTGTGCCACCGGTGCGACACCTATACGAAACATTTGAAATAATATACTTTATACTCAATTTATCCCCTTTATCGAAAAATGAATACTATAGACCTGTACCAACCCCCTGAAAAACAGTATCTGCTGACTTCGCTTCCTTAACTTCCCGACGGCGCACTCGTGCACCGGGGTGGTTCTCGGGACCTGACAGCCCCTTATTTTACTATAACGCTAATTAACTCCCTATACAATTGTAGGAAGCAATCACTTTATACTTACTTTTTATCCCAGTCTCTGTTATGGCTTCACTTTCCCCTGCCCGGGTCCACCGTGACCTATGGTTCCTGTCTACCCCTTTTCGCCCCGCACCCGGTTGGCGGAGCGTACCGTTCCTTCTGTTTGCCCTGTTGTTTCAACTGACTGCATCGGGGCAATATTGTCACGAACAGAATTTTGATTTCGCCATTGCCACAGGTGAGCGGGCACCGGGTGTCTGGTATCCCGATCGCAGGGCTCCGGCTTCTTTTGGCAGTCAGGAGACAGCAGGCGGCAGATCCGGTGTCCTGAAGCACGTCATCGCTGCATCCGGAGGAGAAACCGATCTTTTCCGCAACACCCAGGGGCGCAAATACGATCTGTCAAAAGGTACGAACAGCATACAGGCAGAATTATTTATCCCATCCGACTGGGCCACGACGGGTCGCAGAATGGCAGGACTTTGGGGTACTGGTGCAGATGCGGACGGTAACCTTCCGCAACCGAGTGCGGATCAGTCTTATCCTATTATTGAATTCACCAGTGACGGGGATAACCCCCGTTTTAGGTTTTGGCAAAGTGGTGATGGCGGCGGATGGGAAGACATGGGACTCCCGGACGGCTTTACATACGATACGTGGGTAACGCTGGAAATCGCCTTACTGCCTGGCAAACAATTCTCTTACAAAGTCAGTACGGAAGCCGGAGACTTAACCGAGGAATCTGTTACTGACCACGGGCAATCTGAATACATTGGTAATATCATTTTGCAGGGGCATAATACAGAAGCCGGCGTAGACTACGAGATTTACTGGGACAACGTCAAAGCGGGTAACGGTAAGTCTGAACAGGTTACGAATAACGACACGGGAAATAAATACTGCGGCATACAGGAGGCGATCGATGCTTACCTCACAGATAACGGACATTCCCTGGCCATCGGCAATGGCACCTACAACGAAAATGTAGTCGCGCATAAAGGTGTCAAGCTCGTCGGGCAATCCCGTTCGGGCGTAGTGATAGCGGGACAGGGAAAGGCTTCCAGCCAGCCGGACGGTATTACGCTGGCAGCCAACGGCATTGAATTGCGTGCCCTGACCATCACTAACCATGATCTCGGGATCACCGCCAGCAATACCCACAACATTGACGGCCTGATCATTGATGACGTGGACGTCACCGACAACCGGATGGGTCTGGCCACATTTGCCAACAAAGACGCCGTCCCGAAAATCAATGTATTCAACAACATCCAGGTTACGAATTCCGACTTCAGCCGCAACCTCCACAAAGGACTCTACCTGGAGCGGGCCAGTAATGTGACGATCGATGGCATTACCATGGAGGATACGGGTAACGGACCCTATCCTTCTGAAAGCGGCGGGATTGATATCAATCTTAAATTCGGCAGCTACAGCAACATTGTCGTTTCCAATTCTACCTTTACCAATACTGCTCAAAGCACCATCGGAGTGGAAGCTAACCCTTCTACCCCTTTACCCAATTCAGGAGGCGCCATCCAGGTGAAAGCCAGGAACGATGGCGCCAACTATGGGTCGGATCCCGCATCACTGACCAACGTGATCATCGAAGGCAATACCATTGCAGGCGCAAATATCAGCATTTCGGCGGGTGAACCGGGGCAACCGACAACAGGGCCGTCCGACCTCATTGTACGTAAGAATAACCTGGCGGCTGCGGGTTTGCATAAGACGGTGATCAATCATGCCAACCAGGATGTAGCGCTTTCCTGTAACTGGTACGGGATCACGGATATTGGTGCTATACAAGGTGCGCTGCTGGAACTCGGGACAGGTAAAAACCAGCTCGTCAACTATGCGGCCAATGGTGATTTTAATACCGATAACTGCGTTGGCCCGGTTCACAACGTTACCCAGAATGAATACTACACCGCCATCCAGACTGCGATTGATGCAGCTCATTCCGGAGATGTGATCACGGTGGCAGCGGGCACCTACAACGAAAGTGTAATTGTACACCAGTCTGTTAAGCTGAGAGGTGCGCAATACGGCGAGGATCCAAGACCTATGTCTGCTACCACAAGAACAGATGACTCCAATGAATCTGTGGTGACCGGCCCTAAAAACAAACCGGTATTTGACATTGTAGCGGCAGGTGTTGAGCTCGATGGATTCAAGATTGTTCATACCGGAACCGGCGCAACAGACGCTGTAAACGGAACGCAGGAAGCCTCTGTCAGGGATGGCGCCACCATACGTAACAACATCATTACAGATGCCGGCGATGAAGGAATTCAGATGAGGTATACCAATAATTTACTTATCGAGAGGAATTATATCATCGATCCCAACGGAGAAGGTATTAATATTTCTTCCAACAGAGATGGCTCGAATCAAAAGGCAATTAACAACGAGATCGTAAATGCCAGTAGTGGCTGGGGGGCCATTTATCTGTACGGAGTAGACGACGTGGAGATAAGCGGCAATTATATTCACGGTGTTACCAATGGCATCCATCTCGGAGATGGCGTAGACGCGGGCAATTATGTTACGAATATCCGCGTACTGGCTAACGATATCAAAAGCGGCTTCGACATTTATCCTGTATCGTCATTCGGTGTTGTTGTTGTGAACAGCACATCAGCGGATATCACGATAGCCAACAACAATATCATTCATGTGCCCGGTTCAAATAATCCGGCCAGCTACTTAAAACTGATCCAGGTATACGACAATCCATCAGGCATACACATCAATAACAATTACCTGGATATCGATTTAGACACCTACCCGGGCCGTCAATATCTGTACGTGCACAATAGCGTGACCAATGAAGTGGATGCGAAATGTAACTGGTGGGGCAGCGATGATTTATCGGAGATAAACTCCCGGATCACCGCTGACGGTGCAGTAGCCTACTCGCTCTACCTGAATAGCGGCGATGATGGGGATACCGATCCCGGCTTCCAGCCAACCGGCGATTGCATCTGTCCGGATGGTGCAGGTTTCGTAACAAACACGAACACAGGTATCATTTATTGTTCGATTCAGACTGCGATTGATGCAGCAACTGAAGGTGACATCCTTAACGTCGGCGCCGGAAACTACACTGAAAACCTGACCATCAACAAGTCCCTGATTCTCGAAGGCCCCAATGCCGGAACCGCCGGTACGGGAACCCGTGTAGCAGAAGCCGTATTGTTAAATACTAAATTAACTGTCACCGGGTCGCCGACAGTAATCATCGACGGGTTCCATGTTCTTGTTGACAACGCGATTACGGGTAACTTCTTTTCATTTTCTGCAGCCACTGAAGCGACTGTTCAGAACACTATTTTCGAGCGGAATGGTGCACCCATCGCCAGTACTGTGCGAGCTATCTCTACCTCCGCGGGAACCGGAAAGAAAATCATAAAGGATAATTTATTTACTGGTGATATCACCGGTGGATTCTCGTTGGACGCCAACAAAACCTGGAACGGCGCTATCTTTGTAAACGGCAAAAACAGCGACGTTACAATTCAGGGGAATACCTTCCGCGACCTGCGTACAGCACTGAACCTCGACGATATTCAGGACGGTATTAAAATTTCAGGAAACACCTTTGATAATAACAATTTATACTTTGCCATTGGAGGAAGTACAAAACCCGCCGGGAACTATACGCTGGCAGCCAATAATTTCAAAAACCTGGCAACTAATTTTGTTTCCCTGTATCAGGTAAATGAGAGTTTCCGGCTGGATATGACCAACTCCACTTATGATGGTACGCCGTTTGGAAGTTTGCCGCTTTCTAAATTATTCGAGATAGAAAGCAAAACCTGGCATAGAGGCAGGGATACTAATTATCCTACTTACTATACGGGTTTGGTATATATCTTACCAAATCAACAATACGTAGTTCCAGGAGCTGCAACTATCCAGTCAGCCGTATTTTACGCTCCTGCAACATCGTCGAGCGATTTGGTAACCATTCAAGACGGCACCTATAACGAACAGGTGACAGTAGATAAGAGTGTCAAACTTATTGGAGAATCCCGTAACGGCGTAATTATACAGGGACAGGGAACGGCTTCCAGCCAACCGGACGGCATTACTCTGGCAGCCGATGGTATCGAATTGCGTACCCTGACCATCACTAACCATGATCTCGGGATCACCGCCAGCAATACCCACAACATTGACGGCCTGATCATTGATGACGTGGACCTCACCGACAACCGGATGGGTCTGGCCACATTTGCCAACAAAGACGCCGACCCGAAAATCAATGTATTCAACGATATTCAGATTACTAATTCCGACTTCAGCCGCAACCTACACAAAGGCATTTACATGGAGCGGGGAAGCAATGTATTAATTGATGGCATTGTGATGGATGATACCGGTAACGGACCATACCCTTCTGAAAGCGGCGGTATCGATATCAATCTCAAATATGGCGACTACAGCGCCATTACGATTTCGAATTCTTCCTTTAACAATACGGCCTCCAGTTCCATAGGAGTAGAAGCTAACCCTTCGTCTCCCTTACCCAATTCAGGTGGTGCCATCCAGGTGAAAGCCCGGAACGACGGCAGTAATTATGGAGCTGCCCCCGCGACACTCACCGGCGTTACCATCGAAGGAAACACCATTGCAGGCGCTAACATCAATATTGCTGCGGGCGAGCCCGGACAACCGACAACGGGGCCATCTAACCTGATTGTACGTAAGAACAACTTGGAGAGTGCAGGCTTGCACAAAACGGTCATCAATCATGCCGACCAGGATGTGGAGCTCTCCTGTAACTGGTACGGGATTACCGATATTGTTGCTATAAAAGGAATGCTGTTAGAACTGGGGGCAGGCAAAAACTACCTTGTCAACTATGCCACAGACGCCGGCACCAGTAACTGCTTCGGTCCCGTTCATAACGTTACGCGGGATACTTACTATACATCTATCCAGGCGGCAATTGATGCTCAGAGCACTGAAAATAATGACGTAATCCGTGCTGAAGCCGGCACATACAACGAGCAGGTAACCATCCATAAAAGTGTTATCCTCAAAGGCGCGAACGCCGAAATCGCCGGTAACGGATCACGCGCGGCAGAATCGGTTGTCTCCGGGGAGGGTGTCCGTAGCGGCTTTATCATTACTGCAAATAACGTAACCATCGATGGCTTTAAAGTAGAGCAGGCAGCAGGCGGAAGCTTTAGCGGAGTAGGAATCTATAGCTATGGGGAGAACAGTGGTTTTGTAATTGAAAACAATATCATAACCGATAATACCATCGGCATCTACCCTTCATCCAACGGGCTGGCAACCGTCCGTCATAACCTTATCATTAACAATAACAGGCCGGGTGCCAGCGGTGGTGCCGGACTCTATGTCGAAAAGACAAATGCGTTAGTAATAGAGGATAACGAATTCTCGGGTCATTTGATAAACTCCGCGGTTATTTTCGCATCCACTACAACCGATGCCCACCAATCCCTCATATTCCGTAGAAACTTTATCCACGATAACAACGGGGATAACTCCACGCTGTACCTCACCGGAGCAACCAACGCCGACCTATCGTTCAATAAGATCATTGGCGACGCCGTTGCTATCAGGGTAGCGGAAGGCAACCAGGGTGTGATCATTGCCAATAATGAACTGGATGGAAATACAGCAGCAGCCGTACGTGTTAAAAAAGACGGCCCAGCTGCAACTTCAGGTATTACGATCACGGAAAACAGTCTTACCGGAACGGGATTATCCATTGACAATCAAGAGTCTGAAATATCAGTATCCGCTACTTGCAACTGGTTCGGCACCAGCATCCCGGCTGAACTGGTCAGCAAAGTAAACGGCGATGTTACCTATTTACCATTTACAAATTCAGGAGCGGATGACAACGGATCAGCTATCGGCTTTGAACCAACCGGCACCTGCATCAACGGTCCGGTCTTCAATATTACACGGAGTATTAATTTTGCTACGATCCAGACAGCCATTGATGCTCCCCAAACCGAGACAGGCGACGTGATTCAGGCAGATGCGGGCATCTACGCAGAACCCATTCAAGTAACTAAAAACCTCATCTTTCAGGGCGCCAACGCCGGGAATTGCGGGACAGGCAGCAGAGGTACCGAAACGGTACTGATAGCGCCTGCTGCCGGCGGCAACCTGATCAACCTCTCGGGCGCAGTCTCGGCAACCTTCACCGGGTTCAAATTCGACGGCCGGTCCATAGCAGCCGTAACCGGCGCCAACCAGAACCTGACCTTTAGAAACTCCGTATTTGAACTGGACTTCACGCCGAGTGACAACAACCTGTATTTTTCATCCAACGCCCTGACACTGGAGTGCAATTACTTTCAGGCAATCGGAGGAACAAACAACGGCGGCGCTTCGTCCCACATTTTCTTCAGCGGTGATTCCCTGACTGCTTTTGACAACAAATTCACGTCGGCAGCCGCTCAGAAACCGGTGACAAGCGGCGGCGCATTCGATGCCGCCACCACCAGCCTGCCGGTATGGCTCAACCTTTCCAGCAACGCCAATAATGTCAACGTCCATCACAATGAATTTAATCAGATCGACCTGGGTATCCTGGTTGCCGTCAATGCCGGTAACGTGGTCATTGCGGACAATGAATTTGCGGATGCCAAGAGACAGGACATCCCGTTTGGCAACGGGCTGGGCGCCGGTATTGGCCTCTTCGAGGACCTGAACCCGTCCGGGCCGATACTGATTACCCGGAACAACTTCAGCAACAGCGAAGCAGGAATCCGGACCGCCGGAAACGGAAGTAATTTCCCTGCTACCGACCTGTTGACAATCAGTTATAATTCGTTTACGGCCATTACAGAGAAAGCTATCTACATCGGTTCTTCCTATGCAGGCGCCGCTAACCAGCTGAATGCGCTGTGTAACTGGTTCGGCAATGTGACCGGCCCGGAAATCGCCACCAATTCAGGCGCCTCGGGAGTTGAGTTACAGGATCCGGCCGGAAAAGTCTCCTATAAAAACTGGCTGATGTATGGTGCGGATGCCAACCCTTCTGAGCTCGGATTTCAGCTGCCGGCCACGATCGCGGTTGCACCCGGAAATAATGCGTCGCAGGCAGAAAACCACTATCGCATCCTGAGTAATGCCATCGGCTGCGCAGTTACGGGCCAAACCATCGAGTTGTCCGGCACATTTGATTACAGCGGCATTGCGCAGACAGAATGGGCGAAGGGGAATGACGGCAATTCCGTCCTGGGAGACGATGATTACTCGATCCAGGCGCCCCGTAATGCGACCAACGTCACAATTACCGGAACGGCCACTATTCAGGGCCCGGGTGATTTGGCCGCTGCCAACCTGGAAAGCTTCCTGGAATTCAACAATGCGAATACTACCGATTGGGAAATTTCAGGGCTGACCATTAAAGACTTCGATGTGAGCCTTGGGTTTTATAATTCTCTTCACCAGTCGTCAGGTCTGATAATCAAGGACAATACGTTCTACATCCCTAAAGATTTGAACGAAACTGCTTCCCCGGAGGACACCCATCAAAACATCGGGATCCACCTGTCATATGGCAAGAATCAGCTAATCGACAATAACACGGTCTATATCGACGGTACCGGAGAAAGTGACGATTCGAACGAAAAATGGTCGACCTCTGTCTTCCTGCAATCGAACACCGGCGGACCTGACCGGTATGATGGTCTGGCCATCACCAACAATAAAATTCATGTCACCGGGGTACCCGCTTCCAATCCTGCCGTCATCCGCGGAATCTGGGAAAACAGCAACAGCACCACGGCAGCGATCAGCATCAGCGGCAACACCTTCCAGAACGATGATGCCGGAAACACGGCAGACCTGAACCGGCAGTTTGCATTCTGGGTGACTTCCCGCTCCGGAGGCGGTAAAACGGTGGTCTACCAAAACAACGAAGTTTCCGGGTTTTCTGAAGGGATCAGCTGGCTGGGGGGAGCTTATACGCCCTACCCTGCACCTGTCTATCAAAATGGTTCCGCACCGGTGGAAATCCTGAACAATAAATTTGACCAGGTCAAAAACGGCGTGGTCGTACGGAAACTGGGAACCAGCACGCACCCCGGCTCGCCCGCTCTCATCCACCAGAACAGCTTCACCAACCTGGTGGAAGGTGGATTTGCAATTGTGAACGAAGGAACCGGCGAAACCGATGCCAGCTGTAACTGGTTCGACAACCCGCTGGCATCTACTGTGATCAGCAGCACTGGTGGCGGCTCCGTCTCCTATCAACAGAAACTGATCTTGGGAGTCGACAATGACCTGGCAGCCGTAGGGTTCCAGACCACTGCCACGTGCGAACTGCCTGTCGTTAACGAAGATACAGGCGACGATTACCTGACCATTCAGGCTGCGGTAGACGACGCTGCTCCGGGAAATATCATCCGGGTGAGCACCGGTATTTATCCGGAAAATGTGACCGTCGACAAAGGTGTCACCATTTACGGAGTAGACAGCACGTTGGTTATTGTCGATAAGGGAAATTATGGAAGTGGCGCAGGAACCGGCTTCTTTATCGCAGCTGACAACGTCACGCTGAAAAGCATGAAAGTGCAGAACTTCAATTTTGGGGTAGGCCACTTCGACGGAGCGCCAATAGCCGCGCTCACCCTGGAGGAACTGAACCTGAATAACAATTTCGGAGCCGGTTTCATCTCTAACAGAAGCATTGCCGGGTTGACCATTCACAAGAGCAACCTGAACAATAACGGTAATAAAGACGGAATAATCTCTTCTTCCGCTTACAAAAGAGGGATTCTGCTGCAAAGCTCCTCCGCAGATTACAGCAACATCGTGATTACCGACAACACGGTTAATGGAAACGGGCTGACGGGTATCGATATCAACCTCAATCAATCGATGGAAGGGGTAACCATAACCGGCAATACCGTCAAAAGCAATGCGGATGCCCAGATCTCTGCCTGGCTCGGTAATACGACCCCTGCTTCTGCGGCTGTCCTCATCCAGGGGAACACACTGGAGCTGGACGGAACGTCGCGCTTCGGGATCGAAGCCAAAAACATGAGCGGTACGGGTGCAGCAAGCGGAACAGGTAGCGTGGTCATCGACGACAATACCATCAGCGTCGCAGGCACACATGCCGGCTCCGACCGGGATATGGCCGGTATCGCCGTCATTCGCAGAAAAGACGGCAGCGCCAACGATCAGCCCCAGGGTGTGGTGGTGAGCAATAACACCATCAACGACTTTCAGAATAGTCATGGAAGCGGAGGGGATGCCTTTGGTATTGTAATCGGCGGTACGGGCCATCGGGTTGCCAACAACACGATTGACAACACCCAGTACGCCATCCAGCTGCAAAAAGGAAATGAGAATTATGACAACGACGGCAACAGCTCCAGTACGGCCGGTCAGCCTAACAACTATTATTTCGACCGGGATAACAGCAATGATGCCTGCGCGGAATTAGTGGACAATGCCATCACCAATTCGGGAGCTGAGCGGCTTGTCACCGGTGCGTCCGCTATAGCCGACGTCATCCCGCTGACACGGGTTACCAATACCGACCTGGGGGGTACCAAATTCTGTACCATTCAGCAAGGAATTGATTTTGTGGCCACTGCAGACGGTCACACGCTGGATGCCGAGGCAGGCACCTATCCGGAAAATGTTGTGGTTAACAAATCCCTGACCATCGCAGGACCCAACGCAGGGACAGCCGGAGCCGACACCCGGGCGGCAGAAGCCATCGTGATCCCGGCAACGGAAGCTATCGCCGATGGCAAGATCTTTACCGTAACGGCTAATGAGGTGACCATTAAAGGATTTACTATCAGCGGATCCAATACCGATTTGTCCGCAAGCCTTGTCCTTAACGGCGTCAATACACATGCCGCCCACGGTATCTATGCGGAGGGAGATCTGGATCGTCTCGTTATCGAAGACAATATCATTGCCAATTTTACCAAAAATGGTGTTGCGTTGGATGCGGGCAGCGGCTCTACCTACGGGAACAGTATCCATCAGAACCTTTTTGACAACATTCCAAGACATACTGCGAATGACGGAGGTTTCTATGGAAGAGGAGTTTCCCTGGCGAACAATTTCTATGCATCTGTGACAGACAACACCTTCACGAGGGTGGAACGGGGTATCCAGACCAACAATTTCTGGAAAGCCATCGAAGCCGGCGACTGGGAAATCAAGGGCAATACCATTCAGGCGTACAACATCGGATCCTTTATCAACCTGCATTACCAGAACGCATCCGATCTGACGTTTGAAGCCAATAACATCGAAAAGGAAGCAGCGGCGCGCGTCATCAGTGCCGGAGATGCCCTTCCGGATGCAATTTTTACAGGGATCGAAATTTTCTCGGTACAGAATACCGTCAACGTGCTGGTCAAAGGAGGTACCATCAAGGATGCGGATGAAGGGATTTACTCCTGGCACAACCCTACGACCCGCCATGTTACCATTGACGGGGTCTCTTTTGAGAATAATACGATAGCCGTGCTGCAATCCAACTATTCCCGTTATTCGAATGCCGCTGACACAGAAATCGACGTAATCAACGTAACGCTCGCAGCCGGGGATGCAGAAAAGGCATTTATTGCCGAAGACCATGCCTCCGGATCGGGCAAGCTCAGCTCTATTAACGTTCTGAATGGCAACGCCATCAGCAATGCCTACCCCTTCCATATCCGGGGAGGTAGCCAGGCACGGATCCGGGTAGCCAATTCAACGGTTACACTCGCCGGGCAGGATGCCTTTACCTTCGATTTCACCGGTACCTCCGATGCACCTAACGTGGTAATCGGGGAAGGCGTAACGGTCGACCTGAACAGCCACGACCTGCGGGTCATCGAGCTGCCCCAGGGAGCCATCCTGGAAATCGCCGGAGATTTTAGCGCACCTTCAAAAGTGGGCAAGAACCCGGTGCTGATCAATGGCAGTATCTGGTTTACCAGCGGTATCCTGCACGCAGGTGACGGCAATATCGAATTCGGCAATGATGCCTCCGACATCTTAACCGGCGCCCACAAGGAAAACAGCGCCAGTTACATCCTTGGAAAAGCCGCTATGCTGAGCCGTGCCGTCAACACCGGCGCCCTTGATTTCCTGGGTGTGAATATGCCTGCGGGAGCAAATGTCGGCAACCTGGTCATCACCCGTACGACCTCCGTTAGCGGAAGTATCGACCCTGCCTTCGTTGCCGATAATTCGATCCGGACGGTCTGGGACATCCAGCCTTCGGCTTCCAACGCCAACCGGAACAACGTGCAGCTGCGGTACCTGAATATTACAGATAATGTAAACAACCAGGATCCGGCGATGCTGTATGCCTACCGGTATAATACAGTGAACCAGCAATGGGAGAAGAAATCGGCCCAGCTGAACTCAACGGCTGCTGACGATGTGTCTACTACCGACGTTTTCGGGATCGTGGAGTTCTCCTCCTGGACACTGAGCTCTGCCGAGCCGGGACCGGATCTGAAGATATCCGACATTGGTATCTATGCGACAAGTAACATTACGAACACTACCCAGTTGCGCAATTTGGTTGTCAGAATTTCTGAAATTAATGGATTCCCAACCCTTGGAGACATTCCGGTCCAGCTGAGAGTGACGATTCCGGCAGGTATTGATGTCACCTTCGATCCTGCTGCGACAACGCTCTCCGGTCAATCCGTTGACAACACTAACTGGGAGCGATACAATGAGACAAGTACCAGCTTTATCTATTTAAGATATACCGGCGGCTCTATTACTGCAAATGGGAACAGCGCTTTCGGCATAACCTTCCAGGCTGCGCCGTCTGTTCTGAATGGAAGTAAACCAATCACTACCTCTATCCTGACGAGTGGTAATGACAACAACTCGGAGAATAATTTGGGCATTGTATCATTAAGTGTAGATATTCCATAACAAGTATTAAGGTGTGTTTATTCTCAAATGAGCCATTTTAAGAACGTATAAATTTTCGTTATTATGAAAATCAAAAAAGTAAAATCGATGCTATATGCCTGCTTAACCTTACTATTTGGGGTTGTAGGCGCTGCTTTTTCGCAAAATATAGACTTGGCTGCAGATTCCAGATATGGAACCGCCGACACCTATAACGGCATCTATCCGGGCACCGGATATGATGTACATATTCAAAGTGGTCTTTCTATAACTTCATCCGTGACACTCGGTACCAACACGGTTAGATGGTCTATTGCCAGCTTCGGATATTTTAACATCCCGGCTGACCTCCCCGATCAAATCACAAGCAATGGTGTAACCTGGGAGAAGGTCTATTATTTTTACGATACCGAGGACGGCCCCTCCTCCGAAGTTCGTTACGAGAATATAACCACTATCCCACCGGATTGGGAAGGGAATCTTAGTTTTGCAACGAAGACCGCCAGAACAACTCCCGGATACGGGCAAGTTTTGTTGGCCTGGAACACACAGGTCACACCAATTGGTTCCGCAAATGATCTGAATTTTGCCAATAATGCCTTTTACTATCCTATCACGGTTGGCAGCGCCTCGCTCCCTGTTAAGTTGGCTTCCTTCACGGCTACCACAGAAGCACGGAATGTCCTGCTGAACTGGGCCACCACCGAAGAGGTAAATTTCGAACGTTTTGATGTGGAAAGAAGTCTGAAGCCGCAATCCGGGTTTGAAACCATCGGCTCGGTTCCCTCCAGGTCACGCAGCGGGGCCGGTTATACCTTTACCGACGCGCAGGCGCCAACCGGACAACCGGTGTACTACCGCCTCAAAATGATCGACCTTGACGGCTCCTATGCGCACAGCCAGATAGAAAGCGTGACGCTGGAGGGCGCTGACGTGACGATCTATCCCAACCCGGCTTCGGAAATCCTGCAAGTGTCTTCTTCGGATGCCATCCGGTCGCTGGAATTGTTCAATGTGTCGGGCAACAGCCTTGGGAAACAGGTGAAAGCCGGTACCCGGAAAGTGGAAACGCTTGCGGTTCAAACGGTCGCGTCCGGAATGTACCAGGTGAAGATCGAGCACAGTAACGGTTTAACACTTTACAGAAAGGTGATCATAAGCCGGTAATATTGTCCACTTCTCAACAAACCTCCGTCACTTTATTGTGGCGGAGGTTTTTTTGTGCAGGCATCCCAACCCTTTGGAAGGGTGGAGCATCTTACGATACGACAGCTATCCCGACCAACCCTGACCAATGACCACTTTTCACCAAACCCTTTATCCTTCTCCGGCGCTGCAGCCGTACATCCTGTTTTATTCGTATATTGAACTTCCCGCGGGAACGGCTTGCCAGGTAATTCCGGCAACTTCCCTCGTAATGGGGCTTTACAGTAACGGACTGATGACCCGTACCCCTGATACCGCCTACCAGCCAATCCGATATCATTTTTTTGGCTTTCAGGATGTCTGCCGAACGTTTTATGCGCCGCAGCCTTCCCGTATGATGACCATTCATTTCAACGATCTGCACTCCGAGGCGTTTCTCCGGCTGCCGCTCAGAGATGTTTTCAATACCACCCTATCGCTGGATAACTGCTTCTCTCCCCAGCGGCTCCTGGAGCTGGAAGAGCGCTTTCTCACCACCGTCACCCCGCAGCAGGCGCTCCATGAAGTCGAGGCCTTTTTGTTGACCCACCTCGCCCCTGTTACCCGAGATCCGCTGCTGGCCCGGGCGTTCCATTACCTGCGTCAATCCAATGGTCGTATTTCTATGGTAGCGCTGGCCGACAACCTGCATTGCAGTCAGAGTCTTATGGAAAAGCGGTTCCGCAACGGACTCGGCCTCACTGCCAAAAAGCTGGCGTCACTGATTCGCTTCAATGCAACGGTTTACCACCATGCTCCGGAGATGCCGCTTACAGAAAAAGCCTACAGTTCCGGGTATTTCGATCAGGCGCATTTTATCCGCGAAGTAAAAACCTATACCGGGCAATCCCCCCGGCAGCTCTTCCGGGACCTCAAACCTTTGGGTGATTTCCGGGTATTCGGACTTCACCAGCACCCCTGAACTATCCGATTTTATACAATTTTTCGACAGGGCCGGCCTCTTACCTTTGTAGGGTATTAGCAATAACCAGCCATGAAAAAAACAATAATCCTGCTGCTGCTTGGCGGCACCTTTGCTTTCGCCCCTACGGCATCCGGGGAACCGTTCTGGATGACCTCCCATGAAAAGGGAGCCCGTGCAACAACCGTATTCTATTACACCGCCTCCGGCAACCTGATGGCCGCCGAGCAGATTCCCGGGCGCCTGTCCCTGCGCCGGAAAGCGGTAAAAAGAAAGCTGAATAACCGGCTGCAGCTCGTCCAGGCTGCACATCAGACCGGGAAGCTCGCTGCATCAACAACCCGTTAAGTTCCGGCTATTCGACATATCCATCCACTCATTATGCTATCCATTCTCCATTTTTCACCCATAACTCAAAACAAAATGACCATGCGCCTGCTACTGCTGCCCTATTTTTTACTTCTATGCTGGAGCTGCAAGGAAAAAGAACCAGCAACTCCCCAGCAGGCGTTGATCGCCAAAGCCGGCCCTCCTCAGGAGGTCCTTGTCGGGGAGTCCGTGCAGCTCGACGGCAGCGACTCCTCTGATCCGGAAGGAAAGCCATTTACCTATAGCTGGTCCTTTACGGGCATTCCGCAGGGCAGCGCCGCCACCCTTACACACCCGACTACCGCCAAACCCACCTTTATCCCCGATAAGGCCGGTGAATACACCGTCGAAATAAGCATCGAAAATGCACGCGGCAAGGCCCGCGATAACGTATTGATCAAAGCGACTGTTTCACAACCACTGGAGCTGACCGGCCCCGTCAACATCCCCACGGTATTAGTCAACCGGATCTCCAACCCTGATTTTCCGGATTATGTGATTCTTTCCGACGTGCTGGTACGCGCCGAGCTACAAATAGAACCGGGAGTGGTGATCGCGGTTGCCCGGGACAAACGTTTGGAAATTGCAGCCGACGGGATGATCAAAGCGGTGGGAACTACCGGTGATCCCATCCGGTTCACAGGGATGGAATCCACCAAAGGTTTCTGGAGCGGGATCCTTATCCGGTCGGCCAGTTCGGCCAATGAACTGGATCATGTCATGGTGGAATATGCCGGAAGCAAGGCATTAGACGCTACCATTAAAGCCGGTTTGTTGCTGAACGGAGGAGAAAAAGCACAGCTTAGCCTGCGCAACAGCAGCTTTATCCACAACGACGGATACGGAGTCTACCTGCAACCGGGCGCCGGGTTCAGGAACTTCGCGCACAATGATTTTATGCACAATACGCTATCCGGCCTGGCGGTGGATGCAGACAACGCAGCAAAAATCGATGCGGGTTCTTCCTTTGCCTATCACAATGGCCGCAATACCGTCGACATTCTTTCATCTATTCTGAATCCTGATGGTATTGTCACCTGGAACCGGCTGGATGAAGAAACCGCCTACCGGATCCATGGCGTGCTGACTATTAACGCCCATTTAAAACTGGCTCCCGGCACTCTGCTGGAAGTAGAACGTGACGGGAACATTGTCGTCACAGCAGACGCCCGCTTTGAGGCGAAAGGCACTGCTGCTGATTCCATCCGGATCAGAGGCGCCCAGCCTGCGGCAGGCTATTGGAAAGGACTCATCTGCTATTCTCCCAGCAATGTCAATACGATCGAATACGCCGAAGTTTCCGGTGCAGGGAGCATTGCGCTGGTATCCGGGAAAAAGGCCAACATTGCGGTGTACGGAACCAACGCTGCTTTCTCCATCCGCAACAGCAAAATCAATAAAAGCGGCGGTTACGGTGTTTTCGTCAATTACCAGGCCAGCATCAATGCAGATTTTGAAACGGCAAACACATTCGAAGGGAACCAGCAAGCCAATTTATTAAGAGAATAGATCCCTGCCGGAAAAAAACTGCGGGGCAACCGGCAAATCGCCGTTGCCCCGCTTCCCCCCCACCCCATACTATCACCACCGGCCGCACCAACAGCCAACACCTATTCCCTAACACCTAACACCTATTTCCCTGCTTGCCGTATCATTAGGAATACACGCACTTTTACTTTACTAGGTAACTAACCAAAAACAATTCATGAAATACCTTTTTATGCTGTTATCCGGAATCGTTGTGCTCACAAGCTGCGACCCGGCTAACCCCGACCATTCTGCTCAGGATCAGGAAGAAGTCGCTAGTGCTGTGGAAGTTTTACGTACCAATCTCGTCGATCCCGAAGAGTCTGTTCTGGATAATCTGATGGCTCCTAAGGTTACCTACGGACATTCCAATGGGCTGGTGGAAGATAAAAACACCTGTATCGGATCCATTGTTTCAGGCAAATTCAATTTCCTCAACATGGAACTTACTAATCAGACTATCGATCTCTCGGGCAATACTGCTATTGTCCGGCATGATCTGACGGGCGACACCCACGATGTGGGAAAAGAACCCGGCAAAGCAAGGCTGCGGGTGTTGCAGGTCTGGCAAAAACAAGACGGCAAATGGCTCCTCCTCGCCCGTCACGCCACCCGTCTTCCGGAATAGGTGCGACGATCGCCGTTACTGTTGGATTGGATCAGAAGGCAAATAAAATATTGAAAATCAATTATGAAAATCCGGGATTATCTTTGTTTCTGACACCGTGGTCTGTGTCTTCACAGACCACCTCCCTACCGGCCCGAAAGCGGCTTGTATGGACAGTTCAGCGGCAATCGGTTTTCGGCCATCAGCTATCGGTACTGACACCGTGGTCTGTGTCTTCACAGACCACCTCCGTACCAGCCCGAAAGCGGCTTGTTAGGACAGTTAAGCGGCTATAAGTAATCGGCGGTTGGACGGTAAATGTGACATTGAAACTTATCTAACTTATACAAGTAAGCCCCATGAGAACCCGGGATAATCTTTGTTTGCTGCTGCTTCTGCAGCTTGTCTTTACGACTGGTATCGCCCAAAAAGCACCAGTCACCTACCAACTTCAGAAAGACATTCTTTACCGCACGGAAGCGGGCCTGACGGATTATATGAAGGAGCGGTGCCTACTGGATATCTATTATCCGGAAAATACAAAGGATTTTACCACCATCATCTGGTTTCACGGCGGCGGTATTACGGGCGGCGATAAGTTCATCCCCGAACAATGGAAGGCCAAAGGGTTCTGTGTCGTAGCGGCCAATTACCGCCTGCACCCACACGTCAAGAGCCCGGCCTACCTCGAAGATGCTGCCGCTGCAGTAGCATGGGTAGTCAAAAACATCGGAAAATACGGGGGATCTACCAATAAAATAGTCGTATCCGGGCATTCAGCAGGTGGCTACCTGGCCAGTATGGTCGGGCTTGATAAATCCTACCTGGCCCGTCACGGTCTGGATCCGGATCAACTGGCGGCGTATATTCCTTTCAGCGGACATACCGTTACCCATTTTACCATCCGTAAAGAAATGGGCTACACCGAAACCCAACCCATTGTAGATCCGTACGCACCGCTCTACCATGTCAGGGCGGATACGGCCCCCTTTTACCTGATCACCGGCGGAAGGGAGATAGAAATGCTGGGGCGTTACGAAGAAAACGCGTACTTTCACCGGATGATGAAAGTGGCGGGCAATAAACGGACCTTCCTATACGAACTTGACGGCTTTGATCACGGAGGAATGGCTGTTCCCGGATATGAACTGACGTTACGGATTTTAAAGGAATTAAAGTTATAACCCTGCCATGAGCCGCCTCCTTGCTCCCAAGCGCTGGTACCGGATTATCCCGATTGCTTTTATCACGTATAGCCTGGCTTACCTTGATCGTGCCAATTTCGGTTTTGCGGCTGCCGGCGGGATGACCGAAGACCTGGGGATTACCAAGGAAATGTCCTCACTCCTCGGCTCGCTCTTTTTCCTCGGGTACTTTTTCTTCCAGATTCCGGGCGCCCATTATGCCGCTCATCGCAGTGCCAAAAAACTGATCTTCTGGTCCCTTATTTTCTGGAGCGTCCTGGCCGCGGCAACGGGGATGGTCAGCAATGTGCAGGCACTCATTGTTATCCGCTTTTTACTGGGTGTTGTGGAAAGTGCTGTCATGCCCGCCATGCTGATCCTGCTCAGCCAGTGGTTCACCAAAGAAGAACGATCACGCGCCAATACTTTCCTGATACTGGGCAACCCGGTGACCGTACTCTGGATGTCGGTGCTTTCCGGCTACTTGATTGACGCCATGGGCTGGCGCTGGATGTTTATTCTCCAGGGGCTTCCCGGAATAGTCTGGGCGTTTATCTGGTGGCGGCTGATCGATGAGAAACCCGCTCAAGCCGGCTGGCTGACCCGGGAAGAAATAGCCGCCGTCGAAACCCGCCTTCAAGCCGAGCAGGCCGGCATCAGGCCTGTGAAAAACTACAGTCAGGCCTTTCGTTCCCTCCCCGTAATCCTTCTCTGCCTGCAATACCTGCTCTGGAGCCTGGGTGTTTACGGGTTTGTGATGTGGCTGCCTTCCATTATCCGGGCTGCCCCTGATATGGATATTGTTACCACAGGCTGGCTCGCCTCCGTTCCCTATGTCCTGGCTATCATGGCCATGCTTTTTGCTTCTTATTATTCCGACAAAACGTTGAACCGTGGGGTGTTCATCTGGCCATTTTTACTGGTGGCAGCGCTGGCGCTGTTCGGAGCCTATTGGCTGGGCAACGATCATTTCTGGCTTTCCTTCGTTTTGCTGACGATCGCCGGAGGGGCGCTCTACGCTCCTTACGGCCCTTTCTTTGCGGTCATCACCGACATTCTCCCCAAAAATGTAGCCGGGGGCGCACTGGGCCTGATCAACAGCATGGGGGCACTTGGATCTTTTATTGGCGCTTACCTAGTTGGGTATCTTCAGGGAGTAACGGGCAATTTCGATGCGTCTTTTATCCTGATGAGCGCCGCAGTGTTACTGGCTACCCTCATCACGGTGATTGTCGTCAGGAAATGACGGTTTTCCGCACCCGGTTTCGGAGTTATGAGTTATGAGTTATGAGTTATGAGTTATGAGTTATGAGTTATGAGTTATGAGTT
>JBEBSD010000064.1:0-35226 GCA_040394475.1 Telluribacter humicola | reverse complement strand
ATTCCCCATTCCCCACCACCTATCTCCCACCAGGCGGACAGTGCTTTTTCAGGAACTCCGTAAACAGGGTCGCAAAATGGGCAACCGTTCCTTCCCCTTCCCGGATCCCGTGCGTCCGGTTCGGATAGGCCATAAACTGAAACTGCCGGTTGTGTGCTACGAGCTCGTTGATAAGCAGTTCGGCGTTCTGATAGTGCACGTTGTCGTCACCTGTACCGTGTATATACAACAGGTTTCCCTGTAAGTTTTTAGCATGTGTTACCGGTGAACCTTTCAGAAAATCCTCCAGGTTTTCCTGCGGCAGGCCCATGTAACGCTCCTGGTAAATATTGTCGTAGGTAAGCTGACTGGCCACCGCGGCTACGGCAATACCGGTTTGAAAGACGCCCGGGTACTGAAATAACAGATTGAGGGTCGAAGATCCGCCGCCGCTGTGCCCGTGGACGGCCACCCGGCTGGTATCTATAAACGGGAATTTCTCCAATATCGCCCTGGCTGCCCCGACCTGATCGCGGATATTGATCACCCCGATATTCCGGTAAATGGCTTTTCGCCAGGCTTTCCCCTTAGGAGACGGCGTACCCCGGTTATCCATGGAGGCATAGATATAGCCGTCCCTCGCCATATTACCCCGATAATTCCGGTTACGTCCGGTCCCGTAGACATCCCGTACCGTGCTCATCGCCGGCTCCCCGTAAACAAAAAAGACAATCGGGTATTTTTTGGACGGATCGAACGGTTCAGGCTTCACCATCCAGGCGTCCACCTCCACACCGTCTGCAGTCGTCACCTTGAAAAATTCAATCTCCGGCGCCTCCGCAGCCCTGTCAGGTGGGGCAGCGGTCAGCGGCGTATGATCGGGCAAGGTGATCCATCGGGTTACCGGGGGAGTCTTTGCATTGGAAAATGTATGAATGGCATAATGTCCTTTCGGAGAAATCTCATAAGCGTGCGTACCCGGCTGCGCGACGGGGCTCAGTCGCTGCGGTGTGCCGGTACCGTCGAGATTGGCTCTGTACAGATACGCCTGGGTAGCATTGTCAGGGGAGGCAATAAAGTAATAGGCATTATTGCTTTCATCAATCCGTACCGGTTCGATCAGGTCATACGCGCCGGGGGTGATCAGGGTTTCCTGCCGGCCGTCCCTGCTCACCCGGTAGGCGTGGCGCCACCCGTCCTTTTCACTGATCCAGACAAATTCATTGCCGTCCGAAAGCCAGTCCCAGCCCTCCGGACCGTTTTCCCACCGGCTTTTAATATCGATCCAGGCCTCTTCCTTTTCAGTATAGAACGGCAGGGCGGCACCGGTAGCGGTATTGACATTATACAGAATACTTTCATTCTGCTTCCGGTTGAGCTGCTGTACGACCAACTGCCCCGCGTTCCCGGCAAACTCCATCCGGGGAAGATAGGTATTCCCCGGATCTCCGGGAATTTGCATCCAGCGGGTTCCGGCGGTAGCGATATCCACCACGCCTATCTTATAGCGCGATGGCATCTCTCCCACTTTAGGGTACTCTACCGGCACATTGAAGGAGTAAACCGAATCCGTATTATTGATCATCAGGAAATCCCGGATCCCGGTGGCGTCGATCTGCCAGAAAGCAATCGTTTTACTATCCGGGCTCCAGCGGAACCCGTCCCGGCAATCGAACTCTTCTTCGTACGCCCAGTCAAACGTCCCGTTGATCATCCGGGGCGCCCCGTCCCGGGTCAATGCCTTTACCTGAAAGGTCTGAAGGTCTTCTACATAGATATTATGCCCGCTCACAAAAGCCGCCTTCCGGCCATCCGGTGAAAACTTGGCAAACATGAGCGATGCTTCCGGTAATTGCGCTCCCAGCTTGCGGAGCTGACCGGTTTTCAGGTCAATAACCCAGTAATCGCCGCGGGTATCATACCGCCAGACGCGCCTGGTATTCGTATAAAGCAACACTTTATCTCCCCCGGCAGCCACTTCATAGCTACGGATGGGCAACGAAACCGAAGCGCCTTCGGGAGTAGCCATTGCTTTGGAAACCAGTATTTTAGCCGGTTGACCGGCTAATGAAATTTCTACAATTTCCCCTTCGATTACTTCCCGGTACGATTGCCCGTCCGGGAGCCATTGAAACGTAGGAGGAAGCTGTGCGTGAAGAGAGATGCAGCTGATAAAAGCGAAAAAGAATGCGACTAAACGGCTCATACAATACTTGATGTTATCAGTTGGTAAAAAAATGTTCAGGACGTGGTCAGCGCACTCGTGCCAACGGCGGGTCCTCCTTAGAAAGTAATGGTCAGTTGTTTCCCCTCATAGGGCTGCATGTCCTCCAGGTTGGAAACGGAAACTCCGAGCAGCCGCACATGCTTCTCAAACAGCGCCGCTTCTTCCAGCAGCTCAAACGCTGTTTTTGCCAGCAGTCCGGCCGTCATCACCGGCAATACGGCGGACCGGCTCCTGGTAATCATCTGAAAATCACTGAACTTTATCTTAACAGTCACCGTCCGGCCAAAGACCTGGGTCCGTTCACACCAGTCCCATACCTCGCGGATCAATGGGCGGAGCCCTTCTTCCATTTCCTTCAGGGTTTCCAGGTCTTTGGCAAAGGTAGTTTCCGAACCCGACGATTTGCGGATACGGTCCGGTTCTACGGGGCGCGGATCCTCTGCCCGGGCGATATGATAGTAATGGCTCCCTGCCTTTCCGAAATGCTGCCGCAGGAAGGGTTCCGTCTGCAGCTTCAGGTCTGCCCCGGTAAAAATCCCCAATCCCCGCATTTTCTCTGCCGTTACCCGGCCTATTCCATGAAAAACGGCTACGGACAAGCCGCTGACAAATGCCTCCCCTTCTCCCGGCCTGATGACAAACAGGCCGTCGGGCTTTCGGTAATCGGAAGCCAGTTTGGCCAGGAACTTGTTGTAAGAGACGCCTGCCGAAGCCGTCAACCGGGTTGTTTCGCGGATCTTGTCCTTGATTTCCCGAGCGATCCGGGTAGCCGATGTGATTCCTTTCAGGTTCTCGGTTACATCCAGATAAGCTTCATCCAGCGACAAAGGTTCTATGAGCGGGGTGTATTCGGCAAACAAGCCCCTGATCTGGCGCGATACCTGCTGGTATACGTCGAAACGCGGTTTTACAAAGATCAGGGAGGGGCATTTCCGCTTTGCTACCACAGCAGGCATCGCGGAACGTACCCCGAATTTCCGGGCTTCATAACTGGCTGCCGCTACGACGCCCCTTTCGGCGCTCCCTCCGACCGCAACAGGCTTCCCTTGCAGGGAGGGGTCATCCCGCTGTTCCACGGAGGCAAAAAAAGCGTCCATATCGATATGAAGGATTTTCCTGGTCAATGATACCGCTGTTTGTAATGGAAATATCGTGTAAATTTGCCGTATTTCCACCAACCTGGTTTTATTCTTCTGCAGCTTCTTATGACCTACGACGATTTTATACAGTCCCTTTCCCGTGATTCAGCGCCTCCGTCATTGCCGGAGCTGCTCCTCGCGCTCTGGCATGAAGCCCGGGGCGATTGGGAAACGGCTCACGCCATCGCGCAAAGCCGGGAAGGCACCCGTGAATACGATCAGCTGCACGCCTACCTTCACCGGGTGGAGGGCGACCAGTGGAATGCGGGCTACTGGTACCGGAGAGCAGGTGTTACCATGCCATCCGGGACGCTGAAGGCGGAATGGGAAACATTGGTAAAAGGATTGTTGCAGTGACCGCCAGCAATGGGAGGCCGTTTCGGCAGCAACAGCGGGTGTGTTTTAGAAGTATTACACCTGTTTATTAAGGCAAATAGCTTATAGCCACCACATATAAGGCAAATAACTTATATTTGGCCCATATAAGGCAAATAACTTATATTAGACCCGTATAAGCACATAAGCTTATACCCTAACCTACTTGTAATCATGCCTAAGCACGATCCGACTGCGCTTCTCCCGCCGGTGGTCATTACCGCCGACATCGTCAATTCGACCCGGTTCCCGCCCGAAGTGATCGGCGCCTGGTTAACCGAAGCGCTCACAACACTCCAGTCCTTTCCCGGAACATGGCTTTTACCTCCCGAAGTCTATCGGGGCGACAGCTTCCAGGGCGTGCTGGCCGGCCCGGAGCAGGCACTTCGCATCGCTGTCCTGGCAAGAGCCCTGCTCAGGTCCAAATCCGTCGAAACCGATCTCCGGATCGCTATAGGGATCGGGCGCATCCATCACCTGACCGACCGGCCGGGCACCTCGGATGGAGAGGCCTTTCGCCTGTCGGGACAACTGGCAGACACCCTGCGTCAACAACGTGCCCGGATCGGCATTGCCCTCCCCCACCCGGCTGCGGCATTGCAGGACGTGCTGAACTTATTGGAAGCAGTCATCGAAAACTGGACTTCCGCACAAAGTGAGGTAATTGCCGGCCTCCTGACAGGAGAGACCATCAACCTCATTGCCCGGCGCCTGGCTATCAGCCAGTCAGCCGCCAGCCAACGCGCTGCAGCGGCACGCTGGTGGGCCCTTGAACCTATTCTGGTAACTTTTCCCCAACTCCTTACACCCTATTTCGGCCATGATTGAATTTCTCGCCCTGTTGATTGCCCATATCCTGGCCGACTTCTATTGGCAGCCCACCGCCTGGGTAGCTTCCAAAAGACGGCTTACCTGGAAAGCCCGGGCTTTTTATGCCCATATTGCCGTCGTGACGGTTACTTCCTATGTCCTGCTGGGCTATTGGGACCGTCCGGAAATCGCCTTGCTCCTGGGCCTGGCACACGGTGTCATCGACCTGGTAAAACTGACCTGGGATAAAAAAGAAAGCACCCAATGGTTTCTAACCGATCAGGCATTACACCTTCTCAGCATCTTTCTCACCGCCGGGCTTATCACCCACAGCCTTCACGCCTCGCTGGACACACTGGTCAGCTACCTGTACATCCCTGAAAATGCGGCAGCAGGCGCCGGGCTGCTGTTATGCCTTCACCCTGTTTCTTTTTTGGTGGGAATGTTTACCCGTCCCTGGCGCGACGAACTTACCCGGCTGGCTCCCGGCGCCGACGACAACCTGGCCAACGCCGGCCGCTGGATCGGCATTTCGGAACGGTTGCTGATCTATGCATTTGTCTTACTCGACCAATACGCCGCGATTGGCTTTCTGATTGCCGCCAAATCGCTCCTCCGGTACAATGACAAGCATTCCGCCGGCATTCCTTCTGCTTATATCAGTAAAAAATCAGAATATGTTTTAATAGGCACCCTGCTCAGTTACACCTGTTCGATCGGCCTGGCCCTGGTGGTCAAACACTTTTTCGGATAAATCCTAAAAAATGTTAAAACAAAGTAATTTCTCCGGTCCCGTTAAACCTGGCCCTGTCCGCTCCCTCTAACCCGTAGTAACCAAAAAAGAAAGACCATTATGAAAAAAATGATGTTAGGACTTGTGCTGCTATTTACTACTGCGGCAGCATTTGCACAGCAACGGGGAGAGGGCCGTCAACAAGCGACTCCCGAACAACGTGCCGAAATGCAAACCAAACGGATAACCGAGCAATTGGGTTTAAATGAAGAGCAGCAAAAGAAAGTACTTGCGCTAAACCTCGAAAGGGGTAAGCAATTACAGGCCACCCAGCAAGCAGGGAACGAAAACCGCCGGGAACTGATGGCCAAGTACAACGAAGACCTGAATGCGCTCCTGACACCGGAGCAACAGGAAAAACTAAAAGCCTCCCGTGCCGAAATGCGGCAAAGAGGGCCACGAAATGATCAGCAAAGGCCGGCGAGACCCGAAAAAAGCAAATCTTCCAAACCGGGCAATCGTTAGGACCACCCAATCTTTGTGAATCCTCCAAAGGGCTGACTTTCGGGTCAGCCCTTAAATTATGATTACACTTGACGCGTTATGTGTATCGTCAATGATCCGGTTGCCGGTGCAGGGGAACCGGGACCAGTATCCGGCCCCCGCGCAGGTCCGACAAAAAAACGACCTGGCAGGTACGCGGCAAAAAAACACCTGGCAGGCCCGGAGAAAAGCTGCATGCAATCAGCCCCTTCACCATTCAATTGCTTTCCAGGAACTTCTGATAGGCATCCGGTACGGCTGTCTCCTTTAATACGTTGAGCAATTCTTTTTTCAGCTTACTGACGGTTTTAATGTATTGCCGCCGGTTGGCAAGGTTTACCCATTCGTTCGGGTCATTTTTATGGTCGTACAATTCTTCCTGACCATTAAAACAAAGCGTGTACCGGTACCGCGACGACACTACTGAAAAATGCGGAGGTTGCCCGCCTGCGTGAAGCGGGGGATCGTCCCGGATGGCCATGAACGCTACCGGCCGGTTCCACGCTTTCTCAGGAGCATCGAGCAGCTGCCGCAGCGACTTCCCATCGAGGCTGCCGGGCTGGCCCACTCCGCACAGGTCCGTCAGCGTAGGATACACGTCAATAAGGGACACCGGATGCGACGCCATCGTGCCGTTCCGGCTGTTGCCCGGCACCGAAATCAACAACGGCACCCGTGTAGACTCGTTCCAGAGGTGCCACTTCTGCACCACATTTTTCTCTCCTGCATGGTACCCGTTATCACTGGTCAGCACGATGATCGTGTTTTCCTGCTGGCCACTCTTTTCCAGTGCATCCAATACTTTCCCCAGCTGCGCGTCGGCGAAGGTAATGCTGGCCAGGTAGCCGCGTATCCACTCCTTCCATTCGTTTTCACCGCCTGACTGAATGAGGGCATTGAACTTATCAAACCCCCACTGCCAACGGTCGCGCAGCACCGGCGCCACGTCGTCCAGGTCGTCTTTCCGATAAGGCGGGAGCGTAATGCTTTCCAGCGGATAAAGGTCATAAAACTCCTTCGGTACATACAGGGGTGTGTGCGGTCTCACAAAGCCCACGCCCAGGTAAAAAGGGCGATCGTGTTTCCGGCCCAGCACCTCTGCAGCCCATGCTGCCGATACTTCATCGGGAAGGGGGTCACGGTCGCTATCATTCACATACCGAAACGGTTTGCCCTCGTCACCATACCATCCGTAAGCGCCGGGAACACCCTGTGCAGTATCGGGCTCCCAGCGCGGCACATCGGCCAGCGAACCGAAATTAAGATCCCGGTGTACAGGCTCTTTGATGAACGGGATCCAGGCCTTGTAACGATTGGGATGAGCGGTAAAATAGGGTTTTCCCACGCCTTTCCATGGCCAGGGACCGTAGTCGGGGCCTATCCCGTACTCCGTATAAAAATCGCCGCCTTCTCCTTCGTGCAGCAACTTTCCGGTACCATACACCCCGTAACCCTGGTTACGGAAATGAAGCGGCAAGGGTGTTCGCTCCGCTAACGCCGGCACTTTGTTCCAGGCGGCAAAATCGTAACTCCCGGTAGTCTGGGGATAAAGGCCTGAAAAAAGGCATTTCCGTGAGGGCCCGCACACCGGGACCACGGTATGGGCATTCATAAACGTAACACTGCGCTCCCGGAGCCGGTCAAAGTTAGGCGTGAGCGCTTTTGGGTGGCCGGGGGGATTCAGCACCCAGTCATTGAGGTCATCGAAAATGATGAACAATACATTTTTTTTGTCAGCAGCGGCCTGTCCGTATACCGGGGAAACTCCCGGCTGCAACGTTGTTAGCAAAGCGATGAACCGCATTACCTGCCTAACAATCTGTTTTTTCATAATCGCAATTCGTTAATGCCCGGATTCGTGGAGACGGGCGATTTCCTGTCATTTAATAACCTGTGTTTTGTTCCAATTTATTGATCAGCACCTGCTCACTGGGAATCGGGGCAAGCAGCTTATACGGAGCCATCTCGTAGGCGGTTTCGTATACATACGACTTCTCCTGCTTTTCCCTTTTGCCATGTTCCGACAGTACTTCCAGGGCGCTGCCCGACCGTTTCAGGTCATACCAGCGCTGGTTTTCAAAACAGAACTCCACTTGTCTTTCCTTTTCAATAAGGAGGCTCAGAGCCTGACCCGATGCAACGGGCGGGGTCGTCAGCCCGGCCCGGTTACGCACCTGCTCTACGTACGACAGCGCGGCAGCGGTTTCTCCCAATCCATTGAGGGCTTCGGCATACGACAGCAATACATCGGAAAAACGGATGACCGGCAAGTTGTCACCGCAGCGGTCGTTTGGAGCCGAAACAGGCGGCTTGAACTTAATACAATAGGGAATATCACGGGTCGCGCCATCCCAGTCCTCCCCCCGCCAGAAACCGATCGACGCCTCCTTGCGCTTATCCCCCGCCTCAAAAGCATTTACGAGGTCTCGCGTGGGCCGCATACTTCCCGCATTGTTAATGTTGATATTGGCTCTGAGCGTAATCGCTCCACCGGAAGTAATCGGGGCATTCCAGAAAATAAACCGGTTGGAAAGTTCAGCCGTATTTTCCGAATAGTGCACAGCAAAAATAGTTTCACGATAGTCTTTAGCAACCGGGTTAAACAAATCAGCGTAATCGGGCAAAAGTATATATTTATTCTGATCAATTACGGCCTTAAAAGACGCGGCAGCTTTCTCGTACTCTTTCAGCGTCAGATGTACCTTTCCCAGCAACGCCCGCGCAGCAGCAGCATTGGCCCTTCCGTTTTCATCTGCCTCCCGGCCCTGCTCCAGCAACGCAGCGGCTTCTGTCAAATCCGTGACGATTTGTTCATAGACAACGGCCTCGCCGGTACGTTTGATAGCAACCGCTTCCTGAGACCCCACAGGCGCCAGCACCAGCGGAACCCCGCCAAACTGGCGCACCAGGTTGAAATAGTACAGCGCCCGGAGAAACAATGCCTCCCCGGCTGTTCGCTGCTGTATGGCCGGCTTGCTCCAGGTCACGGGGGAGCGCTGCAGTTCCGTCAGCAGCTTGTTGCACCGGGTGATCCCCTGGTAAGAAGCATTCCAGAAATCGGCGTAGGCCACATTGTTGGCATTCGACAGCAACTGGTCGGTAATCCCCTTGGTGGGCTCGCCGCTGCGCGTCGTATGCTGCATGGCCGCATTGTCTGAAATCAGCTCGGCAATCACCCAGTGCGTATTCTTTTCATAGTCGCGTAACGGTACATAGCAGCCGTTGGCAAGCAATATAAATTCGGATTCGGACTGGTAAAAATTCCCTTCATTGAGGGATGTTTCCGGATATAGCTCCAAAAACTTCCCGGAGCAGGCGCTCAGGAAAATCAGCGAAATTATACAGGCAGTTTTTTTCATCGGTTTATCGGATAGTACGGGATCGGAAAAATCACCTTGTTTCAGAAAGTAACATTAATGCCGGCAGAAGCGGTACGGGCCAGGGGGTACGATGTCATATCGAATCCCGGCGAAAGGGTATTGTTGATCCCGATCTGCTGCCCCTCCGGATTAGCCCCCAGGTATTTCGTGAACGTAGCCAGGTTCTGCACACTGACGTGCAGCCGGAGGTGGTTGATGTACCGGGTCGGCCGCAGGAAGGTTTGGGGTAAATTATAACCCAGCGTTACATTCGAGATCCTCAGATAGGAAGCATCCTCTACCCACAAGGTCGACGCGCGCCACCCGATGTTCGGGGTAGAAGGCACGGCTCCGGAATGAACGCCGTCGCCAGGATTTTCAGCACTCCGCCACCGGTTGACCCACTCCTTGCCGACATTGAACAACCCGTAAAGGTTATCGGTCGTACTTCTCAATCCGTTCATCACCTGTCCGCCGTATTGCCCGTGTACCGTCACATTCAGATCGAACCCTTTGTAGCTGATGTTGTTCCGGAACCCATAGATAAACTTAGGATGCGGGTTTCCGATAGCGGTATAGTCAAGCACATCGGTGATCACGCCGTCACTGTTCACATCGCGGTATTTGGGTGCCCCTTCAAATACAGTCGGGTATTTGGCGATAGTGGGATTGTCGAGGTCGGCTGCACTGTACACCCCCTCGAGAATATACCCAAAAAACTGGCCGATAGGCTTTCCCACTTCCGACACATGTGTCGCCCTTCCACCCTCATTCCCGCTCAGGATACGGTCACCGTTTTCGTTAGTCGACAAGATCCTGTTCCGGTTGAAAGCAATGTTCGCATTAAGATTCCAGCTGAATACCCCCTGCAAGGGCACTACTCCCAGATCAAGCTCTATCCCTCTGTTACGAACCCCTCCCTTATTGACGGTCTGATTGTTGAAACCGGTTATGGCAGGGATCACGTCATTGAGCAGCATGTTGATGCTCTTCCTATGGTACAGGTCGGCCGTAAGCGTCACACGATTATTCAGAAAAGCGCCCTCCAGTCCCAGATCGACCTGCTCCGATTCCTCCCAACCGAGAATCGGGTTCGACAGGCCCACACTGGAAGCCGTCACCTGATTGCTGCCGAAAATATACGCGCCGGCGTTAATCGCCGCAATGTGCGTGTAGTTACCGATGTTGTTATTGCCGCTGCGACCATAGCTGGCCCTGACCTTCAGGTTCGAAATGAAGCGATAGTCTTTCAAAAAGTCTTCTTCCGAAATCCGCCAGCCGGCTGCTACTGAAGGGAAGAAGGCAAAGCGATTCCGGGGACCAAACCGCGACGAGCCATCCGACCGGAACGTAGCGGTAAGCAAATACCGGTCGCGGTAGGCGTAGTTAACCCGGCCCAGGTAAGAGATCATGCTCCACTGGTCCACGCCCTCGCCCCAGCCGCTGATGGTCTGGGCAGCATTGATGGTTCTGATGAGGTCGTTTGCAAAGGGACCCGCATTGATGCTAATGGACCTGTCGGTATTTTTCTGGGTGGTATAACCGGCCAACATATTAAAAGAATGTCCTCCAAAAGCCTTCTGATAGGTAAGTGTATTTTCAAGCAGCCAGTTGAATCCGTCCCTCCTCGAATTGGCAGAGCTACCTGTTCCTTCCAGCGGAGGCCGGTTGGCGCCTCCCACTGTAGCGGGCGTGTATCCGCTGTAACGCGAAGCAGTAAAGATGGTGTTGAGTGAAGACTTCGCGCGAAGCCCCGGCAACAGTTCCCACTCCACGGATGCCGTACCGATGCTCTGGAAGGCTTCCTGCACCTGCCGGGTTTCCTGCAGGACAAAGAGGGGATTGGCAAAGCTCCAGGCCGAATGATATTTACTCTGCGGCGAGGTAATATAAGGAAGCAGATTACCTTCTGTATCGTAAGGCGAGGCAAGAGGATTGGCCCATATGGCCACCCCTATAATGTCCTCCCGATGATCGTTGGTGGCTGCTCTGTTCTGTTTGACAAACGTTGGTTGCAAAGAAGCGCTGAGTGTAATATTGCCGATAGTATTGGTAACATCCAGCTTCGCGCTATACCGCTCCACACCCGTATGGCGCAATACGCCGTCTTGTTTGAGGTAACCCAGGCTGAAAAACTGACGGGCGTCTTTTGTGCCCTTGCTGAGGCTGAAGTTATGCTCCTGGATCGACGCCTGCCGGAGCAGCAAGCCGTACCAGTCGGTGCCGTTTCCCGTAAGGCTTTCCAGGTCGCGGTATTCCGCCGGATAGTCGGTCAGCGTAGGTTCCCGTCCCTCCTGCAGTCTCACAGACAGATCGATGCGGTCGCGCTGCAGCTCGGCAAACTCCCGGGCATTCAGCAGGGAGGGCCTCCCCTTCTGCGGAACGGTCTGTATACCTGCGGAAGAAGTGAAACTGATTTCCGTCCGGTCATATTTCCCCTTTTTGGTCGTCACCATGATCACCCCGTTGGCGCCTCTGGAGCCGTAGATGGCCGTGGACGAGGCATCTTTCAAAATGGTTACGGACTCGATATCTGTGGGATTGAGATAAATAAGGGGGTTAAAATTCTGCCCCAACCCCGAAGCGAACGGAATACCATCCACTACATAAAGCGGTTCGTTACCGGCGCCCAGAGAACCGCTTCCCCGGATTTTGACAGAAGTTCCGCCGCCCGGAGCGCCCGACAGCTGCTGGATCTGTACCCCTGCCACCTGGCCGATTATTTTCTGATCAATACTGGATACGGGAAGATCCCTGAACCTTTCGTTGTCGATGGTTGCGATAGAGCCGGTCACGTCCTTTTGAAGCTGAGTTCCGTACCCGACGACCACAACTTCACTGAGGCTGTTGACAGACGGTTTCAAAACCACCTCCAGCACCGTCTGCCGATCGGTATTCCGTTCCTGGGTTTCATATCCCACAAACGAAAAAACCAGGACACCGTGCGCATCGGCGAGCCGCAAATCAAACTGTCCGTCCGCATCGGTCATGGTACCGGTTGCGGTTCCCCTGACCTTTACGTTCACGCCCGGCAATGCTTCTCCCTTCTCGTCGGTCACCTTGCCTTTAATCACCCTGTCGGATGACTGACCGGCGGCCTCCCCCCTGACCGGTTCGGCTAAAAGAATGACCGTCTTATAACGGATCTCGTATACGATATGCTTCGGTTTGATATATTTTTCCAGCAATTCGATCAGTGACGCGTCCCGTGCCTCGACAGTAAGGGTGCCGGCACTGTTAATCACTTCCTTTTCATATACAAAAGTGTATCCCGTTTGTTGACGGATAAGATCAAAGAGACGTATCAGGCTGATATTCCTTTCCTGCAGGTTGATTTTCTTTTCCTGCCCGGTTGCCAAAGCCGGCGTTAACAGAAACAGTACGATTCCAAACGTCAGGGTGAGGACATGTAACCAGGCCATGCGCCTGTATCCCACCCCCGGATGGATTTGCCAAAGTGGTTGTAATTGCATACTTTTGAATCATTGGGGTTAAACATTATTTGTCCTGATCGGCAATAATAGACGGCCTCTGGTACCGCCGGAAGTGTTGCAAGCGCTTCCGGTTTTTTACAGGCAACGTCATGTAAATGATTATTTTTCTTTCATGGATCGCGGGCTGTTTTTAAAGGTTGATTTTGGTTACGGTAACGGTATCGTGCTGAAGGTTAAAACGTATCCGTTGGGTAGCCTCCAGGATTTCGAGCGCCCGGGCAACGTTCTGCTCGCGTGGAATGATACCCGATAGGCGAATATCCGGAATACCCCCGGCATAAACGACAGAAAGGCCGTACCATTCTGATAGCTGTTGCATAATTTCCTGTACCGGTGTATCATCGAAATGAAATTCCCCCCGTTTCCAGGCCATCACTACCGCGGTATCTGCGGAGGATAGGGCAAGCTCGTCGGCAAGGTCGCTGTATGCAGCCTGTTGGCCCGGATACAGTCTTTTAGACATACTTTTGTGTTTCAGCTCCACAACTCCCTCAAAAAGGGTTGTGGTCACCGAACGGCTGCTGCGGTAGGCGCTTACATTAAAATGGGTTCCCAATACCTGTACCTCCACCGGTCCGGCTTTCACCAGGAAGGGCCTTGCTTTGTCCGAAAAGATTTCAAAGTACCCCTCCCCGTCTAAGGTGACAACACGCTCCTTTTCCGAAAATTCCGCCGGATAGTTCAGGGTAGACCGGGCATTCAACCATACCCTGGATCCATCGGGAAGCGTCAGCATGCGGATCTGGCCGGCTCCGGTCCGGGCAACTGCCGCTACCCCTTCATTAAAAAGTTCTTCTGAAAAAAACGACGTTCCTCCTGCTCCCCTGAAAAGCAGCAGCCCTACCCCAAACGTGATCAGGAATACAGCGGCGGCGGCATACCATCGCCCACGGTTGACGAACTTCCTGACCACGGGATCATGCGGCTCGCCACGCGGGCTTTCGACCTTCTGAAATACCTGTTCTAAGGCAACTTTCCAATCGTTGTTCCCAATAACAGCCGAGGCATCGTCGTTGTTCCATACCTTTTCCAACAGCTCATCCGTCACCGCCTGATAGCCGTCCTGATCCAGTAATTCTTTCAGAATCACGGCCTCCCCGGGTGAAAGTTCATCATCCAGATATTTGTGGAGCAAGAATCGTACTCTTTCTTCTTTTGACATAGCCGGTAGAAGGCCTGAATAATAAACCCTTTAATCTATCAACGTTAAATACTAATGGGGGTAATCCGTCGCTGACAAAAAAATCAGGAAATATTTTCTTCCTGCCGGGAATTCAGGAAACCCCGGATGTGAAGCAGTGCCCGGGCAAGATAATTCTGCGAGGTAATTTTGGTGATTTTCATCTCCAAAGCAATCTGCCGGTGGGTCAGGCCTTCAAAGCGACTCAGGCGAAAGGCGGTCTGCAGCTGTGCGGGCAGGTTTTCGATCGCACGATGCATCAGGTGTTCGAGCTCGCGGTTCTCCATGCTCGTTTGAGCGTCATCGCCATCAACAGGCAGACTGTCTTCCTGCATTTCCGCTATGGGAACTTCAGTGATCAGTTTCTTTCTAAGGTAATCCACAAACAGATTCTTTACCAGGACGAAAAGGTAAGCATCAAAATTTCCGATTGTCCTGAACTGCCCCCGCTTCTCCCAAACCTTTATAAACACCTCCTGAGCGAGGTCTTGCGCAAGATCGGGAGATTTCAGAAGATGCAAGGACTTCCGGTAAACTTTCGGCCAATACTGCTCAAACAGCGCCTGAAAGGCCTCCCTGTCCCCGTCTGCTACCCGGCCCAATAAGCTGATTTCCCTGTGCGGCTCGTCCATTTACCATGATCTGTATGTTCGACCAAATCCCGACGGCCCCACCTTTTCGGCGCAGCCGTTTCGTTTCAACTGTACTATAGTTTATATAACCTATCAAACTAATAGACAAATAAACCTCAACCAGCTTAGAAATGCAAATACAGTTTGGACATTTTACATAAACCTGCCGGCG
Source organism: Telluribacter humicola (assembly GCA_040394475.1). Taxonomy (GTDB): domain Bacteria; phylum Bacteroidota; class Bacteroidia; order Cytophagales; family Spirosomataceae; genus JBEBSD01. Next base: position 20,583 of record JBEBSD010000064.1, on the reverse strand, counting down.
GAGCGGCATTCACCACCCCAGATCACCGATATTGAAAAAAGCGGTTATATTTGCGTATGATTACAGAGCGGTCACCCATCCGTTTTCTGCGGATCAAAAGATGAGCCGTCCGAAGCGCAGGAGTTGCTTTATGACGTTTGAGTCACTCGGACGCTTCTTTTTAACACGTAACCCACTGCCTGCCGCGCTTCCGCAATGGGTACATCGTCCGTTTTAACAACTACTATGCAAATTAACGTTCCCTTACATCGCCGGTTACTGCCTGTACTCCTTTTACTGCTGACCAGTAACGGGATTGGGGCGCAGTCCAACAAAACCTATCTCCCTTCCAAGTTTCCGGACCGCATCATACTCGGTTTTAAAGGAGACCCGGCCCGTTCGCAGGCGGTCAACTGGCGAACAGACTCGACCATTGTCAATGCGGTGGCCGCCATTCATCCGGCAGACCCTTCACCCGATTTTCAGTCCCGGGCCAGCCTCGTAGAGGCGTCCAGCGAACGTGTTTTGCTGGACGGAATACAAGCGCACTTTCATGAAGTCAATTTCACCGGCCTTAAACCTTCCACGCAGTATGTATACAGGGTCGGAGACGGGACCTGTTGGAGCGAATGGTTTCAATTCACAACAGCGTCGGACAAAAGAGATCCTGTTGCTGTTCTGTATGTGGGTGATGCTCAAAATGACATCCGCTCTATGTGGTCCAGGGCTATCAGGGGCGCCTATTCCAGAATGCCGCAAGCAGACCTGATCATACACGCCGGCGATCTGGTGAATCATTCGTATACGGATTCGGAATGGGGGGAGTGGTTTGAAGCGGCGGGCTGGGTGAACGGGATGATACCCAGTCTTCCTTCACCGGGGAATCATGAATACGTCGGCGACGGGACCGATATAAGAAAGCTCTCCCGCCATTGGCGCACACAATTTTCGCTGCCCGAAAATGGCCCCGAGGAATTGTTGGAAACGGCTTACTATCTCGATTATCAGGGCATCCGGTTTATTTCCTTTGACACCGAAGCCGGGCTACAGGATTCGACGGTGATGGACAGGCAGCTTGTTTGGCTGGAAAAAGTGCTCCGGGAGAATACCAACCGCTGGACCGTTGTCACCCAACATCATCCGGTGCTCTCTACCTATATGCCCGGAAATAATCGCAAGAGCACGGCCTGGCGAACCCAACTGGCATCCCTCTACAACACCTACCAAGTGGATATTGTACTGCAGGGGCATGAGCACACCTACGCCAGAGGAGTTGACATCTCTACAGGACAAAACAGAAAAATAACGGAAGGCCCGGTGTATGTCGTCTCCATCGCCGGACCTAAAATGTCTCGTCTCGGTCTGCAGGAGTGGATGGATCGTGCTGCTGTCAACACCCAGCTTTACCAGACCATTGTCATCGATGAGACCAAACTGGCCTACCAGGCTTTTACCGTGGACGGAGATTTGTACGATGCCTTTGAGCTGAATAAAGACGAAAAAGGCGCGAACCGGCTTGTCGAACGCACCGAAGGAATCACGCAACAGGAACGCGTGGAATTACCCGACCGGATGCTTCAGGGCCTGAAGGACGAAGACCTGAAAGCCTACAAGGAGCGGTACAGAAATTATCAAAAAAGGAAGGATAAACAAAAGTGACGACGGCTTAATTACGGGGTAAAGGTAACATGCCTTCCGGCAAGTCAACGATCCCATCCTCGCAGCGGGTAGGCGCGCGGCAAAACTTTTCACTGTCGCCGCACGCTCCGGGTATTGTCTGTATACTTTTACACCTGATACGCTGCCAGGTCAGAAACCAACTTCCGTTTTAAATTCCGAAGTAACATGGAACTGTATGTCCGGATTGTTTTCCCGGTTCATCCGGATCATCCATTCCGATTCTGCCAGGAAGACCGGATTCTGATCTTTGTCATACCCGATCTGGTTGCCTTTCAGGCGTATAAACTCGTTAAGCTTTGATTTTTCGTCCGAGGTCAGCCAGCAGGCTTTAGACGTGTTCATGTGCACCCAGCGGCACTTGGCGCCGTATTCATGCTCCAGCCGGTACTGGATCACATCAAACTGCAGCTCTCCCACCGTTCCCACGATTTTCCGGTTGCCCAGTTCCAGGGTAAACAGCTGGGCCACCCCTTCGTCTGTCAGCTGCTGAATCCCTTTTTCCAGCTGTTTGGATTTCATCGGATCCAGGTTGATCAGTTCCTTGAATATTTCCGGGGAAAAACTCGGGATCCCTGAAAACATGAGGTCCTCACCTTCCGTCAGGGTATCCCCTATTTTAAAGGTTCCGGTATCGTACAGCCCCACGACATCCCCCGGATACCCCTCCTCCAGCACATTCTTGGCGGCGGCCATAAAGCTGAAAGGACTGGAGAAACGCACGTCTTTGTTCAGCCGTACATGGTGATAAAACTTTCCGCGTTCAAACTTACCCGAACAGATCCTCAAAAAGGCAATGCGGTCCCGGTGGCGCGGGTCCAGGTTGGCGTGAATTTTAAAGACAAAGCCGCTGAATTTATTTTCCGCTGGTTCGATGACCCGTTCGTTGGTCGGACGCGGCTGCGGCAGCGGGGAGATCTGGCAAAAAGCGTCCAGCAATTCCTTTACCCCGAAATTATTGATCGCACTCCCGAAAAAGACCGGAGCCTGCTCACCCTTCTGATAGGGTTCTTTGGAAAAAGGATCATATACACCCTCAATCAGTTCGACATCCTCACGTACCTGTGCCGCATCCTGTTCCCCCAGCAACGCCGGCAGTCCGTTGTCGTCGAGCCCTATTTCCACCACATCGTCTTCTACCTTTGTCTTATTGATCTTAAAGAAATACAGTTTCTGTTCATACATACTGTATACCCCCTTGAACCTGCTTCCCATATTGATGGGCCAGGTCAGCGGGCGCACCCGGATCCGGAGCTTGGTTTCCAGCTCATCCAATAAATCAAAAGGGCTCTGGCCTTCCCGGTCCAGCTTATTGATAAAGACGATTACCGGAGTATTCCGCATACGGCATACCTCCATCAGCCGTTCGGTCTGCTCCTCCACTCCTTTTACACAGTCGATCACCAGGATCACACTGTCTACCGCCGTCAGTGTCCGGTAGGTATCTTCCGCAAAATCTTTGTGCCCGGGGGTATCCAGAATATTGATCAGGAGATCCTTGTATTCAAACGTCATGACCGAGGTCGCCACCGAAATCCCCCGTTGCTTTTCAATCTCCATAAAATCGGAGGTTGCCGTTTTTTTGATCTTGTTAGACTTCACCGCACCGGCTGTCTGGATAGCGCCGCCAAAAAGCAGCAGTTTTTCGGTAAGGGTGGTTTTCCCGGCATCCGGGTGGCTGATAATCGCAAACGTACGGCGCTTTTTTATTTCCGCTGAAATGGACATGTATCAATAGACTTTTCCGTAGAGCTGTTCTCCTATACGGTAGGTTTAAAAAAATTCCTGCAAATATAAGACAAAAGCGGCTATACCCTCAGGTACAGCCGCTTCTATCCCGGTCAAACTTAATAAAACGATTGCTTATAATCTTCCACGGAGGTCCGGATCACATCCAATGCCTCCTCACGACCATACACATTGGTAATTTCGATATGGGCTTTTTCTCCCGGAAGGTTTTTATAGGTAAGAAAATAATGCTTCAGGCGCTCAATCACATCCGCAGGGACTTCCGTCAGGTCGTTATAGATGCCGAACACGACGTCCCCTTTCAGCACTGCGATAATTTTATCATCCGCCTCTCCGCCGTCGATCAGTCGAATCCCGCCGATCGGCCGGGCGTCGCAGAGCAGATCGCCGTGGGGGATAATTTTCTCACACAAAACCAGGATATCCAGCGGATCGCCGTCCCCTTCCGTGATTTCTCTTCCGGAGCGGTCTCTGGCCAGTTCGGCTATGCCTTGCCCGCAATAGGTTTTAGGAATAAACCCGTACAGCGCCGGTACGATGTTGGAATATTTTTGAGGCCGGTCGATTCGCAGATACCCGGTCTGCTTGTCAATTTCATATTTGACGGTATCGGTCGGAACAATTTCAATAAAAGCGGTGACGATATCGGGGGCATTTTCTCCGATCGGAACCCCGTGCCAGGGGTGTGCTTTGTGTACGTTTGCGTTCATTAAAGTAATTATAAAATACGAAGGGGAAGTTCTTAGCCCTGTCCTTGCACCGAATAACCAGACATTCCGGCTTTTTCGGCAATCAGGTATTCCCCTTTCTTAGAGATAGATTGTTTCACAAATAATTCACCTAAAAAACCGGCCAGAAACAGTTGGGTTCCCATTACAATTGCGAGAATAGCCAGGAAGAACCACGGGTTGTCCGTCACATTCCGGTATTTAAGCCCGGCATAAATATTATAGAGCTTTTCTCCGATCACCCAAACGGTCATAAACGATCCCATCAAAAACATCAGGGTCCCGAAACTCCCGAAAAAATGCATGGGTCTTCTCCCGAACTTATTGACAAAGGCAATTGAAAGCAGGTCGAGAAAACCAAAGACAAACCGCTCCAGCCCGAATTTCGTGGTACCATACTTACGGGGCCGGTGCTCCACCACTTTTTCCCCGATCCGCCCGTAGCCGTTCCACTTGGCAATCGCGGGGATATAGCGATGCATTTCCCCGTAGATCGTCAGGTTTTTCACCACATTTTTCCGGTAGGCTTTCAGCCCGCAATTGAAATCATGCAGCCGGACTCCCGATATCGTCCGGGTTACGGCATTGAACAGCCTGGTAGGAAGGGTTTTGGACAGCGGATCGTACCGCTTCTTTTTCCAGCCCGAAACGAGATCGTATCCTTCCGAAACAATCATCCGGTACAAGGCCGGAATTTCGTCCGGACTGTCCTGCATATCGGCATCCATGGTGATCACGACCTCCCCTCTTGCTTCCTGAAAACCGGTTTGTAAAGCAGCTGTTTTTCCATAGTTCCGTACAAACCGCACGCCGTTCACGCTGGGATTCTTACGGGCTATCTCCTCGATCACCTCCCAGGAATGGTCCCGGCTGCCATCATCTATAAACCATATCTCGTAGGAAAAACCGTGCGTATCCATTACCCTGGCGATCCAGTCGTGCAACTCCGGAAGCGATTCCTCCTCGTTATAAAGCGGGACAATGACCGTGATCTGGACAGGATTCATTTACAACTGTTACGGTTTTTAATTTGCAAAGGTCGCAATTTTTCTCGTTTAAAACGCCAGATAGAATTCTTTTAACAATTGAATAAACTCCGGCTGATAGGTTTTCCCGTCTTCCCGGTAGATCCGGAGTACCGGAAAAACCATCGGGACGACCGCTGATTCCTCCGTTCCCGGCTTTCTGCCGTATGTGGCCAGTCTCCTGAAAGGTTTCATCCCCGGGCGGTGTGCCAGCAGGAGTGTTTGCATCAGTCTCCATCCCTGCCGCTCTGCCAGTTCCTGGAGCACATCACTTTCGGGCACGGGCAGCACGACATGCCAGGAACCTCCCGGAAGCAGCAACCTGGAGATAGCGGCCTCCAGGGAAGCAAAATTCAATGTACCGGCATGATGAGCGGTATTGATTTCCGCATCCGGGGAACGAAGACTATTCTGGAAAAAAGGCGGGTTGGTCAGGATGCAGTCGTACCCTTTTTCGGGCACAAATGACTGTATAGCACCCTCATAAAGACGGATACGCTCTCTGAATAAACTATTTTCCACATTCTGCCGGGCCTGCCGGCAAGCGGCGGCTTCAATTTCCACCGCATCGATGCGGGCGGAGGGGTTCCGCTGGGCCGCCATTAACGACAGCAGCCCTGTACCGGCGCCGATATCCAGGATGCGACTGGCCGCGGTCAACGGCGCCCACGCCCCCAGTACACAGGCATCGGTGCATACCTTCATGGCACAGTGCTCCTGGTCTACCGTAAATTGTTTAAAACGAAAAAACTGGTTGCGGGCCATCCTCGCTTGCTCTTCTTTGTGTCAAAGGTAATTATTTCCCGGCTATCGGAGGTCGGATATCGGCTGTCGGAGGTCAGCTTTCGGCTATCGGAGGTCGGATATCAGCCGTCGGCACTATGGTCTGTGTCCTCACATACCATCCCGGTACCGGCCTGTAATCGGATTGTCGGCAATTGGCTGTCAGAGGTCGGATATCGGCTGTCGGCACCATGGTCTGTGTCCTCACAGACCATCCCGGTACCGGCCTGTAATACAGTCCGCGGTCTACCGTTATAGGTTTGTCGGCAACGCTCACCCCGATTTGCAATCGGGGTGCTCATGGTATTGCGTTTATAACGCAAAGTCAACCTCATGGCATTGCGTTTGTAACGCAAAGTCAACTCAATCCGTTACCCTCATGAAACTAATCCGTCCATGCAACCATCCTAAATCACACTTATATGGCCTCCCAACAGTATTATATTCGAAACCAAAATGAAATACATTTCATGACCATGATGTGTTGTCGGCGTCCCGCTCACCCGCTGCTCATAGCATTGCGTTTATAACGCAAAGTCAACTCAATCCGTTACCTTCATGAAACTAATCCGTCCATGCAACCATCCTAAATCACACTTATATGGCCTCCCAACAGTATTATATTCGAAACCAAAATGAAATACATTTCATGACCATGACCGTTGTAGACTGGGTTGATGTTTTTACAAGAAGGGAGCACAAACTGAAAATTATAGATGCTCTACGATATTGTCAAAAGCATAAAGGTCTGGTTATCTATGGCTGGTGCCTGATGTCAAATCATCTACATTTAATAGCTTCCGCCCAAGAGGGATTTCGTTTGTCTGATATTGTAAGGGATTTTAAAAAATTCACTGCCAAACAAATTGCTGCAGCCATTCAGACAGAACCGGAAAGCCGGCGCGAATGGATGCTCTACCGTTTTAAGTATGCTGCAAAGTATCAATCCAATGTCATGGAATATCATTTTTGGCAAAACGGAAACCATGCAGAAGAATGTTTTAGCCATAATTTTATAACAACCAAACTCAGTTACATTCACCAAAACCCTGTCAGAGCCATGATTGTTGAAGAAGCTGAACATTATTTATTCAGTTCTGCACGAAACTATGCCGGAATGATGGGCTTGTTGGATATTGAATTTATATGAGTGAATTAAATCGCGTTGAAAACGCTAAACCGGAAACACCCCGATTGCAAATCGAGGTGAGCGCTGAGTGAATTAAAGCGCGTTGAACCGGAAACACCCCGATTGCAAATCGGGGTGAGCGCTGATTTCTGATAGCCGATTACTGATAGCCGACTGCCGATGGCTGATTACCGATCGCCGACTGCCCAGGAGAATTTCATTTCATTCCAAAAAGGAACAGAAACCCTCTTAAATATGTATTACTAGCATTAACAGTGATATGCACCTTTATGTCTCAATCTATCCCGCTTTCTGCTTTGGACCTGGCTGTTGTTGTACAGGACAGCAACGCCGCACAGGCTATTCAGGGTACCGTAGCCGTAGCACAACATGTTGAAAAACTCGGCTTCCGGCGTATCTGGCTGGCCGAACACCATAATATGCCCCATATCGCAAGCGCTGCAACCGCCGTGTTGATTGGCCACGTAGCCGGGGCAACCCGTACGATCCGGGTCGGGTCGGGCGGCATTATGCTTCCCAACCATTCGCCCCTGGTGATTGCCGAGCAATTCGGCACGCTTGAAACGCTTTACCCGGGCCGGATCGATCTGGGATTGGGGCGGGCGCCGGGTACCGACCAGCTTACGGCCATGGCGCTTCGCCGCAGCAACATGAACACGGCCTTCAGCTTCCCCTCGGATATCGGCGAACTCAAGGACTATTTTCAGAATGATGACCCCGACACAAAAGTCAGGGCTTTTCCCGGGGAAGGACTGGACATTCCGCTGTGGATACTTGGCTCCAGCACCGATAGCGCCCACCTGGCGGCCCGTCTCGGCTTGCCGTATGCGTTTGCGGCCCATTTCGCACCGGCTATGTGTGAAGAGGCTGTCGCGATTTACCGGAGGGAGTTTCAACCGTCCGACCAGTTGGATAAGCCGTATGTGATCGTATGTGTCAATGCTTTCGGTGCGGAAACCGACCAGGAAGCCTTTGTACTGTCGACGAGTATGTTCCGGATGTTTGCCGGTATTGTCACCAATCTGCGGCAGCCGCTGCAGCCGCCAGTCCCGTCACTGGAACCCTACTGGACACCGGAAATTGAAAATGCTGTTTCCCGCATGACCGCCTATACCTTTATCGGCGCAAAAGACAGCCTCCGAAAGCAGTTCCTGAAGTTCCGGGCGCATATTCCCTTCGACGAGCTGATGATTACCAGTCATATTTATGACCAGGAAGCCAGGCTGGCATCCTATACCATTGTGAACGATGCCGTGAACTGACTATCCGACCGCATGCTTACCTACCAGATCGAAAACGACCTTCCGGTACAGGAATTCCGCGAGGTACTGATACGCTCCACCCTGGGCGAGCGCCGGCCTGTAGACGCTGCCGAAACGCTGGCAGCGATGCTTGCCAACGCCACGCTGATTGTGACCGCGCGTGAAAACGGGCGCCTGATCGGCGTTTGCAGAGCCCTTACGGATTTCGCCTACTGCACCTATGTATCGGAGCTGGCGGTAGATGCCGGCTACCAGCACCAGGGCATTGGAAAGGCATTAATCCAGCAGACGAAACAAGCAGCGCCAAAGGCCAGGCTCATTCTGCTGGCAGCCCCCAAAGCCCGGGAATATTACGCCAAAATCGGTATGACCCGGCACGAATATGCGTTTTACCTGGATGAGTAAACGAATCCCGACCCCCATGAAAAGCACCCGAAAACCGATTTCCGGCACATTGACGCTCCTGACAGGGATACTGGTTTTAGCCGCCCTGGCCTTTCCCCCGAAAGACAAACTCCACTGCATCGCTGCCCCTGATCCGGAAGCCCTTAAGGATTTTCTGCGGTATTCCCCTGACCGGATACCGTTTATCAGCACCCATCGCGGCGGCACCCGGAAAGGGTTCCCTGAAAATTGCATTCCTACCTTTGAGAACACGCTTGCGCATACGTGGTCTATCCTGGAAATAGATCCGCGGTACACCCGGGACAGCGCCATTGTCCTGATGCACGACCCTACACTTGAAAGGACCAGTAACGGAACCGGAAAAGTTTCGGAGCATACGCTGGACGAGCTGAAAAGGCTGCGGCTGAAAGATAGCGAGGGGGCGCTGACCGCCCACACCATCCCGACGCTGGACGAAGCAATCCGGTGGGCTAAAGGAAAAACCCTGCTGGTGATCGATCAAAAAGATGTCCCGGTGGAAGCAAGGGTGAAAAAAATCCAGGAACACGGGGCGCAAGCCTGGGCGACACTGATCATTTACAGCCTGGAAGATGCCCGAAAATGTTACGCGATGGACAAGGACATTCTCATGGAAGTAATGATCCCGGATACAGAAGCCCTGTTGAATTTCGAACGAACCGGCATTCCCTGGGACAACGTCATGGCCTTTATTACCCACACTGCCGTAAAAGACACCACTATTTTCACAAAACTGCACGAACGGAAAGTCCTCTGCATCCGGGGAAGTTCACGGACCCTGGATAAGGCGTATACCGAAGGAAAGACCGCCCGCAGGCAACTCAGGCGTCAATACCGTGAAATGGTACAGCAAGGCACGGATATAATTGAAACCGATCTGGGCATCGAAGCCGGAGAAGCACTCCGCTCCTTTATGCAAAAGAAAAGCAGCAAAAGCTCCTATTTCAAATCACTTCCCCAAGGCTGAATTAACTCGACTCAAACGCCCCCTCCGCACCCAAAACTGTAAACCCACTAACGTTACAACTCATAACTCATAACTCATAAACGCTTTCAACAGCAACGTAACATATGAAACCGGGCCGCCCCTTATGTTGGAGCGGCCCGGTTTCATATGTTCCAGTCAGCTATCAGCTCAGGAATACAGCGGAAACTGCTGCATCCACTGGTTCACTTCCGATTTTACGGAGGCGATCCGGTGTTCGTCGTCGTGGTGGGTCAATACGGTATCAATCAATGCAACGATACGTTCCATATCTGCTTCCAGCATACCGCGTGTGGTAACGGCGGCTGTTCCGACACGGATCCCGGAAGAAATCATCGGCGGGCGGTCATCGAACGGAACCATATTTTTATTAATGGTGATATCGGCCTTGATCAGCGTATTTTCTGCCAGCTTTCCTGTAAGGTGCTGATCACCTTTAGAACGCAGGTCAATCAGCATCAGGTGGTTGTCAGTTCCTCCGGAACTGATCTGATACCCTTTGGTCAGGAACGCTTTCGCCATCGCCTGGGCATTTTTCTGCACCTGGACCGCATAGTTATAATAAGATTCGGAAAGTGCCTCCCCAAAAGCCACGGCCTTTGCAGCGATGATATGCTCCAGGGGACCGCCCTGGGTACCCGGAAATACGGCAGAATCCAGTAACGAAGACATCGTGCGGAGTTTGCCCTTGGCCGTTTTGATACCGAACGGATTTTCGAAATCGTGGCGCAGCATGATGAGCCCGCCCCGGGGACCGCGCAAGGTCTTATGGGTAGTGGTAGAAACGACATGGCAATGATCGAACGGATCGCTGAGCAGCCCTTTGGCGATCAATCCCGCCGGATGTGCAATATCCGCCAGCAAAATGGCTCCTACCTGGTCGGCAATGGCACGCAGCCGGGCATAATCCCAGTCGCGGCTATAAGCCGAGGCCCCGCAGATAATCAGCTTCGGCTTTTCAGCAACCGCTTTCGCCTCCACCTTGTCCCAGTCGATCAGCCCGGTTTCCTGTTCAACACCATAAAAGGTAGGCTGAAAATATTTTCCGGAAATATTGACCGCCGATCCGTGGGACAAATGGCCGCCATGCGACAAATCAAACCCCAGGATCTTGTCGCCGGGATTCAGACAGGAAAGAAATACAGCGGTATTGGCCTGCGCCCCGGAATGCGGCTGCACATTGGCCCACGTCGCCCCAAAAAGCTCCTTTGCCCGGTCGATAGCCAGTTGCTCGACTTCGTCGACCACCTCGCAGCCGCCATAATAGCGCTTTCCCGGAAGTCCTTCTGCGTACTTATTCGTCAGGACGCTGCCCGCCGCCTCCATTACCTGGGGAGAAGTGAAATTTTCGGAAGCAATGAGTTCGATTCCCGACTCCTGACGGTGCAACTCTTTGCGGATCAAATCAAACACCCGGGTGTCGCGGGCATGCGTTGTTAGAATGGACATATAAAGCTAAAATAATGGGATTACAACGGATTTTTGTAAATGAAACACAAAAATAGAGCTTAATTTGCAAGTATTAAAAAGAAAAGGCGGAAAGTCGCACGCTGTTTTTATTAAAAAAATTTAAAAACACATGAAATAAAACTATTTTTGTACGTTAGCATATTACCCTGTTGTATGTCTGCCATCCAACCCGGTACCCGCTGCTTTTAAACCGCTTCACTCAGTCCTAATTATTGTCTATGAATCGAAATGCCCCAACCACTCCGGTTACCCTGACGCTCTCCGAGATTAATAGTATCGGACAGCCCATTACCTATGAAAAAATCCCAACCCATATTTATGCGGATTCCAAGGATGCTTCCCGTGCAGTTGCCCGTGAAATTGCCGATCTGATCCGGCAGAAGCAGTTGGAAGGGAAGCCCTGTATCCTGGGGCTGGCCACCGGCTCGTCTCCGAAGACGGTTTATGCCGAACTGGTCAGAATCCACCGGGAGGAAGGATTAAGTTTTGCCAATGTAGTGTCCTTCAACCTGGACGAGTACTACCCGATGGAGCCTGATTCGATCTACAGCTACCATCGCTTTATGAAAGAACAGCTTTTTGACCATGTGGACATTCCTGCTGAGAACTTTCACTTGCCTGACGGCACCCTGCCGGCCAATCGGATCCAGGAATTTTGTAAAACGTACGAACAGCATATTGAAGAAATAGGCGGACTTGATTTTCAATTGCTCGGTATCGGAGGGAACGGTCATATCGGTTTTAACGAGCCGGGCTCGCTGATCAATTCCCATACCCGTCTGATTACCCTGGATCATTCCACCAGGGCCGCCGCGGCCACAGAGTTCGGCGGACTGCATAAAGTTCCCCGCAAGGCCATTACTATGGGGATTACCACCATCCTGAATGCGAAACGCATCGTGCTGCTGGCTTGGGGTGAGCGCAAAGCCGCTGTTATCCAGGCGGCTGTCGAAGGGACGGTTACGGAACGGAACCCTGCTTCCTATCTGCAGACGCACCGGAATGCTACCTTTATTATCGATCAGCACGCCGCTTTCGAGTTGACCCGTGTCAAATCTCCCTGGGCCGTCGATACGATCGAATGGGACAACAAGATGGTTAAAAAGGCCACAACCTTTTTGTCTCAATTATTGCGCAAGCCTATTCTGAAACTTACGGACAAGGATTACAACGATAACGGGATGAGCGATTTGCTGGCGCTTCACGGCTCGTCTTATGATATTAACACCAAGGTGTTCAACGAACTCCAGCATACCATTACCGGCTGGCCGGGCGGCAAACCCAATGCCGATGACAGCAACCGCCCGGAACGGAGAGATCCGGCGCAGAAACGGGTGCTTATTTTCAGCCCGCATCCCGACGACGACATCATTTCAATGGGGGGGACCTTCCAGCGCCTGGTAGATCAGGGACACGAGGTCCATGTTGCCTACCAGACTTCCGGCAATATCGCCGTAGCCGATGACGAAGCGGCCCGGTTTATGGAATTTGTAGTGGATTTCAACAAGGAGTTCGGGATTGTCGATAACGATGCCACCCAGCTGTTTGACGAAGCCCGGGCATTCCTGAAGCATAAAGACAGTGAAATCGATTCTCCGGCAGTCCGTAAAGTCAAGGGACTCATACGCCGCGGGGAGGCCAAATCGACCGCTCGTTTTGTCGGGATTCCGGATACGAATGTGCACTTCCTGGATCTGCCGTTCTACGAAACCGGGTCCATCCAGAAAAAACCCATCGGTTCTGAGGATATTAATATCGTCGCACAGATCATTGATCAGATCAAACCGCACCAGATTTATGCTGCCGGCGACTTTGCCGATCCGCACGGCACCCATAAAGTTTGCTGGGATACCATTGAAGCCGCGCTGCAAAAAGTGAAGGCCAACGATTACATGGAGCATTGCTGGGTATGGCTTTACCGGGGCGCCTGGGCGGAATGGGATATTTATGAAATTGAAATGGCCGTTCCCATGAGCCCCGATCAGGTGCTGAAAAAACGCTACGGCATTTTCAAACACCAGTCACAAAAAGACGGGGTCGTGTTCCAGGGCGAAGATTCACGTGAATTCTGGCAGCGTGCCGAGGAACGGAACGGCGGCACCGCCAAGCTCTACAACGCGCTCGGTCTCGCCGAATACGAAGCCATGGAGGCGTTTGTCAGATGGCATTTCTAGAACAACCTATGCAGCGATGCCCGCAGGGGGCGTCGCTGCATTTTCAGCCGGCCCTGTACCGTTCTATTATCCGGCTGCAAGCGGTGTCCAGCAGGTGATAAACCTCCCGGAACCGGGATTCCTTTTGACCGTAGGGATCCGGCACCCCCCGGTTTTCACCAGGATACAGCTCATTGAGGAGCAGCTCACATTTAGCGGCGACCCACCACCTCCCTGCCATCCGCTGTGCTTCCCGGTAATTATCCCGGTCCATAAAATAAATCCTGTCAAACCGCTGCAGATCGCCGGGAACAAACTGCCGGCCCCGCTGCCCCGTGAGGTCGATTCCAAACTCCCGGGCCACCTGACAAGACAGCGGATGCGGCACCGAGCCAACGTGCCAATCGCCTGTTCCGGCGCTGTCAATTTCCCATTGCAGCCCTGCCGCATCGGCATGATGCTGCAAAATACCTTGCGCCAGCGGACTACGGCAAATATTCCCCATACAAACCATTAAGACTTTCATAACCATCCCTGAAAATTAGCAGCCATGCCGCAGAACCGGTTACCTTTTTGAGCACCAATTGTTTCTATTTCCGGTTCCAGCCGCAATATAACCAGTATTCTCTTCCCCGTCTCATTATTATTTGTTCCGGATACCTGCTACCTTTGAAGGTAATACTCACCATCTTGCTTTACGATCCGGTCAACTCATGCAACGACTCTATCTCCGGTTTTTACCTGCTGCACTGACGCGGCTGTTCTTTTTGGCAATCAGTACCGGCACATTGTTTTTTTCCTGCGGGCGCTCCCGGTCTACCGATGTCACAGCCGCCGCGCACGATACCCTTACCTCACCCATCCGCTATGCCCGCGGATTCTCACTGACCGCGCATGAAAACTATCAGCTTGTCTGTATCTTCAATCCGTTTCAGGCTCAAAATGACACGTTGAAATACCTGCTGTTGCGGCAGGACATGCCTGTTCCCGACGGTTACCCGGAAGCACAGGTAATCCGCGTGCCCGTAAAGCGGATTGCGGTGACATCCAGCATGCACGTCGGGTTGGTAACCTTTCTGGAAGCAACAGATGCACTGAAAGCGATTGGCGAGGTCCGGTATATTTATTCCGAAAATGTCATTGACCGGGTCAGGAAAGGCGAAATCATTGAAATCAGCAACGGCGCCACGATCAATGAAGAAAAACTGATTGCCCTGCAGCCCGATCTGCTGATGGAAACCGGTCGGCCCGACATGGGAGCAGGTTCCTACCGGACCCTGACCGATGCCGGGATCCCTGTAATATTCAACCTCGAATGGATGGAAAATACGCCGCTGGGCAGGGCCGAATGGGTCAAATTAATGGCAGCCTTACTGGACAGGGAGAATGCCGCAGCGCATCAGTTTGCCATGATAGAGAGCAATTACCTGGATTATGCGCAACGCACAGCCGACGTCAGGGAAAGCCCCCGCGTGCTGCTTGGGAACAATCTGAAAGATACCTGGCACATGCCGGGCGGCAAGAGTTTTATGGCACAATTACTCCACGATGCCGGCGCGTCTTACGAATGGGAAGACACGGCTGAAACCGGCAGTCTGGCACTTGCTTTTGAAGCAGTCTATCCCTTCGCCCTGGAAGCCGACTTCTGGATGAACATGTATACCGGCAGTCCCGACGACACCAGGGAGGCGCTGCGCACCATGGACTCCCGGTACCAGGATTTCAAAGCCTTCCGGAACGGTCAGCTCTATACCTTCACCAAACGCATCAACGCGCAGGGAGCGAACGATTACTGGGAAACCGGCGCTTTCCGCCCCGATCTGGTATTGGCGGATTTTGTAAAAATCCTGCATCCCGAACTCGCCCCCGATCATTCTTTCTATTTTTACAAAAAAATGGAATAATCAGTAGCTGCTGTGCCCAATCTTCGCTTTTCAGGACGTATCGCCTTCTTGTCCCTCTCACTGCTCACCGGCCTTTTATGGATACTGGATATTATGACCGGATCGGTTCACATCCCGCTGAAGGAAATATTCCGCATCCTTTCAGGCTCGGAAAGCGAATCGGTGGCCTGGCAGTATATTATCCTGAAGATCCGGGTGCCCAAAGCCCTCACCGCCTTACTGGCGGGTGCGGCGCTTGCCGTAAGCGGCCTGCAGATGCAAACGCTGTTTCGAAACCCGTTGGCCAGCCCTTCCGAACTGGGCATTACCTCCGGGGCCACACTGGGAATAGGCGCACTGGTACTGACCGGCGGCCTGGGCGCCATCGGTCCGGACACCTTCCGGCAGCTCGGCATCGGCTCGAGCTGGCTGGCGATCGTAATGGCAACCCTTGGTTCCGGACTCGTGTTTTCATTACTGCTGCTGATTGCCCGCAAAGTAACTGACAACGTCATCCTGCTGATTGCCGGTGTAATGATCGGAACCCTGACACTCTCCCTGACCAGTATCTGGCAATACCAGAGCCAGCCCGAACAGCTGCAGGCCTTTATTATCTGGACATTTGGCTCGCTCGGGGGAGTTACCGGACCCCAGTTGGGAATTTTCACGCTGGTGCTGGTCGCCGGCTTGTTGGGCGCTTTCGCGTTATCCAAAACCCTGAACACCCTGCTGCTGGGAGAACATTACGCCCGGAGCATGGGCCTTTCCATCCGCCGCTCCCGTTTCCTGATCCTGTTGAGTACCTGCCTGTTAACCGGAACTGTAACGGCTTTTTGCGGTCCGATCGGCTTTATCGGGATTGCGGTTCCCCACCTGGCCCGCTCCCTGATGGGAACTTCCAATCACCTGAAGCTGGTACCTGCCTGTGCGCTGACCGGCGCGATTCTCCTGCTCCTGTGCGACATCCTGACGCAGCTCCCCGGCAGTCAGTCGGCTTTACCGGTCAATGTCGTAACGGCGCTCATCGGGGCGCCGGTTGTCCTTTGGATTATCATTAAAATGAATAACCTGGGAAGTTCCTTTAGCTGATCACTCCCCTACCTGAACAACTATGCTGACTGCCCGCCATCTGACCACTGGTTATCTCCGCAAGTCACAGGATGCCCAGCGCATTCTGGAGGACATTGATCTGGAACTGATCCCGGGACAGCTGACGGCCTTGCTGGGTCCGAACGGATCGGGAAAATCGACTCTTATCCGCACGCTGGCCGGACTTCAGCCTCCGTTAGCGGGAGAAGTACTCCTGCAGAACAAACCCATCGCCAGCTGGCCGGCCGCCTCACTGGCCAGCCAGCTGGGATTGATCTTATCGGAAAGAAAGACCGCCGCCAACCTCTCGGTCATGGAAGTAGTCGCCCTGGGCCGCACCCCCTACACCGGATGGCTCGGAAACCTGCAGGCCCGGGACCGGCAGCGCATTGAAGAAGCGCTGGAACAGGCCGGAATCACTCCCCTCCGGGACCGGAAAGTCGGCCAGCTCAGCGACGGCGAAATGCAAAAAGTAATGCTGGCCCGCGTACTGGCCCAGGAAACCCCGCTCATCCTGATGGACGAACCCATGGCGCATCTGGACCTCCTCAACCGGATCGAATTGCTGAACCTGCTCCGGCAGCTTACCCGGGAGTGGAAAAAGGGCATTCTTTTCTCTTCCCATGACCTGGACCTTGCCTTGCAGCTGACCGATTCAATCTGGTTGCTGGATAAAGAAGGAACGCTGCTCGCAGGCATCCCGGAAGACCTGGTATTGTCAGGTGCGATCGAGAAATCCTACACCAGAGATGGTCTCGGGTTCGACAACCGGACCGGCAGCCTCCTGCTTCCTTCACCCGCACCGAAAGGGACCGTATCCCTGACCGGAACCGACACGTTCTGGACCCGGAAAGCATTGGAACGGCACGGTTTCCAAATAACAGCAACGCAAACCGATTGCCGGATTGAAGTAATGGTAACAGGATCCCGGTTCTCCTGGCGACTGATCCGCAACGACCGGGTACAGCAGCTGTCTTCCATCGCCGCACTGCTCAGGGAACTCAGCCGGTCTTGACGTTATCTTTTCTTTTCGGAACCGGATCATAGCCATGTGTGCCCCAGGGATGGCACCGCGACAACCGTCTCAATCCCATTCCCGTTCCTTTCCACAACCCCCATTCCTGTATCGCCTGAATCATATAATCCGAACAGGTCGGGACATGACGGCAGGAATTGGGCAGGAACGGGGACAGTATCAGCTGGTACAGCTTCACCAAACCAATAAACAGTCCTTTCAACATAACCGATCAATACCAGTTGCCGGATATCCGGCAAGTCTTAAAGGTAAGCAGGAAAATCTATTTGGACAAAGAGCAGACAACCCATCCGACAATCCTGCCGCTTTTTGGCAATCCGGGAGTATATTTGGGCTTCCAAAAAAATGAGCGGTTTGGGGATCAATCACCCGCAGCGGTACCCGAATCAGTACAACATCTTCCGGATTATGAAGCAAATTTACCTTGCATTAGCGCTTTTATGCCCGTACGTATCCCTTTACGCCGCTCCTCCCGTTCAGGAAAAACCGGAAACGTTTACTGCAGAGCTGAAAAGTCTCGTACCGGAACAACGGATCATCCGCCTCTCCCGCCATGTAGACAGTCTCCGGGAGGCTAATGCATCACTGCCGCAGCTGAGCCAGTTTCTCGATGCCCTGTTCGTGAGAGCCGGAGAATGGGATGACCCGCTGTTGCTGAACCAGCTTCATTTTTATCGCATTGCAAAACGGGGTTTTCAGCGGCTCCCCGCCGATGAACTTATCGCTGTTTTCGATTCGGCCATGACCTATTTTGAAAAACGGAATGATCACTTGCACACCGGCCTGTGCCAGTACTATATCGGCCGCTATCGTTACGACCAGGAGCATTACGGGGAGGCGTTTTATCACCTTGCCAAAGCCCTGGAGTTATTTGACAAGGTAGGATTGGGAGCGATACCCGACATCGGCAAGTATTTGCATGTAATGGCCCTTAATCACTATTACTTCCGTAATTATGAAAAAGTTGTAGCCCTCATGCAGGCCGCTATCGGCCAGCCCGCGTACGATCAGAACCTGGATATTCAGCGGTACAACACGCTGGCCCTGGCCTATCAGCGTCTTAATAAACTCGACAGCACTATTTTTTATTTCAAACGTACGCTGGAGGTTGCCCGCACGTGGCAGGACACCATTTGGGTACATCTTGCCGCCGGTAACCTTGGTAAAGTATACGTACAGCAGGGCCGTTACACGGAAGCTCTGCCCCTGCTCATGCAGGATTATCAGCATAACAAATACCGGGAACGACATCCCGTACTGGCCCGCAATGCGGCAGTGGAAATAGCAGCCACGTGGCAAAAGCTCGGACGACAGGACAGCACACTCCATTTTTTGCGGGAGAGCAACCGGCTGAATATGGTTGTCAGGAATGGCGAGCCGATGTGGAAGCAACAGCGGGATGAGCAATTTTACATTACTTACTACCAGGTCTTCCATGATTTTTATAAAAAACAAGGCAATACGGCAATGGCCTACCAGTACCTGGACAGCCTGACCCATCTTACCAATGAAACCAACCTGCGTTACAACAAGATGACCATCCGGGTTGCAGATGACCGGCTGAAGATACAGCAGCATCTTGCTGACATTGCCGTTCAGCAAGCTGATAAGGAAAAGATCAGTGCGCGCCTGCAATTGATCATCGGTATTGTAGGTTCGCTGGCCGTCATAATGGGTTTGCTCTATTATTTGCTGCGCCTGCGGCATGCCAAAGACCGTCTTACGGCGGAAAAGGAAAAAATTATCCGGCAGGCGACCGAAGAAAAAATGAAGGCGCAACTGGTTGAGGCCAACCTGGAATTACAAGAGTACATGCATCGCCTGCAGGAAAAGAACAAACTGGTGGAAGTCTTTCAGGCACAACTGGATGAGCTACGTACGATCCCGGCGTTACACTCGCCTCAGCTCGACGAACTGACGAACCGGCTGGCCCGGACGAAGCTGCTCACCCTTGACGACTGGAATGATTTCAGACAACGTTTTAACAGGGCCTCCGGCGGCGAGCTGGATCAGCTCAAAATGAGACACAGAGATCTTACCAGTGCCGAGGAACGTATTTACGCCCTGGAAAAAATGAATGTATCCACCGGTCAAATGGCCTGGATGCTGGGTATATCGCCGGAATCAGTCCGGAAAACCAAATACCGGCTCCGGAAAAAATTAAACAGTACAGCCGCCTGAGTTCGTGTTCATGTTTGACAAGGTCTACCCCGGTTTCATCACCCGGACCAGGGCGGCCTGCCCCGATCTTTCGCTGAGTGAACTACGGTATTTCGTTTTGTCAAAACTGAATCTCTCCTATAAAGAAATGGCATTCATGCTCGGTGTTTCCCCCAACACCGTACAGGTGCTCCGGCACGGAAAAGCATCACTGATTATCACTTCGCAGCTGCCCGTCACTAAGCGGCATGAGGTGACCGGCGAAAAGACCATCGCTGATGCCATCCTGGACCGCATTGTCCACCATGCACACCGGATAAAACTGAGGGGGGAATCGATGTGAAGAAAGAAAAAAATGGAGCCCGAAAACAGCTACCAATAATACGACCTTAATTAACTAATTTTGAAACTGCTTCTGCAGCTTTTTCTGCCACCGGCCGCCAGACAATCAGCTGGTCAACTTCTCCGAAATACCCACTTAGGATTTATATTTGGTGACAAAACCGAACACTTTTTAGTGGATGTCTCCCTTTTTTTTTGCTCCCTCAGATTTTATTTTGAACAGGTGTGCGCATGACTATTAACCGCAAGAAGCTCGCTGGTCTGTTCCCCCGGAATTACAAGAATCTGCAGCAGAATTCAAATATGTAATTCGTATGGTGGATACGTTGGGTGGCTTTTTTAAGAAGCGGAATCATCACAAATCTTCATTGAACGATGGAAAACTGCCGCATCCGATTGGGAAAGATTCCGTTTCCTACACATGAGACATGGCTAAAAACGTAGCCTTGGGTTATGCGCTGTTTGTCACTTTCTGTCGTTAACTTATTGATAAATAGCGAATTTGCGGTAGACCCGGCAAGGAAGGGAAGGTTCGCCGTCGTGCCGACGCAGGGCCAAAAAAGGTATAGGGCCAGAGGAGGCGCAGTGCTCACGCCCGATCGAATAAATTCAAAAGCTATGACGATATAATTAGGGGCATCTCTCAAAACTAGAAATAGTGTTATTTTGGTTGAAAATGATTATTTTTA
>JBEBSD010000063.1:0-35360 GCA_040394475.1 Telluribacter humicola | reverse complement strand
GACCCTTCCTCAACAGAAGGGTCCCTTTTTAATGGTGCAACCCGTTATTTTTTTGCTTCAAACGGATGGACTTTCAATAATTCTTCCGGGGAATAAAAATCAGCTTTCGAGGCCGTTTCCGCCCTTACTTTTTTCACCTGCTCCGGCAGTACCGGCGACGACTCATTTCCGAAAGAGTTCCGTACATAGGTTAGTACCGCTGCTACTTCCCGGTCATTCAGCATCCCTTTAAACGGCGTCATCGGCACCTGCCCGGGATAGGGTTTTCCCAGAACCTCAATCGGTCCCAGCATCCCGTTGAGCACCAGCTTGATCAAGCGGTCTTCATTTCCGTTTACCCAGCGGGTACCGGCCAACGGCGGGAATCCGGAGGCGGTCAACCCCCTGCCGTCTTCCTGGTGGCAGGTAGTGCAGAAACCCTCCTGGGCGTAAATGGCCTTCCCTTCCCGGTACAACGCTAGCGCATCTCCTTTAAGGGTAGTGGCCAGACGCTCCTCCTGTTTCTTTTCTTTCACCGAAATACCATTCAGGTGCGCCACAGCTGTCTCGTGTGCATGAACCATCCATTCGTCCAGCGGCTTTTTAGCCACCTCCGCGAGGATTGCCAGCCCTTTTTCTTTCGGCAGCCAGGAAGCAGCCACCACCGCCTCCAGCCGTACACGGCTGTTTTCGTCAGCTGCCGCCTGCATCAGCAGGTTTTGCTGATCAGCCAAGCGGTGGCCGTTGTAATGTACTGCCCGCACTGCGGCAGCCCTGACCTTGAAATCCTTTGCATTCAGCAGTTGCCGTACCAATTGCTGGTCTACCTGGTTCAATCCCCAGCTTACCCAAAGTGCTTCCAGCAGATGGTGCTCGTACCGGGCATCGTTTTTGTCCAGCTTCGCTATCCATGCTGTCAGACGGGGTAAAACCTCTGTTTCCTTTTTGCCCCTGAGCTCACGACGGGTACGGTAGCGGGTACGGTATTCCGGCAGCTTTAGGTTATCAAGCAGTTCATCCACACTGGCGCCGTCAATTTTAGCAGGCTGTACCAAAGGACGGGACGGATAGGTAATCCGGTAGATCCTTCCATGTACATGGTCTCTCAATGGGTCCCTTGCATTGTGCTGCATGTGCCCGATCAGCACATTGTGCCAGTCAACGATGTATAACGACCCGTCGGGTGCAAACTCCATATCCACCGGCCGGAAATTCCGGTCCGAACTCACCAGCAGATCCTGGCGGTGACGGCTTTTATACCCTGTACCGTTTTCCTCTATCGTATGCTGTTTGGTTCCCAGGAAACCAATTGTATTGTTAATGAGCAAATCTCCCTGCACTTCATCCGGGAAATGCCGGCTCGAAATAAATTCCAGTCCGGAAGTAGGACGCACCCGGTGGGCATCCTCAATCAGGTTAACCGATTTATGCGTAGCTTCCCCGTAACGCGGCAGCACCGTTCCGGGCAGCATCCAGCGTACATCCGGACCCGAAGTTTCGCAGAAGAAAGGCTGTCCCCAGTCGTCGAAAGCAATTCCCCAGGGATTCGGGATCGACAACTGTGCCGTGCGTTCCAACTGGTGTCTTTTAGGGTTGTACCGGTAAAACCCGCCGTTGGTCGCCCGTACCGGTCCGTAGGAGGTTTCTACATTCGTATGCAGGAATACCCCTTCTCCCATGTAAATCGACCCGGAAGGGTCTGCGCAAAACGCATGGATATTGTGGTGCGTATCATGATCGTCAAAGCCACTCAGTAAAATTTCCTTTTTATCGGCCTTGTCATCGCCATCCGTATCCGTATAGCGCTTAAAGTTGGTTCCCTGTGAAATGTAAACCCCTTCCGCCTCGATTTCAAATCCTACCGGCAGGTGCAGACCATCCGCGAAAACGGTTTGTTTATCCGCTTTACCGTCGCCGTCGGTATCTTCCAGAATCAGAATTTTGTCATTGGGTTTCTCGTCTCCCGGCTTGTAATGGGGATAGCTTGGCATCGTTGCCACCCACAGGCGGCCTTTATTGTCGAACGAAAGCTGCACTGGGTTGGCCAGATCCGGAAACTCCTTTTCCGAAGCAAACAGCTCAATTTTATACCCTGGCGGCAACTTAAAAGAAGCCAGCGCCTCTTCTTCATACAGATAGCGCAAGCTGCCGTTTTTATCCGGGTTATAATTGGTTTTCACCTCCGGCAGTGTACGGGTTTCTTTGTCGAGCGCCGCCAGATCCAGCTGCTGTCCTTTGGCAGCCGCCCAGACAGCCCGGTCCCGTATTGCCGTCATCTGCCTGATTTTTTCGATTTCCATGGGGTAATTATCCTGCCCGAACGGATTATACCGGCGACCATAAACATGCACGCCATTGGGGATTTTAATATCGTAGTGCCACATCCAGTTCTTTTCCTGAACCGCTTTATGGACGAGTTCCCGGTGGGCCGCTGCTTTTACGGAAGTGGCTCCGAACAGCTTATCCGTCAACAACACGCCCAGCCTTTTATACCCCTCATCGTCCAGCTGTGAGCCATCGATGGTCAGCGGGGTTTTGGCGCTTTCGAACCATTTCTTGCTCGGGGCAAACACATCCACAAAAAGCACCTTGTTTTTAGCGGCCACTTCCTTCATGGCCTGGGTATACAGGGCCAGTTGCTGGTTTTCCTTTTTCCCATCGGGCAGGTCCATACGTGACGAAAGGTCTTCAAAGGCAATCGGTGAAACGAGGGCCAGCTGCGGTGCCGTTTTGCCGTTGTACAATTGCGACTGGGTGTGCTTTATAAATGCTTCGAGTTCGGCTTTGTAGTTTTGCAAACCGGCGGCTCCCTGAAACGATTCATTGTACCCGAAAAATGCAAGCACAATATCCGCTTCCAAACGGGTGATCCACTCATCCGGCGACTCCATATGTCCTACACTGCCTGACTTGGTGGCCAGTTCGGTTTGAAATTTCTCGGCTCCCTCGAATGCCCAGGGATCGTTCCGGTTCGAACTCGGACGAAAGCCGGGGGTATTGCCGCCATCGCACATGTTACGGATGAACAATTCACTCTCCGGGTAACGAAGTTGCAATTCGGTTTCAAAATGCCCGAAATTCATCATACGGGAACACAGGTTATTCCCTATCAGTATAATACGGGACCCTTTCTGAATTTTCAGGGTATCTGACTGGGTAAAATGCATTGTCCCGAACGCTACTGCGATTAACCCGCCTATGAGCAGTGCCGACACTACATTTTTCTTTCGTTTATTCGGATTGAACATGTAAAAGGAATAAGAGTTTATATTTAGTTACAACCAATGAGCTATTCTGTCGCTGAAATACCTTTCTATAGAAAAGCATGCATCCGCTTTCAAAAAAGACGACATTTACCGGATGTTACTCTAACGAAGCTGTTAATAAATTTCACCTGAACCAACCTCGGGAAGCCGTCGAATAGTACAACTTTCCATAGCCAATATTTATACTTGAAGCGAGTAAAACTATCCTGCACCATCCTGATCCGGGTGCCCGGGCATTATAAAACCGCCGGTTCCTTCTCTTTGTCCTCCACACGGCTGTGGATCGAATACATCAGCGCCGGGAGGAGGATCAGGTTGGTGCACATCGCGACCAGCAGCGTAATCGATACCATAATGCCCATGTCGGCAGTTCCTCCGAAACTCGATGCCGCAAAGATAGAGAACCCGCAAAACAGGATGATCGCCGTATAGATCATACTCAGCCCGGTGCCGTACAGGGCGTTGGTAATTGCCTGCTGCACGGACAATCCTCTGTTACGCAGTTCATGCCGGTAACGGGTCAGGAAATAAACAGTGCCGTCCGAGGCAATCCCAAAGGTGATACTGAAGATGAGGATCGTGGTAGGCTTAAAATGGATGTCAAAATAGCCCATTATGCCCGCTGTAAGAGCAAGCGGAATCAAACAAGGCAATTTGGACATCAGGATTACCCATACGGACCGAAACAGGATCATCCCGACCAGGGCGATCAGAAGAATCGCAATAATCAGACTTTCGAACAGGTTGTCCAACAGGTAATCATTGCTTTTGAGAAAGACCAGGCTGTGCCCGGTAGTGCTTACCTTATAAGTTTCGGGCGGGAAAATAGAATCTATTTTAGGGCGGATCGACGCCAGTAATTCCTTAATGCGAACCGATCCGACGTCGGCCATCTGATAGCTCACCCGGGTGATGCTGCGATCCTCATTCAAAAAGTTCTTCAGCATCTGGTTGGAGGAAGTGTCTGCCTGCGGCGCCAGGTAAGGGGCCAGCTTTGCCAGCTCCATGGCGCCGGGCAGCACATAGTATTTCGCATCTCCCCCCCGAAAGCCCTGGTACAGAAACCGCGTAGCTTCCGTGACCGAAACCGGTTTGGAAAACTCGGAATACTGCTCCATTTCGGTCTGGAGCGCCTTGATTTTATAGAGGGTTCTGGCCTGGTTCCCAAAAACCCCGTTAGGTTCCCGGGTATCGATCACGATCTCAAACGGCAGCACGCCGCTAAACCGGCTTTCGAAAAAACGAAGGTCCCGGTACACCACATTATCTTTCGGAAGGTCATCGACCACGAATCCCACTACCTTGATTTTGGTGATCCCGTATGCCGCGACCAGGATCAACACCACCATTACGCCATAAATAATCCGGCGTTTGTGCAGCACCCAATGGTTGACCCGTCGCAGAATACCTTCTGCCCAGGCGCCGTCCAGGTGTTTCAGGTGACGTCGTTTCGGCACGTCCATATAATAAAGCGTAATGGTCAGCAGCACCAGGCACAGCACATAGGTGATCATCACATTAATCGCCGACACCACTCCGAATTCAACCAGCAGGGCAGTATTGGTAAAATAGAAGA
This sequence comes from Telluribacter humicola, assembly GCA_040394475.1. GTDB lineage: Bacteria > Bacteroidota > Bacteroidia > Cytophagales > Spirosomataceae > JBEBSD01. The sequence continues at coordinate 30,539 of JBEBSD010000063.1, read as the reverse complement.
CACCGAAACCAATCGCGGTCGTCAGATTGGCCAGCAACGTGGATAATCCGATCTGAGCCACCATCTGGTGCAGCGCCTGCTCTTTATTACCATGCTCCCGTAACTCACTCTGGTATTTATTGATCAGGAATACACAGTTCGGCACCCCGATGACAATCAGCAAGGGCGGCAGCAAGCCGGTCAGAATGCTGATTTTATAGCCGAACAACTGCAAGGTACCGAGTGAAAAAATCACTCCTACCAGTACAATCCCAATGGAAACAAACGTAAGCCGCAGCGACCGGAAAAAAAACCATAAAATTAACGCTGTAACCAGTACGGCCATCACCAAAAAGAGCACCATCTCACTCGACACCATTTTCATCATGGCCGTCCGGATAAAAGGCATTCCCGAAAAATGGAGCTCTGTGTTGTTTCTGGCGCCAAATGCTTCCGCCAATCCACGCACATCCCGTACGATATCCATCCGGGCCTTGGTGTTGATGTCCTTATCGTTGAATGTTACCACCATCAGGGTGACATTCAGCTGTTTGTTAAAAATCAGTCCTTCGTAAAAAGGAAGCCCCGAGATTTCCTCCCGGATCCGGTCCAGTTCTTCCTGTGATCCCGGCGGCTTCCCCACCACCGGCACAAACTGAAAACGCGACAGGCTGTCGTCCTTGACAGGCCTGACCAGGTTAGTTACCGAAAGCACGTTTTTTACACCGGCTACATTCTTAAGTTCTTCGGATAACGTTTGCCAGTCACGGAATTTCTCCAGTTTGAAAATATCCGGATCCTCCCAGCCGATCATCATCGCCCCCGCATCTTCTCCGAAAAGCTTCCGGAATTCAATGTATTCCATTTCGGTTGGATCGGTTGCCGGCAGAATTCTGGTAAAATTATAGGCGAGCTCTATTTTACTGGCCTGCCAGGACATCAGCAGCGTAGCAATAACAATGAGAACAATCCAGAGGGTACGAAATTTAAGAATCGATTTGGAAATGGTATTCCACATGCTACGCGCTTTACTAGTATAAAAAAGAAGACAAAGATAGTCAGCAAATTTTAATATTTTTTGTTACTAACAGACATAATTCAAAGCCCTTCCTTACCCGGTGCAATCCCGGATCACGAAAACACCTCCAGGAAGCTCCCCGGAATCTCTTCGCCAAAGGGCTGCAAGGCGCCCGGTTTGTACCCGCTGTTCGCGGTAATTTCAGTGCCTGCAGCGCGTTATCCGGGTTCGCAGGAACCGGCATCGATTTAATTTTATCAGGTTGGAGCATGCATTCTTCAAATAATATACAGACTTTTGTACCTGTCATTCTATAGGGAATCCACCTGTATATACCATTAAAGAAGTCCTCGCTTAATGAACATTATCTTGCGTCTGGCCTTTGCTGTGGGAGCTTTTGCCCCGACATTCTTACAGGCACAATCGCGTACTCCCGACGAAACCTCTGTAAAAAACGACTCGGCATTCGTGGAAGCTTTCGGAATCGGAGCTTCTCATACCGACTGGACTCCTTTCTGGCTGCAAGCCAACCAATGGGGCACCATTCCCAAATCCGGTAACGGCGGAGGACTTAGAATCGGCTGGGCAGGGACGCGCCACCTGGGCAGTGAACCGGCGGGCTGGCGTCTAACAGGTGGAGTGGAAGCCCTCGAAACAATTACCAACGAAGCCAAATTCCTGCTTCCGGAAGCCTATGGCGGCATTCGTAAGGGGAACCTGGAGTTATGGGCAGGAAGAAAAAAACAACAGGTCGGTTTAGGGGACAGTACGCTTGGCATGGGCGCTTATGCGATGTCGGGGAATGCCATGCCTCCCCTGAAGGTCCAGATCGGGGTTTATGAGTATACAGGTGTCCCGTTTACCAACAATTGGCTGCAGTTTATGGGATTCTATTCCGATGGCCTCATGGACCGCAACCGGGAAGTCACCTCGAACCTGAGACTCCATCAGAAACAGCTTTACCTGCGTGCCGGAAACCCGGCAGGCTGGCTGCGGCTGTATGCCGGCATGAATCACCAGGCCCAGTGGGGCGGACAAAGCCCTTATTTCCGAAATGATGAGGACCTGACCGATAAGCAGATGCCCAAAAAATACCTGGATGTCGTGTTCGGGATAAAAGGCGGCGCGGGCCAGGACCTTCACGATAGCACCAACCGGATTGGCAATCACCTCGGCAGTGTGGACCTGGGCATGGAAATCAAAACCTACGAAGCCGACTTTTTCTTTTACCGCCAAAGTATTTATGAAGACGGCTCCTTCGCGTACCTGCGCAATATAGCGGATGGACTGAATGGCGTGCGGATCCGTAAAAATACCGTTTATGGAGCCCCATTCGAAATACATGAAGGCGTTTTCGAGTTCCTGTACACCAAACACCAGGGCGGCAGCGCGTTCAGCGCCACCGATCCGCGACTCGGCGGACGGAGCAACTATTTCAATAATTACCAGGTCCGCGACGGCTGGTCGTATTTACAGCGAACCATCGGAACCCCCTTTATCACACCGGGAAGCGATACCCGCCATTTGGGGCAACGGTACGTGTATGGTGACTCCTTCACCAACAACAACCGTGTTTGGGTAGCTCATGTGGGCCTTAAAGGCGCTATTTTCAATGCATTAACGTGGACGACGAAGATTTCCTACTCCCGGAACTTTGGCGTATACGACCTGGAAGGCCGATGGCCGGCCGAAGGACTTTCGCAGTGGTCGGGCATGATTTCCCTCAAACGCAGCACCGACTGGCTGGGAGGACTGACCATCAGCGGCGCCTTCGGGATGGACTACGGGGACCTCTACCCCGTCACCTATGGCGGCATGCTATCGTTGCGCAAACACCTGTTTTTCTAGAGCTGTTTACGGATCGACAAGGCAATTTCAGCCAGCTCATCCTGTGTTAATCCCAGTTTCTTACTGAAATCCATATCCGACATCGTATTGAGCGGGATCAAATGAATATGGACATGCGGCACTTCCAGCCCTACTACGGCCATTCCAATCCGTTCACAGGGAATAACCTTTTCGATAGCCGGCGCTACCTTGCGGGCAAACTTCATCAGGCCGAGGTACTTTTCTTCACTCAGCTCAAAAATATAATCTACTTCCTGTTTCGGAATGACCAGGGCATGGCCCCTGGCAATAGGAAAAGCATCTAAAAATGCCAGAAAATCGGCGTCTTCTGCTAGGATATGGGCCGGGATCTCCCGGGCGGCAATTCTGGAAAATATGGAAGCCATTAGCGTTTTGTTAGGCGTTTTGCTGCTTTCGGGAAAATATATATCCCGGATAATTGCACCAAAAAATAAAGAAAGCATTAATATTACAACTTGTATACAAAATTACATTTATCTATAAATCTTTTCTGTTGGTATGAAAAAAATAGTCTTAATGGCTCTTATTGGCGCAATTTTCGCCGGCATCTCAGTCGTGCAGGCCCAGAAGCCCGGCAAATGGGTGAAGTTGTTCAATGGCAAAAACTTTGACGGATGGCGCAATTATAACCAAACGGGTATATCCGATAAATGGAAAATTGAAGACGGCGCCATGGTAATGGTCGAAAAAGGGGGCGGGAACCTGGTCACTGTCGGACAATACGGCGACTTTGAACTGGAGCTGGAATGGAAAATCAGCGAAGGGGGGAATAGCGGCGTGATGTACCACGTCCATGAAGATAAAAAATTCTCCCAACCCTATCAGACAGGTCCGGAAATCCAGGTACTCGACGACGCGAAACATCCGGATTCGTTTAAAGGGTCGGCCGGAAACCATAAAGCCGGTTCATTGTACGACCTGCTTCCACCTACCGACCTGAATGCCGTAAAGCCTGCCGGGCAGTGGAATAAGGCCAAGATCGTCATCCGCAACGGCCGCGGTGAAAGCTGGCTGAACGGGGTAAAAGTAGTAGAATTCCCCACCAAAGGCCCGGAATGGGATAAACTGGTCGCGACCAGCAAGTTTAAGGATTGGGAAGGCTTTGCGAAGTATGATCGCGGCCATATTGCCCTTCAGGACCACAATGACCAAGTATGGTTCCGTAATATCCGGATCCGTGAGTTCAAATAAGCACCTTATTCTTCCTTCACTATGACCAACCGCCGAAATGCCGTAAAGGCAATGGTAGGACTGTCGTTAGGGATTCCTTTGGGGGAGTCCCTGGCAGGCGGGCTTTCCGCGCCCGCTCCTCATCTTGTCAACCCCATCAGACATTCCGTTTGTAAATGGTGTTATAATAAGATACCGCTGGAGGATTTTTGCGAAGCGGTAAAAACCATCGGAATCACCTCGGTCGAGCTGATGGGGCCGAAGGAGTGGCCCATCCTTAAGAAACACGGGCTGGACTGCGCCCTGCCGCACGGCGCCGGCAAGGGCATCGAAAAAGGGTTCAACGACCCGGTTTATCACGATGAGCTGGTGGCTTCTTATGAAGCCGTGATTCCGCAGGTGGCCGCAGCCGGCCTCTCCACCCTTATCTGTTTCTCGGGAAACCGGAACGGAAAAGGCGAAGAAGAAGGTCTTGAAAACTGTATCAAAGGGCTGAAACGGTTAATTCCCGTCGCTGAGAAACATAAGGTAACCCTGATTATGGAGCTGCTCAACAGCAAAGTCGATCATAAAGATTACCAGTGCGATCACACCGCATGGGGTGTAGAGCTTTGTAAACGACTGGGCTCTGATCATTTTAAGCTCCTTTATGACATCTACCATATGCAGATTATGGAGGGAGACATTATCCGGACCATCCGTGAAAACATCCAGTACATCGGTCATTTTCACACCGGGGGCAACCCGGGAAGAAACGAAATCGACGAAACGCAGGAACTCTACTACCCGGCTATCATGAAAGCTATTTCAGAAACGGGATACAAGGGGTATGTAGGCCAGGAATTTATTCCGAAAAGAGACTGGTTTGAGTCGTTGAAACAAAGTATCGGGATCTGCACCGTATCCTGATCAAGGTGTCTGAAAAGCCGCGTCAGCCTGTCGGTACGACACGCAACAGGGCTTTTCAGACACCTCTTTTACCGCAATTCGTAATCACCGAGCAACGGGTAATGATCAGAAAACCGTGCATTCCGGTCGGTTTTGAAATAATGCAGTTCAAACTTATCCGGGTCATAAAACTGATTATCGATCCGGATAAAATACGGGAGCTGATTGTAGGTAAACCCAAAGCCTTTTCCTCTTTCCTCGAATGCATTCCGTAACCGTTTCGTCAGTTTGCCATAGGAATAACTGTAAGGGACTTCGTTAAAATCGCCGCAGACGATGACCGGATGTTTCGAATCTTCAATCCACTTTTCAACGAGCGCTACCTCCTCCTTTCTCCGGGTAAATCCTTCTTTCATTCGTTGAAGCGCAAGTCTGGACTGCGTTTTCAAGCCATCCAGCTCCTTTTGTTCCGCAAGCTCATATAACCGCAGCGTCATGGAATGCAAGTGTATATTAATCACCGATATCGTATCCGTTCCCACAATAACCGATGCCCCGAGCAACCCGTTCTGGGGCCCGAAACTTTCTTCCCGCATAGCAGTCAGGGGGTAGCGTGAAAAAACAGATAAGCCAATTTTCGACGGCCGGTCCCGCCGTTTTTTGGTAGGTTTGGCGAAGAATGCATACGGATACCCGTGGGCTTTCATCACGGAAATGAGGTCGTGCGCCGGTCCCTGATAGCTTTCCTGCAAACAAATCACATCCGGCGCCGCCGCTTTCAGCCACTGCAGTCCGTCAGGTGAAATCAGCGATGGCGTCGCGCTTTTATCCCGCGTGTACACCCCGAGCGTCCGGACATTAAAGCTCAGCACACGGAGGGTTTTCTCAGAAGGTTCGGTTGTTTCCGGTTTGGGAAATTGATAGGTCCGGGCCCAGAATGGAAAAGAAAGCAATAGCATCACGGCATTCACGAGAACACTTTTTCCCGCATGCATCAGCACACCGACCGTCAGTATCACCGCGTGAAGGATCAATAGCAACGGAAGGGAAAGCATCATAAAACCGGTGATCCAATGCAGGGAAGACGGCCAGTAACAAAGCGCATACACCAGCAACGTATACACAGCCAACCCGCTATTGACCCAACCCAATAATTTACGAAACCAACGCATTATGTTACAACAACTTCTTTAAAGGGCTCCTCGGTGGAGGGCTGGAGGGACCCCTGATTGATGGAAATGTGAGGTAATCGCAGTATCAGGACCCGCTTATGCGCCGGAAAACTGCCGGAGGAAACGGACATCGTTTTCCGTAAACAACCGCAGGTCCTTAATATCATAGCGTAACATCGCAATCCGTTCGATGCCCATGCCGAAAGCAAACCCGGTATACTCTTCCGGGTCAATGGCACAATTAGCGAGTACACTGGGATCCACCATTCCGCATCCGGCAATTTCTACCCATCCGGAATGCTTGCAAATGTTACATCCCGCTCCCTTGCAAATAAAACAGGAAACATCGATCTCCGCACTGGGTTCCGTGAACGGGAAATAGGAAGGCCGTAAACGGATTTTGGAATCCTGCCCAAACATCTCTCTGGAAAAATAAAGAAGGGTATCCTTCAGGTCTTTGAAACTCACATTCCTGTCTATGTACAGTCCTTCCACTTGATGAAATACACAATGCGCCCGCGCCGAAATCGCTTCATTGCGAAAGACCCGCCCGGGCATAATACTGCGAATGGGAGGTTGCTGCCGGTTCATCAACCGGACCTGCACGTTCGACGTATGGGTCCTTAGCAGGACATCGTCCTTGACGGCGCCCTTTCCCTTTTCAATAAAAAAAGTATCCTGCATCTCTCTTGCCGGATGGTTATCGGCAAAATTAAGCGCGCTGAAGTTGTACCAGTCCGTTTCAATTTCGGGACCATCTGCCACATTGAAACCCATCCTGGCAAAAATCTCTGTAATCCGCCGGCGGGTGACCGTCAGCGGGTGCAGGCTGCCATACTGGTCAGGGGCCACCGGCAAGGTCATATCCAGCTCCTCTGCGCCCCGGTCCTTCACAGTAGCGGTCAGTTGGGCATTATAATTCTCAAACAGCTCTACGGCCCTGTTTTTCAACAGGTTCAGCTCTCTTCCCAATTCCCTCCTCGCTTCCGGGTCCGCTGTTTTCAGGGCGTCAAAAAGCGCCGCTATTTCCCCCTTTTTACTAATAAACCGAAGCCTGAAAGCTTCCAGTTCTTGTTTATTGGCTGCACTCCAGCTTTCTATTTCTGCTAATAATCCTTTAACCTGTTCGGTAATCATAATCAATTTCAGTAATGAATTCAGCCGGCGATAACGCTCTTTACATAGGCTGGTTTAACGGGCAAATATAATCAATGTTTAAGCGATCCTGGTGCTGTTTCCGGAATTTCCCCGTGCAAATCGGGGAGAACAGGCTCCCGACGGCCTTCAACGCCTCCGTTTCCCATATACGTAAAATTGCGTGATTCCGACCGTTAAACTACCTGTTTTTCAGATCCACAAAACAATAACCAATTGACCATAAGCAACTTATCAAACCATTAGTGATTGCTGTAATTTTTCGTTCTACCCGGAACACGCTACATTTACATCACATTCCTTTACTGATAGCGTCAACTAAATAATCAACTCAAACGTCACTGTTATGAACTTTTCCATCCCAAATGTTCCCGAAACATTAAAATTTGCAGGCATCCCTGTCCACCTCATTAAAAACACCATCTTATTGTCGCCGTTGGAGATTTCTTGTCTGGAAGGAGACGGAAACTACACGCACATTTATACGCATTCCGGCAAAAAATACCTGGTATCCAAGACCTTAAAAAACCTTCAGATTTACCTGAACGAGAGTTTCTTAAGGGTCCACAAATCCTACCTGATCAACACAGGACATATCGTCAATGTTATCAACCAGGACAGGACCATCAAAATGGCCGGTGGCAAGGAAGTATCTATTTCCCGGAGAAAGTGTAAAGAAGTTGCCGAAAGGCTGAGCGAAGTATTGTAAGGACTTAATTGTCCACACCCTTTTAAAGTATCCACACCATTGTACTTTTAAGTGGGTTAAGTAGACTGACAGCAGCTGTTGCCCGATCAACAGCTGCTTGTTTTCTTACCGCACCTTATCCGACAATTGGGTTGCCAGCAGGTCAATACCTTCCTGGAAACTGCGGGGAGCATACCCCAGCTCGCGCCTGGCCTTTTCGAGAATAAACCCGGTCCTGGGAGGTCTTCTGGCCGGTTGCCGGAATGTAGCGGCATCCGCCTTCCGGATCAGGGAAGCATCCAGCTGAAAATAACCGGCCGTCATACAGGCCATCTCGTAAGGGGTCAGGAGGTCTTTTCCCGAGATATTAAAGACGCCTGTCGCCTCCTTATCCGCGATCAGGAAGCATCCTTCCGCCAGGTCTTCTGCCAGGGTCGGGGAACGCCATTGATCGGTTACCACCTGGATGGCTTTGCCTTCTTCCAGTGATTTTTTGACCCAAAGAATAATATTACTGCGGCTCATATCGTGCGCGATGCCATACACCAGCACGGTTCTGGCGATGGCCCACCGGACCGGTGCATGCATCACGGCCTTTTCGGCGGCATACTTGCTCCAGCCATAAAAACTTACCGGGTTAGGCGCAGCCTCTTCCGTATAGGGTCCTTCAGTTCCGTCGAAAATAAAATCGGTAGACAGGTGCACCAAAAAAACATCCTGTTCGCTGCAGGCCTGCAGCAACCCTTCAACCGCTGTCACGTTCTGTTTCCAGCAGGCCTCTTTTTCATTTTCGCACTGATCTACATTCGTCATGGCCGCCGTATGGATCACGACATCCGGTTCGGCCAGCCGGAACACTTCCCGGACTTCCCCGCCGTTTGTGATGTCCATGGAATAGTAGTCGTAGCCTCCCTCAAAAGGCAGCCGGTTAGCGCCTCTTGCGGTGGCAATGACTGCAACAGTCGGACGGTCCCGTAACAATCCGATCAGTTTCTGGCCTAACAGGCCATTCGACCCTGTGATTAAGATGCGCTTTTTCTTCAAATCCGTACTCAATAGTTATAGTTGAATTTCTTCGTAATTTTTTTCTTTTTCCAGACGGCCACCGATACTTTTTTCATCGCTTCATCTTCCTCCGGCCGGCTGCGCTCGTCCACTTTTCCGGCGGCGATTTTATCAATGACCTCCAGCCCTTCAACCACTTGTCCGAATACCGTATAGGCGCCGTCCAGATGCGGTGCGCCGCCTGCTGTCCGGTACACTTCCTGTTGGGCCGCGGTAATTTCTCGGCCGGCCCTGGCTGCTTGTGTCTTCAGCTCCGCATCGGTCCATTTCCGGCCCTGTACGATATAAAACTGGCAGCCGCTGGAAGCTTTCTGAGGGTTATTATCCCTTGCCGCTGCCAATGCTCCTTTCCGGTGAAAGAGTTCCGGCACAAATTCCGCCGGGATCCGTTCTCCATAGGTCCCGCCTCCCAGTAATGCTCCCTGTTTTGCATTTTTAGATTCCGGATCTCCTCCCTGGATCATAAAGTTTTCGATCACCCGGTGAAAAAGCAACCCGTCATAAAAGCCTTCCTCCGCCAATCTGACAAAATTCGCGCGGTGCAACGGTGTTTTCTCCGATAACACCAGCAGCATGTCGCCTTTCCCCGTCTGGATGGTGATGAGATAGTCTTTTTTAGCCGGTAATTTTCGGACTTTACGCTCCTGGCCAAAGGCCGTACTTCCTGCCAGCAACAGCAGGAACAGGGAAATACCTGTTTGTTGAAACATACGTGTTTTAGTTGATTGCTACTACTATTTTCAGGGGTGCAAATGTGAGTTTCAGCCCATTGTCAATGCCGTTGGTTACATTCTCCAGGTCTAGTTTAAACTGTTCCTGCTGCCAATTGATCCGGGTACTTCCCGCTGCCGACGGTTCCCCGTAGGCTTTCGTATAATACCGGACCGTTTCGGACCATAACTGATCGGTAGCGGCCTTGCTGTTCAAAAAAACATCTACCACAATCTTGTCAACCACTGCTTTGTCTTTCGAAAAGAAGTAATAGACATCCACGGTTTCCAGTTGCCGGGTATCGTGAGTAAACCCCAGCTGAAAATCCGATTCCTCAAACAATTCAAAGGTTTCCGTCAGTTTCACCTGGTCTTTCGTGTTCCCCAGCGACACTCCCCGGAACATTCCGTCTTTAAAATCACCCAGGATCATCAACAGCAGTTCGGATTCCACACTGCTGCTCCCGGCAGGCTCCCGGACGGCCTCCTCCCCTCCTCTTTTACCGGAACTTCCCGAATTACAGGCAGAAAGAAATAGGCCTGTCCCCAACAGGTAACCCATAACACGCAGGTGCAGGTTTGGCATTTTACTGGTAGTTGCTGTTTAAATTTGCGCTTCGTTTTAACCGGATTTTCCCCGAATGACAAAGTTCCGGAAAAGCCGTGAATCTTTCACCATCATTAAGTACCGGGATGATGTGAAAATACAACATTTTTGACAAAGAAGCCCCTTCAGCGGGAAAAATATTCGGTTTAAAATTCCCTCGCCACCACAAAGAAGAGGCGCTGCTCCCCTTCGCTGTTAAAGGTGTAATTCAGGCGGTAGACCATATTATAAAAGGTAACCAGATCCAGTCCGACGCCTGTACCGGCCAGCAGCCGGTTGCTCAGTTTACTGTTGCTCCATTCCGGATACGGGTTTCTGATATAGCCAAGATCACCAAACGAATTGATATACACGGCCAACGGAATCGTTCCGAATTGGCGCGGCAGCCACTGAAAGGTTTTCTTGATATCAAAAAGCTTATACTTGAGTTCATTCTGGGACAAGCCGTAATGCTGTCCGTCGATCACATACAGCTCATACCCCCGTACCAGGTCGAGCCGGTAGCCCAGCCCTACCATGTTGACATAAGGGTGTTTTGCCGGGAACGCCGTACGCAAACGCAGTGTAGTATTGAAATACCACTTTTCAGACAATGGGACGTACTGTTTAAAGACCCCGTACAGGTATCCCTGATTGACATCATCACCCGGCAGCAGGCCCCGCTTGCTGGCCTGGATGGTAAACAGGTGTCCCCGCAGGGGGTACTGACCGATATCCCGTTTATCGTAACTGTACGAATACGTCAACTGGAAAAACTGCTGCGTATTTCCTTCGGAAAGGTACCGGGGATTCAGCCGGAGTACGGTATCCGCGACCGTGGCCGAATTCCAGCGGAGATCCAGGGAATGGTAGCCGTAAAACCGGCTGCGGTAGGTACCGGCCAGGAACGTGTAAAACCGGCGTCGGGTGATGGCTTCGCTGTTCAGGAAATCCAGTTTATCGTTCCATGTCTGAAAGGGCAGCGACTTATTGGTGCTATACGAAACACCCCCTATCAGCCCCAGCCGCATTTTCCGGTCGATATAGGGAATCGAGTATGAGAGCTCGTACTTCGGGATAAACCCCAGTTCGACCAGCGCCCGGAGCCGGTCGCCCCGTCCGGTCACGTTGCCGTAGCTTAAATAGCCACCATAAGTGATACGCCGAAAATCCCGGTTGCGGTCGTACCACCATTCATTGAAATTGCGATCGGCCAGCTGAAACACCGGGACTCCCAGAAAGTACCATCGCTCCTTCAGGAGCAGGTTGATCTGTACGGTAGCCGAATCCTCCGAAAACTCCGGTTGCGCCTCTACACTGATAAATAAATTGGTATTCACCACCTTCCGGCGGTCGATCTCCAGGAGGCCGGCTAATTGATGAAGCGGAATGGTATCTCCCCGCTGGAGTGCAAGCTCCCGGAAAACAATGTATTCCCGGGTCCGGTAATTACCTTCCAGGCAGACGTCACTGACCGTTACCGTACGGAGTGTATCTACCTGGCCTCCTGCCTTATCGGGCAACAACAGCCATCCCATAAAAAAGAGGCATCTCCCCCACCGTTCCCGAAAATATACCACGTAAACATTCATTAATAACCTGCCAATACGGTTTTACTACAAGGCGCCCGTTACCAGCGAACCAGTGCCGAAGCCCATGTAAAACCACTTCCGAAAGCCGCCAGGCAAATCAGGTCCCCTTCCTTCACCCGTCCCTGTTCCCAGGCCTCTGACCAGGCGATCGGAATAGAGGCGGCCGTGGTATTCCCGTAACGCTGGATGTTGTTTACCACCTTTTCCTCCGGAAGCCCCATCTGCTGCCGGATGTATTCGCTGATACGGATATTGGCCTGGTGCGGAATCAGCAAATCGATATCTTCCGCCTGGAACTGATTGGCGTCCAGGGCTTCCCGGATCACCTCCCCGAACCGGATCACGGCATGTTTGAATACCGTGTTCCCGTTCATCACCACATCGAAACCACCGGCTTCGAACATTTCCGGACTGGCCGATCGTCCCGGACGGCTGCCCCCGGGATCTTTTACATACAAATCTTCCGCAAACCGGCCATCGGCATGCAAATGCGTGGAAAGGATCCCGCTTTCACCCTGACCCGCCGTAGCCTCTACTACGGCAGCACCGGCGCCGTCGCCGAAAATGACCGCCACGTTCCGGCCTTCCGTACTCCGGTTGATCCACGAGGATTGTATCTCCGAACCTACCACCAGCACTTTCCGGTACATTCCCGACCGGATAAACTGATCGGCCACCGAAAGGGCATATACAAAACCCGAGCATTGCTGGCGGACGTCGATGACGGGCTTGGTGGCCATTCCCAGTTCCCGCTGCATCAAAAATGCAGAACCGGGAAAATAATAGTCGGGGGTAATGGTCGCGTACACGATCATGTCAATCTCATCCGTGGTCACCCCTGCCCGTTCCATGGCCTGCCGGGAGGCGGCGGTTGCCATACTGGCGTTGGTGTCTTTTCCGTACGTAAACCACCTTCTTTCCCGGATTCCTGTCCGCTCCTGTATCCATTCATCGGAGGTCTCCATCCATTGCTTCAGGTCATCGTTGGTAATGATCGTATCCGGAACATAATGACCTAATCCGGTAATGCGTGAATATGGCATAAACGTACTGATGTTAGATTTTTCTTTTTCTTAAACCTACAACCCAGGAAATTAACACATACACCAGCACGATCAGCGGCACTGCGGCAATTTTCAACAGGGCCAGGAGCACAAGGGCTACCAGGATCAGGCTGTAGCGTACTTCGTTTCCTTTCCAGTCAAACGTCTTAAACTTAAAGGCAATTAACGGCAGCTCCGCCACCAGCAGCCACGACATAAGGGCTACAAAAACCAGCCAGAGCGCCGCCGGATCACCCGGCAGCACCGCGATATCCGGGTATTGCCGGAAAATCAGGGGAAAAGAAGCAATCAAAAGCCCGTTGGCGGGTGTGGGCAATCCGATAAACACGTCGGACTGGCGCGGGTCGTTATTAAATACGGCGAGTCTCAATGCCGAAAAGACTGCAAGGGAAAATGCCAGGTACGGAACCCAGGTTTCGCTGCTTCCTGTCAATGTTTCGCTCAGGTAATGGTAAATTATTGCGGCCGGCAGGACGCCGAAGGTCACCACGTCTGCCAGCGAGTCCAGGTCCTTCCCAATGGGTGAAAAGGCCTTCAGGCGGCGCGCCGCAAATCCGTCAAGGAAATCAAAAACAGCGGCCAGGATGATCAGCCAGGAAGCCGTTACCAGCTGCCCCTGAAATACCTGCACAAGCCCGATACAACCGCAGAGCAGGTTGGCACAGGTGATCAGATTGGGAAGGTGACGGACCATGGTTCTTTCGTTACTGAATAAATGAGTTGCTTACAGGCGTCCACGCAGAAAGGGATTATGTTTCTTCTCATGTCCGATGCTGGTGGGCTGTCCGTGGCCCGGATAAACTTTTACCTGATCATCGAGTGTAAATAACTGAGACCCGATACTCGCTACCAGCGTTGGAAAATCCCCGCCGGGAAGATCGGTACGGCCGATACTTTCGTAAAACAAAACGTCACCGCTCAGAAGGATTTCCTGTTCCCGCTGCAGGAAGGCTACATGGCCGGCTGAATGCCCCGGGACAAACAGGATTTCCAGTTCCGTATGACCGAACCGGATCGTGCCGCCGGCTTCCAGTTCCCGGTCGACCTCCGGTTCATCAAAAGTGGCAAAGCCGTAATTAGGGGCATACGCCTTAACCGCCCGCAGGTAGGGCAATTCGACCGGATGCAGGGCAAACGGAATCCCGTAGCGGTTTTTCACAAAAGCGACTCCCAGCACATGGTCAATATGGGCGTGGGTATTGGCGATCAGAACCGGCTGCAGCCGGTTGTCCGCCACAAACTGCGTCAGTTCCTCATCCTCCTGCTTGTCATAGTTTCCGGGATCGACGATCAGCGCTTCCCGCGTTTCATCGTAAATAATATAGGTATTTTCTCCGAAGGGATTAAACGTAAAAGTTGCAATCTGAATCATTCCGATCTGTTTTCGGTTTTGGATTGCAAGATAATCGAAATACTCCGACAAAGAATAGTTACCGCAGGGAAAACACGCAATACCCGGAGTCCGATAACCGCCATTTGCCATGCCTCCGGACCCAATGCGGTCAATTCTCGCTTTTCTTTTTCTCTTCGAGCCGTTGCCGGACGATGTTTTCGGGGTACTTCAATGCCAGTTCCCGAATTTCGTACGTAAATTTCGTAAAGGTTTCTTCCCACATTGCAGCTTCTTCACTGGAATAGCTGTAAAAGCCATCCGCATTGGAAGTGCCGTTACCGCCCCGGCGGGCAATCGCATCGATCAGCTCCGGCACTTCGGTTCCGTTGTGCAAGGTCGGGAAAAGGTCTTTCATCACCGTATGGTAGGCTTTAACACCGGTAAGGTCCATCCAGCGGAAAATGCCCACGAACGTCATAAAGTACCCCGCATTGTTCCGGCACGAACGGTCGACATCCTCCACCGTGGCGTACCCGTTCTCCACCAGGTGGATCGCCTCCCGGTACATCGCATACATCAGCCGGTTGGTAATGAACCCCCGGATATCTTTTCTGACCAGAATGGGCTCTTTATTCCAGAAATGCGCCAGTTCATACAGGTATTCTCCTTTAGCCAGCTCACTTTCATCACCGCAGATGATTTCCAGAAAGCGCGTCGTATGCGCAGGTTCCGCCCAATGCAGGCCAAGAAAACGTTTTGGATACCGGGTCTGGCTTTGCAGAATACTGATCGGAATAGCGGACGTGTTGCTCGTCAGCAGGGCTTCCGGAGCAATCACGGCTTCTATCTTTTCAAAAACCGATTTTTTCACCTCCAGGTTTTCGATCGTGCATTCCAGCACCAGCACACAAGCCTTTAACTGCCGGTAGTCTTCGGTTATCAGCAGCCGCCCGAGAATTGCATCCGGCGTTTCGGACAGGAGTCCGTTCTCCGCCGACTTGTCCAGGTGCTCCCGGATCCGGCTTTCCGCCAGCAGCAGATCGCTGCTGACCGGCGCCACAGCCACGACGGGGTGGCCGGCGATGAGCAGACAGGTCGTAATGCTACAGCCCATCAACCCCAGTCCGACCACTCCGACGGGTGTGTCCTTCGTGATGATGGCTCCCATTACAGTCTTACCACATTACCGGTTTTAACCGATTCATCACAGGCAAAAGCAATCTGCAGACTGCTCACTGCGTCCTGCATATGATCGTTCAGGTCGAGATCTTCCCGGATCGCACGCAGGAAAAAGCGTTGTTCGCGGTTACACAATTCCTGATGATCCGGTTCATCACTGAGGTTTATCCAGGTATCTTCCTTCGCAAATTTTTCATTCGCATCCAGGTCGGCGTGGTGCACCCGCAGGGATTCGGTTTTGGTATGGGATTCAATCGAATCCGATTTTCCTTCCCCGCCTGCATTCTTGGCCACAATGGAAACCGATCCCTTCGGGCCGAAAACATCTTTCACAAAGAAGGCCGTTTCGCTTACCATCGGCCCCCAGCCGGCTTCATACCAGCCTACCGAGCCGTCTTCAAACTTTATCTGAAGCTGTCCGTAATTATAGTTCCCTTCCGGTATTTCATCTGTCAGCCGTGCGCCGATCGCGCTTACCTGGACCGGCTTGCTCCGCACCATCTGGCACATCACATCGATATAATGCACCCCGCAATCCACGATCGGGCTCAGGCTTTTCATCAGGTTCCGGTGCAGGGTCCACATGGCCTGGTCGCTTTGCTGGTTCAGGTTCATCCGCATTACCAGGGGTTTGCCGAGTTGCTGCGCTTCTTCAATAAACCGTTCCCACGAAGGATGATGGCGCAGAATATACCCGATCACCACTTTTTTATTCAACCTGCGGGCTGCCGCCACAACACGGGCTGCCGCTTCCACCGAGTCGGCCACCGGCTTTTCTACAAAAACATGTGCCCCTGCTTCCATTGCCTGAACAGCAAAGGCCTCATGGGTATCGGGATAGGTAGAGATACAAACCGCATCCGGTTTCGTTGCCTCCAATGCCGCTGTGTAATCACTGTACAAGGGATATCCTCCTCCCAGCTTCTTGTTCAGCACCTCCTTACTTTTCCCGGAAGAGACGATTCCGCAGATCTCAAACCCGTCTTCATGGTGATAAGCAATTGCATGGGAGCTCCCCATATTCCCGGCTCCGACGACCAATACGCGGAGCGGTTTTATTGTTTCAGACATAATCGGTTAAACGTTAATTAATTACACAAACAACTACATTGGATTCCTGTAACGGAAAGAACCGGCAACCACCCGGCTACCCGGTTTCTTTCACATATATAATCCAAAATTCGCAATTTTTCTAATAAAAAGCAGATTCGGAGCGCTGTTATTCCTCCCGGCAATGCTCCCACCAATGTCCTGCCTTATTCACCTGCCGGCCGGAAGGACCCGCCGGTTCATCACGGCAAACGCAGCCACCCGCACGAAAAGCTTACCTGGTATTCTCCGACAGCTGTTCACTAATTTTAGTGTGCATCGCCATTGAATTTATTCCAAAATAGCCGTATGTTAGGATGGTCATACCTGCTGTTAAGCACTACTAAAACGCGTCCAGAACAAAATTATACTATTTTCCGGAAAAATACACTCGTCAACAAACAACCGCCCTTTGGATGAACACTCCTCAGGAAAACGTGCCGGTTGCATTTTTAAAACCTGACTGTCACCTATGTATAAGACCATTTTCACCTCGCTCCTACCCGTAAGCCTGTTCCTGAACGCCTGTAACCTGCTGCCAGATAAGCAGCAGACAGACGAATCCGCACCGACAACCTCCTATACGGGTATAGATTCTGTGGTTTACGAATCGGACCAACTTATTATCCGTAAAATTTCAGCTCATGTTTACGAGCATACTTCCTTTTTAGTGACCGAAAGTTTCGGTACCGTCCCCTGCAACGGAATGGTAGTCACCGATGCCGATGAAGCGGTTGTATTCGACACGCCGGCCAACCGGGAAGCTACGCTGGCATTGATCGATCATTTTACCAACACCCTGAACTGCCGCATCCGCGCTGTGGTGGCTACCCATTTTCATGCCGATTGTGTAGCAGGCCTCCGGGAATTTCATCAGCAGCAGGCCGTTTCCTATGCTCATGACCGGACAATTGCCCTGCTGGCCGGCGAGCCCACGGTCCCTCAATATGGGTTTGCCGATAGCCTGGAACTGGCGGTCGGCACTAAAAAGGTGTACGCGACTTTTTTCGGAGAAGGGCATACAGCGGACAATTGCGTCGGTTATTTTCCTGATGAAGCCGTTCTTTTCGGAGGATGCCTGATCAAAGAAACCGGCGCCGGAAAGGGCTACCTGGGAGATGCCAATGTACTTGCGTGGCCGGAGACCGTTGCGAAAATCAGGAAAAAGTATCCGCTCGTCCGGGTAGTCATTCCCGGACATGGTAAACGGGGAGGACCGGAATTACTGGATTACACGGTCGGATTATTTGAATAGCCCATCGGGATGCGTCTGAAAAAGCCGTTTCAATCGGAATGCTTCCTGATTTCAATCAGTACCTGCTTGGATGCGGGCGTATTGCTTTTATCAGCCACCGAGCCGATGGGGACCAGGACATTCGTTTCCGGGAAATAGGTTGCCGCACATCCTTCCGGAATGGGATATTCGATCACGATGAACCGATGGGCGACCCGTTCTACCCCGCCGTGCCTGTTGATCAGATCCACGATTCCGCCCTTTTCCAGCCCGAACCTTACCCTGTCGGCGGCATTCATCAAAATCACCCGGCGTTCGTTATAAATTCCGCGGTAACGATCGTTGAGGCCGTAAATGGTCGTATTAAACTGATCATGGCTGCGAATGGTCATCATTAACAGTTCATTTTCATTTTGCGGGATGGTTACCACCGGCGCGATATTAAAAGCAGCTTTTTGCGAGGGCGTGTTGAAATTCCCGTCGCGGTTGCAATTGGGCAAATAGAAGCCGCCCGGCATCCTTACCCGGGTATTATACTCCTCAAACCCAGGAATCGTCCGTTCAATGGCATCCCGTATGGCATCGTAAGACTCCAGATAACGGCTCCAGTCGACTTTGGAACGGCTGCCCAGCACCGCCATTGCCAGTTTACAAACAATGGCCGGCTCGCTCAGCAATGCATCCGAAACCGGCTGCAGCACCCCCCTGGACAGCTGGACAACACCCATCGAATTTTCGCAGGAAACAAATTGCGCTTCACCGTTGACGACATCCCGATCGCTGCGGCCCAGACAGGGAAGGATCAGGGCCTCCTTACCGTGAACAAGATGGCTGCGGTTGAGTTTGGTCGCTACATGGACCGTAAGCGCGCAATTCCGCAAAGCAGCCGCTGTGAAACCCGTATCCGGTGTAGCCGATAGAAAATTGCCTCCCATCGCAAAAAACACCTTCGCCTTACCCTCATGCATGGCCTTGATGGCCTCCACCGTATCGTAACCATGTTGTCGCGGCGGCTCAAATCCGAAATTGTCCCGGATACTGTTTAAAAATGCGGTCGAAGGTTTTTCATAAATGCCCATGGTACGGTCTCCCTGCACATTGCTATGCCCCCGAACCGGACAGGTGCCGGCTCCGGGTTTGCCGATACTGCCCTTGAGCAACAGCAGGTTGACTATTTCCTTGATGGTGTCCACCGCATTTTTATGCTGGGTCAGCCCCATGGCCCAGCAGGCAATTATTTTTCTTTTATCTTTCAAAAGGGAAGCGGCGGCTTCGATCAGTTCCCGGGACACTCCCGATACCCGGATCAGCGCTGCTAAATCCTGCTCCTTTAAATGCTGTTTATACGCTTCATAACCAACCGTTTTTTCCACAATAAATGCGTGGTCCCATACCGTTCCGGGAGCCTTCTCCTCTTCTTCCAGCAGCAACAGGTGCAGCGCCTTCAGCAACGCCATATCGCCGTTGATTCTGACCTGCAGAAACAGGTCCGTCAATTGCGGGTTGATCCCTAATACTCCTTTTAACTGCTGCGGATTATTAAAACCCATCAGGCCCGTTTCCGGAAGCGGGTTGATCGCTACAATACGGGCCCCTCTTGCCTTTGCCTTTTGTAAGGCGGTCAGCATCCTGGGATGATTGGTGCCCGGATTCTGTCCCAAAATCAGGATGACCTCCGCCTCGTAAAAATCTTCCAGCTTAACTGATCCCTTGCCGATACCCAATGATTCGCCCAGCGCCACGCCGCTGCTCTCATGGCACATATTACTGCAGTCGGGCAGGTTATTGGTCCCGTACTCCCGTACAAACAGCTGGTAAAGGAATGCCGCTTCGTTACTGGTCCGGCCGGAGGTATAAAACAGCGCTTCATCCGGGGTTGAAAGACGGTTCAGGGCGCGGGCTATCTTGTCGAACGCTTCTTCCCAGGAGACCGGTTGATAGTGGGTAGCCCCTTCGGGCAAATACACCGGTTCTGCTACGCGGCCCATTCCCCCGATTTCATAATCACTAAGGCTTGCCAGGTCCGCTACCGAATTGGCCGCAAAGAAATCGCGTGTCAGTTTTTTCTGAGTCGCCTCTTCCGCTACTGCCCTGGCACCGTTCTCACAGTATTCCGCGATACCCGAGCGTTCGTCATCCGGATCGGGCCAGGCACAACTCGGGCAGTCAAAACCCCCTTTTTTATTAAGGTGCCACAGCGCTTTCATTCCCCGGGCCAGCCCCGCTTCCTCCACCACTTTTTGCAAGCCGGATACGACTGCCGGGATGCCCGCGGCTGTTTTGGGAATAGCGCCCAGCTTCAGACCTGTCAACTGATCCGGGTTCTCGGCATTGGGTAGAGGTTTCATAGCATTCAGCTGATCAATGTGACTGTAATTTATTCAACTCAAAAGTGCCGCCACTTTCCGGCAATACAATTCGCCTGGCGCCTGTGTAGCATACAAACCGTCCCTCCCGTAGAAAACCGGCCAGGGTCATATCCGTTTCAGCGGCTAAGCTGACGGCCAGGCTCGACGGCGCCCCAATCGCCACCACTATTTTGATACCGGCCATATGTGCCTTCTGTACGAGTTCGAAACTGGCACGGCCGCTCAGCAGCAGCAGCGAGTCGGTCAAGGGAAGCTTCCCCTCCATAAAAGCGGCGCCGATTACCTTGTCGAGCGCATTGTGCCGCCCGACATCTTCCCGTAAATACCTGAAACGGCCTTCCTGGTCAAACAGGGCAGACGCATGCAGTCCGCCAGTCGTCCGAAACAGGGCCTGTTCCTGCTGCAGGACAGCTGCCAGGCCCATCAGCACACCCGGGGCCAGCGCCATCGTGTCTGCCGTATCCGCATACATCGATACTGACTTTATCGCATCAATCCCTGTTTTTCCGCATACCCCGCAGCTCGAGGTAGTATAAAAATTCCGGTCCGTAGCAGGCAGCAGCGGGATCGCGTCCGCCGTTAGCTGCACCCGGATACGGTTTGGATCAACCGGTGAGGGAGCTGCTTCCTGCACCTGTTCCCGGTCGGTTATAATTCCTTCTGTAAAAAGAAATCCCGTGGCAAGCTCCCGGTCGTTTCCGGGTGTACGCATCGTGACCGACAGGCTTTTCCGGATCCGTTTCCCGTTATCGGTATAGTCCAACTGGATTTCAAGGGGTTCTTCTACGGCCAGCTCGTCTTCCAGCTCCGTCACTCCCTGTTCTGTAAAACGCTTCACTGTCACCTCTACGGTTGATCCCGTTGTCAACCAATCCGTTTCGCTGCTGCCCATGTTCCTTTATCGTTAAATCCAACGTGCAAACTTATGCTTTGTTTCTCTACGCCCGCAACTGTAAGGCTGCGATGCCCTTGTTATTCCAATGGTGTTAATACTACCTTTCGAACGAGCATTTCAGCCCCTTCCGACTGGATCTGAATGCGGCCTTTGGCAGGTTTCACCTGTCGCGCCTGATTCACCAGTACGCCGTTCAGAAAAAAGTCGATCCCGTCTCCCCTGGCCACAATTTCCATCCTGTTCCATTTACCTGTCCTTTTTTCAACATCTTGTTTCCCCCTGAAATTCAGCACATCCTTCCATTCCGGATCCCGGCCAAACCAGTTGATCCGTCCTTTATGAATGGTGACCGGCTGTCCTTCCGGCTGAAATACGTGCGAACCTCCCTGTTTTTCCGGCGCTACCGGGCAGGTAATGGCAAAGGCCTCACTCCCATCAGCCACCACAAGGAAATCACCGGTGCCTCCTTCTATCACCTGGCATTCAATCGAGTACATCCAGGAACCGCCAAACGCGCCGTCTGCTCCCTGTGAATGGATCAGCACCCCGTTGTCGCGGGCATTGCCGACACGGGGCGCAAAGGTTCTTTCTCCCCATTTATATTCTACGACCAATTTGTAATTTTCGTATTCCTTATCAGTTGTAATACAGCCATAATCCTCCCCGGATATTAGTAATTTCCCTTTACTGACCGTAAAGACGTTCAGCGGATCCTGATCTTTTCCGGTTGTTTTCAGGTACTTGTACCAGCCATCCAGGTTTTTTCCGTTGAATAGCTTTACCGGTTGTGCCCCGGACGGGATCACGGAAAGCAGCAATAGCCCGATTCCGGACAAGGCACTCCAATACTGGGTCATGGTTATTCAGGTTAAGGGTTGTCACCAATTTTGCGCAACGTTTCCAAAAGCGGGTACAAGGCTGCAGTAATCTTCGGCGAGGCTTCGGTCTCCAGGTAGCTGGAGCGAGCCCTCCACGTTTCATAGCCTCCCAATGCATGGTGGCGGGGTGTCGGCAGGTACCCGTTGTATCCGTTTGCCAGGGAAACGATAAAGGTAGGCTTGAAAGGGCTTTTTTCCTTCATTTCCAGCCCGATTTCGACAAACACCTCACAAGGAATCGCCGGCACGGCAAGGTCCCCGATCCGAAAAGCCTGCAGCACTAAAGGGACCTGATCCGGGTAGTCGCTCAGCAAAACCGACTCCCTGGCATAAATAGCATCCCGGTCCTTAAGCGGCTTTTCAGGATGCTTTGCAAGGAGCTCCCGGGCCCGCTCCAGGTCGGCCGCTGCCGGTTTCCGGACGTTCAGGCGGATTTCCGTTTGAGCCGCTCCCAGCGGGACCCAATCGTGGTACTGTATCCGCTGCGTGACCGCGTACACTTCTGCGGCCAGGATATCGGCCACCCGTTTCATCTGTGCGTACGACCCGACAGGTTTCCAGCTTTTTCCGGTAAAATCAACGTTATTAATATCACCGCTGGTCCCGTTCGACATCATTGCTACAAACGGTTGGTCCCGATCGGCCGGGGCTGCCAGTTCCTTGACACGGTTAGCAAACATACCGTAATAATCGGCAGAAACCTCCCCGTTCCCCGTTCCTCCTACATAATGCAGGGAATAATTTGCGATAACTGCGAGAGGCTTTCCCGCTGAAGTTCTGACCGCCAACACATTCACTTCCGGGTCTGTGGGCCCGGCCGGTTCCTTCAGGTCCGGATTCCCGACCCCGGGGTTCATCCGTACCTGATCTGTACCTCCGAAAGGATTGGTCATCCCCTTCTCCGATGTCATATGCCAGCGGCGGTTAAATACCTGATGCGGCTCATGGCCTGTTCCCCAGCCGACTTGCGCCGGCACCAGGTTGTTATAGGCGCGGATAAGGGCATCCGCCATACGTTCCGCCAGAAAATCCTGATAGAAAGGTTCCGGATCACTCTGAAAGACACTACAGGCGGTTCCTCCCGAATGGGTATGGGTAGCCGACATCATCATATTCGCTACCGGAATACCGGTGTATTCATGCGCACGCTGTTTTGCTTTGTCGACGATCTCCCGGTATACCATGCACAGGTCAGCCACTACAAATGCCAGCTGCGTAACCCCGTTATCGATTACCAGCGCCCGGGCGTGCGTGTCATCGTGCACATGCCTGGCTTTTACATCCTGAAAATTCCCGTTCAGGCTATACCCTATAGGCGGTGTAATGACGCTGACTGCGGCTCCGGCCCGGAGTGCGGGGACTGACTGGGCCCAGCCGACGCCGGACCAACCTGCTATCGTTACGAACAACCAACCTAACAAACTTCTTTTGAAATAGTCATTTCCTGCGTGCTGCATCATCTATGATTGGGATAGCGGCAGGATCATTCCGTGTCGGAGCCAGGGAAATCACCTTACCTTGTTTTTTTTATATACAGGATCAAATCCAGCAGTTCCTGTTCCGTCATCGTTTGCTCCAGCCCGTCAGGCATCAGGGAGACACCGGGATTGGACAAGGTCTTAATATGTTTTCTCAGAACAGCCTCCTCTGTGGAAAAGGCTGTTTTCAGCGTGATCGAATGTTCCGTTTCCGCAACCAGCCAGCCCGACAGCGTCCGCCCGTCATGGGTTTCCAGGGTCACGGTCTGGTAAGACGGATACACTTCGTAATTCGGCACGATAATATGCAGTAAAAGGGCCTCTGCCGGTTGGTTCCTTACTCCTGTAAGATCAGGGCCTACATTTCCCCCGGGAGCTCCAGCCAAGGTGTGACAGGCCGAGCAGCTCCTTTCAAAGACCTCTTTTCCCCTGTTCGCATCCGCCGGCTCCTGTAAGCGGGGGAGCAGGCTCTTGTACACGTTCATGCGTCCGCCTGATTCAAGTTCGTCAAAATAGGCTGCCGCTTTTTTACTGATCTCCGGATCCTTGTGCTTCATCAATCGCTGACGATCGTTCGAAGTAATCTCGGCAGCGCCAATCACCTTTTGCTCCAGTGCATCAAACAGGACCTTCACAAATTCAGGGCCCGAGACCAGGGTCACCATAGCTGCGTTTTTCACCTGCGGCGTATAGGCCGTCCAGACCGCGCTGTCGGTCAGATAAGCGGCCCCCTCCGGCTGCTTCATTTGCCGCAGCGCCGCAATAGCAGCCAGCTGCAGTTCGGCAGGATGGCTGTTATCGAGCAGTTGCCGAAGGGTACCTTTCACCTCCTCCCACCGGCCGTATCCCAGCAGCGCAATGACATTTTTTCGTTCCGCCAGGGGCAGGTCTGTTTGCAGTACCCGTTGATTGGCCTTTTTCATAAAGGCCTCCAGTTTGGCAGCGGCGGGTGTTGCGGCCGTCAGATACACGAGGGGGGCGTCTTTCACTTCCTGCCTGCGGGCCACCCCTTCGGCCAGCCCCAACACCGTGGCTATCCGCCAATCATCACCGCCTGACGCCTCCAGTGTCTGTGCGAGCAATGTTTTGCATTCTGCAATGGTCGCCGCATTTCCAAATAGCCTTCCCAGGTCCTGCATGACGCCGGCATAAGCTACCGGGTCTATTTTTTTCTGCTGACGGAACGTATTCAAAAAAACAGGCAAGCGGCCTGCAATTCCACTCAGTACCGCATTCCGGCTCCAGCTGTCCGCACCGTCTGCTGCTGCAATCCCGGCCAGCGCTTCGGTCACCGCCGGGGCAGCGCTTTCTCCCAATGCCAGGGCCGTTACAAACCGCACCCTGGGATCCGGGTCCATTCGCAACAGCCATTCCGGCAGGGCGCCTCCCGCCGACAGCTGAAGCTCTGCTATTTTCACCGCCTGTTCCCGTACTCCGGCACTTTGATCAGCTGCCGCTCTTTCCAGGTCCTGTGCCCCCAGTGTCCCGAAATGGAAGAGTAACCACAAGGCCCTGGCCCTGCCTTCCGGTGAAGACGCTGTCATCAGTACCTGGCGCAAGGAAGCCGAAAGCTCCTTATCCTTGTCCTGAAGCATTAACCGGAAGGCCGTCTCCCGTGTCCACTCGTTGCCTGACGCCAGTGCGTCGGGCAACTGCTTTCCGGGAGCCGGCAATTTGGAGGACCGATCAGCCGATGCCGACGCAATTCTATAGATTCTGCCATCCTGTTTCCCGCTTTCGAAATCCAGCAGATGCCGGGCTTCTTCAGGCACATAAGAAGGATGATCGATCACCTTTCGGTACATATCGGCCAGGTAAAGAGCCCCATCCGGCCCGTGTTGCAGGAAAACCGGCCGGAACCATTCGTCAGTGGAAGCCAGGAATTCACTGGAATCGCTCACCCGGTCCGACCGGAAACTGACACCGTCCGGGCGGAGGGTCTGTCGCTGTACAAGGTTTTGAGCAGGTTCACAAATAAAAACATTTCCCTGGTGCGCCGGCGTAAGGCCGCCGCCGTTAAATACCAGCAACCCGCAGGCGGAAGTAAAAGTGCCGGTATGGGAAAGCCCGATCAGTTTGGGAATAAATTCGGCTGTCGTGACCGCTCCGCTGACGGGGAACACCCTGGCATCGGCTTCCACATCCGAGATGTTGCGGTGGGTCTCGCTGAATAACAGGGAAGGATTGCGTTTCAGCTGCCAGGGCTCCAGCAACATCTGCATCACCGGATGCCGGTTAGAGGTACCGAAGCGACGCCCGAAAGGATCAAATGCGAGTCCAAACTGACTTCTTCCTCCCGTGCTCTGAAATTCCAGGGTTTCCGGATGGAACCTCCCGTCCGCCGAAGTAAACGCAACTTCCGGACGGTCCGGGTATCGCGGGGAACGAATCTTCCCGCTGTTCAGCCCGCTGGTGAGGTACACCCAGCCGTCCAATCCCAACGTCGGGTGGCTTACCCGTATCTGTGCAGTTTGATTCGCATTGAAGCCCGTCAGAACCGTATCCCGGATATCTGCAACGCCGTCGCCATCGGTATCTTTAAAATAGTAGACATGCGGAGCGCAGGTAACAAATACCCCTCCTTTCCAGGGCAGAATACCGTTGGGGTAGGTAAGATCTGTTACGAATTCCGATCGCTTATCATAGCTGCCATCCCCGTCGGTGTCCTGCAACAAAGCAATTCGTCCTACAGCGGGGGCTTCCGAACCGTCCACAGGATCCGGATAGCCGCGATCCTCAACTACATAGAGCCGGTGCTGCTCGTCAAAGGCAAATGCCACCGGATCGATTACCAAAGGTTCTGCCGCCACCAGCGAAATGGATAACCCGGGTTCCAGCTGAAAACTTTCCAGCGCTTTCTTCAACCGGGAGGAATCGGCTTCAACGGAGGCAATTGTGGGACGAAGGCCAGTCAAAAGCAGGCCTAAGGCGCCGCATACCAGTAATCCGGTCAGGAAGAGTTTGTTTCGACGTTTAAAATACATTGTATAGTAAAAGCAACAGGAACCGTGTACCTACCCGTTTACATAAAACCTCTATGGGTCACCGAATCAATCGATTTTTTTCAGATTGGTTTCCGTAATGATACCCATTTCCCTTTTGTCCATGGCATAATGGATGACCTGTTCTGCCCGGCCCGAATAGAGGATATTCATAAAATGACAATTTGCCACCGGGGCTTCGATCATAATGGCCGCATCTCCCGTAGTCATAATATTCATCACCTGAATGGTGTTGATTTTTCCTGGTTGTGACATTTTCCCATAGCCTTTTCCGCCCAACAGGAGCGCGTTATGGCGTCCTCCGTCTCCCGGTATTTCCCTTGAGACGAGCCCGTCAATGTATACGTGGTGGATACCGGCATTATCGCTCGCCCGGATGGCAACTCCCCGGCAGATTGATTCACAGGTGATATTGCTGATAAAAATCTGTTCAATGTCGTCCTCCGGTCCGTTCCATTTGCTCATGGTGACCATGGTCGACGAGAGCGTACCATTAATATGACCCGCCGGATTGGTATCCAGGCTGGACAATGCAATAAAATCATCTCCCGTAAATCCTGAAACATTATGGATGCGAAAATTCTTACATCCCTGGCGCAAGTCTATGCCGTCCTTGTTAAAAACTTTTACCTTCCGGTTACCAACGGTAATTTCTTCGGGATTGTGAATGCGGATAGCTGATATTTCTGCGTTGTGGGTCCGTTCAAAACTAATCGCCCATGCGTGCGAGTCTTCAACGTTTACGTTGTGAAGCCGGAACCCCTTTACTTTGGCGATCAGCACCATGATGTTCCGCCAGTCACCGGTTTGCTTTTCATCGGGGCGGGCGGCGTCACTGCCATAACTGACGCGCCAGTTGCCTTTACTGCGTTCCATGTCCGGGTCCAGGGTCAGCTTCCGGGCCCCGTCCCCGGTCGCCCTTGGATTATCGGCTCCTTTCAGGGTGGCTTTTCCGACGCCGATAATGCTGATGTCTTTACTCCATTGCGGATCGGCGACCCCAATTCCTGCGTTTCCGCTACGGAACAGGTTATCCCGGCATTGATCTGACAACTGAACCGTACAGTTATCCAGCACGACTGTCATGCCGGAGGGTAATAAGATAGCTTCGTCTATTTTCCATAAGGTATTTCCCCGCGACTCGTTAAAAGCGATCACCACTTTATCGGTTGTTCCGGATGCCGCCTTAATGGCAGCGTGAATCCGTTCAGTGTCCGTGCCTTTAAACTGGTTGGGGTTGATATCCGTTGTAAAGGATCTGGCCTGCAGTTCTGAATTTCCGATAAAGATGAAAACCAACATTCCAACCCAATGGGGTAACTTCGTCTTTTGTTTCATGAAATTTGTTTTTTGGTTGAGATAGAAGGGGGACAAAAATATTCGACACTATAAACCAAATTCACCTGAAACCTACCTCCTCCCCCTCATTCCCAACAAATACTGATAAACCATTTCAGCGTCGTCCTGGAACGGATGAACCTCCTTTTCTGCAATTAAATGAAACCTGTATTCGGCCTGATCAAGTTGTTTCAAACGCAGGTAGCAAAGCGCCAGGTACCATTCAGCGTTATTCGACACGACATGCTCCATACCGGCAGCAGCCTTACGAAGTGGAATGAGCGCCTTCCCGGTTTCATTTTCCGCCAGCAGCGCAATCCCTTTATAAAGTAACACGGAATCGCGTTTCAGTTTAGCCAGTTCTTTAGGGTTACTTGCAAACGCAGACGGGTTGGCATCCATTGCTTTCCGGGGTGTCGCCTGGAAATAGGCAGTGAACAGCTTTTCTGTCCATGCCGTTGGTTGCTGTGCCAAAGAGCTTGTCCCCGGAACCAACAGAAGGGTCACAATGAAAGGCAGGTAATAGAGCACAATAAACTTCGCTAACGAATGGCTATCGGTGAAAACTTTGTCCGACAAACTTCAGCACTTCCGGTAAGGCCGTTCGCCAATACGTCCAATTATGGGCGCCGTCCCGCACCCGGAACTCATGCGGTACCTGTTTATCGATCATTGCCGAATGGAGGGCCATATTGCCTTTGATGAGAAAATCATCATCACCGCAGTCTATGTAAAAACGTACGGTCTTCAACTGCTCCAGGGCGGTATTTTCCACGAGACGGAGGATGGCATTTTCCGTCCAGTGCTGGTTAAGGCGCGCGGCCCCTTTCAGGCCTTTTTCAAAAAACTGGCCCATAAAACTATCCCAGCGGTCGTCCGGCATTTTTTCAATTTCATCATCTGTCCAAACCGCGGCGCTCAACGGGGCTGCAGCCGCAAACATATCGGGGTGTTTCAGGCTATAGAGCAGGGTCCCGTAGCCGCCCATCGATAACCCGGCAACTGCACGAAACTCCTTTTTCGCCCTGGCACGATAAGTAGCTTCAACGTGCGGGATGAGTTCGCGGATAAAAAAATCTTCATAGCTCACCTTGCCATCCGCACTATTCATATAAAACGACACCCCTGCATCGGGCATTACAATGAGCATGGCGGGAACTTCCGAGCTGCCGATCGCTTTGTCGGCAATTGATTGCACTTCTCCGAACTGGGTCCACCCGGTTTCATCGTCCGTATAGCCGTGCAGCAGGTACAGGACAGGATACTTCCGGTTGGCGGCTTCATAACCCGGCGGCAGGTAAATGCTGTATTTAACATCCTTGCCCAATGTTTTGCTGGAGAGCACCTGGCTTTCCTTAAGGCTTCCTCCCTGGCCAGAAGCGAAGTTCACCGCCAGTAACATTCCAATGAGCATTTGCAGTGTTCTCATACTGATTCGATTTTAGGGAGAAATATAGAAAAAGTATTTTCATCTCCGGCAGAAATTCGTCCTATTTATACGAACGCGCAGCCTTCCCGTTGCCTATTGCGTCAAGAAGCTGCTTTAATCCGTCCATTTCTGTTTGTAAGCCTACGGCGGCATCTTCTTCGGTATCGTGGTTGATGATCCCTATCGGCCCGCTGTAACTGCTTTCCCATACCATCCGGATCATGTCCTTTTCCAAATCCCCTTGTCCGACCCGGTAAAAACGCTCCCGGTCCCCGGTTTTCAGCCCTGCGATATTGACGCTGAGCAAATAGGGAAGCATTTTAGGATAAAAAGACGGAAACCGCTCGTAGTGCTGCCGGGCGTGATGAAAGTTGTAAACGATGCCGATATTGGGTAAATTCAGGTATTCGATAATGCTGATCTGGTTTTCAGGTTCCCCGAACCAGCCGCCATGATTGTAAAGCCCCACCTTACATCCCAGCCCGGCAGCACGATTGGCAATATACCGGATGGGTTCCGCTGCCTTTTTTATTTTTTCGGTTGGCGGGAGTGCGTCAAAATCGGCCCCGCCGGTACCCAGCAACAACCAGATCTCTGTCTTTACCTGATTCCGTTCCAGAAAATCGAAGATGGCCTGTATGTCGGGATTATTCCCGGGGTGATAATCGGTGGCCATCCAGAATGCCTGCAAGGTAACCCGGTGCCGGTTCAACGCCTTAAGCTCGTCATCAAAAGTGGGAATGTGCTCCTGCCGCCAATCGTAGGCCAGCTTATTGATTTTCAAATCATTCAGCATCTGTGCCCTTTGTTCGGGATTTCTTTTTCGGGCATCGAAGGGGACCACGCACCAGGCCGTCAGGTTCGACCGGTCGAAGATGTCCTTCTTTTTTTTCTGGCCGTAGGAGGGATTCAGGCACAGGAGCAACAAAAACAACCAGCAGGATTTCAAAAATAGGGTCATTACGGGAATTGGTTAGCGGCTGTCGGCTTTCAGAAATCGGAAATCGGCTGTCAGCTTTCAGCTTTCGGAGATCAGTTTTCGGCTTTCGGAAATCGGTTGTCGGAGATCAGTTTTCGGCACTCGGCTGTCGGAGATCGGCTTTCGGAGATCGGCGTAGCGTGAGGTGGGTTTAGGTTTGGGATATCCTTGCCTTAAAAAACTGGCTGCTGTTTCCATTGCTTTATCGAATTGTGCAACCAAGTTACGTAATTGAACCATCACCCGCAACGCGTACCGGGAATCAGTTGTCGGAAGTCGGAGATCGGCTGGCGTAGGCGGTGTCGTCACAGACCGTTTACAGGCTGGTACCGGGATGGTCTGTGAAGACACAGATCATGGTGGCATTATCGACGGCTGAT
>JBEBSD010000062.1:0-36760 GCA_040394475.1 Telluribacter humicola | reverse complement strand
AGGCTTGCAGGTGGTTTGGGTCGGTCCATAGTTCGAGCAGCCGGTCCATTTCATTATCGACTTCATTCTCACAATGAAGGGCGAATAACCGGTCTGCAAGAATAGCAACGATTTTCATTAAAATCAACCTGTGGGTTTACTTTTGATAAGTATCTAGCCTGTGTGTTCTGTAATTAACGTAAAAATACGGTATGTCAAAGCATTTATCCCGTTTTGGCTCCTTTAATACCAAATTGAGGTAATCTTCATCGCTGCTATCTCCCCGAAAAGTCGTACCTTTCTTCGGTGAGTCAGTAGTGGCGACGCGGCGGCTGAGGCCTGTCGAAGCCAAAGCCAATTCAAGCCCCAAAGCCAATCAGTACCCCAAAACCCAAAGCGGACCCTTCGACCGAGCTCAGGGGCCGAAAAAACCAACTATACTACCAAGTCAGACCACAAAAAAGTACACCAAGGCCGCAACGTCAAACGCTTCCGGGGAGCTTTTGGGCCTCAAGCAGGAAGCCATCGCCTGGGAGCTGGGCGAAGAGACTGGAAGTTGTTGGAGAGGTAGGGGCGTAGCCTTAAATAAAATTGCGTATATTGCTTTAATTGAGAAGCTTATTGGGATGATTAGAAGCCCAGTGTTTAATTGCTTTGCGTTACTGGCAATGGATTTGGTCATTAGTCTTCTGCTCAATTTCATTGAAGGAAACCCGGCGGAAGATAGCTTACGGAGAGTCTATGCGGATATGTTTACTGACGCAAAACTGTTTACTTTTATCTATGTGCTCTTTTTATTGGCTTCAATAATTTGCATGTCACTTCTTAAAAAGATCAATGCGGGTTTAGATACTTAGCCTTTTCTGTATTGAGACGTCCAACCACCCGAGGTACTCAGCGGGGATAAACGGGTGATTTACCTGCCGCATTTATTTCTCTGTTTGCTCGTCCCCATTTACCGTAATAGTAATCTTATTCCGTTCCTGCCGCACATTGATCGTCTGACCGTGCTCGAAACCTATGTCCTGCAGCCACTTTCCACATAGACGGATTTCAGGGTACATAACCAAACGCTGCCATGAATTTACACGGTGAAAGTACTTGTAATAGACTTTAAGCCGACGTTCGTATAAGATAGGATTCTGATTGTCTTCCATCTCTATGAATAATTTAGTTACTAAACTGTTGCTTAAAAGTAAATAAAGTTTTCGTAAAACGAAAATAAATTTTCAAATAAAGAACATTTATCTTATCTAATTCACTGATTCTCTTTAAGTTAATTTTTTATCATTAAGTTTGCGTTAAACGAAAAGTAGTTTGTTTCATGACCAAACAAAGGTATAACCGTATTAAAGCTGTTCTGGTTGAAAAGGATAAATCGGCGAAGTGGCTTTCCGAACAATTGGGAAAAGATAAGTCTACCGTATCGCGTTGGTGTACAAACGACATGCAGCCCGCGATTGAGACGTTCTATGAAATTGCTAAGCTCCTGGATGTGGATGTTCGGGAGTTGTTGGTGGCTACGGGGAGGTAATCCTAAGTCTATTTCCCCGAGTAGTATGATTTGGTCAGGTTTTTCAAGTTCCCTAGTTTCTTAATTCTGGATAGCCTTAAGTCGTCCCATTTTAACAGAATTGGAAATTCTTCGACTATCGATTCCTCTGATTTTCTGCTGGCCCGGAGATAAGAAGCTGTTTCGCCGGCTTCGCATGGAAAACCTTGCAGGATCTCCTCTACCTTTTTTCGCGAAATACCACCGACTTGGTAAAGCTCTTGGATAAGATAGGCATGTAACTCCCAGATACTCTCCATATGAATTTCCACAGCTTTCAAAATGTCGACAGACTCATCCACACCCTCTAAAGCTCTTTTCTTAAACGCCTTATCCTTTACTAATACCTGTTTTGGAACCGAGAGTGCCATGTTTCTGACGAGAAAAGAAGCTTCAGAAGCTGGATCGCCCTCCCATTTAGATTGGTGGCTAATGGTATGAACGGGAGGTTTGTAATGAAGTGTATAATTCCTAAGTTCTTCTGAAAACCTATAACCCCATCTTGTATCATAAAACTCGTCTTGCTTTTTCTTGAATTTCGTTGCGTCTTCTTCGGAGAGTAACTTTCTTAAAATTCTGCACGCCGAATCATTGAAATATTTCGCTACCGAAAGGTAACCGTATAGTTTCGTATTTAAAATTAACCTGCAATCGTATACCCAATGGTAGTCTTCCCGGCTATGAATTGAGATCTTCAACTCTTCCGAAAATTTTGTTTGCTTGAAATCCTTGAAGCTCTCGACAACCATCTCATAGTTCTCTGTTAAAGAGAGAAGATTTTTCAGGTTCTCCACTGCGCGCCTGATTTCAGTGAACTCTCCTTCAGATATTTCCAAAATCGGACCTGAATAGGGATTACTAATCTGATATTTCTCCATTGTATGCGAATAAATGAATGTTTTGGATGTCTATTTTACCCCTCTACAATATCCACCACCCCTACCTTCTTCCCCAACTTCCCCATTTCCTTCCTGATCTTTTCCAGCAAAACTGCCGCAGGCTCGTCAGCCGGATCCTGCGGAACCAGCTCACCGAGAAAGGCTTTGGCGAGTAGGACTTGCGGAAGAGCGTCGATTTTTTGTTTTAGGGAGTTGTATTGGGATTCGATGGCGTCGGCGGTAAAAAAAAGGGATTCGATACGATTTACGATTTCCTGTTGTTCCGCTTGAGGAGGAAAATCTATTACCCATTTTTTGATCTTTCCTGTATTTAGATTGGGTTGATTTCCCCCGCTCGCCTGGTTTCTAATATTGACATACTGACTCAAACCAAAATAATATACATATTTTATTGTCTCAAAAGGCAAAGAAGGATTCACCATAGCAGCTATGGCCTGATTACTCGTGGCCTCTAGCTTCAAGATACCAACTTGACCTCTCGTTTTTCCTTCTCCATACATCGCGACCAAAATCGTATTGACTGGATAAACCTTCACATTCGTTTCATAGAGAGCCTTTTCAGTTACATACTCGTTAGCCTCGGTAATGTATCCATTGGCAACTTGTCCTGACTTAATC
Organism: Telluribacter humicola; assembly: GCA_040394475.1. GTDB lineage: Bacteria > Bacteroidota > Bacteroidia > Cytophagales > Spirosomataceae > JBEBSD01. The sequence continues at coordinate 33,712 of JBEBSD010000062.1, read as the reverse complement.
CAAGGAATAGTACCGTCTTGCCAATATTCACCTACATCCCTTTTTGGTGTTGCCCCGGTCTCAATATCAAAAATTTCTTCTAAATAAATTCTCGCCCAAGTATCAATCGGACTTGTGTCGCAACACTCTTCAAACGTAATCTTTTTCCTTTTGCCATTCTTCGATTGTTTAAGGCGTTGTTGCTTTATCAAAGCAATTTCACCACTTACATTCAACTCCTTCCCCCTCCTCCACTCCTCAGTCAACTTCCCCGTCACCGCCTGCGTCAGCACCGCCTCCCTGAAACGTTTCAGCAGCTCCGGAATACGGGCCAGGCTGGCTTTGATCTTCTCCAAATGCGCAAAGGCTGCATCTAGCTTAGCAACAATTCGCTTTTGCTCGGCGAGAGGAGGGAGAGGAATCAGTAGGTTCTCCATTATTTTGCCTGAAACTCTAGGCAAATTGATTCCCTGAGAATTCTCGTTTGCAAACGCCCCTACTTCACTTGTACCTAAGTAGTAATTTAAGAATTTTGATGAATCAATATTTCCTCCTCGAAAAACTAAAATATCGGTAGAGCAAACGCCTTCAAAATCGGTAATCGCGTGCTTATTTAAATACGGCCGTAGTTTCCCATATAAAACATCGCCGGATTTGAAAAGTGTTTTTGTACTCTTCAAAGAAGCCGAATCTCCTATGGCCTCTATTCCTCCACCTTTAGCCAAATGTTCCAGCCCTACATATTTATAAGACTGATTTCCTTCCGGCTCTATTTTATCCTTTACGGACGTGAAAGCATCACCAATTCGAATGTATGTCCACCCTTCAGGCAAATCTCTTTCCATCATCCCAATAATTCCATTAATTTCTCCAACTCAACCTGTATCCCCTTCAACTCCTCCGCAGCCTCTCTCGCAATATCCAACGGTTCCTCAACATTCGCACCGAGGCCGGTACCGGCCTCGGCCATCAGCCCCAGATCGAGTGAATCATTTTTTGCGGCTATTTCCTCGCGGGTGAGGGAGGTCCAGCGTTCGTCTTCAACGCGGCTGCGCAACTCATCGTCTACGGTGCCGTCGTAGGCGTCCCGCACCTGGTCGATACCCACTCCGCCCGTGTAGGCGTTGATGAAACCGGCAAAGGCGGCCCGGGTAAAGGGTGTTCGTTTGCCGTAGCTGGGGGCGGCAGTCCGCATGTCGTAAAACCAGACTTTTTTGGTGTTGTCGGTTTCGCCGGTGCCGCGGGTAAAAAACAATACGTTGGTTTTTACACCGGCCGCGTAGAAAATCCCGGTAGGCAGGCGTAGGATGGTGTGCAGGTTACACTTGTCCATCAAATCCTGGCGGATCCTGCGGCCGTCGCCGTCCTCAAACAGGACGTTATCCGGCAATATCACCGCGGCGCGGGCACGTCCGTCTTTTTTTAGCGAACGATAGATATGCTGCAGGAAATTGAGCTGTTTGTTGCCGGTCTTGAACAATAGGTCGCTGCGTGATGGCTTCTCGCCCCCTTGCTTGGTACCGAATGGTGGATTTGCCAATACACCATCGAAATTTCTAAAAGCTTTTTCTGTCCCAATTTCAGACAAGGTATCGCCTAAAACAATATCGCTTTCCAAGCCGTGCAGCTTAGCGTTCATGAGAGCCAGCCGGTGGGCGTCCTGCACGAGTTCGCAGCCGCTGAAAGCGTCGTATTTTTGAAAATTCTGGTTTGCTTCAGGTGCGTAATAATCATCATATCTATTGCGGAGGTACTGGTCAGCTGCAATCATAAAGCCAAAGGTACCGGCGGCAGGATCATTCCAGCGCTCGCCGAGTTTGGGTACTACCAGTTCTACCATCACGTTGATCAGCGGGCGCGGGGTGAAGTATTGCCCTGCGCCGCTTTTCTTTTCCCCGGCATTTTTCTCCAGGAGCTCTTCGTAAATGGTAGCGATCTTGTCCTGCTCATGCTCATCGTACCAATTAATGGCGTCGATGGTCGTCACGAGCGTCCGAAGGTTGACCGGTTTCCGAAGCGTGGTAGAAGCATTGGTGTAGATCTCCGCCACGGTGGCATTGGTAGACTTCACGCTGATGGTAGCCAGGAGCTCGCGGTAGGTGTCGAAAAGGGTTACGTTATCATTGATCGCCTTCAGGGTTGACCACCGGTATTCATCCGGTATGTCTTCCTCAAATCCCTTTGTTTCGGAAAGCCGCAGGAACAGGATATAGGTCAGTTCATTGAGGTATTGGTGGTAGGTTACGCCGTCGTCGCGCAATACGTTACACAAACTCCAGAGCTTATTCGCAATTTCTTCAGCACTCATTATCAGGCAGTTTCCTGGTACAGGTTTTTGTTAATGGTATTAATCACTTCTTCGAGCCGGTCATCGAAGGTTTTGTTTAAATGTCTGAACCCGCCGGCATCGTTGAACGGCGAGTCGTCAAGGTCTTCCACTTGCAGCACCGTTTCCTTTATCAGCTGCTTTTCGAACCGGTCGAGCCACTTCTGCTGCACCTTGTTCCAGGGGCGCATGGCACGGACTTTGTCGACGGCCTTCTTCACCCGTTCCTCCTGGCTTTCCAGCGAGCTGCCCAGCGCGAGCGTCCGGATGAAGGAAATGATATCGGCGCCGATGTCCTGGTTGCGGGCCTGTTTCCAGGCGGCTTTCACCTTTCTTGTATCGTATCCTTCCTGCGCCAAAGCTATGGATAATTCGCGCAACGACCGCCGATCCAGTTCGGTCGGGCGCGTAAGAACCACTTTCAAAGCCGTTATTTCGTTTTGCTTCGTCCGGATAAAATCGGCAAAGCTTGTCAGGTAATCTTCCGGCTTTTTGGATTTTCCGTATCCCGTATCCACTCCTAGCAGGCTGTCCTCGTGTTCGGAGAAATAAACAGGACGTTTGGAAAAGTTTGTTTCATCTAGGAACTTCCATAAGCTGTCAAGCGCCTTGATCTGCTGAATGTTTTCCTGGAGGCTCCCTGTCTTCAGCGACGCCAGGAATTCGTTTACGTTTTTATCTTTGGCGTAGTACATGAAAGATTCGAGGCCGGATCCGCTCGCAATCTGCAACCTCTTACGCTGCAATTTCGCAATGATCTGCTCTACCTGTAGTTTCGCCCGGTCTTCATCAGTGATCTGGTCCAGCTCGTCTGCCAGCTGCCGGAAACTGGCAGCCGGACTCACCACCACCGGTTTCATCTGAGTGTAATCTTCCAGTGTTTCGTACAACCCTACGGCATCGTAAATCTGGAAGGCTTCTTTCCCGATTTCGTCGCAACGGCGCGTGGCCCGGCCGAGCATCTGCTCATACAGAATACGGGATTTGACCCGGCGCAGAAAAACAATGTTACATATCGGTGGGACATCCACGCCGGTTGTCAGTAAATCGACCGTCACTGCAATGACCGGATACTTCTCGTTCTTAAACTGCCTGACCATCGACTGCGGGTCGTCAATACTGCCGGTGATTTTCTGGATAGCTCTTTCGGGAAAACGGACGCCGATCTGCTGGAACTCCTCCCGCAAGTAATTGACTACGTCGTCTGCGTGTTTGTCTGTAGCGGCAAAGATCAGTGTCTTTTCCTCGCCATCCGGATCGAGCTCCTGCACCAGGTATTTTACCACTGTCCGGTTGAAGCTCTCAGTAATGACCCGCCTGTTAAAGCCGGACACGTCGAACTGCAGCTCGTCATCCAGTTCGTGCAGCTCTACAATCGTGTTTGACTCATCATCATAGGCGGTAGGCTTTTCGCCCGCTTTCCAATGAATCCCCTCTTCGCTCAACCTTGTCCGGATAAGTCTCGGCGGGTCATGATCGATCAGGAAGCCATCGATCACAGCCTCCCGGTAGGCGTAGGTATACACCGGCTTTCCAAAAATATCGGTCGTATGGAGCGCAGGCGTTGCGGTAAGCCCGATTTTATAGGCGTCGAAATAGTCGAGCACTTTACGGTACTTACTCACATAGTCCATCTGATCACGGAAGTCGAGGTCGTCTTCATCCAGCTCTTTGTCGAGCAGGTACCCACGGTGCGCCTCGTCGATCACAATGCAATCGTATTGGTCTACGGTGGGGATGGCCGTAGTATCATCACTATAAAAAAGCCGTTTAACCATACTCTGTACGGTAGCAAAATGAAGGCGGGAATCCACACCCGGTATGGCGTCGCGGAGCCCCGTAATCTCGTAGATATCAGCGAAGGTATTAAGCTGCTCGATTTTATTATCCCTGAACGCATCCGCCGCCTGCGTTCCCAAAATGGTACGGTCTACCAGGAACAGGATCCGATTGAACCGGTTGGTCTGGATAAGGTGGTAACACAACCCGATCACCGTCCGCGTTTTGCCTGTGCCGGTAGCCATCGCCACCAGCGCTCTCCGGTCGGTTGGGTTTCGTATGATTTTGTCTTCAACCGCCTCAATAGCCCTTATCTGGTAATCGCGCAGGCCGAGGCCGGCTTTGTTCTGAAGAAAATCAAGCGGCGAAGCGGCCAGCTTCTGATTGGCTTTCTCTATGTCCTGCTGCCGGAGCTTAACCAGCCCCTCCGGTGAGTACCATCCCTGCAGCGGTTTGGGCAGATGGGTGCTTCGGCGCACATCCAGGAACCAAATGCCACTTTTGGTTTTGATCTGCTCAAGATAAGGCCTGCCATTGGTCGAGAAAAGAAAAGGTACTTTGTAAGTATCCCACTCTCCCAGCAACTTGATTCCTTCTGGCGTCGAAATTCCGGCAGCATACCGTTTCGATTGACCGAGGTCGGTCGAGATATCCTGTTTGTATTTTTTGGCTTCTACGATTCCATATAATTCTTCTCCGATGAACAGCGCATAATCCGCCCACCCATGAGCAACCGGCCATTCGGCAATGGCCAGATCCCTGCCTTTCTCCGGCACAGTCCTGTTGGATTTATGATTAATCTGACGACTATCGGCCTCCCAGCCTGCGCTTCTAAGCTGCTCGTCGATCAGCTCCCGTGTCTCCTGCTCCGACCAGTCGATTTTCCTGGCGGATTTTGCGGACCGCTCCGCGATATCTTTCTGTTTCTCTTGTGAGATGCCATTCGTAGCCCGTTCCTTCAGCAGCCCGGCATACTTCGCTTCCAGTTCCTTATAGTCCTGCTCTAACTGGTTCAGCTGATGACCGGAGGCGTGGTTCTCTGGTTCTTCAAACTTCAGGTATCGAATATCGGCGTTCTCTTCTGAGTAAGCCTCGTAGAGCCATACCGACAACTTAAAGCCTGAAACCAGCGCCTGCTTTGCGTCGCTGAACGTACCTGTATGGTCGTGGGAGGCCTTATTCCCCCTGATCCTCACAAAATGAAAAAGGTCCCTGATTGCAGACGGGAGAATCCGCTCGTCACTCAGTTGCCTGAGCCTGTTGACAAAGGTATTTTCGACTGGAAATTCCAGCGCATGCTCTTTAAACAGAATTTCAGTCATCTTTTCCCCGAATACCCTCATTTTCCAAAGAGAAGTTGCCGGATCCTGGTGGAGATTATGTTCGGCAAGGATCCCTATCTGATAAAGAATAGGATATTCGTTTTCGAGGAATTTAAAATTGGAAGATTTACTCATGAGGAGAATGTCATCACTTTCTAACAAGTCTTAGTATCACAATAAACACCAAGATACCAATTAAAGCATTTTTCGGCTGTAATTTACCAATAGAATAATTATACCCCGTTTATATTCTAACAGCGTTAATCGCCATCAAATCTCATAAGGGTAAATTCGAAGTGCAAAAAAAATACTACCGATGAGATTTATTTACGCTACCAAAATCTCCGCCAAAACCCTCAATTCCGCTATCAACCAGTTCGAGTTCCTTCCCCTATGGGTCACAAAGGCCCCACAGCAATGCGGGGCTTTTGTGACCGGATACGGCCCTTTCACGGTTGAAAAAGGGCTGGGCGGCCGGTACCGTTCTTTGGGGTAGGTTTCAATCGGATATAAGAAATTTCAGAACTAAATTTTCGGTCATCGATGTTTCCCGGAATTTACCTATTATCTTCAAGCTTAGGATATAAATCCGATCTGTTTCCTCTTCAGATTTACTCAATCTTGTGAAAACAATAAGTCTCGTAACAAGCGTACTTATTTTGCTGTGCACCATGGCAATAGGTCAACCGGGTGCGGTCCAGCGGAACATTGCCCGACCGAACGCCGCCCGACCGAACGCGGCCCGACCCTACGTGGCATGGGTGAAACACTATGGTCCGGAGAACGGTCTCGCTCACCGAGAGGTAAATGCTATTTTTCAGGACCGGCAGGGATTTATGTGGTTCGGCACAAAGTTTGGACTTAGCCGCTTCGACGGTAAAACATTCACCAACTTCACCAAAGATCGCAACGGACTTGATTTTGACGACATACAATCCATAGCTCAGGATGCTGATGGAATGTTGTGGCTCATGGGACCCTTCGGCGAATCACGGATTTCCCTGTTCAATCCGTTGACGGGAGTGACAATTCCGTTTGAAAAAAAATTTGGCAAAAAGCACATTGGAACCTACTTAAATATGCCGCAGCGGCTGCTTGGTAGCCCGAACGGCACTATATTTTTTGCGAACTTTATCCCGGCAATACTCTCTTCTTATCATCCCAAAACGGGTCTGCGGCATGTCCGCCTTTCCGGGTTCAAGCAACTGACAATTCGCCAGGTAACCATCAGGAATACAGTTTGGGCCATTGCTGATGGACAAATTCTGGTTGAACTCACTGCCGAAGGGCGTGTCCTTCGGCAGTTTAGCCATTCAGAAAGCCTTTTTACCACTTGTTTAGAACAACGCAATGCCGGTACCGAATTTTGTTATCTGACCACAGATGAGAGCAATGGCTTAGTTAAGGCCTACAGAATTGATGAATCGGGTAACCGATACGAGCTTCCACGGGCACAACAACCGGATTTGTCACATTCTCTTTTTCCGGTTTGTTATATCTTTGACAAAACCGGCGCAGTGTGGGACGGGGTAAGTCTTCGGGACTCAACGGGCACAATATTGCTGGATATTAATGATCAACTGTCAGGGGAAGCTGTGGTCAACCGGAGTTTTTTTGCCGATCAAAACGGCGGGATGTGGCTGGGGACAAGTTTTGGCGTGTATCAGGTTAACGTGGTGCCCAACTACTTTCGGCGGTTATTTTATAATGCCACGTACACAGGAGAAAAAACCGCAGCCATTCGTGGGATCACGGTTAGCGGAGATACCGTTTACACCAGCTTTGAAAAATTCGGACTTTATACGTGTAATACAGCAGGTGAATCGGTAAAGAAACTCTTGAGTGATCCGCGTCATGGACCAACGGTGGCCCTCATGGATCATCCGCCGGGGCGGCTCATGCTGGGATTAGCAAATCAATTAATTGATTATGACCGGAAAACAGGCGCGCAGACGGCGTTTCAGTTACCAGACAACACAACCATTTGGGCGATGCATCCGTTTGGACCCGGCCGGTGGTTAGCCGGTGGCCGTCTGGGACTGTGGTTGATTCATTCAAAAACCGGCCAGGTGGAATTCTTTGCCCGTTATAACCAATTTAAGGAGCTGGCCCAGTCGCATGTGCTGCATATTGCGCCTGACCGGAATGGGACGTACTGGCTTTGCTCGGGAACCGGCTTCTATACGGTCGATCCGGTCAAAGGCATTACTGCCCGGTATTGGAGCGGAGGCAAAGGCCATTTTTATTTGCCCGCTGATGCTTACGAGCATTTTTATCAGGATAAAAATGGAACCTATTGGTTGGGAACAGCCAATTCGGGTATGATTCGGTGGGATCGCCAACAGCACAAATACCGGCAATTCCGACGCTCGGAAGGCCTGACCAACGATAATATTCACGCAATCTATCCGGATGGGAGAGGTCGTTTCTGGCTAAGCAGCGATCGCGGTATCATGCAATTTGATCCGGTCCGTCTGACCACACGGGCATATTTTACCCAGGATGGCATTACCCATGATGAATTTAATCGCATCGCACATTTTCAGGACAAAACCGGAAAGATATACTTCGGCGGACTAAACGGAATCACCTCGTTTGACCCCCGGGACTTCGAAAACGAAAAACCACCAGCTCCGCTATCCATGCGTATGGTTGCCTTTCGTCAGTTCGATAATTCACTCGGTCAGCTTATAGACAAAACCGAGGAGCTCGCAAAAACGCAGCAAATTATCATCCGGCCAGGCGAGCAAACCGCTGTGCTTGAATTTGCGATGCCGAATTTCGCCAATGCCGAAAAGAACATGTATGCCTATCAGTTTAAAGGGTTGGAAAACGCATGGACCCAGCAAACCGAATCGTCGCTACGGCTTGGTAATCTGCCTTATGGTACGTACCAGTTGCTAATCAGGGCGCAGGCAGGCAACGGTCAATGGTCTGCCAATACGCTGACCATCGGGATTGACGTCAGACGGCCTTTTTATCTGCAGGCCTGGTTTGTAGTGTTAGCAGTACTCTTGTCGTTTGCCGGCATCTGGGGTTGGTTTAAATGGCGAATCTGGAAACATCGACACGAACAAATGCTACTCCAGGCCCAGATCAGTCACGCCACTGCCCGCATTGAACACGACAAAAAAGTCATTGAGCGCCAGGCCGAGTCGCTGCATCAGCTCAACGAAACCAAGTCTCGCTTTTTTGCAAATATTTCCCATGAGTTCCGGACGCCGCTGACCGTTATTTTGGGCATGACCTCGGAACTGAAACGCTATAAACCGGATGAGGTTGTGGACCGAAGCCGTCGCGTGGCCGACCTGATCGAGCGCAATGGAAGCAGCCTGCTGCGGCTGATCAATCAGATTCTGGACCTTTCTAAACTTGAATCCGGGGCAATGTCCTGGCAACCTACCCAGGTCGATCTCGTCAGGTTCGTACGCTATGTGGCTGAATCGTTCGATACCATCGCCGCTGCTAAGGATATTCAACTGCATTTCCAGCCCGATGAACAGGTCCTGGAAACCGATTTCGACAAGGATAAGCTGCAGGATATCCTGTCCAACCTCCTTACCAACGCTATTAAATTTACCCCCGCTGGGGGTCAGGTATACCTGCGACTGGCATCGGCGGTCGGTGAGGACGCCCCCCCACTTGGGAGCCCCGGATATTATGAGGCGGTTTCGCCGGTACCACAGCCGAATGAGGAATGGATTTACATTTGTGTCCGCAACACCGGCCCGGGCATTGAGGATGATAAGTTGCCCCTGATCTTCGACCGGTTTTTTCAGGTTTCCGGTCAGCCGGCCTCCGAAACAGGTGGGACCGGCATTGGTCTGGCACTGGTGCGCGAGCTGGTGTCGCTGATGCAAGGAGGACTGGCGGTTCGGAGTGCGCCTGGACAGGGAGCTGAGTTTGTGGTCCGTTTCCGCCGGACCCGTAAGGCTCCAATTGGAACGTTACCACACGCAGAGCCGGTTTACGACAATCCCGACATGCCGTATGCCGCCGGAGTGACCGATGAATCAGCGGAAGGAAAACCAGTCCTGCTGTTAGTAGAGGACAACGAGGATGTAGCCGCCTACATCGGTTCCGCGATCAGTGCCGATTATCATATCATCCGGGGCGACAACGGTCAGGCAGGCATCGATCTTGCTTTGGAAAATATCCCCGACTTGATTCTGACGGATGTAATGATGCCCCTGAAAGACGGCTATGAGCTATGTGATACGCTGAAAAACAATCCAGCAACGAGTCATATTCCGATCGTTATGCTCACAGCCCGTGCTGGTGTGAGCGACAAGGTCAGCGGGCTCCGGCGCGGTGCCGACGCGTATCTCACGAAACCGTTTCAACGGGATGAGTTGGAGGTAGTGTTGAGCAACCTGCTCCAATCCCGCCGCCGGTTACAGGCGTATTACAGCCAGCAAGTCAAGGAGTTGTCCGGGCCACACCCGGTCGAAGAAAGCGAATCACTGGAATATTTGTTTTTGCAAAGGCTCCGGTCAGTGCTTGAAGCCCAGTGGGGGAACAACCCGTCATCGATTGAAACGATTTACCAACAGATCGGCATGAGCCGCTCTTCGCTACACCGGAAGATGATTGCCCTGACGGGAATGTCGGTAACCCGCTATGATCGCTCCCTTCGCCTGACCCAGGCAAGACACTTACTGACCACCTCCCCGATGACTATTTCCGAAGTAGCCTATGCAGTAGGTTTTGACGATCCTAAGTATTTCAGTCGGTTGTTTTCCGAACAATTTGACCAATCTCCGACCGAATTCCGGCGGCTGGGACAATAGTCCACCTTTTTGAGTGTATAGTCCACCTGCATCTCCGTGCCCTTCAATACGTTTGTTGCGTGGCTTTTGGGCCATGGCATTCCCTTTTTCACACTGGCACATTTGCACCCTAAACTGTTCACTCAAAAAAGCAACGACAATGAATCACTCTACCCAAATTTTCTCCGAAAGCATCCTTCAAATGGGGATCGGCTTTTGGGCATCCAAAGTACTATTTAAATGTGGAAAAAAGGTATCCCGTTTCACGCCTGAAATACAATTTGCAAAGTTGTTTGTCCGGGCGTTAACGATGGTGCTTTTTCTCGCCCACACGGTATCCGCGCAGTCTACCAGCTGGCAGGGAGATGTCAGCAGCGACTGGCATACGGCAGGTAATTGGTCAGGTGGTGTTCCCACGCCAAGTCTTCTTGCGACGATACCCGATGTCACGCCACCCAATGCGGATCCGGTCATCAGTTCGGCAGCGAGCGCAAAACGCATTACGTTAAACGCAGGAGCCTTTCTCACCATTTCCACAGGAGGAACGCTTAATATTGACGGCTCAACGACTAACGGGCTGGACATCGATGGTTCAGTGGAAAACAATGGGACGATACAGATAAACGGTGCGAACAGCGTAGGACTTAACAGCAGGCAAGGAAGTAATTTTATTAATAAGGGCACGCTGACCATCGGGAATACGAATAGCATCGGCTATAGCGGGATCAGCAACAATGGAACCTTTGTCAATGAAAGCGGCATCATCACAATCAATCGAACAGGTGTGTCAGCCAACTCTGTTGCTGCTATTATAAATTCCGGATCATTTACAAATAAAGTCAGTATCAACATTGGCGAAATGTTGTTTGGCGACCACGGAGCTCATGGCATCTGGAATACGGGGGCTTCCGCCAATTTTCAGAACCAGGCAGGAGGCGTGATCACGATCGACAGGGTTGCCCGTAATGGGATCATTAATCAGAATTCCGCGGTGTTCACCAATCAGGGGACCATTCAAATCGGCTTAGCCGGAGACACGGGTTGGGACGCGATCCAAACCTATAGTCCATCAACATTCAACAACAGTGTCTGCACGGCTTTGATCAACATTGCGTCAAATAATACTATCAGGAATTTAGGGACAATCACCAACGCAGGCACCATTATCGAAAATGCGGATGGAACCAGCAGCATCAGTAGTAATACCGGCCTGGTGCAAAACCTGAATGGCGGTACTTTTACCATAGACGCCGGTACGGCAGCTGTCACTACCGCCGGCACGCTCTGGAAGGGATGCACCAGTACTGCCTGGAACACGGCATCCAACTGGCACCGTTCCACTGTACCCAACGTAACTGACGACGTCACGATTCCCGATGTCACGATTCCCCCCACGATCAGCACGTTGGATGCAGTGGCAAAGTCAGTCACGGTGGAAACAGGCGGGGGACTTACCATACAGGCGACCGGCGGATTGACGATCGATTGGAGCGTTGGTCAGGGTATCCTCAACAGGGGGACGGTAACGAACAATGGTTTAATCAAAATTGGTCTGTCGACAAGCGTGTACGACTATGGTATCCGAAATGAAGGGATATTTACGCACAATGCCGGGTTAGTGCAGGTAGAAAATGTCACACAGGCCGCGCTTTATAATGTTTCCGGCGCCTTCACCAACAAAGCGGCGCTCCTTTTTAAAACGCTCCATGGCGCTCCTTTTTTAGTAAATTCGAATGGAGGTGCAATCAGCAATAATGCAACCGGAACCTTGTCTGGTACAGGTGTGATCAAGGCTACGCATTTTATCAATAACGGTGGTATCCTATTGCCGGGATATTCGCCCGGGATACTGACGTTCGATGGTAGTGAAGATTTTTCCGAGAGCACCATGGCCATGGAAGTGATTTGGGCGGGTGTGGGTATAGCTTACGACCAGATCGTAGTCAATGGAACTGCGACATTAGGGGGTACGCTGACACTTACTTTCAACCATCCGGTACCCAGTGATGGAGATGTAGTTACAATTATAGATGCTGCTGCGCTATCCGGCACGTTCAGCTCGGTAACGGGCCTTCCGGAGCACTGGACTCTCAAATACAATTCACCCAATGCCGGCGAAGTAAGTCTTGAATATTCAAACAACCTGCCTGTAACCCTGATACGTTTTACTGCCGGAAAACTGGATAGCGGTGTAAAACTGGATTGGCAGACTACCTGGGAAAGCAATAACCGGGGATTTGATATTGAACGCAAACGTGATGGTGGAAATTGGGAAAACATTGGGTATGTGGATGGACATGGGTCTACCAAAGAAAATAGCACTTACTCCTTTCTGGATGTAAACTCTTTGTCCGGCATGAATTATTATCGATTACGTCAGGTAGATTTTGACGGGAAGTTTGAATATTCCCAAATCGTTGGGATAAAAATCGATCGCGAAAAAGCAGTAAAAATATACCCCAATCCAACGACCGGAATCATTCATATAGAAGCTGATCAGTCTACTGTGAAAATCATGGATACTATGGGGAGACCGGTAATGAATGGAACCATAATCAATCAAAAAATAGACATTTCCCATTTGCCCGGCGGCTTTTATATGCTATCAGTTTTTTCTGAAAACAAACTAAAATCAATTCCAATTGTGAAGCAGTAAATAAATCCTTAACCGATTAACCAAATAATAATCATGGAAAAGATAGTACAGGAGGTCTATAACAAAATAGACAACGACCTTTACAACGAGCAAGGAGACATCTGGTGGAATCCCGAAAATATTCTGCACATACTGAAAACGTCTGTGAATCCCTGGCGGGTGGGCGTCGCCACAGGCGCCTTAAAGCAACTGAACTTTGACCCAAAAGGTAAAACTGCCCTGGAAGTTGGCAGCGGTGGTGGAATCATGACCGAAGAAATTTGCAGGATGGGGTTTATCACTACTGGCATTGAGCCAGCGGCGGAGTCTATCCGCACTGCGGCAGGTCATGCAAAAGCCATGGGGCTTGAGATCACATACGATCAAGGCTTCGGGGAACAGCTTCCTTATCCCGATGCGTCGTTTGACTGCGTGTTTTGTTGTGATGTGCTGGAACACGTCGCCGATTTGCCTAAGGTAATTTCTGAAATTTCAAGAGTGCTTAAACCCAATGGTGTTTTTCTTTACGATACGCTCAATAGGACATTTATCAGCAAGCTTGTCGCCATCAAAATCTGGCAGGAGTGGAAACGATGGGCATTTATGCCGCCTAACCTCCATGTATGGAAAATGTTTATCAAGCCGGAAGAAATAAAAGAACTTTTGGCTGTCAACGGTTTTGAATGGAAAGAACACAGGGGTTCCGAACCCAACGTATCAATCCCTAAAATGCTTGGTTACCTCAGGAAACGAACCAAAGGCGAATGGACTTTTGTGGAGCTTGGACAAAACTTCCGGCTCGTTGAGAGCAACGACATGAATATACTCTACGCCGGTTACGCGGTCAAGAAGTATTAATAGCAATCACACGAACTATCCACCTGTTTTCCTCAACCTGTTAGGCAATACTACACCTTATCAGCTGATTATCGGCTCAATAAAACAACGGCATTTGAAAGAAACAGATTCAGTTCGAAACTATTTTTGCCTTCTGTTGAGACCTATTTATGGGTATTCACTTTTATCTTTTTATTCGCCAATAATACATTTGCAGACACTGTGTGGCAAGGGAACGTCAACAACAAACACATCGTGGTCTTCTGTTTCATACCAGCCAGATCCGGGTGATGAAAGTTTTGAATCATCCTGCCAACAATCCCGGTTTTCGCAAATCTCCAAGAAAAGTGTTCGATTTTGTTCCTTATGGGTCACGAAGGCTCCGCAGCAATGCGGGGCTTTTGTGCTTTTATAAAGGGATAAGATGTGCGTAGTATCCGCTATTCTGTTCTCAAAGATTCGACCGGATTCATACCTGTACTGCGCATCACCTGCACGTAATGGATGAAACGTCATCTTGCCGAACAGGAGCACCGCCCGCTGTTAAGGAGTAAATTTATCACGCTACCAAAACCTTTCATTCAGCCATTAACCGGTTCGAGTTTCTTCCTGTAAGGATCAGTCGCAAAAGTAACACGGAGGACATGGAGATGAAACACGGAGGGCACGAAGAAAAATACCTTGAGAGGCTCCGGCAGTCCGGTGGCCGGCAGCCCGGTGGCCGGCAGTCCGGTGGCCGGTGGTCCGGCAGCCGGTTGCAGCGTAAGGGTGTCGATAAACGTCTCCGTGCCGGATACCATCGCTGCCAACGGTCTGCGCGTTGGATCAGATACTGCCTGGAAACGGCCCGAAAAGAAGTGTATCGGTTTTTGTTTTGTTCATTTTTAAATTGTCAAACATCATCAGTGAACCTTACTCCTCTGCCTTTTTCGATCCTTTTTCCTCATTCACGGCATACCCTGCCGTTAACTGTTCCATTTTAGCCATCCATTGCTGCTGGGCTTTTTCCATAGTGTCAATTTTTTCCTGTTGCTGAGCGAATTGTCGTTCTACATCTGCATGTTTGTCTTTTAAGGTTTTATTTTCTGTTTTTAGATTTTCGATTAGTTGCTGCTGCTCCTGTATGGCTTTTACCAATACGGGCGTGAGCTTGTCGTAGCTGATGCCCCACAAGCCTTTGGCTTCGTCTTCCGGTATGCCTACTATTTCGGGAATAATTTTGTGCATATCCTGCGCTACAAAACCTATTTGCTGCTTGCCGCTTTCCTTGATGACCAGCCTGCCGTCTTTTTCTTCGCTGCTGTGGTGGAAATAAGTAAGCGGCTCAAATTGCAGTATTTCGTTTAGTCCGTAAGGCAGGGCTGTTTTTGGGGATTTAAGCCGCCCGCCGGAGTAGGTAGTCCATTCAACAGCCCTTGCACGGCCCACGCCGTTATTGCCGGCATCATTGGGCAGTTGCAGGGCATAGTCTGGGTAGGCATCGGATTGTAAAGCCAACCGCCCGTCTTTAAAAAGAGTCAGGGCGTTGCTGCGGTTAGCTTCCGTACCATTGCCAACGGAAAAAAGCCGGTCGGTGTCTATCCAGTCCGTAGGGTTGCCTGTGGCATTGGCGGCATAGCTGCCCAAAACAGTTTCGCTATGCGACCCGGCCGTATTACCATAACCTAAAGCAGTGGAATAATCTCCTGATGCGGTATTTGCTGCACCAAAACTGCTGGCATAAGATCCTGAAGCAGTAGTAGCGGCTCCAAAAGCCTTGGAAGCATATCCTGAAGCCATAGTATTGTACCCGGTAGCAAAAGAATTATCACCTAAATTAGCATAATCCCACCTTGTACCGGGGGAAGCTCACACTCTAAAAGCGCCTAATGCCTTGTTAAAAAACATACGGCTGTCGTCGGCTATACTACCGTCAATATCATTTAAAGAGGTACTGCCAAACACAAAATGGTCGCCTGCGGTATTGGTAGTGTTTTGTACCACACCGCCAATGCTTTGAAACTCACCGCTGCCCGTACCGGCAATGGGCCGCCAGGCGGCACCATTCCAGTAGTAGAAGCCGGGGACTACGTTATCAGGCGCTGTACCGGCAGTAGCGGTATTGTAGATTAAAGTAGAAACCGCTACCGGCCCGCCCTGCGGGTTAACCACCGTAGCGGCATCTGTAGCCGATGTAAGGGCGATGCATTCTTGTGGTTACTCTTTCACCACCTTCACTACCTTCCCATCCTCCGTATGCAGCAGGTATATCCCCGCCGGGTAGCCTTGAAGCGGGATGGAGAAAACCGGCTCCTTTACGGTGAACTCCTGCAAGACTACGCCCGCTGTGCTGACCAGCCTGGCCCGGCTGCCGACGAGCCCGGCGCCCAGCTCGACGACGATGGACCGGCGGGCAGGGTTCGGATATGCCTTCAGCACAGCCTGGCTTTGCATATGGAGGCTGATGATCCTGCTATGACTGAACGTACCGTCCCTGTCTACCTGCCGGATGCGGTAGTAAATATGCCCCAACACGGCCGTAGGATCGGTAAAGCGGTAGCGGCCGGCCCCGTCGCCATGTGCGGGCACGGTGGCGATGGCGTGGAAATCCCTGGCATTGCGGCTTCTTTCTACCTCGTAGTGCGATACATTGGACTCTTCCGTCGCCCAATCCAGTGTCGCCAGGTTTTGCTCGTCGAGACGCCCTTCGAAGGAGATCCAGCGGACGGGTAGGGCGCCGCCGCATAGTTCGCTGTTGAGCGCAATGGTTTCGGTACGGGTGATGCAATCACCGATCGTGACGATACACTCGTAGGTGCCGTTATCGCCGGCTGCGTAAGCTGCCCACTCCAGTTTATGGGAAGAAGATATCGGTGTCGTGCTGCCCTGTCTTCTCCAGGAGTAGACAGCGCCGGGAATGTCTGCCAGTTCCAGCGCATAGGGCTCGCCGATGCAGGGGTGTTCTTCTGTCAGTCTGGGTACCTGCGCCAAAGGCCCTACGGAAACGACGGCAACCGTGCGGTTGCCGCAGCCGTCGGTAACGCGCACGTTATAGTGGGTGTTAGGGTCAAGGCCGGTGACCAGTCTTTCGTTGGGTGCGGCAGCGTCTATGACCGCCCAGGCCGCGTCGCCTTCCGTGGTTTTTTTCATTTCCAGCTCGAAGGGCGCCGTACCTAAAAACACAAGCCCGGCTACGCCCGTGGTACCGTTATCGCAGTTGATGCCGATGTTCGTGACGATCCACGGGTCGGCGCCGGTAGGTAAAATAGTAAAGTCTTTGGTAGACAGCAAAGTCCCCTCGCAGTAACTCCTGGCAACCGATACGGTATAGGCGCCGGCCGATAAATTGGGGAATACCCCGGAGCTGTTGGTGGTGATCGTGGCGCCTGTTGCCGTATCGATCAACCGGTAGCTAAGCCCGCCGGCGAGGTTGGTCACGATCTGCGCGGTAATAGTCCCGGTCCCCGAGCAGGTTTGCGTCACGCTGCCATCCAGGTCAAAAATGGGTACTGTCGACGGGTCGGGTTCTGTCACCGTAACCGGTATTTCGGTGATACAGGCGCCCGGCTCGCCTAAGACACTCAACAGGTAATCGCCGGGAGGGATGCTGGCAAACCGTACGCGCAGCCAGTAGGGGTTTTCAGCGGCATACTCCGGGTCGGTCTCATAGATAGTCCCAGTCACGGCGTGTCTCAGTGTAAAGCGGTTGCCAGGCCCCGGGGAGGTAGTCCCGAACCCGGGGATATTGCCCCTGAAATTGCTGATGATCACATTACGCGTACCGGGCACGGCGGCGCAGTCTCCCGAATAAGAAATGGTTACGGCAGGATCGGCCGACTCGTAACTTCTGGTGAATTCGAAGACATCCCCACACCTATCTTTGAAAGATGCCTCATAATGGTGCGCCGGGGGGATATCTGTAAACAGCAGGTCGTCCTGTTCCCCGGAATATTCACCTATTACATTATTGCCTGCATCGTAAGCAGTTACATGAAGTGTATAGGGCCTGGCATTGCTATTGGTCACCACCACCACCGTAGCCCCCTTGTCGGTACAGGGCTGGAAAAACCTCATCGAGGATACGGCAGGGGTAATGGGCGTTTTGGTATTACAGCCGGTGGTGACCTCGCCGCAGCCGCTGGTCAGCCTCCAGGAGAAAGCATTGCTGTTTGCATTGAAAAAAGTGACTCTGTCATCATTGTGCGTCATTTCTTTCGACCAGTCGGGTTCTTCTTTGTAGGTGAAGTCAGCCGGGCAGCCGTCGATATGCTCCCACACTTCGAGCAAATATTTTACGCCGCCGCTGATGCCCAGCGGTGCTCCGGTCTCGTCGTTGACAAGATTGAGGACGCCTCTCAGCTTGTCGCAATTTTCGGGGAGCGGGTCGGGTTGGTACAATGTGTTCGACAACCCCTGCGCGACCCTGGCCCTGGGCGAAGCGGGGTGTATCTCCACCTGGCGGGTAAGGTAAGAGCCGCAGGCATCCCGTACCCTCAGCTGGTAGGTGCCGAACTCGGATACCGAAAATACCGGCTCATCGACATATTCAAAGCTTTCATCCGGCTCGTCCGGATTGTCAGACAGGAGGAGGGCATACACCAGCGGCGCAGCGCTGCCCGAAGCGATGGCGGTAATGGTGGCCTGCGGCTCGTAGCCGGTACACACGCCGGAAGTGGTAAAACTGAGGGTAAGCGGCTCCTCCCCGGGGCAGTCCGGGATACCGTCAGTCGTGCTTAACGCCGCAAAACCGCGTCTGAGTTGCTGTGCTATTCCATGAAAAACCCCTCCCACATAGGTGGTGTTGCCGGACACTGCAAGGGCTTGCACACTAGCATCAATACCAACAAGACCCGCGTTCCAGGCCGTAGCATCGCCGGTGGCGGCATCTAAGGCGGCCATGCTGTTCCGGCTCTGCCCACCAATGTTAGTGAATTCTCCTCCCACATACACAGTGCTGCCGTCTACTGCAAGGGTCAACACCAGGTTATTCGCATTCGGGTTCCATACCGTGGCAGCGCCGGTGGCGGCATCTAAGGCGGCTATGTTCCTCCGGGTTTGCCCGCCAATGTTGACAAACATTCCACCCGCATAGACTGTGCTGCCAGTTACGGCAAGGGTTCTTACCGTCCCACTGGCGCTTGGATCCCAGAGAGTGGCAATACCGGTGGCGTCTATTGCAGCAATACGGTTACGGGCCTGTCCGCCAATAGTAGTAAAGCCTCCACCCACATAGACTGTGCCGTCGTCTACTGCAAGGGTCCACACTACGCCATTAGCATCCGGGTTCCAGATAGTGGCGGTGCCAGTGGTGGCATCTATTGCAGCAATACGGTTACGGGCCTGCCCGCCAATATTTTCAAAACGTCCGCCCGCATATAGGGTGCTACTGTTTACCTCAAGTGTCAGAACCTCATGATCGGCATCCGGATCCCAAGCCGTGGCGACACCGGTAGTGGCATCTATTGCAGCAATACGGTTACGGGCCTGCCCGCCAATATTTTCAAAACGTCCGCCCGCATATAGGGTGCTGCCGTCCACCGCAAGCGTAAGCACCCAGTTATCAGCATCTGGGTTCCAGGCTGTGGGAACACCGGTAGTGGCATTTAAGGCCGCTATATTGTTCCTGTCCAACTGCTCGTCGCCAATGGAGGTAAAGCCCCCGCCGACGTATATCGTGCTGCCGTCCACCGCAAGGGTAGACACCCACTCATTAGCATCCGGGTTCCAGTCTGTGGCAGCGCCGGTAATGACATCTATTGCAGCAATATGGTTTCTGTCCTGCCCGCCAATGTTAGTGAACTGTCCTCCTACATATACAGTACCGTTGGTCACTGCAAGGGTATTTACACTGCCAAAGCTACTGAAGCCGGCATCCGGGTTCCAGTCTGTGGCAAGGCCGGTGGAGGCATTTAAGGCAGCGATGTTGTTCCGGTTTTGCCCGCCAATGTTACTGAACCATCCTCCTGCATATACGGTGCCGTCAGTCACTACAAGGGTATATACACCGTTATTGGAAGCAGTGACATTCGGATTCCAGGCCGTGGCAGTACCAGTGGCGGCGTCTAATGCGGCTATGTGATTGCGGGCCTGCCCGCCTATGTTTTGAAAACGTCCACCCACATATACCGTGCTACCTGCAATCGCAATAGTAAATACACCGCTGTAGGAGATCCCGCTGTACCTCCCATTCGGATTCCATGTCATGGCCGTGCCAGTGACGGCATCCAATGCGGCTATGTATCTGCGGACCTGCCCGCCAATGTTGGAAAAGCTCCCGCCCACATATACTATATTGCCGGCAACCGCAAGGGCATGCACAGTTTGATTGGCATCCGGATTCCACGCCGTGACAGCGCCGGTGGCGGCATCCAATGCGGCTATACGATTGCGGACCTGTCCACCTATATGGGTAAAGTTTCCACCCACATATACCGTACTGCCGACAACCACGATGGTAGTTACATAGCTATTGGCATCCGGGTTCCAGGGGTGTAGGCTGCCATCGGCATTGATACGGGCCAGGCGGTTGCGGGGCTGTCCGCCCACCTGTGTAAAATTACCGCCGATATACCAGCCCCCGGCGCCGTCCGGTACGACGGTACTAACAGATCCGTTTAGTTTTGGATAGCTTACATCGGGGTTGCCGGTAGCGGCGTCAATTGCTACGCCACCCGGTATATGCGGCCCCACTTTTGTGAAATTGCCGCCGATATATACCGTATTGCCGGCTCGCTGCACGGCGCGAACGGTACCGTTGGTTACCCACATGTTGTCCTGCACGGTTTGCGCAGAGGAGGTGAGGGTAAATAGTAGCAGGAAAAAGGAGAATAGTTGCTTCATAATAATTTGGTTTAAGTGATTCCGGTGGTCCGGCGCTCCGGTGGGGTTGTTTGTTCCAACCCCTACCCGGGCGTGGACTGGTGTGGAGGATTTAAAAAAGTAATTAAGGTGTACACTGCGTGTTTCATCGTGCCTTCAACCGCCGGGCGGCCCCCTCCGGTGCCTTCGACTCAGCTCAGGCGCCGGACGGGGCCGCCCGGAGTCGAAGCTACCGGTTGATTACCAGCCTCCCGCTCTCCCCGTCATCCACATGCACCGCATACACCCCTGCCGCCAGGTTTCCTACATCGACCGTCATCCCGTCCGCGTCGGCGGCCCGGCCGCTGAATACCGTTTTACCGGTCATGCTTACGATCCGCAGGGCAGCGCCTTGGGCGATGCCGCTCACCGTCACCCGCTGCGCGGTCGGGTTGGGGAATACTTTAAAAGCGACATCAGAGTCAAACGCGACCGCCCGGATGTCGGTCCGGGATACGGTGCCGTCCAGGTCACGGGAGGCGAGGCGGTAATAGTGTATGCCGGTGCGCTTCGCCCGGTCGATGAAGCGGTACTCCTGCTCATCGGACCGGTTGCGGGCGGGTACCGTGCCGATCTGTGCAAACAAATAGCCGTCGGCGCTGTGCTCAATCTCAAACTGGTGCACGTTTTCCTCCGCTGCAGTCGCCCATTGCAGCAGGGCGTGGTGCGTTTCGTATTTTTCGGCCATAAAGGCGATCATCCGCACGGGCAGGGCCGTTCCTGATGCGGCGGTAATGCGCTGCATGACGGAGCCGGCCGAAAACACAGAAGCCACATAATTACCGGAAGTACTGCCGGACCCGCCGGGTGTAAAGCTGCCGTCCATTGTGGGGCTGATCTGCACGTCCAGCAGGGAGGGGTCGTTGCCATTGAGCTCAGCAGGCAGGTAATAGATACCGGCCTCGCCGGCAAACGTGACCGGGGCATCCCAGTAGTAGACCCGTTCGATGCTGCCCGCAGGCGAGCCGGGGATCGGCTCATACCCAACCGACAGCCCGTTGTCGGCAATGGTAAGGTCGGCAGACGGCTGCAGCGTAAGGCTGTCGATAAACACCTCCGTGCCGGAGCGGATGAATAGACCATCGCTGCCGACGGTAAACTGGGCATTGGATAAGATGCTGCCTAGCAACAGCCCGAAAAGAAGTGGATATGTTTTCATTTTGTTTGTTTTTTTAATTGTCAAAAATCACGAAGCAACTTTACTCCTCTGCCTTCTTCACTCCTTTTTCCTGGTTCGCGGCATAAGCCGCTGCCAACTCCTCCATTTTGGCCATCCATTGCTGCTGGGTTTTTTCCATAGCGGCAATTTTATCCTGTTGCTGCGAAAACTGCTGCTGCAGGGCAACCTGCTCTTTCTTTGATATTTCGTTCTCCGTTTTTAATTCGTCATTCGCTTTTTGCAGCGTCTCTATCATTTGCTGCTGTTCCTGAATAGCTTTTACCAATACGGGAGTAAGTTTGTCGTAACTAACACCCCACAGTTCTTTTGCTTCATTTTCGGGTTTGCCTACTATTTCGGGGATGATTTTATATAAATCCTGAGCTACAAAACCTATTTGCTGTGCGCCGCTTTCCTGAATAACTAATTTTCCGTCTTTTTCTTCGCTGTTGTGGTGAAAGTAAGTGAGCGGCTCTATTTGCAGTATTTCCTGTAAACCATAAGGCAACGGAGTACGATTGGTTTTTAAACGCCCGTCGGAATAGGTATCCCACTGGGATGCCCGGGCACGCCCTATACCATGTGTAGCATCATTCGGCAACTCCAAGGCATAAGTGGGGTTGGTAACACTTTGCAAACCCAAGCGGCCGTTTTTAAGGATGGTAAGGGCGTTGCTGCGGCTGTCCGCATCTGCACCATTGCCAATAGCAAACAGGCGGTCAGTTTCCACCCAGTCTACAAGACTCCCAACCGCATTAGTTGCGTACCTGCCCATAACGGTTTCAATGCCGGAACCCGTAATATTTCCATAACCAAAGGCAAAAGAGGCAGCACCTACAGCCTGGTTGCCCCAACCCATAGCTACTGCTGCCTGACCGGTAGCCCGGTTGCCAACACCAATAGCAACAGCACCCATCTGTGAAGCTCTGCTTTGCCATCCCATTGCAATTGAATATTCAGCCGAGGCTTCCGTTTGCCGGCCCATCGCCACGGAGTAGTCGCCCACAAAACCATCGTTCCATTCTTTGTTGAGCGCATACCCCGCCCTGAAAGCCGATTTGGCTTTGTTAAAAAACATACGGCTGTTGTCGTCGGTGGTTCCATCTATGTCATCGAGCTGGCTACTGCCAAACACCAGATGGTCGCCGGCGGTGTTGGTGGTGTTTTGTACGATGCCGCCAATGCTTTGAAATTCACCGCTGCCTGTGCCTGTATTCGCCTCTACCCACTCTTTGGTCACTACGGCTTTGCCGTCGGCAGCATCGATCATGGGATTGGTAGTAGAGGGCAGGCGGGTAAGGCCGTTTTTAAGAATAGAAAGGGCATCGCGGCGGTTGTCGACATCTGTACCGTTGCCAATGGCAAAGAGACGGTCGGTGGATATCCATTCAGTAGGGTTGCCTTCCGTAATTTCAGCATATCGTCCCGCTACGGTTTCGGCATAAGAACCTGCCCTGTTATGGTATCCTAAAGCGGTGGAATTATTTCCAAAAGCAATGTTTGCGCTACCAAAAGCAGTAGAATTTTCACCTACATTAATATCGTCCCATTCGCTGCCGGGTGTATGGCCCGCTCTGAACGCCCCTTTGACTTTGTTGAAAAACATGCGGGAGTGCCCCGAATAGTGATTATTATCAAGAATATTACTACCCACTACAAAGTTGCTGTTTTTAAAAATTGTCAGAATGTTATTAGTGCGTGCATCGACCCAACCCGGGTCTCCGCCTATGGAAAAAATACGGTCAGTGGGTACCCAGGAGTTGGGGTTACCTCCTTCATTGTAGGCTCCAGCACCCAAAACAACTTCATAGGCAGAATTGGCGAAATTTTCCATTCCTGCAGCCAGGGAATAATATCCCAAAGCACTATTGTGACCAGGCATAGCAACGGAACCAGATCCCCCGGCAACGCTACCACTTCCAAAAACCACAGAATAAGCTCCCGTAGCCATACTGTTTTCCCCAAACACAACAGAATAGTCACCCACATTAGCATCATCCCAATGGACGCCGTTTGCCCGTCCAGCTCTAAAAGCTCCTTTTGCCTTGTTAAAGAACATACGGTTGTCGCCTTCATCTGTATCATCAATATTATCCAACTGTGTACTACCAAACACAAAATGGTCACCTGCGGTGTTGGTGGTGTTCTGCACTATGCCGCCGATGCTCTGAAACTCGCCGCTGCCTGCATTGGCTTCTGCCCATTCTTTGGTTACCACAGCTTTGCCGTCGGCAGCATCGATCATAGCATTGGTGGTGGAAGGCAGGCGGGTCAAACCACTTTTAAGAATAGAGAAGGCGTCACTACGGCCGTCAACAGAACCATTCCCGACAGCAAACAACCGATCAGTAGGTACCCAGTCAAAAGAGCTGCCGCCGGCATCGGTTGCATAATGCCCTAAAACAGTTTCAGTATAAGAGGATGCTGTATTGCCCAACCCAAAGACGGTGCTATACCATCCCGAAGCGGTACCAGTGCCAAAGGCAGTAGAAAAATTTGCTGAAGCAATACCGGTACCAAAAGCGGCGGAAAATTGGCCTGAAGCAATAGTATTCCATCCAAAAGCAGCAGAATGGTCACCTATATTAGCATCATCCCAATTTGCGCCTCCTACAGCTCCCGCCCTGAAAGCTCCTCTTGCTTTGTTAAAAAACATACGGCTGTCGTCGTCGGTGGTTCCTGCTATTTTATCAAGCTGGCTACTACCAAACACAAAATTGTCAGTGGCCGTGTTGGTGGTATTTTGCACCACGCCGCCAATGCTTTGAAATTCGCCTACCCCGGCAACGGGCCGCCAGGCAGTACCGTTCCAGTAATAAAAGCCGGGTACGACATTGTTGGGTACAGAACCCGCCGTAGCGGTATTATAAATCAAGGTAGATACGGCCAATGCCCCGCCCTGCGGGTTGACCACTGTCGCGGCATCTGTCGCCGATGTAAGGGCGATGCGGGGGATCAATAGGCCGTTGTCGGCAGCAGTGACATCCAGCTTAGCCTCCGGGCTGAGCGTACCAATGCCTACCTGGGCGGTGAGGACAATGGGGGTGCATATTAAGAGGAATAGGATTTTTTTCATTTGGATAAATTGTTTGATTGTTGATTACGGTCGTGGTGGTACGCCAGCCCGGTCAGACATTCCGCCGGTCCGGCTGATTTCTGATAGCTGATTTCTGATAGCTGAACAAAATTTACCACACAAATTCATAGACGGCGGCAGACGAGGTACGGTAATCCCCCGTGGCCAGCGTTTCGCCATCTCCCGGTTCGTCGTCCTTTTTGCTGCATGCCATGCATAGCGCCAGTGATAGTATAGTCAGGAAGACAGGTGTTGGCCTTAATAATGTAGAATGTCTCATGGTTTTTGTTTTACCTTTTGTTTTAATATTTAAGATTGCTATGGTGTGCGTTGTTGTCCGTTTCATCGCTTCCGGGGCTTGAAACTCAGCTTACCCGTCTGAAGCTTACGATACTTGTTACCGGGCCAAACCCTAGTTGCTGTGGTGCATCCAAGCTCAGCACATTACCGTCTTCCCAGAATTCTATGGGATATACCAATGGGGCTATAACACCCGGACGATCGACAATCAGCGTATTTCCGCGTATTTCCCAGGTTCCGTTTTGGATGATGGGTTGTGTAGTTCGTCGCGTGGTGGTTGAATGCCCTGCTAACATTATC
Source organism: Telluribacter humicola (assembly GCA_040394475.1). Taxonomy (GTDB): domain Bacteria; phylum Bacteroidota; class Bacteroidia; order Cytophagales; family Spirosomataceae; genus JBEBSD01. Next base: position 8,393 of record JBEBSD010000062.1, on the reverse strand, counting down.
GTTTCTTCCACGATGAATGTTCTCCCATTGTGACTCGTGGTGCCATCGGCATTGAAAGTGATCAGCACATTGTCCATATCCCTGCCTATGCCAGTGATAACACCGGTAACTTCCTCAATATCCATTTCGGCTGAATAATAAAAGTAGTCCATCCGCCAGGTGCCCACGATCGGGTCGTCCGGGTCGATTTTGTCTTCTTTGGAGCAGGAAGCCTGCCCGAAAAGGCCGAATACCAATGGGAAGAGCAGGATCCGCGCAAGGGCTTTTAAAAGATTTTTTGCAATTGTTTTCATGTGTATAAAAGGTTATCGGCTATCAGCAGTCAGCTATCAGCATTTTGTCCCTGAACCTGTCGAAGGGTTCATCGACCGGTTTGTATCCCGATAGCTATCGGAATCTGTTTTCTGATGACAGATTTCTGATTGCTTATAGCTATTTCATTCGAATAAATTATAGTTAAATTACTGATTGTTAAATGGTTGAATATTGACCGATTTGCTGATTTGCCGGGCGCTGAGCTCGCCGAAAGGTTATTCATTTACCGATTTATTTGCCTGACTTCTTCTGATTTCTGATAGCTGATTTCCGAAGGCCGATAGCTGACGGCCGATAACTAAATCACCAACCAACCTTACTCCTCTGCCTTCTTCGGCCCTTTTTCCCGGTTCGCGGCATAGCCAGCCGCTAACTGTTCCATTTTAACCATCCATTCCTGTTGGCTTTTTTCCACTGCCGCTATTTTATTTTGTTGCTCGGAAAATTGCTGCTGCAGGGCAAGCTGCCCTTTTTTCAAGGTTTCGTTTTCGGCTTTCAACTCCTCGTTTTCTTTCACCAGCGCCTGTAAGACAATCATCATCACCCCGTCGATATCGGCGGTGGCAATGGTGGTATCGTTGCCAATGGTGCCGATGCCGTCATTGCCAAAATGCGCATAGAACTCCTGTGCCATAGGGCCGTAGTGGCGGTATTGCGCCTTATCCTGCCCTTTGTAATTCCAGCTGCCGAGGTGCATGGTTTTGAGCTTTTCTAAGAAAGCTTTTCCATCGGCGGCTATATAGTTTTCTTTGCGGGTGCTGTCGCTCAAGGTGCTCCAGCTGGTGGCGTTATGACCTAGTTGTACTCCTATAAACCTGTCTCTGCTTGAAGAATGAAAGCGATAACCACCATCGAAACGCGCAACAAATTGATTCTTCGCTCCTGATACTGCCTCGAATGCAGATAAAATATCTGTAAAATCGCCATCTCCTACTACAACACTGCCCGCATAACCATTTGTATTTACATAGGTTCCCAGTGCTATAGATCTCCATCCATCGGCAATTGCCTCTGCTCCAATAGCAACGGCATCGCGGCTCATGGCATCAGCATGGTGCCCTACTGCAAAGGAGGTTTCACCCCTAGCGATCGCCTCATGTCCGATGGCGGTACTATAAATTCCCTGGGCTTTAGATAAATGGCCCATAGCAGTCGAATAGTTGCCATTAGCGTCATTCCAATATCCCATAGCCGTTGAACCTATACCCGTTGCCCAGGATTCCAATCCCATTGCGGTTGCGTAATTCCCCTGGGCTCTTGTCTCTCTCCCCATAGCCATGGAATAATCTCCTAAAGCATTTGTACCAAAACCCATAGCGGTGGAATAATTTCCTGAAGCAGATGTACCCTGACCCATAGCCGTGGACGTATTTCCTGAAGCAGTAGAGCTCCTGCCCATAGCGGTAGAAGAACTTCCAAATGCGGTTGTATTTTCACCCATTGCTGTTGCGTTTCTTGCAATAGCTCTTGTCCTGCTACCCATCGCCGTAGCCGTATCGCCGGAGGCTTCCGTATTATACCCCATCGCCACAGAAGCGGGGCCGGAGGCTGTGGTACCCCTCCCCATGGCAGTAGCATGTACACCGGAAGCTTCTGTACCGCCACCCATGGCAGTAGCGCCTTCACCACCTGCTTGTGAGTTAATGCCCGTAGCCACGGCCGCATCACCTGTCGCTTTTGTACCAAAACCCATAGCGGTGGCGTAATTGCCTTCAGCTTCTGTGTTTTGCCCCATTGCGGTAGCAGTCTCTCCGGAAGCTATCGTATTTCTACCCATAGCTGTAGCAGCCACGTTAGAAGCATTTGTCACCATACCCATGGCAGTGGAATTATCTCCTGAAGCAATTGTGCCGAACCCGCTTGCGATGGAGTTATTTCCCACATTGGCATCGTTCCATTGGGTGCCGGCTACAGTCCCCGCTCTAAAAGCTCCTTTGTCCTTATTAAAGAACATACGGCGGTCGTCGCCGGTACCGGTAATATTGTTTAACGAGGTACTGCCAAATAGAAAATGGTCGCCTGAGGTATTAGTCGTGTTACGTACGATGTTGCCCAATTTTTGAAATTCCCCGCTGCCCGTACCGGCAATGGGCTGCCAGGCGGTATCCTTCCAGTAATAAAATCCTGGCGCTACGTTATTGGGTGTTGTACCTGCCGTAGCGGTATTGTATACTAAGGTAGAAACCGGCAAAGCCCCGCCCTGCGGGTTGACCACCGTTGTGACATCTGTAGTGGAGGTAAGCGCTACCCGGGGTATCAACAGGGCGTTGTCAGCAGCAGTTATATCCAATTTAGCCTGAGGGGTAAGCGTACCGATCCCTACCTGGGCGTGGAGCGGCGAGGCTGCGATCAAAAAGAATAGGAAAATGTAAACGGCGTGCTTCATAGAAATTTGTTTTTGAGTGTTTGTTTACGCTTGCCTGAGGTTTTAGGTGTTAGGTTTTAGGTGTTAGGTGTTAGGCGTTAGGTGTTAGGTGTTAGGTGGTAGGTGGCAGGTGTTAGCCAGGTATCATTGCCGTGTGGACCGCCTTATTTCATTGGGCGGCGGCGGACTGCCGGGCTACGTTGCTGACGCTTGATAGTTCTATGTCCGTAAAGCTATTAGTAAACAAAAAAAGACCCTGTGACTATTGTAACAGGGTTTATGAATTATGTAACATGCCGTACCAGGTGGGAAGTAAACACCTCACCCTTAGGAAAATACCGCCGGGAGGCCCGTTTTATTTACCGGATCAATGACGAAACTTGCGGGGTGTTTTTTAACAAACACAAAGGAGTAAAAATGATGTGGGGTGTTTGTGCATCAACATAGAAGGACGGAATTTGTCTTTGTATACCCGTCATCTCACGCCGGCAGCCGCCATGCGGAGGAACTGGTACGATAGCCCTCCGGTGAACATGAGTTTCTATCAGGCAGGATTATTCATATAGTCCGATGGCGTTACACCGTACAGCTCTTTGAAGCATTTGGAGAAATAGGAAACATCATTAAAACCAACCGTATAAGCAACTTCCGAAATGCCGTTGTGCCCCTTGCGAATTAATTCCGCAGCCGTTTTTAGCCGTTCGTTCCGGATGAACTCGGTGGTGGAAACATTTAATAAGGATTTCAGTTTGCGGTGAAGCTGCATACGGCTCATTCCCAGTTCCGATGCAAAATCATCGGTAGAAAAATTGGTATCGGACAAATGTTTTTCCATCACGACACCGAGCTTTTCAAGGAATTTCTCATCAACAGTATTGATGGCAATGTCCAGCGGTTTGAGAATCAGCTTCCGGCTGTATCGTTCCCGCAACTTTTTTCTTTCGGAGATTTGCCGGATGACCGTTTCCTTCAGGATTTCGTTGTGGAAAGGCTTGGTCAGGTAAGCATCTGCCGTACTTTTCAGGCTTTCCAGATGCGTCTCTTCCGAGGATTTTGCGGTAAGCAATATGACGGGGATAAACGACGTAAGCTCGTTATCCTTGATGGCTTGCGTAAACCCGAAACCGTCCATTTCGGGCATCATCACGTCCGAAATGATGCAATCGGGAATTTCTTTCTGTGCGATCTTCAACGCAGACTTTCCGTTTTCGGCTTCCAGCACCGTGTAGCTTTCCGAGAAAATATCCTTCAGCAGGTCCCGGATTTCAGCATGATCATCCACGATCAGCAGCACCGGAAACTCATGGTCGAATTCAGTTTCTACGTGATGAACTTCGCGTACGCCGTTGCCTGCTTCAATCGGCACGACAATATTTTCGGTGCTATGTTGGGCCAGCGGAAGCGTAATCTGAAAGGTCAACACCTCGTTAGCCAATGTGGTGGTTATGGCGCCTTTGTACAAGTCAACCAATTCCTTCACCAGTGCCAGACCAACCCCAAAACCTTCCTGCCCATCCGCGTTTTGGTAAAACCGTTCAAAAATTTTCGGCAGATCGCTTTTTTGCAGGCCGCGTACCGAATTGGAAATATGGATGTTCAGTGCTTCATTTTCCACGACCGAGCGTACGCTTATCCGCTGATTTTCGGGCGTATATTTCAGGGCATTGGACAGCAGGTTGGTGACGATTTTTTCGATAACATCCTTGTCGAACTGATGATTTTCCGTCGGTACTTCGATGTCGGAAGCATAGTTAAATCCGCTTTCATTTGCCTGATATTCAAACGGCCCAACGATCGATTTCAAAAACAAGCCAATGTTGCCTTCCTTCAGGATGAGCTTGAGGTCGCCGCTGTCTAATTTTGACAGCTCCAACAGTTGGTCAACGAGCTCCAGCATCCGGTCGGCGCTTTTGTCAATCAGCGACAACTGCTTTTGTTGTTTTTCGTCAGACAGATGGGCTTGCAGGAGTTGGAGCGGACTTTTTATCAGCGTAAGCGGTGTGCGGAATTCGTGCGAAATATTGGTAAAAAACCGCGATCTCATTTCGTTCAGCTCTTTAATTTTCTGCGCCGTCCGGAGTTTATTGCGATAGGCAAACAAGACCGCCAACCCGACAACGGCCATCAGTACCGTTATTACGCCAAAAAACGCCAATTGGTTTTTCCTTTTTTGTTCTGCTAATTCATTTTCTGCTGATAAAAGTTCTATTTGATCTTCTTTCTGGCGGGTGCGATATTGCGTTTCGAGCTCTAAAAACTGCTTTTCATTCAGCAAACGGGTTTGCAGGGTTTTAGTTTCGTCAATCTCCTTTTGCTTTTTTAGAGCTTCATCGAAAATCTGTAACGCACTGTAGTAATCCACTTCGGTAGTGAGCAGCTTGATCTTGAACGCTAACGTATCCTCATTGTTTAGATGGTGATTATTGGCGTAGTCCAAATGTGGTTTTGACAGATGGGGTTTCTGCATCCCCAGGTAGATCTGTGCCAGCAGCAGCCGGGCTCCGGTCAATGCGAAAGCTTCCTTCTTTTTAATGTAATGGTCTATGGCTCTAAGCACTTTATTTTCTGCTTCGGCATAGTTTTTAGTTCTCCTGTCGACCTCAGCCAGTTGTACCAAAGCGTGCGTCTGGTTTAGCGTATCTTTCCGCGCCAGGTTCTCTTTATATAAATCCTCAAAAAACCCCTTGGCTCTTTCAAAATCACCTTCGTTTAAGGCCATTTCACCCAACAGCTTGTTCGCTTCGGTTATTCCATAAGAGTAATCGGTAAGCGTGGCGATGGACAGGGCTTTTTCATAATACGCAACAGCCGTTTCCCGATCGTTACGGGTGTTAAGGTAGAGGGTACCCATGTGTTCGTAGGTATTGGACAATACCGGGCTGATTTCGTTATTTTGGGTATACAGGGATTCTATTTGAATATACAGTTCCATCTTTTTATGGTAATCACTCTCCATAGACGAAAGCCCGAACAGCGCATCGCACATACCGTTAATGTAACCAATTTCCTTCGAGAGTGCATAAGCCTCGTTATGCCATCGCGCAGCGTCGGAGTATTTCTTTCCGAAAAAAGCCAGGTTGCCCAGCCAGATTTTGCTATGCACTGCATTTTGAGGCAAGTTTAACCTTTCGGCGATGCGCAAAGCCTGATGGTAATGTTCTTCAGAAAGAGACAATTGGTGTACGTTAAAATAATAACCTCCGGAAAAGAAGTGGTAGTAGTGTGCGGCTTCCGGGTAACGGCCCTGTTCTGCGATATATTTTAAGCTGTCGAGGGCCTGTTTCGCTGTGAGCTTATCACCGTAGATAGTCGATTTGTACAGCCCTTCATACCGGCAAGTAGCCAGCGAATCGTCATGACGACTTTGACCATAAATAAGGTACGGAAATAGAAAAAAGATAAAGAAAGTCCTTTCTTTCATGCTGTATGCTAAGCGATTGTACTTCTATACGCTTCCAAGTTAACGGATTTTTCCAAGAACACGACAAAAAAGGGATTGCCCTGCCGAAACCTTCCATCCGGCGACTAGCTCACCATGGTCTGTGTCCCCACAGACCATTTTGGATACCAGCATAAAATTTGGATATCAGCATAAAATTTAGATACCAGCATAAAATTTGGATATCAGCATAAAATTTAGATACCAGCATAAAATTTGGATACCAGCATAAAAACAAGATCAGGCATAAAAGCGGATCCCACTTTTCCATTGCTAAACGCCCAACACCCACCTCACATCAAAAGCATCGGTTACCTCAACCAGTTTCTGGTCGTCGTCCTTCCCGGCAAAAGGAGGCTGTTTATTACATCTCAGTTTTGCAATAAGCGCCTGTCTGACCTCCGTATTGTTGCACTGTAAAAAAATAGACAGGTAATTCCCGAGCGTTCTGCCTTCGTTGTGTACCAGGTCCGAACCGTAAATAGTTACGCTGTCGGAAACAAGCGCCCCACTCACGACAGGCATTTCCGTATACCCTATTAATTCCTTTTCAAACGTTTCAAAACGAAGAGTACCGCCAAAGCAAGTTTGGTAATACGTGAGTGCTTTCCTGCAATTACCGGAAAATGTAATGAAGACCGCACTCACAAATTCACCACGTTCAGGGGCGTCTATAGCAGCTAAATCAGGCATCGGGAATTTCGGGCTCTACCAGCTTTATCAGTTTCTCAAGCGACTCCTGCCAACCCAGATAACACATTTCTGCCGGTATTACCGCAGGAATTCCTTCCTGTACCACGTACAGTTCGGTGCCGCATGAAACCGCTTTCAGCGTCAGGGTTGTTGTCATTACTTCGGGTAAATTGGGGTCGTCAAACACATCCGTGTATTTGATCAGTTCATAGGGTTTTATCTCCAGAAACGATCCGCCAAAGGAATGTCCGTTTCCGGTGCTGAAATTAATAAACGTCATGTGGTACTTCCCCCCTATTTTAAAATCCATCTGCTGGACGGTGCATATAAAGCCATAAGGCGGCAGCCAGGTTGAATAGGCTAAAGGGTCCGAGAATGCCCGAAATACCTTTTCGGGACTTGCCTTGATGACGCGGTGTAATGAAACTGAATTACTTTCCATAATAGTACAATTTAGTTGTGATTACTTATTTATTGCTTGCTGCTCTTCGCCTTTTCCTCATTCTCCATTTTCCTGAAGGTGATGATTTTTTCAATCAGCCCTTCCGGCAGCGGTTTATCCGTTGGAAGCTGAATAACCGCTTTACTGGTTTTATACCCTGCCAGATCAGCCTTGAAATGCTCCCAAAACGCTTCGCTAAAGGGATGCGACAAGGAGATGTGTTTCGGAAACGCGCAGTAGTAGATCAAATAACCTTTGTATTTAAAGCAAGGGATCTGATAGCTGATACGTTCCTCTACCTCCGGTGCCGCTTCGTGAATGATCTTTCGGATGGTTTCCATCCGCGCTAACGATTCACCGCTAAATGCCTGGTGATACTGATCAATGCTTTGATAATCTGTCTTAGCCATTTGTGTGAATTTTATGGTTATACACATAAGAAACGACCAGGATACCCAACACTGCCAGCGGCATCAGCATATACCCGATGTTCTGATCTACGCAGGCATGGCTGATAAATGCGAAGATTAAATTAAAGGTGAGCCCCGCATATGCCCATTCCTTGAGTTTACCCGGTGTTTTAGGGTAGGAAATAGCTAATACGCCAAGTACTTTAGCAATGATAAGCGCATGGGCAAAGTAATCGGGATAGCCCAACGGTTTTGTACCGACGGTCGCTTGCTCCGGTGCAAAGAGCAGGGTGCTGAGCGGCATCACGCCTTCCCAAAGGATAATGATGGTCGTTGCCACCCAAAAGATGATTTTATACTTTTTCACGTTGATCACTGTTAAATGGTTTATGAATGAATGTTGTCGGATTTCAGCTTTCGGCTGTCAGCTTTCGGATTTCAGTTGTCAGATTTCAGTTGTCAGATTTCGGATTTCGGACTTCAGCTTTCGGATTTCAGTTGTCAGCTTCTTTTTCAGCAATCTAGGGGTTGTTTTAAGAGACGATTCGCTGATGGCTGATGGCTGAAATCCGACAGCCCGAAAGCCACCTCCCCAGTTGGGCGTAGTCTGCAGACTACTTGCAGGCGTCATCGGTCTCCTGACCGACTGTAGATAGACTACTTTTAGTTGAACCGGTCTGAAGACCGATGACGCTCGGGCGTAGTCTCCAGACTACGCCCAACTTGGGA
>JBEBSD010000061.1:0-38722 GCA_040394475.1 Telluribacter humicola | reverse complement strand
GCTCCTGGGTTCGACTGGGCTCACCCATCGTATTTTGTCCGATAGCTGACGGCCGAAAGCTGATAGCTGTGGGCTCAGCTCCTGGGTTCGACTGGGCTCACCCATCGTATTTGTCCGATGGCTGATCGCCGACATCCGAAAGCTGATAGCTGAAATCAACATCCGAAAAAATACTAACCACCCATGGAACATTTTGTGCACAAGGACTCGATCGTCCGCCGGATTTGGGGAAAAGGGGATACGATCCTGCTGATTTTTGCAGGGGCTTCTGCGGAATTTGCTTTGAACAAAGCCGTTGACTGGCTTTATTACACGGGCCGCCTTCCGGCTGATCCGCTTAAGCGGTTATTCTCGACCGTTTCCTATGCACGCCAGATCGTGTTCGCTGACCATGACGGCGCCCTGCGTGCCATTGATAAGATTTCAGCTATCCATAAAGGCGTTGAAAATCAGCGCGGCAAAAGCATCCCTGACTGGGCTTACCGCGATGTGCTGTTTATGCTGATCGATTATTCCATACGATCCTACGAGTTGCTGGAAAGAAAATTGAGTGCGACTGAAAAGGAGGAAGTATTTCACGTGTTTTACCGGGTGGGCGCGCGCATGCAGGTGATGGGGCTGCCTTCAGATTATCGCGATTGGCTGCTGCTGCGGGAATCGGGCCTGCACGAAAACCTGCTGAGTGGTCCGTTTACCCGGGATCTTTACCGGCAATACCGGAAGCATCTGGGGTGGTTCAGGTTCCTGGTGTTGAAACAGGTGCAAATACTCCTGGTTCCTGAAAGAGTAAAGGAACTGCTGGGTCTCGGAAAGAGCCGTTTTGCGACGATGATGCTGAATTTGTACAAGTACAGCCCGCTGAAATCTTTCCTAAGGAATGCGCTGCTGCCATCAGCGTATAAGAAGGAGATTATGGCCTTGGACAACTGAACCGGGAGCGCTCCGCAGAAACTAAAAAGCCGGCGCCTGTGGATTGCTTCCGTGAAAGGACCGCGAATTTTTCTGATGCCTGTTTCTCCGGAACGTCTGATAATCAGTACTATTACAGGAAAGCAACCGTTTGATCAAAATGACTATCGCGTTTTTTGAAATGCTGTAAAAGGTTTTATCTTTAATGACAGATTCCTGTTAGGACGCCCGGCATGCAGGTATTCATCTAAAACAAAGCCCCATGATCCTGATCAAGCGTGATCTGATAATTTCGTCTGCCATAGTAGCTGCGTGCTTCCTGGCCCTGGCGTGGTTTTTTCTTTTGTCGCCTGGTTTTACGGATACGTCGGGTCCTCATGGCTTAGCGCTTGTGCTTGGCGGGCTGGGGGTGTTGCTCATGACCCCTATGTGGCTGAATTTTTTGAAAGCGGGGTATGTGCACAGGTCCCTGGTTTCGGGGAAGGGGGTTATCGGCCGCTGGCAGCTCAGCCCGGAACAAGTCAGTAATTTTGCAGAGAAAAAGCGGGACCATATGGGGAAGAAATATCGTATGCTCTGGCATCCGTCAAAGCGTGAGCAGCGCAATGGCGCCGAGGTGGTTTTCGGAGCCGAGGCGGTGTGCATCGGGGGCAGGATCCTGTTTCTTCCGACGGCCGGGATCCAGTCGATCAGGGGCATTTGGCTGGAACCGGATTATCCGAGGATCCTTTCGATCTGGGTACGGTCCTTTGGCGCTACCAGAAACCGCGTCTATTCGTATGATGAAACGCTGAGGGTACCGGTAGGGAGCACAGAAGCCTGGCTGACGGTGGTCACCCATTACCGGCAGGCATTGGCCGGGAAAATCGTAGTAGCCCCGTACCGATGGGTTTGGAGGGTTCGGATCGGAATAGCCCTGATGGTGATCCTCCCGATCCTGGGTGTGTACGGATGGTACCTGGCAAATCAGCCCTGGAGAAACTCCGAAGAAGATTTTATATGGCCATTCGTATTCATGCTGCTGGGGATCATGGGTACCATCGGTGCCGGGATTATCGTGTTTGTTTCGCGGAGATTCCGGGAGCGGCAGCACGGGTTCCCAAAGACCCGGCGTTAACGGATGCCGCCTCTCCGGGGTTTTGGGTACGGATAGCACCCGCGCCCTAACCCCTGAAACCTAAAACCTAATACCTAAAACCTAAAACCTAATACCTAATATCTAACCCCTACCTTTTATAGAAAATATAATCCGTAATTAAAGGTTCGAGCCCGTTTTGCCTGAATTCGGTAGCGATTTGCCCCCTGTGATAAGTGGAATGATTGATGACGTGAAAACAGATATCCCGGATGCTGTTGCTAAAAGTTAATCCCGTCGTGTTGGCGTAGCTGACGGTTTCATTCAGGTCGAACTTGTCGAGGATAAATAATGAATGCTCATAGTTCATCCGGTCAATATTCCTGCAATCCCGGATGGGGTGAATTTCCCAGACCTGGAAGGTATTCTGCCTGGGATCAATTCTGTTGTTCCATATTTGATGGGCGTTCAGGAGATGGCTATACAATTTTATCGCCCTTTCAGATGTCTGGTCCGCGTTGGCAATAAAGGCATCCCCCAATTGCTGGTTGAAATGATGCCCGTATTCAAATAGCTCTTTAAAAAACTGTTTCATTAGCCCGTGCACTTACTGTTTGATGTAATTCCCGCCTGCTTACTCGTTATATGCGTTGACAAAGCGCACCAGGTCTGTTAAGTCGTGACCGACGCGATCAGGTACATCAGGCCGTTTCACATTCCGCTGCCGCAAAGCGTCCTGGGGTACCTCCCAGAAGTTTTTATACTTGTTTCCGGATGCCCTCAGCCATTGGTAGCTAAATTGTTTGGCTCTCCGGACTTCAATCAGTTGTTTCCCTTTTTCGGGAAAGCGTTCGCTGACCTTTCTAAAAACCGGTCTCGGGTCAAAAATGAGAAATCCGTCAAAAGCGATCGTTTGGCTTGCAGTCCTGCCCGAATGCAAGCCGAACGAAGGGGCAGGAGAAGTTAACCCGGCGAGTGCAAGCCCGTTGTCTGAATGAATTTTCTTCTTGTGAGATTGTCTTCCATTGTATTTGCGATTTGTAGAACGATGACAGCTTCTCCCTGAGCTGTGCGGTCGGTAATTTTACCAAATTTTGCAGAACTACACAAATGCTCCGGCCCCTTGAATATCCACAACAGGGCAGCCGGTCACACGGACAGCAACCCTCAGACCGTCAGGAGAATTCAACAAAAAAACCGTTGCCGGACAGCGCCGGCAACGGTTTTGTAACTACTTGCTTTTCTCCACCTGTATTGTGTCTTCGGTACCTTCAGACGGCTATGCCACTTTGATTTCCTGGGAAGGCTGGTGCGCTTCAGGATTTTTAGGCAATGTTACGTGCAGCACGCCGTCGGTGTAAGCAGCAGTGATGTTCTCTGTAAGTACTTTCCCATTCAGCTGAAACGAGCGTTTGAAGGCTACCGGCTGGTACTCTTCGTGTAGGAAGGTACCGGATGCTTCTTCAGCTTGCGGCTGGTACTGTATGGTCAGTACATCGTCGCTTACCGAGATGCTGAACAGCTCTTTTTTGAGCCCTGCTGCATAGAGGGAAAGGCGATAGTGGTCTGCTGTTTCTGAAATGTTGACGGATTTGTGTCCTGCCATGCGTTTGCGCAGGCCCTCGCCCCAGGGAGCTCCCCTGAATCCTCCGGCAAATGCTTCTCCAAAATGTGAGCGGAAATTTCCTTTGCAGCGACCCCTGCGGCCACCGTAATGCTGTTGGTTTGTTTTATCAAATGCTTCTCTGTTATGCATGTCTTTTTTGTTTTACTGTTAAAAAATAATTGAAAATGCGGGTTAACTGATCGGGACGATGGTCTGTTTCGGCCTGAAGGTCACCGGTACAATCGTTTCGGATTCCTGCATGGGCGTAATGCCGGAAGGTACCGGAAAAGATTCGTCTTCATACCCGTAACGGTCTTGCCGGATGGCTCCCGCGATTGCTTTGACTGCCAGGGCGATGACCGCCACTGCCAGGAAGACCAGCAATAGCTTGAACACCACAAACAGTACCAGCGCAGCCAGTCCCGCCGCCAGTGTAATGACTGCCACCCGCGGCAGTATAAAAGTGAGTTTGTTACGCATTGTTTTGTTTATTTTAGATGGAATAATCGGGCCCTTTCCAAGGTAGACGCACATCGGATACTTTTACTTTAAAAAAAATGAGTATTCTTCGGGCACAACGTTCTGCCCGTCGGCGGGTGCAGGTGCCGGCGGTTACCCTGTTTTATCGGTTGTCTGTCAGGTAAGAGTTTTGTTGTCAGACCGTTACGCTACTCTACGATTTTTTTGAGACCGTCTATTACAACTCCCCAGTTTTCCGAAGAATGACTGGCTTTTTCTTCATCGTAATTAGACTGTGTAATAGTGAGCAGGGTTCCCCCATCTACCTCCCTTACCTCATAGGTAACGACCAGGTAATTTTCCGGCTGATCTTCTAAACCGCTCCAACTGCTGAGATAACTGTAGGAAAGTTTCTGATGAGGTACAAATTCGAGGACAATCCCTTTGTCCAGATACGACTGGCCGTCATATTCTCCCGTCCATTCAATAGGGCTCCCTATTTGCCAGTCGCTTTTTTGGTCCGAGCCGAAGAAGTACTGTTTAACCAGTTCCGGATTGATAAGGGCATTCCATACCGTGTCAACGGGCGCCTTTACTTTGGTCTCATAAATTGCTTGGTGGTTCGTTTGCATGGTAGAAAATTAGTTACGGTTAAGGCAGACACAAGGTGTGCCGGGGTAGTTGCATGAATAAAGTTACGTCAGAGATTTCGAAAATGGTAACGGCCGCTCCGGTTTTTCGGGTGGCAATGGGAAATCAGCTATCGGCAGTCAGCTATCGGAAATCAGCAGTCAGCTATCAGCTATCGGAAATCTGCAAACGGCAATCGGATTGGGCACAAGTTAATGTGGTCTGGTGGATCGCCGTCGATCGATGAATAAAAAACGGTCCGCCTGGCGGCTGATCACAGACAGCCGATAGCTGATCACTGACAGCTGATCACTTTTTATCGACCGTTTACTAAATTTTCCCGGAAAAGAAAGCAGAAATGTTCTTTTTTTTCGAACTTTATGCAGCTATACGAATTAATTCCGGGCGATTCTTTCCCACATGCTACTTAAATGGAATGCGTTATGTCTGCTGCAGGTAAATCCACCTGTTCGGTTACCGTGATAGCGAAAATGATTTCAGAATTGAACAATCAATTGCCAGTCCTATGAATACCCCGGTAGTATTAGCTTATTTTTCGCAGAGCGCTGATCCGCAGGATGCCTATCTGCAATATCTGCAGGACGAGTTTGATGCTATTTCCAGTGCATGGGAACGGTACAGGATCACGCAATCGGATGCCTACCTGGATGTGCATTTCCCTGCACGCGGCAATGCCAGGACGGATAGGATCAAAAGAGATATCCAAAACTATAAGCATCAGCTCATCATTTTTCATTTCAGCGGTCATGCGGGGTCGGAAGAATTGATTTTCCGGAATGGATCCGCACACGCAGCCGGATTGGCCGGACTTTTAGGAGAAGCTAGGAATCTCAAAATGGTATTCTTGAATGGCTGTGCTACCCAGGATCAGGTGAAATTGCTGTTCGAGAACAAAGTGAAAGCCGTGGTAGCCACCAGGGGTAAGGTCGCGGACGGGCTGGCCAAGGAATTTGCTACTATATTTTACGAAGCTGTGTCTTCAACCAATTATACCGTTACCGGGGCTTTTGAACACGCGCTCAACGCCTTGAAACTGGAAGGCAGGATCGCTCCGGCTACGTCGTCGAAGTATACTACCTGGCGGGGTTTGGTCACCCGGACAGATACAAACCAGGATCAATGGGAGCTTTTTGTCAGAGAAGGATTTGAAAAAGAGCTGGATAAACCGGACTGGTGGAAAATCGGGATTATAGCCCCCAGTCAGAAAGAAGTGTTTACCGACGGTGAGTTGACGGACCATGTCCTGGTCGTGCTGGTAATCATCCTGTTCCTGTTTGGAGTCGGCGCGATGGTGTATGGTATTTTTTACCTGGAAAAGCTGGAAGTTACCCTGGTGGGTCTGGCTTCTGCCATTTTTTCAATCTTCGGGATCAAGAATCAACAGCGCTATAAAGTGGCAGAGTTTAACGCTGAACTGCTGGGAAAGCATGCCCCTAAAGGAATTGGGTTGTTTTCTTAACCCTTTGTTAAAATGGACAGTCTGCAGGAATTTGAGGCGGACATATTTCTATCCGTTCGCTTTCAATCCTATGTGCTCAGCGAGCAACCGGTGCGACCTTGACCTGCCCTGATGGTTGGAGGTGATGCACTGCACCATTATTTCTTCAGCGCCGTAGGCAGCGGCAATTTCGGTGAGCCATTTGCCGACCTTTTCGGGTGTGCCGGCCAGTATCCGCGGCGGTTGCTTATAAACCGTCACCTGACTGAAAGGATGTTTCGGCTCAAAGCCATTTTCCATCCACGCCAGCAATTCCGCCAGCTGTTCTCCCGAATCGTCGGAGGTTTGCCGGTAAGAACGATTGCGTTGCAAAGCAATATCGGTAACAGGCCCGGTCGTGGCTCTCCCGATGCCCATATCAATCCTGCCGGGAAACAGTTCTTCTAAAGTGCTGAATACTTCTGCTACTTTGAACGGACTGTAATGGTTGAGCAATACCGAGCCGGAACCCACTTTAATGCGGGTGGTTTGCGAGGCGATATAAGGAATCAGGACTTCCGGATTACGGCCTGCAAAACAGGCAATAAGAGTCCGATACCGCCCAGCAATTCGGAAATACCGATAAATCTGACCAGTCCCGCCGACATGTCGTTGACCCACGGCATTGACTGACCCAGCTCTGCGATGGGCATTACGCCTGCCATCAGGAACATGGCCGCCAGCAACACTTGTGCAACCCACAAGGAGATGTTTAACGCTGATGTCTTTTGAGTTGTCATGGATAATGTTTTGTTTTTAAGTTTACGGACGAAAGGGGGTAGAGATCAGGTAGTTCCGGGGATGCCCGTACTTACCCGGTTTTCATGGCATAGCGCGCTATTTTAGGTTTTTACTGACCGTTTACTAAAATTTCCGGGAAAAGGAGGCCGGAATGCCCTTTTTTTTCGAACTTTATGTTCATTAAATTACACCGTTACCGGGGCCCTTCATAGGCGCGCATGGCTTTAAAACCGGAAGACAGAATAGCTCCGGTGCGATCGTGTTGTTACCTGTTTTCTTAACCCTTTGTTAACATGAGCAGTCTGCAGGAATTTGAGGCATCAAGAGGACATATTTCCCGGCAAATACGTAGCCTTAAAAGACAAAGTATAGTGGCGCTGCTGCTGGCCCTGGTGCTGATTGTGTACAGCCTCTACCTGTTAGCGAAGCTGGATACTGCCAAACAAAAGCTGCTGGAGACGAATGAAGTGCTGGAGGCATCAAAAGACAGTCTTACCCGGAGTAACAAAGCGCTTACCGTCATGAACGACAGCATCGGGAAGCTGAATGCAGAGCTGGACGGCTGGCGGCAGGGACTGGCTGCCCAAAACAATCCTTCGTTCCAGGCAAATGCGAACAGTGCCGGGCACCGGACCGTTTCCAAGTACCTGACCAATGAAAGAGCGCTGACCAGGGGCGTTTTCCTGGCCAATATTATCTACATCCACGACCGGAACGGGAACAAAGTGTCTGCGCCGTTGCAGCAATACCTGATCGATCAGGGCGCTATTGTCCCCGGTATCGAGCATATCAGTCCTAAGATGCGGTATGCCAGTACGGTGAAGTACTGGCACCCGGAGGACCTACCTCTGGCAACCGAACTGCTCCGGCAGGTAAAGGCTATGTATGAAAAGTACAAAAGCCCGGTGGCCAACCTGGAAGTCAGGCTGCAAAAAGCAGACAAAAAGGTTCCCAAAGGACAGTTTGAGATCTGGATAGACAAGTAGTTCTTACCGCCGCATTTCCAGAAACTCCTTTAAACTTTCCGAGGCTTCTTTCATCCGGAGGATCTCCCCGATGAATGCATCGAGTTCGTCCTCATTCAAATCTTCAAGCGTTTTTTCTTCATTTTGTAAAATCTCCTGCAGCCGGGGAGAGACCTGGATGAGCTGGAGGATTTCGAGCTGGTACATTTCGGCTTCAACGTTCTCCTCATCCGTTAACGCTTTGGTTCCGAGCAGGACCCTCCAGAACGGGAGAATGGCGTTGTCCTTTTCCTCCTTTTTCAGCGATCCCAGCAGTGCGGACGGCTGCAACCGGAGCATGTTGCCGGCTTGCAGGTAGCCATTCCCGAAATAAAAGCGCTTCTTATCTTCAGCCAAAGGTTTGCCTTCAATGCTTTGTACATTTCGAAGGGTTGCCGATTGAAAGAGCGCCTGCCGGATAACTTCTGTTTGCTGCCAGCCATCCAGTTCCATCAGCTCGTGATAGTACTTTTTCCAGTAAATGGCAGCGGCAGCCGCGATTTGCGGGGTAGCGGAAGAGGTGCCGGCGCCTTTTAAATGGACCTGGTTGCCTGTCCCGATCTGTGCCCAGGGCATATTCGGGGTAAAGGCCGAAAGTGCGGTGCGCATCAGTTTCGAAGGTCCGTAATTTCCCTGCATGGTGGTCAGATGGCTGGCCCAGACTTTACTATAGGGCCGCAGGTCGTGGGTAATCCCGCAGGCGGCGATCACCCGGTTGAAACGGGCCGGGTATACCAGCGTACGCGGGGTTTTCCGACCGAAGTTGTTACCGGCGGCAGTGACGACCAGAATGCCTTTTTCGTACGCCTCGTTGATGACCCGGGCCCAGGCTTTTGAGGCGACGCCTCCCATACTCATGGTCACGACGTGGATGCGCGTGGCAGGATTATCGGAAAGGGCCAGTACATAATTCATGGCCTCCACAAAATGGTCGGATTTGATCAGCACCACGGCGTTGGCGATCCGTAGGGGCACCACTTCGACGAAGGGTGCAGCCCCGATCGCTACCGTATCTCCGGTGGGCAGCAGGCCCTCTCTGCCTCCCAGAATGGCCAGGGTCCCGGTTCCGTGGCCGGGGTTGGAAATAATACCGGATCGTGCGTCCGGGTCACTGGCATCATTACGGCGGCCCGCTTCCAGAAAGTTTTTCTGAAGCTCCTTCCGGATAACAGGCAAGGTACTGTGGTCCGGATCGTACCCTGTATCGAAGTGCGCCACCCGGATCACTGCGTCCGGGTTACTGTTTGCTACTTCCCGGACGGCATCGGCCAGTTGGGAAAAGGCTGTTTGTAAATGCCAGAGAGAAGGGGGCGCCGGACTTGACCAATCCTTGTCATATACCGGTGGGGGGGCATCGGGGAGCCCTCTTTCAGTGGTTTCCTCGTAGTCCTCATACCCCTCCGGTAAGCCGATGTCCTCCATATAATCCATCAAAGGTTCGGCAAATGTCAGTGACCCGTCCGACTGAACCAGGGCATGCGCACTGTCCCAGGGGTTTTCGGGTGTCATGCTTTTGGAAGAAATGGAAATAACGGAAGTTTCGGGCGCTTGTTCCTCAAGGCCCCGTTCCAGGGTTTCATGCTGTTGTTCGACGTAGAATTTCATAAAAATTGGATGTTGAGTTGGTAAATGTTGCTGATCAGCTTGTGGTACCCGGCTCTGCGGCTAAAAAATCCAGTAATTCCTGCTGCGACAACCGTTCCCTGAAATAGGCAAGGTGGTTGCTTGCCACAATCCTGGTGTGGGAGCTGCTGTTGTAAGCTCTTATAGCCGTAGCGCTTTCAATGGTAACGGCGATGTCATTGGGCGCACTTCCGAAAAGCAGGTGCGTAAAACCGGGAATGACCAGGTTTTTGGCGAGTGCCTTTTTCACTTTCTGCAAAAAAGTATCATCTCCCTCGTAGTCCCTGGCAATAAGGGCGGTGTCTCCGATAATCACATGATACTGTACGGTGTGCGGTTTCCCGGAATCCCTGAGGTTCTGGATAAAGGCCGAGCGGGGAGCTGTGTCCTTGAGGGTCCTGCCCGGATCTGATTTCAATGCTTTCAACAGGAACGAAAGACCGGTAATCGCATATTTAAGGGGACCGGTGACGTTGAGGGCATGGGTGAGCAGGCTGAAAACACTGGTGCCCAACTGGGCAAGTTCGGAACCGGCGCTGGCTACCCCAACCAGAATGAGGTGATCGACAAAGGGGACTCCTCCGACTTTTTCTACCATCCAGCGCGCGAGCAGCCCTCCCTGTGAATGCGCAATAATTGTAAGCTTCGGCATCTGTTCCGGCTCATTCCATAACACCTTCAGCTCTGTTTGGAGTACGTTAGCAGCATCGTCAACGGGGGTGGATAAATTTTCATAGTCATAGGTCAAAACAAAGGCGGCGAGGGTTTTCAATGCTTTTAGCTCTTTCAGGGCGGCAACCATATGCCGGGTATCACCGGTGAGTCCATGGGTCAGCAGGACGACCCGGGCTCCGGGCCTGGTTTTCAGCAGCCTCCGGATTTCAGCAGTATCGGTGATGGGGGCCTTCCAGGAACCATCCGCATTGAAACCGTACAACTGCAGCGTGTTGATACCGGTTTTTTTCCGGAATAGCTTTCGGAAGAAAAGCTTGACAGACCCGCCGATACTTTTGAGGCCCGGGCCTTCTTCCCGGATCAACCCGGCCGTTTCGCTGGGAAGCGTCTCGATATGCACCCGTCCTTCGGCGTCAGAATACCCCAGCGGATAATAAACCTGAAAGGTTTCATCATAACCATAGGGGATAATCACCTCTTCCAGGTCTTCAACAGCCCTTGTGGTGGGTACATTCGGAGTAAGGAGGAGTTCCTTGCCGGCCGGCAGTACCAGCGGCCGGTCGGCTGCCGGGAGGAGCTCCAATACATGGATGTCCCCGTCAGGACCTAAGGAGAGACCGGAAGTGAAGGCGGTTTCGGACGGGTCTTCTCCCCAGGCAGCGGCGGAAAGCGACAGGTTATCCCATTGCTGATCCAGTTCCTTGTTGAGGCCACGGGTTTGGCTGCTCCGCTGTTTCCGGATGATATCTTCACCGGTGGCCGCATAAATGCTGGCGCTGAACCCTTCCGGCGCCTCGATTTTGAAGGCCGGAAACCCGACGACGCTTCCTGGCAGCAGCACTTTTTCTTTGTGAGGACCGACAATCCTGAATGTAAAATCGAATACCGCCCAGTCGGCGGAACTGTCCGTTCGTCCGGATGTGCTCAATCCTTTGTTCGTGACACCGGCACGATCGGGATCCAGTTCCAGGCTTTCCTGGCTGTAATGGGATAGCGTGATGGGCTGACTGGAAACGATAATTTTCAGGTAATCACTGATTTCATTGATTTGATACAGGTCATAAAGCGGATCCCTTTCAAGCTCCAGCGTGCGGGTAACCCGGCCATCCAGGATGATTTCTAAGGAAAGCGGGCTTTTGCCTTTTTCCAGTCGCCCGGTATCGCCGGGAACAAGTCCGGTGAAAATTCCGTACCGGCTGTCAAGGTACAGCGCGCCTGCATAGCAGGCGCTCAGGGCGGAGGTTGCCGCGATGCTTATACGCAGCCGGAAAGCGGGCTGCCGGTTGTCGACGTAGGCAAAGACCACTTCTTCGTCCGGTGTCATCAGCCATTGTTCCCCCTTTACTGTTTCACGGTTGGCGGGGGTGAGTTCCCGGCCCTCAATGCGTTCTATTTCAAAGACGAAATCGTCTTTGTCAAAGCGGGTTGTCCCGTTTTTCAGTTCCAATGTGTTTAGCCATTTCCCCAGGCTGTCGACCTGGCTGAGGAACAAGGCAGGTTTGCGTTCCCGCTTGAATAAGGGGGTAGTGCCTGTGGCACGGGTAAGCATGAACTGCCCGTCGGATGATAAGTCGATCAGGTAATCTGCCCGACCGTTGGATCCGGTGAGCTCCAAAAATGGAAAAGCGGAGTGGGAATAAGCGTTTTCGATGGCAGCCAACAGGACTGGATTTTCCCGGAGCGCTGCCGAAAATCCCACCTGGATGACGGAGTGAGCCAGGCTTACCAGGGATACCTGGTAGGCCGGCCTGTTCGTATCAAGTGTCCCGGTATCCGCTACGACCGAGTAATCGGCATGCACTTCGCTTACCTCCAGGTCGGTAGGGGGAACGCCCTGGTCCTTGACCAGTCGAAAGACGGTCTTTGCAGCATCCGTTGACGGCGTGATCCCTTGCAGGGCGCCGGCATTGATATGCCATGCGCGGAGCCTGCTTTTGTAGTGTAATTCAAAAGCGGGCTGGTAAGGAATAACCCGGCCTCCCAGGAATTGCAGGTCCAGATCGGCGGGTTCGCGCGCAAAACTTACCGGGTTTTGGTTTGGATTCCGGTTCCGGACGGTAACGGCGAGGCTTTGTACCAGCTCCCGGTAACTTTTAGAAGTCCCGCCTGACCGGAGCAGCTCAATCAGTTGCGTAGTAAACAGTCCTCCTTTCAGGGTCTCAAGGGCTTTCTCGGAATCTCTGGCAGCCGCTAAATGAATGTACCTGGCAATTTTGATACGGGCATTGCCTTCCTGCAGGTCGTAAAAATCCGGCTGCCCGTACCCCAGGTACTCTTCAAACGGGACCCTCTTGTCGGCAGCGGACTGGAACCGGTACCGCACCTGCTCTCCTTCTTCCCGGGCGTCTCTGGTATTGGTCCCTGCATGACAACTGTCTATGATAACCAGTGTATGGACTTCTTTTCCCTTCAATGCGTCCCAGAGGAGGAAGGCAATTTCTTTGTCGATAAGATCCCTGGCGCCGTCGCGGCTGTCCAGGCATACCAGTGTTTCATTTTTCCGGTCGGGTTTGGCATGCCGGAATACTTCGGGGGCGTCGGTTTGAGAGCCATGCCCGCTGTAGTAGAAAACACAGATGTCCCCGTCCCGGGCGTGCTTTAAATGAGCGAACGCTTTCTGACTTACATTTTCGAACGTGGGCAGTTCATACGGCAATTGTATACCATGCCTGTCTTCGTATTCGGTAAGGCGTTCCAGGTCGGCGGCAGTGGGCGCCAGCAGATAAAAGGGCGTATAGCGTAAGGTGTCGGTTTGCTGCGCACATTGCTCCCGAAGCAGGGAGTCCAGGGCCAGGACATCTTTGATGCACCCGTTCAGGGGGCTTTGGGAGTAGGCATTGATTCCGACGTAGGATACGTGGAGGTTACGGAAAGTTGACATGCTGGCAGGGGAAAAGCGTTAAGTTGAACGAAAAACGTTGAGCACTAACGGGGCAACCGGATCCCGGAGTAGCTGAATGGCAGCGACTCCGGACGTATTCCAAAGCAATTCTCTGTACAGGTAAGTATAGCACTGTTACTTCGTAAATTTACGAGAGTTCCAGGATTTTGATGAGATGGAAACCGGGAAATTTCGTGAACGGTAAGGCGGCCGGAGGGTCGTAGCGGGAGGAGGAGGGTGTGTATACCAGAAATGGTAACCGTTAAACTTCATAACGATAGCGGCGGGCGGACACAGGCCGGCCGCCGCTGTTTGCGGATCCTTATTCCACCTGCCAGTTCACGTCTTTCCACGGGACGTCCTGCGGAAGTTTTCCGGCCAGCGACGCGCGCGCGGCTACACGACCGGCAGCCTGCCCCATGGCCACGGCATTCCCGGTGACCCTGTAGCTCGAATGTGCGATAAAATCACCGCTGATGCAACGCCCGGCCATGAGGAGCCCGTCGACATCTTTTGCAATCAGGGCCCTGATCGGAATGTCGTAACTTTGACTCTTTATTCCCCTGTTGTACGTTTCCGTTTTTTCGTGCTCTTTTTTCACAGAATGTACGTCTACACCAAATGTGACCCTGCAAACCGCATCTTCATGCCTTATGCCTGCCTGGAGATCCTTGAAGCTGACGGTATACAGCCCCCTGATACGCCGGCTTTCCCGGACTCCTATCTGCTGACCCGTCGCTACCAGCTTGATGTCTTTCCAGACGCCCCCCAGTGATCGCAGCCCGTTTATAATCTGATGGAGCTCAATTCTCCCTTTCAGCGTGGCTTCCGTCACTTGTTTGGCATCCGTTCCCTTGTAACCGTAGACATGGTGCGTCATGAGCATAAACAGGTTTTCGCGGATGGGGTAAAGTCCCGGCCGGGTATAGGAAGGCGATACGCCGGCGCGGATAATCTCGTTTTCCAGCCGTTTCTTTGATGGGGATCCTGTTTTACTGTCCGTTTCGTCCCGGACAAGATCCCTGATCTCGTCATATTGTACGCCCGCGACCATGCAAAGGAGGCTCATAGGTTGTCCCTGTCCGGCGCTGTCGCCATAGTCGAATCCGCAGCCTGCCTGGGCGGCCAGGTCGCCATCGCCGGTGCAGTCCACGAAAATCTTGCCTTTCCAGGCCTGTCGCCCGGATTTTGATTCTGTCAGGATATGCGTCAGCCTGCGATTTTCCCGTTGGGTAGCCACTACCCGGGTGAAGTATTGGATATCGACATTTGCTTTCAGGCAAAGGTCTTCCAGCAGCCACTTCATATCTTCCGCATCAAAGGAAAAAGTGTCGCCGGTGGGGACGGTGGCGGCGGTAGGCATTGCGCGAAGCGTATTCATGATCTCCACCAGCAGCCCTGATTTGTTTTTGTTATCAAGTATCCAGGTGAGGTACCCGGCGGTCCATACGCCTCCCAGGCATCCGTGGGTTTCGATGAGGAGCGTTTTGGCGCCGCTTCTCCCGGCCTCGATGGCCGCTGAGACGCCTGCGGGTCCGGCACCTGCTACGATCACGTCGTATTCGCCCGCAACGTCGATGTCGCGCGCCATTTCGTGAACCTGTGCCAGTTTGAGCGAACTGATGGGATGAGGCTTCGTCCAGACAGACGTCACTAATAGTCCTGCTCCACTTTTGAAAAGAAAATTCCGGCGTTTCATAATGCTTTATTTAGTAGTGATTGTATCGGTTGAAATTGGTCAATAACCTTCATTCTGTTCCAGCTTACTGTTGACGTCCATTTCCCGGAGCGGTATCGGGAAAAAAGCATGCTGCGGCATTTTAACCGTCACACCTGCTGCAGCCATTGCTTCACTGAGTTTATTCATCCGGACGAGATCGTAGCGGCGGTGTCCTTCAAAACACAATTCCCAGCCTCTTTCGCGCAGAATGGCGTCCCTGAATTCCTGCCGGGTAAGGTTGCCCGGAAGGTCCGGAAGCATGGCCCGGTTCCTGACCTGGTTGATGCTGTGATAGGCTTCTGCATCGGGACCGTTGTTGACCTCATTCAATGCTTCGGCAAGTGTCAGCAGCACCTCGGGATAGCGGATTACCGGCCAGTTCGTATCGGTATTGCTTGGGGTAATACCGTTAGGGTTGAAGTATTTCCACACATGGGGTTCAAAGGTCTGGACGGAGCCATCGGGGAAGGTATAGGAGGTCTTTATACTGATATCCCTCCGGATGTCCCCGCTCTCAAAAGAATCATAAAAAGTCTTCTTCACAAAGGCGCCGCTTCCCCCGGTAATGGGCGCTTTGCCTCCCCGCACGCCGAAGGTCTCGTTGAAGCCGCTTCCGCGCACACCGGCTTTGTACTGGATGGAAAAAATATGTTCCGGGCCGTTTTCCTTTTCAGAAGGCCAGATGTCCGCATAGTTGTCCAGCAGCCTGTAACCCAGTGTGGTCACCGTCCGGGCGTGTTCGGCGGCTTTGTCGAACTGTTCATTAAAGAGGTATACCCGTGCCAGAAAGGCCAGAGCAGCTCCCTTCGTCACTCTTCCGGTTTCTGCTGCGGCGTAGGTAAGGGGCAGCTGGTTGTAGGTTCCCTCAAGGTCGTCTATCAGTTGTTTGTAGATTTCGGCTTTGGGGGTCCGCGCTATCGTCAGACCCTCCAGACCCGTGGTTTCCGTGATGATTAAGGGGACATCGCCGAACACTTTTACCAGGTCGAAGTAATGGAGCGACCGTAAGAAAACAGCTTCTGCAAGTAACCGGGCTTTGCGCTCTTCGTTCATTTCAATGGACGGAATTCTGCCAAGAGCGGTATTGGCCCGGTTGATCCCCACGTAGCAATTTTGCCAGAAATTGGCGAAATAGCCATTGGCGCTGCTGAAGGTGAAGGTTTGCAGCTCCAGGTTTTCTGTCCGGGGGGCTGCGCCTTCATTCAGGAGATCGGATGCAAGTTCGGCAAGAATCCAGGAAGCCTGTAAGGTACTGTAGATAGCATCAACGCCGGCAACGGCATCCTTTTCCGTTTGATAGAAGTTGGCAGGAGAAAGGAAGTCCCGGGGCGTTTCCGTAAGAAAATCACATGCGCTCACTAACAGCGCGGTAAGCAGTAGGAATTGGGTCTTGAATTTCATTGTCTTTACTGATTTTTCCAGGTTGAAAATAGCGTTGAAGTCCGTTATAATCCTATATTCAGGCCTATCATGTAGGTTTTCGCTTTCGGATACGCCCCATAGTCGATACCCTGATTGATCGGGTGCTGTCCATGTGAATTTACTTCCGGATCGTAACCTGTATAATTGGTCACGGTAAACAGGTTTTGTCCGCTCAGGTAGACTCTGAGGCTGCGGATTCCTTTCCATTTTCCGGCCGGAAGATTGTAGCCCAGCACCACATTGCGCAGGCGGAGAAACGAGCCGTCTTCTATGGCCCTGGAACTGATGAACTGCTCCTGGCCGCGCTGGTCTGCTTTGGGCATGTAGGCATCGGGGTTTTCGGGACTCCACCGGTCAAGGGCGCGGGCGTGGTTATTATGGGTGCCCCGCATCGATTCCAATTCATAAACCCGGTAGAGATTCAGCACATTGTTGCCGTAAACGCCCTGGAGAAAGATGTTGAGATCGAAGTTCCGGTACGAAAAATTATTGCTGAAACCATAGATGAATTTCGGCTGCGCATTTCCTATGATCGCGCGGTCGGCCGGCGTGATGCTGCCGTCCTGGTTGACATCCTTGAAACGCAGGTCTCCCAGTTCCATATAGCGGTGTTCCGGTCCTTCCACAAGGTCGGCCTGGGTGCGGAACAGGCCGTCGCCGACATAGCCATAAAAGGAATTCACGGGGCTGCCCCGCCTGATAATGATTCCGCTTCCCGGCGAGTAGAAGCCGTTTCCGGCTGCAGGGCCCATGATTTCTTCGGCATCTCCGAGATCCAGGACTTTGTTGCGGTTTTGGGAATAGTTCAGATCGGCCGTCCATTTAAAGTCGCCCGTGAAAATATCGGCACTCAGCGATAATTCTACGCCGCGATTCTCGGTACTTCCGATATTCTGATAGGAAGTGGCAAATCCCGAGCTCCAGGGAATCTGCACTTCAAAAAGAAGATCTTTGGTCCGCTTGTAGTAATAGTCCGCCGTGAAACGCAGGCGGCTCTGAAAAAACGCCATATCCGTTCCGATGTCAAACTGACCGGTTCGTTCCCATTTCAGGTCAGGATTCGGGATCCTGTTGGGAGCAAATCCGATAGCGAGATTATCGCCGAAAACATAGGAAGTGTTGGCAAGCGAGGCCTGCGAGCGGTAAAGCGGGATTTCCTGGTAGCCGGTTATTCCATAGCTGGCCCGGAGCTTGAGGTCATCAAACAGGTTGGACTGGCGGATAAAATCTTCTTCGATCACTTTCCATGCCACCGCTCCGGAAGGGAAGTATCCCCACTTGTTGTTGTCACCGAAACGGGAAGAACCATCGGCTCTCATCGACAGCGTGATCAGGTATTTGTTATTGTAGATATAATTAATCCGGGCCAGGTACGACTGAAGGGACCATTTATTGCCGGACGTAGCGGCAGGCAATACCGTGCTGGCCGCTCCCAGGTCATTGTATCCCAGAATGTCATTTACAAAGCCCTTGCCTTTGGCGGTTGCGTTTTCTGCGTTTTCCTCCTGCATCGTATAGCCGGCTACTATATTAAAGTCATGTCTGCCGATCATTTTAATGTAGGTAAGCGTGTTCTCATTCAGCCAGTTAATGGAAGCTCCGGTGGTCACTTCTCCGATGCCGTCCTGGAAATAACCCCGGTAGGTGGTCCTGGGAATATACTGATTGCGCTTGCTGTATTGTAAATCGGCGCCAAACGATACTTTTGCCGTCAGACCCGGCAAGATTTCGTATTTCGCGAACAGATTTCCCAGCATTCTTCCGGTATGGGTCCGGTTCGTCGTTTCTTTTGCGAGCGATACGGCATTGTCCCGCCTGAAGACGGGCCCGATCTGCTGCCAGTCCACAAAGTAATTCCCTTCGTCGTCAAAAATCGGCACGTAGGGTCCCGAGGTTAGCGCGGCATGTACTACCCCCGAACTACCGGTTCCGCCGCTGTTGACCAGAACGGCATTGTTTCTGATATAGCTGATCTGAAGGTTGGATCCCATCGTGAACTTGTCGTTGATGTTGCTTTCCAGGTTAAACCGGGTAGAGAACCGTTTAAAGTTGGAATTGACGATAATCCCGTCCTGGTTGAAGTAATTTCCGGTGATCGTAAACCTGGTATGCTCATTCCCCTTCATAAACGACAGCTGATAATTGGAAATAGGGGCCGGGCGGTAAATGGCGTCCTGCCAGTCGGTATCAACCGCTACCGCGTCGGGTTCCGGGAACGGGAGGCTGAGATTCCTCAGGGCAAAAGCTTCATTGGCAAGGTCCACAAACTGGGCGGTGTTGAGCAGGGGAATCTTGTACGTAAGGTGCTGGATTCCGGTATAATAGTCGAAGTTGATTTGCGACTGCCCGCTTTTGGCCTGCCTGGTGGAAATAATCACTACCCCATTGGCTCCTCTCGATCCATAAATGGCGGTAGCTGACGCATCTTTAAGGATTTCCATGGACTCGATATCATTTGGGTTCAATGATTTTATAGAAGTCAGCGGAAAGCCGTCAACCACATAAAGGGGCTCGTTGCTGTTATTGATCGAGGTGCCTCCCCGGATCCGGATCGATACGGTACCGCCGGGCGCTGCGTCCGTTTGGGTCACCTGAACACCTGCGGCCCTTCCCTGGAGCCCCTGATCGATCGTGGTCATGGGCATTTTTCTCAACTGTTCCGAAGTTACCGATGACACCGATCCGGTAAGATCACTTTTCCTGATGCTGCCGTACCCGACCACCACGACTTCGGTCAGGGACCTGGTGCCGGCCTGGAGATCGATGTACAGTTCACTTTGCGTATCGCCGATCTTTATTTCCTTGCTTTCATATCCCACATAGCTAAAGACCAGGACGGCATCTTTTTCCGGTATATTGAGCTGAAACTGCCCGTCTGCGTCTGTAATGGTCCCCTGTGTGGTGCCCTTGACGAGCACGTTCACACCCGGCAGCGATTGGTTGTCGTCTGCCGACCGTACCTGCCCGGTAAGGGTCCGTTCGTACAGGGACAGGGTTTTTGTCGCAGGCTTTCCGGTGCTCCCGGAAGGCAGCTGCTTGCGGGAGAGGATAATCTGGCGGCCGCGCAGCACATAGGTAATGTGATGCGCGGCCAGCACCCGGTCCAGTATCGATGAAAGCGGTTCCCGGCTGGCCCGGATCGTCAACCGTGTATGGGGCGAAAAGACCTGCGAATTGTACAGGAACTTAAATCCCGCTGATTTTCTGAGCTGCTCCAGGGCCTGGTGATAGGGAGCATCCGTGACTTCTATGCTGATTTTCCTATCCAGTAACTGCTGTCCGCTTGCCAGATTCCCTCCGGCGAATGCTATACCCGTCAGCAATAAACATAAGGGGAGAAATGACACTCTCATGATCTTGAAGAGTATTAATTGCTTAGAATTCATATATTTGAATCGTTTTTGTGAATGGATTAACAGACTTTTGGCAAAAACCGACCTGTCCGGCAAATGAATTATCTGCCGACGGGGGATAAAGCCGGACGTGGTACCAGCACGTTTGGCTTTTTTTATGATGGATGGATTAATAGATTTTTTTATTCATCGGCAAATGGCGGTTAGGAGTAGAGAATAGCAGGTTATTTTACATTAATGACACCCTTTTGAGTGGATAACAATGCGGGCATCGGTTTCCTGGTAGGTCGCATTGATACCCTGACAAATCAATTGGATTTTCTCCAGCAAGGGTTCGTCACTCAGAGAAGCCGTGAGCGCGCAATCCTGAAGGAGCTGCCGGTCATAGACGAGCTCGATGCCATAGGTCTTTTCAATCAGGTCAAAGATTTCCACTACCGGTGTGGAGCTGAATTCGAATTGCTGTTCCGGTACAGGCTGTACTTTCAGCGGGTTCCGGACCACGTATTTATGGAACGTACCATTCGCGGCGACGAAGTCTGCGCCCTGATTGGCGGTAAGGATCAAGCCGCTGGAAGGGGTTGTTTTACCGGCATCCCATTCTTTTCTTGAAAAAACCGAAACTTTTCCGGTATGTACCGTTACCTGAACAGCATTGCTGCCGGCCCAGGATCGGATCCGGAAGCTGGTGCCCAGCACTTTGGTGATCACATTGTTGTTGAATACCAGGAACGGGCGGCGGGGATCAGGGCGTACTTCGAAAAAGGCGTCCCCATCCAGTTCGGTGATGCGTTCACCTGCCGCGTTTTCCAGGTAGCCAAGGGTGGTTCCGGGAGCAAGCGTAACCGTGCTGTGATCGGGCAGCGCAAATTTTTGGGTAATGCTGGTGCTGTTGATAAAATCCTTCCGGGTTTCGTCCGTGGCGGAAAGTGTTTCCTGAGGATGACCGGACAGGATCTCTTTGAACCCGTGCCGGCCTATCCACCAACCGGCGCTGCTTATCAGAACCAGTATTGCAGCCACTTTCCAGGTGCTCACAGGGAAAATGAAATGCCGGCGATTCCCGGGAGGCGCTTCTACACGGGTGACAACGGTTTCCAGCACCCGGGTGATATCCCGGCTGACCTGCGCATCGCTGATATCCCTGAAAGGAGTCTGGCGCATGGCGATGACCAATTGCCTTGCTGTGGCAACTTCTCCCTGTTTGTCCGGATTTTTAAGGAGCCAATCCTGCCAGAATGCGCTGTCCGTTTCGTTCCCGTGGAGGATCCATCGTCTGAACGATCCGTCAAGTGCCAGTTCTTCAGGGCTGTAATGTTGATATGTTTTCATTTCCTGATGCTATTCTGACTAATAGTTTCAGGAAATGTACTTATCTACTGAAAAATTGTTTCTTTTTTTTTAGATGGTAAAGAGTGAAAGGGTGACCAGCCACAAGCTCCGGAGTTTCCGAAGGGTTTCATGCAGGAGGTTATACACGGACTGCCGGTTAAGGGACATAATTTCGGCAATTTCATCTGAACTGAGTTCCTC
Source organism: Telluribacter humicola (assembly GCA_040394475.1). Lineage (GTDB taxonomy): Bacteria > Bacteroidota > Bacteroidia > Cytophagales > Spirosomataceae > JBEBSD01. The sequence continues at coordinate 17,593 of JBEBSD010000061.1, read as the reverse complement.
GAAAAATTTAAGATGGATAATCTCTTTTTGTCGTGGAGGTAAGCTGTTGAGCAGGGTTTCCAGTTTTGTTGCGTGCAGACGTTGCTCCTCCTCCAGGATCAGTTCGCTTTCAATGGTGATCTCGCTGATAAAAGCAGCCTTTTCGGTCCAGTTGTCAGGAAAAGCTACGCTCCTGTCCTTTCTCCTGGCAAGCAGTAAACGGTTCCTGACGGCTTTAATGAGATAGAAATTAACGGAATTTACGCTTTGAAGCGCGGGTCTCCGTATCCAGATATCGATAAAAACATCCTGCAGACAATCCCGTACGATCTCTTCGTCGGGCAGGATGCGGATGCCATAGCGGAAAAGCTGGCGATAATACCCGTTCATGATTTGTTCAAAAGCCGCTACATTACCATCGCATAATTTTTGCCATAAGGTAATATCTTCGGTTTTTGCCGCCGTCATACTATTGTTTCTTGTTTTTTTATAACAAAGTGGCGCTTAATTGTTATCTACCCTTTCGATTTGCCGGCAGACCTCACAGGGAATCGCCTGACAGGATTGCATTCGGGGCAGCGGCGGCACCGGTCGTACGGTGTGCAGATTTCCCTTTCCCGGTTGTTATACGACCGGAGGCACGATCACCCGCTCATTTGTACCCGCATCCCCCAGAACCGACCTGTTTCCTGTGCCGCCAGTTCGACTGCTTCGAGTTCCGAACGGGTCAGGGACCTGAAAAATTCTGTTTCAATCAGCAGATGGTCTTTTTTGGGGGTTCGTTTCCAGATCCCAGCAACCTGGCCGTCAAGGAGAACGACGGCACGGAATAGACCGTTGACGGCAATCACTTTTTTGAAGTTGTCTGCCAGCTGCAGCGCATCCCGGTTGGTATAGCCAATGATCAGTTCATCATAGGCGGGCAGCAGCAGGCAGGCAGGAAAGGCAGGTAAGGGCGCCGGAGCATACCAGTAGGTGTGCGCATCCACGACGGCTGCGCTGAATCGTGCCGGGTCGAGCGAAGCGACGCCGGCTTTTGCATCCCGGAGGGTAAGCCCCGACCACCAGGCGAAATCAGCGGCGGTAGCAGGCCCGTGACTGGCAAAATAGCGCCCGGCAAGTTCGGCAATGGCCTCCGGCCGCTGAAAGGCGACCTGCCGGGTAGCACGTCGTTCAAGTAAGGCGTAGGTGTGTTGCGTCCCGACGGGCTTTCCGCTGCAAATCAATCCGTGGAGTTCCGCATGGGCCAGGATATGGGAAGCCCGGTTTTCGTTGGTGCGGATGCCGTTGCGGTTGAGGCAGGACATCAGTTCCGCCCGGGTCAGGGTGTCGTCGGCTTCCAGAGCGTTCAGAATAAGTGTGGTCGTGCGGTGCAGCAGGGAGGCGTCCAGTTCCAGCTCTGCCAGCCGGTTTTTCATGACGGCGAGAATCCGCGGGGCCGTCAGCTCCAGTAACCAATGGATATCCTCCCGTGCAATCCAGTGCCAGGTCGGGCGGAGCACATGAGTCCGGAGGATTTCCCCGCCGGCGATGGCGGCTTCCACCCCGGCATGTACCGTACCGGGAATGCGTATCCCGATCGCTAGTTTTGACATGGCCGGATCCTGTGCCTGCATCGCTCCCATAGCGTGCAGCAATGCTCCGGGGGTGGCGGACTGAGGATCGGTCAATTGCAACCGGGAGAGACGGTGCCGGATAAGGTCCGGATAGGTTCGCATCGGTATCAGGAGGTCAATGATCGGAAAGCTGCTTCGAGCGAGCCGCTGGTTTGCCGGAGATGTTCGAGGGAATCGTCGGCAACAAGTTTTCCACGATGGATCACCAGCACACGATCGCAGATGGCTTCTACTTCCTGCATAATATGGGTAGAAAAAAGCACTGTTTTGTCTTTCCCGAGGCTGCGGATCAGTTCCCGGATCTCCACAAGCTGGTTAGGGTCCAGTCCGGTAGTCGGCTCGTCCAGGATCAGTACCGGGGGGTCGTGCAGGAACGCCTGCGCCAGGCCGACCCGCTGCCGGTATCCTTTGGAGAGTTGCCTGATCTTTTTATGTTTTTCAGGCTCCAGTCCGCAGCGCTGTACCATTTCGGCAACCCGTTCTTTCAGGAATTTCCCTGACAAGCCGAAAAGGCTGCCGGTAAACTGAAGAAATTCCCTGACATACATATCGGTGTACAGGGGGTTGTGCTCCGGCAGGTACCCGATTGCACGCCTGCTCTCCATCGGGCGGGTAGTCACCGAAAAGTTGTTGACGATTGCTTCTCCCGCAGTTGCTTTCAGATAACCGGTAATGATTTTCATCGTGGTAGACTTGCCCGCGCCATTGGGGCCCAGGAACCCGACAATTTCACCCGCTTCCAGTTCGAAGCTGATGTTGTCAATGGCCTTCTGGCCCCCATATACCTTGGTTAGCTGCACAACTTGGATAGCCATTAAATCTTCAGGAAAAGTTTGTTCCGGTAAAGTAAATACATAAACGCCCATTGTACGGCAAGGAAACTCGCTATTTTGCCGATTTGCTGGATGGCATCCGGGAAAAACGAGAAGAACCCTCCAAAAAGCGCCTGTGCCGTGTAATTGAAATCAATAAAATCGCTGATCATGTAGATAACGATAGAATTCATTCCGATCACTACGAAGAAGAACGTCCATTTCCGCCATTCCAGTACGTCGATCAGATAGTAAAAAACGGCCAGTAACAACAGGCTCCAGCCGCCTGCCATCAGGACAAAGGAGCTGGTCCAGAGGTTTTTGTTGATGGGGAAAACGGTGTTCCATACCAGCGCCAACGCCAGGCTCAGCAGTGCGGCGGCCATCAGGAATACTGTTTTCCGGGCGCCGCTGTACGCCTTATCCTTATTCCGGAGGAGGTTGCCGGCACCGATTCCCATCAGAGCGGTGCCAATGGCAGGAATGGTGGAAATCAGCCCCTCCGGGTCATGGATCGTCTGGTATAAATGCCCGGGAAGGAGCAAGGTGTCCCAGTAGCTGGCAGGGTTGCACTCCATGGTCATCAAGCCTGCACCGCAGCCGGGAACGGGGTAAAACGTCATAAAGAGCCAGTAGCCGATCAGTAAACCGGCCAGCCAAAACCATTGGGCCCTATTGCTGCTGTACAGGTAGATGATCTGGGCAAACATGCCGGCCAATCCGATGCGTCCAAGGACACTGGGATACCGCATGTCTGCCCATTCAGTTTGGAAAATACCATTGTTATAAATAATGCCGAGCAGCACGAGCAGGAGTCCCCGCCGGATCACCTTCCGGAGCAGCAAGGTACGATCCATGCCTTTCTCCATACGGCTTCCCAATGAAAAGGGGGTCGACACGCCTGCGAGGAAGAGGAATAATGGAAAAATAAGGTCGTATGCCACGAAACCGTGCCAGGCAACATGTGTAAGCTGCGTGCTGATTAGCAATGCCCCGGACCACCCGGTGACTTTGGCCAGCACATGGAAAAAATCTTCTCCGCCGGCAATCCAGAACATATCAAAACCTCGGAGGGTATCCAGAGAGAGCAGCCGGGAGTGGGTCGTTTTCATAGCAGGTAACAGTAGAATAACATTGTTTCCTCATTTATACCGATTGCAGAATAAATAAGGCCATCAGCAATAAACCAACAGAAGGTGAATACGAATAAAAAACCGGCAACCCGACGCCCCTCACCTCATCGCCGCCAATAACTCATAACTCCAAACCCAGTCATGAAATAATTGTGAATTCTGGGGCCAAAAGTAAGAAAGTGTCTGAGAAACTGTACTTTTGCACGATAAAAAATAGCTCCGGTGTCAGAAGTAGTAGTAAAAACAGTCGTATTAGTATCCTGTGCCATTATCGAATGTAACAGTAAGATTTTGGTTGCCCAACGGAATGCGCTGGGATCTTTACCCCTGAAATGGGAGTTCCCGGGAGGAAAGCTGGAGCAGGGGGAGACGGAAGAGGAAGGGTTGCTGCGGGAGATTATGGAAGAGCTGTCCGTAGAAATTACGATTGGCGCAAAGCTCCCCATTACACGCCGGGATGATGGATGGCGGGAGATTCATTTGGTGCCTTTCGTCTGTAAACTGGTGGAAGGTCAGCCCATCCGGTTAACCGAGCATGAGCAAATGCGCTGGCTGAACCCGGAGGATTTCTATTCCGTCGACTGGGCGGAAGCCGATCGTAAAGTAGTGAGAAGCTACGAAGAATATTTACTGAAAAATCGCTGAGTTTGGTAAAAATGCTACGGATGCACGAATTTTTACCGGCTTTTCCCATCGCCTTCTATCTGCCTGTTGAGCTGCAGGAAGCTCCCCTGTCCCGAAGCTGACCGGGTGGGCTCCGCGATTGTGCCCGGCTGGAATTGAGCCGGTTGCAGGGCGCAGGGCATTCGCTCAGATGGGGTCCTTCACTAAACGACCTGGAAGCAGGGTAAATATTTTTGTTGAAATAGTTATATCTTTGCAGGATTAACATCAGTAAAACGTATTCCGATGTGATCCAGATTCAATATACAGATGCTGAGGGAGCTAGTGACAGTGAACTCATTGGAGATATTTCAAGAGATGATGAAAAAGCATTCACGTTGATTTACAACCGCTATTGGCGCCAGCTCTGTCTGTTTGCGTTGAGTAAGATTGGTGAGCTGGAGGGAGCCGAGGAAGTCACTCAGAATGTTTTCATCGATTTATGGCAAAAGAGAAACACGCATCATATAGAGAATTTGTCTGCCTATCTCTATAGTGCGGTTAAGTACAAATGCGTTGACCACCTGAGGGCCCATCTTGTTCGTAACCGTTATGCTGAACTCACGAGCATTCATGACGACGGGGAAGAGCTGACCACAGACGAATTGATAGCCTTTAATGAGCTGAAAAGAGTGATGGAGGCCGGCATGTTGAAGTTACCGGAAAAGACCAGAGAGATATTCAGACTGAACCGGTTGGAATCGCTCCCGGTCAAAGAAGTTTCGCTCAGGCTGTGTATGCCGGTGCGGACAGTCGAATACCATATCGCACACGCATTGCAGGTCATGCGGCTGTACTTGAAAGATTTCATGGTGCTCCTCGTTTATTTAACGATTCATTCAGGATATTTAAATTGTAATTTGTAGAGAATAAAGGAATAAAACCGGTTATTTTATATAACTTTTAAAATAACTTGTAAATTTCTTTGCGGTTTTTGACGCTTCAAAACGACCTATGAGCAGAAATGTCTGAATCTTAGTTATGAAGCTGGTCAAAAAGGGTTTTTACAAATTACTGCTGCGGTACAGCCGGGGAAAGTTCTCTCCTGAACAAAAGACAGTAATGGATCAGTGGTTTGATTCTATTCACCATGAGATCGCCGATAAACCTCTCGGGAACAACGAAGAGGAGATAAAGTCGAGAATGTGGGCAAGGATCACCTCCTCCGGGATGGAACCTGCAACCGGTTTGCCGGTGAGGGGCCGGCAAAAATGGAATTTCAATCGTTACTTCCGATTCGCGGCTGCCTGTGTTATCCTGACAGCCGGCCTGTTTCTGTATAACCGGCTTTTTACCAGTACCAGCATCATTGCCCAGGTTCCCGATTCAATGGTGCGCGGATTGGTTGAACAAATCAATGAGCGTAACACATTGAAAGTGGTGGAGCTGTCAGACGGCAGCCATGTTACGCTGGAGCCGGGCGCCACTTTATATTACCCTGAAGAATTTGCGGCAGATGAGCGGAAAGTTTTTTTGAAAGGAGATGGCTTTTTCGATATAACACCTGACCGTTCAAAACCATTTGTGGTTTATTCAGATCATATCGTCACAAAAGTTGTCGGAACCAGTTTTACAATCAAGAAAAACAAGCAGGGAAGTATAGAAGTAGCGGTTATGACCGGTACGGTCAAGGTTCGGGGAAATTCGGCGGAAACCGCCGCCGTATCCGGGAACCGCGAAGTAGTGCTGACACCCAATAAGAAAGTCACCTTCTATCCTGAAACGGAAAAGCTGATAACGGGTCTGGTTGAACAGCCTAAGGTTATACACGAAGAAAAGAGCGCTATATCCCCTGAGTTGTTCAACTATACCGATGCGCCGCTGCCCGTCATTGTATCCCAGCTGGAAAAGGCATACGGGGTAAAAATCGATTTGAATGACGAGAGCATCCGGAAATGTACGATCACGGCGGATATTTCCCAGTACAATTCCCTTTATGATCAGCTGGATATACTGTGCGCAGCAATCAGCGCAAGTTTCGAAGTGAAAGGAGAAAACATTCTTTTGATTGGAACCGGCTGTATATCAGAGTAATAAATTATTCAGTTTTTCACCTAATCCTTTTTGACTATGAAATTCCTTTGACCTGAAAAAAGAAGCCGAAGATGCTGCAAACATGCTTCGGCCCTTTTCCCAATCCTGAAAAAAATCTGGATTTTTCATTCTGGACAAATGAAAAGTTGGGATTAATTAAATCATCTCATGATCTAACAATGTAAAGCAATGAAAAAAAGCCTAAAAATCATAGGCCTGTGGTGGACTATTATGAAAGTATCATCCTTACAACTGGTTATTGCCTTTGTCGCCTGCACCTACTCCTATGGAGGGGAAACTTATGCACAGGAGCTTCTGCGCAAAAAAGTTTCGGTAAATGCACAGCAGCAGGAAATCAGATCGATCCTTTTACAGCTGGAATCCTCAGCTCATGTGAAGTTCGTATATAGCAAACAGTTACTTCCGGTAGAGAGAAAAGTTTCGATTGTTGTCACTAATAAAACGATTTCCGATGTATTGGACCAAATGTTTCATCCGGACAATGTTTCCTATAAAATTGTAAAAAACAGGATCATCCTCCAACTGGGAGCTCCAGACACTTCGGGGGGTATCCCACGGGGTATCAATACCGGCGAGCAGGAAAATATGACCCGGCAAACCCTGGAAAAAACGGTAAAGGGAACGGTTACTTCGGGTGCAAATGAAGCGTTGCCCGGTGTTAATGTTGCGATAAAAGGGACAACCCGGGGTACTACGACAGACAAAGATGGCAACTACTCCCTGGAAATTCCGGATGAAGGCGCGACACTTGTATTCTCTTTTGTCGGTTATACGAGCCAGGAAATAAAAGTGGGTACTTCGTCCGTCATCAACGTGGACCTGGCCTACGATAGCAAGTCGCTTGAGGAAGTAGTCGTAGTAGGCTATGGGACACAAAAAGCGGGTGATGTGACCGGTTCGGTTTCTTCCGTGAATGCCAGTCAGATCAGGGACCGGCCGTTGCAGGGGCCTGATGAAGCGCTCCTGGGACAGGTCGCCGGGGTGCAGGTACAAATGGTATCGGGTGCTCCGGGCGGAGGGATCAATATCCAGGTACGGGGGACCGGTTCCATTACTGCAGGGACACAGCCTTTGTATGTGATAGACGGCTTTCCGGTTGCCAGTGAAGCTTTTACGCAAAACACCAATCCTTTGAGTACGATCAGCCCCAACGATATTGCTTCGATAGACGTGTTGAAAGACGCTTCAGCCACTGCCATTTACGGCTCAAGAGGGTCCAATGGAGTGGTGATTATCACCACAAAGAAAGGCACTGCGGGTAAGCCGAAATTTGAATTTGAAACCTATGCAGGCTTGCAGCAGGCGACGACGTACTGGGACCTGATCAATGGAAAAGAATATGCCGACTTGAAAATCGAAGAGTTAAAGCGGGACCGTCCCAACGAGGCCATACCAACGTACTGGTCCGACGCGGTTGCAAAAAATGACAAAGGTACCGACTGGCAGCGGGCGCTTATATCCGACGCGGTGATCCAGAACTACAGCCTGAGAGTTTCCGCAGGAACGGATAAAACGCAGTATTCGGTTTCCGGAGGCGTATTCAGCCAGGGCGGGATTATTCCCAATTCGAGCTTTGACAGGTATTCCCTTCGGTTGAACCTGCAGACTGAAATATCCAAAAGGTTAAAACTGGGCGCCAGTGTCGCACCGACATTCACCCGGAATTCCCTGTCCCAAACCGACGGTCACCCGAGCACGGGCGTTATCATACAGGCCCTGCAAACACCGTCTTTACTTCCGGTTTACAATGCCGACGGAAGCTATGCGACAAGTATCAGCCGGGGCGAAGGTTTCGGGACGGAAAACTACGACAACCCGCTTAACAAAGTAACTAACATTACGGACAAGCAATCCGGTACAAGAATGTTGGGCAACCTGTTTTTGAGCTACAGGATCCTGGATGGCCTTGAATTCCGTACGGAAATAGGGGCGGATATCTACGCAACCAGGAGCAAGTTTTTCTACCCGTCCACCATCAGGCCCGGTGTCGACATGGCTTATGGCATATCCAGAACGGCAGAAAGCATCAATATTCTGAATGAAAATACATTACGTTATGACAAGACGCTGAATGAGGCACATTCCATTTCCGGGTTGCTTGGATACACCATTCAGAAACAGACATCGGAAAATAACTATCTGCGGGCAACCAATTTTCCCAATGACCTGATTACAACGCTGAATGCCGGCAGGGTAACCGAAGGAAATTCAAGAGAAGCGGAGTGGTCGCTGCTCTCCTATCTCGCCAGGGTTAATTACGGCTATAAGGGCAAGTACTTAGTAACGGCTACCATCAGGCAGGACGGTTCGTCACGGTTCGGGGCCAATTACAAATGGGGCGTCTTTCCCTCCACATCGATCGGGTGGCGATTGTCGGAAGAGGCTTTTATGCGCAAACTTCCTTTTGTAAGTGAAGCCAAATTGCGGGCGAGCTATGGTTTTTCAGGAAACAACTCTATCCCGAATTATGGGTCAATCAGTTTGCTTTCCAGCGATAATTATGTTTTTGGTACGAATGGCGGAACGCAGGTAAACGGCCTGTATCCCAATACCGCGCCAAATGAAAATATCAGCTGGGAAAAATCGCAGCAAATGGATCTGGGACTGGACCTGGGACTTTTTGACAACCGGATCTTCCTGGTGGCAGACTATTATAACAAGATCACTTCCGACCTTTTGCTGCAGGTTCCGATCCCGTCGATTACCGGCTTTGTTACTTCCCTGCAGAATATCGGCAAGGTGCGGAACAGGGGCTGGGAATTCGCCATCTCGACCAAGAACCTCGTGAATACTTTCAAATGGAGTTCGGATTTCAATATTTCGTTCAACCGGAACAAAGTACTTGCACTGGGGCCTTCCGGGCAGCCGCTGCGTTATAATACCTGGTTTGGCAACACCCATGTGACCGAAGTCGGCCAGCCTATCGGAAACTTTTACGGCTTTATCGCCGACGGGGTTTTCATGAACGAGGAAGAAGTGGCACAAGGACCTGTGTGGGCGCCGGGCACAAGCGCATCGTCTGCTCCGGGAGCAGAGCGATTCAGAGATTTAAACGGCGACGGACTGATTACGGATGCGGACGACCGTACGACGGTCGGTAATGCCCTTCCCAGCTTTACCTATGGTTTTACCAATAATTTTTCCTACAAAAATTTCGATTTAATGGTGTTGATCCAGGGCGTTCAGGGCCGGGATATTATTAACCAGGTGAAGCGGTATATCGGGAATTTCAGGTATAATCAGACTACCAAATACATTTACGACAACCACTGGCGGTCGCCCGAGGAGCCCGGAAACGGGGAAATCCCTGCGCTGTCCTTTTTCAGAGGAAACACGGGCGCATTTTCGACGTCTTATGTAGAGGACGGCTCTTTCCTTTCCATCCGCAATATTGTGCTGGGTTACACTTTCAGAAAAGGGTCCCTGGGGCCGTTGAATAGCGGCAGGCTCTATGCCGGGGTGAAAAACCCTATAATGTTCACCAATTATACCGGCTACAATCCGGATGTGAATGAGCGGGGAGACAATCCCACAGCTTTGGGAGTAGACCATGGAGGGTACCCGCTGCAACGGGTTTACACCATCGGGGCCACCATCAGTTTCTAACTAGTACGTACATTAAATTGAGTTCGCTATGAATAAAATAGTATTGACGCTGGCGGTAACCTTGCTGCTGAGCGCCTGCGGAGAAGGATTTCTTGAGCTGACGCCGCCTTCGGACCTGAATGTGAATATATTTTATAAAACCGCCGCCGACATGGATGTAGCGGTGAACGCCGCCTATGCTTCCCTGAAAGACAGGGGACAATGGACCGGCTATTCTCAGTTAATGCCTTATTACGGCGATGTGCACTCGGACGTGTCGGAGGTTTTCCTCAACACAGATGCAAGAGGGCTGGAATCCTTTGACATTTCCACATCTCCCGGAAACTTTGATGCGTTCGCAGGTACCATGTGGAACAACGCCTATCAGGGGATTATGCGCTGTAATGTGGTGATGGATAAAATCGGCGATGTCACTATGGACGAAGCCCTGAAGGAACGCTACGTGGGCGAAGTAAAATTCGTAAGGGCATTATGGTACTTTGCCATGGTCCGGTTGTTCGGTGATGTTCCTTTGGTAACTGCTTTCATTAACGAAGAGGAGGCATATCAAATGAAAAGAGCACCTGCCGCCGAGGTTTACCAGCAAATTATCCGGGATCTGAGCGATGCCGCAGGTGTACTGCCGGAAAAGTCCCGATACACCCCCGCACAAATGGGCCGCGTCACGTCAGGGGCTGCCCGGAGCCTGCTTGGAAAAGTGTACCTGACCATGCATAATTATACCGCCGCAGCAACCGAACTTGCTGCTGTAATAAACTCCGGTGAATACAGTCTTCAAAGTGATTACAACAAGATTTTCGGTCCTGCCAATGAAAATAACCAGGAATCCATCTTCGAGGTACAGCATCAGGCGCTGATCGGTGTCGGAAGCAGGTTCGTAAATGATTTTGCTCCCAGAAATTCAGGCAATATCATCACGGGTATCGGTGAAGGATTGGGCAGGAACATTCCCACACTGGAAATGCTGGAGGCCTTTGAAGAGGGGGATCTGAGGAAAGATATTTCCGTATCAGCCGGTTATTATTCTGAACAGGGCGATTTTGTAAGCTCGCCGTACACCAGAAAATACCTGGCGCCGATGGTGGAAGCTTATTTGTCGGACGTCAATTATATTGTGCTGCGCTATGCGGATGTGCTGCTGATGTACGCAGAAGCTTTAAATGAAACCAACCAGGGACCCGATGCCACCGCGTATGCGTCAGTAAACGCGATCCGGAAACGGGCCGGCCTTAAGGACCTGCCGACGGGCATGACCCGGCAAAGTTTCGCCCTGGCAGTAGAGCAGGAGCGAAAAGTCGAACTGGCGTTTGAAGGGCACCGGTGGTTTGATCTCGTCAGGACGGGAAGGGCGGTTACGGTGATGAACCAGCATTTTAAAAATCGTGAACAGACAGTCGTTGTAAAGGATTTTCAGCTTCTGTTGCCTGTCCCGCAGGATGTGATTGATGTCAGTGAGGGTGTAATCGACCAAAACCTCGGTTGGTAGCAGACCAAACCCGGTAGAGCTGCCAGTCGGATGCCGGCAGCTCTACCGGGTTTGGCAACGCCTGCCGCACCTGACCACATGTAAAGCAGGTGGATTTATAAGATCAATTCAATCGAAAACCATGCGCAATTACCTGTCGCTGTATAAATATGTCCTGTGTATCCTGGCTTCTTTGAGTGCAACGGATGCAAGTCAGGCCCAAACCTCAAACCTGTTTCCAGGGGCCAAAACGGTCCGGTTTTCGGAAAAGCAACCGTTGCGGTTCACGCTTGCCGATCCTCTGAAACACCCGCTTTACTGGTGGCCCGGAACGCTGCTCAGTTATCCGGTGGACTTTTCCAGGGCACACGTAAAACCCGGGCAGCTTGCGTTGCTGAATCCCGATGAGAAAAACCGGAATGTGCCTTTCCAGCTTTCGGAAGTTAAAACCGAAGGTGGTTACCTTGTTTCTGCCAGGCTGAATTTCTTTACAGATCTCCCCTCCGGCGCCTCCCGGACCTTTGAGCTTGTCGCTAAAACGGTCCCGGCCGGCACAGCAGCTGCACCGGCCGGAGTGCGCTCCTATCCTGAAAATGATTCTACGCTCACGTTGACGGCGGGCGAACTGTGGGTACAGCTTCCGTCTTCCAGGCAACGGCCGGCATTTGTTCCCGGACCGGTGACCGGCGTATCGAGGAATGGGAAAGACTGGTTCGGGAACAGCCGATTGTTTGGAAATAAAAAGGTTGACCACATTGAAACGACCATTGTAGAACAGGGAGAATTGTTCGTCACGGCTTGCGTCCAATACACCTTTGAGGGCGGCGGAACCTACAAGGCTTTTGTCCGGGTGGTTAAAGGAATGGATTTTGTCGAGCTCGAAGAGCAGATGGAAGGGATCACTTTACAGGACTCCGTTTATTTTGAAACTTCCTGGACGGGCTTGCACCCTACCCACCGGCAGGCGCCGAACCATCCTTACGGAGAAACAACCAATAAAGCCGGCTTCGATCATTTCAAATGGGAGAAGATCGATCAGGCGGTGCTCCAGTATCCCCAGGGGATCGTTCCCGGGATGCACCAAAATGAAATAGCGTTCCAACTCGGGCCCTACCAGCCCTGGCATGCCGATAAAATGCTTACTTCCGCTACTTTCTGGAATGAGAAGACCAACAACTCGATAGGCATTTTTATCAAAGATATCAGTAAGTGGCAGGACCACGAATATGCGATCTGGAACTCGTCGACTTCGTTGGCTATCAGATATTTTTACGAAAATAAGCTATTGTCGTGGCGCTGGCCGCTCCTGACGGGCACCCGTTCCACGGCTATCGCCTGCTACGATCATCGTAAGGACATCGAAGCGGCGGATCTGGCCTGGAAGCAACGGGAGGGTCTCCGTGAAAACGGTACAAAATACAAACGAGGGATTGTGCCGGTTTCCCATGTGGTAACCCTTCAAAACAAGTACGGAACCATTGATCTGAATAAAATAAAAGACTGGGACCTCACCTATTCCCCAGAGCTCCGGCAACCTGAAACGTTGTTTACCGAGGGGGAAATCAAATCGGTGACGGAACTTGAAAATGATTTTTTATACAATGAAATGACCCTGTCCCTGCCCACAACAGGCACTTGTGAGAATAATGGATTCGGCCCGACCGTATCGAGACTGTTTTTTGACAGATGGATCGACGGCTTTAACCGGCTCAATAGCAGCATGACTGAACCTCAGCGGAAACGCCTGACCGCCATGTACCTGCTGATGGCCTATGTGCACGCCAGCGAGGATTACATGCCGTTGAAGAACATGCTCGCCGGGCACCCCAATTTCCTGGCCGATGTGAAAAGTATTCCTGTCTCCATTGCATTTCTTTTTCCCGATCATCCTGCCGCCGAAACCTGGGCAGACGAATTTGAAAAATCACTGGAATTGAATTTCAGATATCATACACGGCCTGCTGTCGCCGATTGGGAAACTTCAGGGGGACGATGGACCGAAAATCTTGGCTGTTATACCTTCGCATTTCTCCGGCCCACTATCCGCGCAGCCTATTTAGATACATTCAGGAACGACAAAAACAGGCTTCCAGGTCTGCAGATGGGACAGCTGGCCGATTGGCTTGTCAATTCATTATCGGCGCCTTATGACGGTGAGGAATTGCTGGACAGCCTTAAGGATAAGCATAGCTGGGGTCTGGTCACCCCCGACAAGGGCCCGCGGCGTGTGTACCCGCCCCAGGGAGCGCACTCGCGCAGAAGAGCGCCTGCCAGGATCTCATGGCTGCTTGGAAGTTACCTGCAAAACTATTCCCCGCTGACGGCGGAATACCTGATGCATGTTTCCAATCCCCGGGACGACGATATGGATTTTGTCAAAGCCTATGAAAAATATGATCCGTGGAAGATCATGTTCCCTGAAAAAGGGTTTAACAAAGGGACAAAGCCCCCGCTTGTCAGTAAAAAATACACCGGCTACGGTGTGATGCTGCGGGCCGCAGTGGATACGAAGGATGAACTGTCGATTCACATGCAGCAACTCGATGATGGCCCCAATTATCGCTGGGGCATTGCCGGCAATGGTGGGTCAGGTGTTCTTTACTTCTATGCCGGGGGGAAGTCTTACAGCCATAATGGCAAGGAAGATGCCGGCGATCGCCCGGTTGCCGATACGGATGTCACGACCAGTTTTGGGGTGTTCAAAAATGGCAGTTTCCGGTCTATCGGTCGCAATGTGCTGACCAGTCCGCTGGTTGACCTGGGTGACGGACAGTTTGCCGAACTGCTATCCAAATCCGGTTCAAACGCAGGTTCCTGGCCTGAATACCAAAGCAGAAGCATTATGCTCGTCGGTTCGGATTACTTTGTCACGTATGACGATGTGTACGGAGAAGGGATCAGGCACCGGTTTTCGTGGTTTACCGATATAAACGAGGAGTTCCCTTTTATTCACATGCTAAAAGGCGGCACGCTTAAAACTGACCTGAAAACAAATGAAACAAAGGGTGTCTGGTATGATGGCAGCGGTGATTGCATGGCCGTTATTTCGCATAAACCGGGTTTGACCGTACGCAAACAACCGTATGGCGCCCAGGTAACCAATGCTTCGGGAACAACCGATTTCCTGTTTCGTTCCGACCGGGAAATTTCTTATTCCGAACAGGGCCGGAGTTTCACAGGCACGGCGGGTTTTATCCGTTCTGAAAAGGATGGCGTCAACCGGCTGGCACTGTTTAACGGACAGCAAATCGGTGCGGCCGGTGTCAGGCTGGAAGTTCCGGAAGGCCGCATCGGGATTCTGGCTTCTTTTGAAACGCCTGCGAAAATAAGAGGCAACTATAAAAGTGACACGGCTGTCGCGGTTTCCCTGCAGTATGAAAACGGAATTCCGGCCGGAACGTCTTTCTATATCGATGGTGAAAAGCAGCAAACTGCCCAAAACGCGAAAACAATGACATTGCTGCTGCCGGCAGGGACAAAGTCGTGGGAAGTAACCACCTCCTTACCCGTTCCGGTTCCGCCGCAAATTTTGCGAACCGAGGATGAACCGGCGGGCGCGGCGATATTTTTTACGGAAGTAGCCTCGGCTGCCGGCTACCGGATCGAAGTAAGTACAGATGGCGGCGTAAGCTGGCAATCGAAGGGTGCCTCCTTACAATCGCCGTATTATCTTACCGGATTACAGGAGAATGTTAAAGTGCATGTCAGGGTGATTGCTTTTAATCCTGAAAACGAAAGCGGGCCGTCGGCGATTTACCCGGTTTACCTGACGAACGAAGCCCCGCACGCTCCTGACGGGTTAAAAGTTGCGATCGACGAGGGCAAGATTGCGCTGACCTGGGGCGAGGTACTGGGGGTACAGGAATATCGCCTTTATCGCCGCGTTAAAGGAGCACAAAAGGCTGAACTGATTTACAGCGGATTAAACCGGAATTACACCGACCTAACAACTTCGGACCAGTCGGTAACCGTATACGAATATACGGTGTCGTCCCGGAACAAAAAAGGAGAAGGGAAGCCCTCTTATCCCGTTAATTCAGATCCTGCTACCTGGCTGAACTGGGATCCCAAACCGGGAGAACCTTTTCGCCGCCGCTATAATTACCGGCAAAGTAATGAGCGGGCTCTCCTTAACGAGGAGATTTATTACCCGCCGGCCCGATAAGTTAGGAGAACATACCCGTTCACAAAGCGGGCGGAAGGCCATGCCAGCTGACGTTGTTGCCGATGCTATCGGGATCAATACCCATCTCCATTAGGCAAGATCGGTTTATGATGTTCATTTTGACGCTATCATCAAGCCGCGTTTAGTGGAGCTGGGAACGAGGCATATCTGTGATCATCATTGGGAACGTTGTGTCATTTGCTCTTTCCCGTCTTCCGGACCGGGTCGGGCGGACGGTGAAAGCGCGACAGCGGGTCTCCTGACCCGCGAGCCAGCGGCGTAATTTCGCAGGTTTTGCTTACGCAGGTCGGGAGACCTGCTGTCACCCTCCCGTCGTCAACGTGACCCGGTCATGAGACGAGGGAGAGCGGGGCGCTGAAATATCCCTGAAGCGTTGAAAATTGCTAATGCCTGTCCGGCCGATGCCGCGCGACTGCCACCCGGCAACGTATCCGTGAAGAGATGAATGATGGGAAGTAGGGCGTACGGTATTTTAAAAATCAAACAGCTCCATAGGACGTACTTCTAAACCTCTGGCTAATGCGGCAATAATGGGGAGAGTCGCGCTGTTCTCAGCGTTGATGACACGGTATACCTGCTTGACTTCTATATTTGCTTTGGCCGCAACGTCCTGAGGGGTTGTCCCTTTCTGGTCCATTAGTTCTTTGACTCTGCGCCCGAAAGCCACTCTAAATGCGTCATTTTCTGCCTTCATTTGTTGAAGGTGGGAAGTTTGTAGAAATTTGCATTGTCAAATTTGACAATGCAAATTTCTATTCCTATATTTGTCACAGGCATTGTGAATGCCGAATTTGCGATTCTTCAAGCTATTGAAGCATTCGCTTAGAGTCTTGTATTTGAAACCTGAGAAATTTCAAGCGTCTCAAGACCCGGGCGTGGACTTGCTTATCGACGCACGGCTTCTCAGGGTCTCAGAACGATAGATCAGGTTCCACGCCCGTTTTTTGGAACGTCTCTTGCATCAGGACTCACACGATACTTAAGCCTCTGCCGGAAACGGCAGGAGGAGAATGGCCTTGTGGTAAGGTCCGGCAAATTTATGCCTGGGATCAGCATTATTTTCACTATCAAACAATTGCATGTTTCACTATCAACCTATACACTCATGTACGATCAACAACTATCCGAGGATACCCGTCTGGAAAATCCCTACACCCCTTGGTCTGCCCTGATCCTTGAAATCTGTGATAACGAAGATTTTTACCCGGGAGAGAGCATTCGCCGCTTTTGGGATAAATATACCCTGCCCGAAAGCACGCTGCCGCTTTATCAGTTGCTCATGGCAGCAAAGGGTGGGGCGGCCCAGGCAATAGCACTACCTCACCAAACCGGGGAGGTCGCGCTCAACACCTACTTCCGGGATCTATGCGAGGCGTTGATCGCCTTTTCGTACGTCACGAGGTGCGAGCATGAACGAACCAACCCCAAACTACTGAATCCGATGCAAAGCTCTGAGAATCACGAAGGCGAAAAAATATACCTGCCCCCGGCGTACTTACCCTGGGCGGATCTGCTATTAGGTGCCTGGAAAGAGGCTAAAGACGATGCGCCATTTTTGGTTCGGGGGTTCTGGAAATGCTACTCGCCGCTCGATGCGACCGCGCTGCTTTTCGAACTATTTGTGGCGGGTCGTCCCGACGATGGCCACGGTGAGAACGGTCGCCGTGACGACGGTCGCCGTGACGACGGCCGCCGTGAGAAAAAACTGCCGTATTATCCGGGAGACCGCGCGCTTGACCAATTTCACCATGACCTGACGGTAGCACTGGCTGGTTTTTATTGGCTGACGGTGCCACCAGCCGAAAGGGTGGAGTTGGTATGGGAGTAATAAGAATGAACAGGTTACATCGGCGGGTCTTACTAATTCCGGTAGGCTAAAATAGTCCCGGCGACAATTACCGTGGATTGTGTCTACTCCGACCGCTCCGCCCCCGGCTGGGGGGGGTGGCTAGGGGGGATAGGGGCTTCCGGCTGGTATCCAAAATGAGGCTTTCTAAAAAGGGCGGCCTCTTTTGTCGGGATGGATTATCCTCAATACTACCAAAATGCCGCCCCTCCGGGGCTTTGTCGGGATGGAG
>JBEBSD010000060.1:0-38968 GCA_040394475.1 Telluribacter humicola | reverse complement strand
AAAACACAAACCTAGAAAAATCCTATGCAC
Organism: Telluribacter humicola; assembly: GCA_040394475.1. Lineage (GTDB taxonomy): Bacteria > Bacteroidota > Bacteroidia > Cytophagales > Spirosomataceae > JBEBSD01. Next base: position 38,938 of record JBEBSD010000060.1, on the reverse strand, counting down.
TCCACAACTTTTGAGACTGATCCCTATTTCCTTACAAAATAAGGATACAAAACATGCTTTATCTCATACGGAATCCCTGAAGCTTTTAACGTACAGACAATCGCCGGCCTGCTCCCTAGAGTCCTATTTCTTTCTTAGCCAGTCGAAATGCGGCTGAAGATGCTCCTTCATCCCCGCCCGGAAATCTTCCGGCTCACCGGTTCTGAGGATTTCTACCAGATCACGGTGCGTCACCTTGCCCACCGCTGTGTTCCCGCTGATGCTATTTTCGTAGTGCACCACGTACTGGAAAACCGGCAGCAGCATGCTCTGAAAGCGAATGAACGTATCGTTACCGGTCATCCGGTACAATTTCCCGTGAAAGGCAATTTCATGCTCCACCCGGAAGGGCTTTTGCACTTTGTACACTTCATGGTCCACAATGGACTGCAATTCTTCGATGTCTTCCTCTCGCATCCGTGTATAGATCAGATCTGCCAGCCCCATTTCCAGAACCAGCCGCAGCTCAAACAGGTCGTGCAGGGTATCCTTGCTCATAATCAGCGGATCCAGCACCCGTTCAAAGGATCCCAGGATATCCGGCTCGGCCAGAATCATTCCCCGCTTTTTCCTCGAATCAATCATCCCCAGCATCCGCAAACGGCTGAGCGCTTCCCGCACCACATTCCTGCTCACTCCCAGTGCATCCGCCAGTTCCTGTTCTTTCGGCAGCGCATCTCCGGGACGGAACGACTTTTTCTTTAAGTATTCCCGTAATCTGAGTTCCACTAAATCGGCCATCGTAGTGGCCGCTATCGGTTGTATATCCCTGGTCAGATCGTTCACCCGTGTCGGTTTATAATGATTGCACTACAAATTTAATACTTTCTTTTGTAGTACATAAAATAATGCAACTAAATCAAGCGATCCGGAAATTCCGACCGGCAAAACCAGCAACATGCCCAAACGCTTACCTGATTTCTACCCCCGCACTTGCATAGCCTGAAATCACATTGGTTAACGCTCCTCCGGATGTAGCGGCATAAAACACTAACAGCAAGCGTGTCCGGGCGGCGACCGGAATAGCTAAACCGGAAGTAAGACCGTTTACGGCGGTACCTGTAGGTTCACTACCAGTATATCCGGGCGCCAGTGTGACCACTGCTCCCGGAACAGGAGTGAATGTATTATCGGGAGTGGTCGACTGATATAACTGGGCTGAAACAGTTGTTGTACCAAACCCTGAAATGGCGGCTGTGGTACTGAAATACCCGGCCATTGACGTGATAATACCGTCTCTTGGAACTGAAAAAGCCATATTTCCAACCGCGGATAAATCAATTGAACCGGTCACCACATCTATCCCGTTTACAGAATTTCCAAAGCCGATATATGCTCCGCTTCCCACCAGGCCGCCGAGCAAAGTGGTCAATGTTACCGGCGTTCCGGATGCAAAAGGGATAATAGGCCCCGGGGACGGATCCGGAACCGCGGGCGCAGGTGTAACCGCCTGCCAGCCGGGAGTTTTATAAAAATACAGACCAGGATTGCTATCGGTTACAAAAACGATCAACCCTTCTGCCGGCTCGCTTATTGCATCTCGTTGGGCTGCACTCATCCGGGGGATCAGCAGTCCTTTTTCAGTAGACTGAATTTCAAGCTGGGCGCTTTCGTCGGGCGTGACGGTGCCAATTCCTACCTGCGCCTGGCTGAAGGCAGCTGTTAAGCATAGCAACGCCAGGAGTCCTGCTGCTTTGCGTGTTGTACGCAGACGAATGGTAAAGCCCTTCATTTTATAGGTAAAACTCTTCATTTTTATAGTAAGGATTATTGTTTAGCTACTTTCAGCGTTTACCTGATTTCTACCCCTGCACTTGCATAGCCTGTAAGTATAGCCGGAGATCCTGACGAAGAGGCAAAAAATCCCAATAGCAAACGTGAGCCCGCGGTTACCGGAATGTTTAAACCTGAACTGATTCCGCTTGCAGGAGTTCCTGCCGGAATAATTCCCGGATAGGGTGTTAGTGTAACAACTGCACCTGGAATAAGAGTGAAAGTATTGTCGGGAGCAGTTGATTGATACAACTGAGCGGTAATCGTAAGTGTTGAACCGATCATTGAGAGCGGTATCGTGTTACTAAAATATCCCGCCATCGACGTGATCGTACCATCTCTCGGAACTGAAAAAGCCATATTTATCATGGAGGCTCCCAGCAATCCGCTCAAATCAATTGGCCCGCCCCCCAGCAAACCCAATCCGCTTGCAGAATTCCCGAAGCCAATGATTCCTCCTGGTCCTGTCAACCCGCCCAGGAAAGCCTCCAACGTTACCGGCGCTCCGGATGCGAAAGGGATAATAGTCCCCGGGGATGGGTCCGGAACCACGGGCGCAGGTGTAACCGCCTGCCAGCCAGGTGATTTGTAAAAATAAAGTCCGGGATTGCTATCCGTTACAAAAACGATAAGCCCTTCTGCCGGCTCGTTTATTGCATCTCGTTGGGCTGCGCTCATCCGGGGGATCAGCAGTCCTTTTTCGGTAGACTGAATCTCAAGCTGGGCGCTTTCGTCAGGAGTGACGGTACCAATTCCTACCTGCGCCCGGCTGAAGGTAGTTACTAAAAACAGCACGGCCACAAGCGCGGCTGTTTTGCCTGACTTATGCAGGCTGAAGGCAAAGTTTTTCATCGTTGCAGCAATTATTTTTTTTGTTTTTCAATACCACAGATTACGCAGATTTACGCCAGCAAAACAGCAAAACCCCCAAAACCTATACACCTAACACCTAACACCTATAACCTAATACCTATAACCTAATACCTATAACCTAACACCTAATACCTATAACCTAACACCTAATACCTAACACCTCCCCTCACTGCTTCACTACTTTCACTGTTTTCAGCGAGCTATTGGCATAGGTTACCTGTACCAGGTACATGCCCGGCAGGAGGTTCCTGGTATCAATCTGGTTAGAGAATCCGGCCTGATCGGTGGTATACCATGTTTTTCCAAGTAAGTCAAGTAACTGTAATCGCTGTACGCGTCTCCAGTCGGTCAGCTCTACCAACAGGCTATGTGCAGCCGGGTTCGGGAAAGCCTTCACAGCGATGCTCCCCTCATTCACAACATTCCGGATGGGGCTAAACGCATAGGTGCCGTCGCTGTCCACTATCCGGAGACGATAGTAATTGATACCGGTTTGAGGAGCATTATCCGTAAAAGAGTAACGCTGCAGGGACTGGCTTTCGCGGCTCGCCTCCAGGATGGTCAGGATTTCCCATGTTTTGGCATCCGCACTCCGCTGCACCTCATAGAAGTCGCTTCCCGTTTCAAACGTCGTTTTCCAAACGAGGTGTACGCCTTTTTCCACGTTTTCAACAGAAAAATGGGTAAGTGTTACCGGCAGTGCACCAAAGGTAGCGGCTGTAATCCTGTCGATACCGGTAGCAGAAAACAGGCTGCTGAGGTAATTGATTGCCGGGTTGGCAGTGCTTGTCGTAGTAACGGTATACGCAGGATTTCCATATGCGATCTGCAGGGAAGATTCTTCATTCCCATTTAATTCGCTGTCTTTGTAGTAGAGTCCTGCCGTTCCGGAGAAGTCAAAGGGAGCGGAAAACAGATACACGCGACCGACGCTGGGCGGTGTGCCGGGGACGGCCAGCGATGAAAGGGTTACAGTCTGGTTGGTCAGGGTTATAGCTGCAGATGGATTCAGGGTAAGACTGTCTACAAAAAAGTGGGTACCGCTTTGAATAGTAAGCCCGTCGGCCCCGATGCCAAGTTGGGCATTCGCTGCTGCCATTGGCATAATAACCAACTGGCAAAACAATAAATATCGTTTCATAACGCTCTGAAGATAAGTTGAATAAATAAATCTAAAAACACACAAATAAAACTAATTCTATACAATATATAGATAACATACTTAATTTAAATCAGAACCGGTTTTACGAGCTAACCAATATATCAAAATAATACTACTCTTCACGGGTATTTAGTACTATATCCTGTAGATAATGTGCAACAGCCTGAGATGCCGGCTGCGCGGCTACCGGCATCTCAGGGTTCCGGCAAAAAAGGGAGAGGAGTCATTTTAGGGGCTGCAGACAATTCACGTCACTTTTTTTGCAATAATAATAGCACTTCCGAAAAACCTGCCCTAACTTTGCATGATTTTTTAGTACCATACTTAAACACCTAATACAGTGCCCAAAAATCAGGATATAAAATCCGTACTTATAATAGGTTCAGGTCCCATTATTATCGGCCAGGCTTGCGAATTCGATTATTCAGGTTCTCAGGCGGCCCGCTCGCTCCGGGAGGAGGGGATCGAGGTGATTCTTATCAATTCCAACCCGGCCACAATTATGACTGATCCCATTAACGCGGATCATGTGTACCTGAAACCACTGGAAAAAAAATACATCCTTGAAATCCTGGAAAAACACCGGGTCGATGCAGTACTGCCTACCATGGGCGGACAGACAGCGCTTAACCTGGCCATCGATTGCGACAAAGCCGGGATCTGGAAAAAGTACAACGTTCAGATTATAGGGGTTGATATCAGGGCGATAGAAACCACTGAAGACCGGGAGAAATTCCGTCTGAAAATGCTGGAACTTGGCGTAGGCGTCTGCAAAGGGCGAACGGCCCGCTCGTTTCTGGAAGGCAAAGAAATTGCCCAGGAAATCGGTTTCCCGCTGGTTATCCGGCCGTCTTATACACTAGGGGGTACCGGAGGGGGGTTTGTAGAAAAGCCGGAAGATTTTGACAAGGCGCTCACCAATGGTCTGCATGCCTCTCCGGTACACGAAGTACTGGTCGAGCAAAGTGTGATGGGATGGAAAGAGTATGAGCTGGAACTGCTGCGGGACGGCAATGGCAATACCATCATTATTTGCTCTATTGAAAACTTTGACCCCATGGGCGTGCATACAGGAGACAGTATCACTGTGGCTCCTGCCATGACCCTGCCCGATACGCTGTATCAGCAAATGCGCGACCTTTCCTTCAAAATGATGGAAGGCATCGGGCAATTTGCCGGCGGATGCAACGTACAGTTTTCTGTCAATCCGGAAACAGATGAAATCATTGCTATCGAAATCAACCCGCGTGTGTCGCGTTCGTCAGCCCTTGCGTCCAAGGCGACAGGTTACCCGATTGCAAAAATAGCCGCTAAAATGGCGATCGGTTACAACCTCGACGAACTGATCAACCCGATTACCGGTTCCACTTCGGCATTTTTCGAACCCACTATTGATTATGTAATCGTAAAGGTTCCACGCTGGAACTTCGATAAATTCCAGGGCGCAGACCGCTCCCTCGGGCTACAGATGAAGTCGGTAGGAGAAGCGATGGGGATCGGAAGAAACTTCCAGGAAGCGCTTCAGAAAGCGTGTCAGTCGCTGGAAATCCGCCGGAACGGCTTAGGGGCGGACGGCCGTGAACTTCGCGACCATGAGGCCATTAAACATAGCCTGAAACACCCCAGCTGGAACCGCCTCTTCCATATTTACGACGCTTTCAAACTCGGCCTATCCTTCAATTCCATCCAGAGTCTGACCAAAATTGACAAATGGTTCCTTCGCCAGATCGAGGAACTGATTGAGCTGGAAAAGGAAATCGAACAATACGAGCTGGAGAGTCTTCCCAGAGAGCTGCTGCTGCTTGCCAAGCAAAAAGGATACGCCGACCGGCAAATTGCTCACTTACTGGGCACCAAGGAAAGCCGGGTGTACAACCGCCGCATCGAATTGGGCATCAACCGTGTTTTTAAATGTGTGGATACCTGCGCGGCCGAATTCGCGGCACAGACCCCTTATTATTATTCCACCTTCAACACCTCCGCAACCGACCCCGACAACGAATCGGTGGTCACAGCGAAAAAGAAAATTGTGGTACTCGGTTCCGGGCCCAACCGGATAGGGCAGGGCATCGAATTCGATTATTCCTGTGTACACGGGGTGCTGGCAGCGAAAGAATCGGGGTATGAAACCATCATGATCAATTGCAACCCCGAAACCGTTTCTACCGACCCCGACATTTCCGATAAACTTTATTTCGAACCCGTATTCTGGGAGCACGTTTATGATATCATCCAGCATGAAAAACCCGAAGGGGTCATTGTGCAGCTTGGCGGTCAGACGGCCCTGAAAATGGCCGAAAAGCTGGAGAAATACGGCATCAAGATCATAGGAACCAGCTTCCACTCCCTGGATTGGGCCGAAGACCGGGGGCGCTTTTCCGCCCTGCTGCGTGACCTGGATATTCCGTATCCCAAGTTCGGCACCGTTAAAACCTCCGATGCCGCCGTAGAGCTGTCGAAAGCGCTCGGTTTTCCGCTGCTTGTACGCCCCAGCTATGTTTTGGGCGGGCAAAGTATGAAAATTGTGATCAACGAGCAGGAGCTTGAGCAACACGTTATCAAAATCCTTCAGGATATCCCCGATAATACGATCCTGCTGGACCACTTCCTGGAAGGCGCGATCGAATCGGAATGCGATGCTATCTGCGATGGCGTCGATTCTTATATTATCGGAACCATGGAACACATCGAACCGGCCGGTATCCACTCCGGCGATTCACATGCGGCCCTGCCTACCTTCGGATTGTCGGCCGACGAGCTGCAGCAAATGGAAAGCCATACCCGTAAAATTGCCAAGGCAATGGAAGTCAAGGGGTTAATCAATATTCAGTTTGCGGTGAAAAATGGCGTCGTTTATGTGATTGAAGCCAACCCGAGAGCATCGCGCACGGTGCCGTTCATTTGCAAGGCCTATCGGGAGCCGTATGTAAATTACGCCACGAAACTTATGCTGGGGGTGAAAAAAGTCGCTGACTTTACCTTCAACCCGCATAAAAACGGGTGGGCGTTGAAAATCCCTGTATTTTCCTTTAATAAATTCCCGAATGTGAACAAAGAGCTCGGCCCCGAAATGAAATCGACGGGAGAGGCCATTTATTTTATAGACGATCTCACGGACGACTTCTTCCAGAAGGTTTACGGGGAACGGAACCTGTACCTGAGCCGCTAATTCAAAAGGTGATTTCAATCATGTTTTGAGTAAATATCCCATCGAAAAATGCTTTATTTTTTTAAAAGTCCTAACTTTATAAAAACTTAAAGCATTTTTTATGAATCCAAGAACATACGAAGATCTGGTTACCTCCACTAAAATGTATGAGCTGGTAACAGAGAGGCTTGATGAAATCCCAGTATCCGGTGGCCGGCTTTCCTCCGATGGGATTGAATTGAACCACGAGCTTATCGAACTGATTCTGGATTTATATGACAGTGATACGGATTCCGACTTTTTCCATCAAAAGCTCCGGAAATTCTCACTCGAAGAAATCGTGACCTACATCCAGGCCTCCCATCGCTACTATCTGACAAAGAAAGTACCCGAACTGGAGCAGTCTTTACTACATATTTTCAGCAAGTACGGGCAAACGCACCAGCTGCTTGCCCAGCTGGCAATGTTCTTTAACCAATATAAAAACAAATTGGTCCACCATTTTAAAATGGAAGAGCAGTTTGTATTACCCTATGTAAAGAAATTGATCAAAGCTCAGAAAGGAGCCTTGTCACCCGCTGAACTCGAAGCGCTTTGGGCAGACCCCTCCATTGAGTCGTACCGTGACCAACACGATGAGGTGGAAGAAGGCCTGAAAGAAGTCAGCGTTATTATTCACAGTTTTTCGGGGAATACTCCCCCGTTCCCGTATCGTATTTTCCTCAACCAGGTGGAATTGTTCGAAATGGAACTGCGCAAACATGCTATCATTGAGGACCATGTGCTGGTCCCGATGGCAATTGAACTGGAAAAGCAATTGCGTAAGGTGCAATAGCGTTTACATCCTGTAAATCCTTTACTCTCGTCCCGCTTCTGACCCTTTGGCAACACCGGGCTGATGCGGAGGTAACATTTACGAATGCCATTGACACCTGAAAACAAAACCAGGCAGTACCTGGATCTCGGCCATAGTGAAGCCGAAAACCATGCAAAAACGCAACAAAAATTATACGAAACGCATGTTGCTCAAACTTCTTCGGTTACCCGGAAAATCGATGAGTTCTTCAAAACCAACATTCTCGGGTTTACCTGGCATTATCTGAAGAGCCGTTTCGGAAAACGGCATGCGTATCAATTCTATCCCACGCAGAGCGATACCGGTATCTACCGCCTGCAACCATCCGTCTCCGGACAGGCTGACAGCCTCCATATTGCCTTGTTGTCCGACTGGGCCAACGATACCGTTGAATCCGATCAGGTGGCCCACCTGGTCGCCAAAAACAGGCCTGACTACACGCTGCATCTCGGAGATGTCTATTTTGTCGGCGCTCCCAAAGAAGTGGAAGAGAATTTTACAGCCCCGCATGCGTCCTGGTATTACGGAGAATCCGGCAGTCTGGCGCTGGCCGGAAATCACGAGATGTATTCCAACGGAAATGGGTTCTTCAATCATTTACTCCCCTCCATGTATGCGGCCGACGGTGAGATCCGTAAAACGCAGCAGGCGGGCTTCTTTTGCCTGGAAAATGATCACTGGAGGATCCTTGGTCTGGATACCGGCTATACCTCCGTCCGGAGACCCTTTATGGAAGTATTGTTTCCTCCTGATTGTCACTTCCGGAAAGAGCAGACCGACTGGCTACAGGATATCGTCCGTATTGGAGACCCGGCCGACAAACGGGGACTGGTTATTCTTACGCATCATCCGGTTATTTCAGGATTCCGGAAGGCGTATCCGCAGCCGGCCCGCCAACTCGCACAGCTGCTGGGTAAGGCCCGGCGACCGGTGGTCTGGTTTTGGGGCCATGAACACCGGCTGATCTGGTATGAGCTTCAGGAAATGGCGGGGAACTTACCGGTTTACGGGCGATGCATCGGAAACGGCGGTATGCCGGTAGAAACAGCGTTACCCGCAGCACCCGGAGACCGTGCAAAGATAGCCTTTTACGACCGCCGCATCCGCAAACAGATGGGCCGGCACAGGCTCGGCTACAACGGCTATACTAACCTGCAGCTCAACGGCGCTGAAATGCAGGCGGTTTATTACGATCTCGAAGGAACCCTGCTGATGAAAGAAGCCTGGGAGGTAAGCCCCGGCACAGGACATATCAACTGGAAAATCCTGGAGCACTTACCCGCGCTCACGCTGGAATCCTGACGTACGGCTCATGGCTGTGCGGGGAATATAACGATGAAATTTCAACTTTTTTGCGAAGTTCAGTATTGTAAAGTGACCATCTTTTTTCTTAACGTCTAAACAGCAAAAAAGAACGCAACGAACTCACTGGCCCTCAACTATTTGAAAGCATTCTTTAAACAACCGGCAAGCACTGATGCAACAACTTTTTATACAAACTATTTCACCGGACGGGACAAACCGCATCCCGGAGTAAGGCTTATACAAGCGGGACCTTTCTAAAATAGATTATAATTTTCACTCAAATTTTTATAGTATTGCCAGTAAGTTAAAGAACCTTACGATTTGGTTATTGCTTTCCTACAACATTTCTATGAGATTATTTTTTCTACTATCTTTTCTGTTTATACTGCATTATCAAGATGTTCAGTCCCAAACGCATCTGCTGCTCGAAGAAAAAAAAACGACTGAGGGGGCCCGGCTGCGGACCAAATTCCGTGATTTCAAATTACTTCAAACTGATTTAAGAAAAGGCTACGAATCGCTTGCAAACTCCCTGGAACCGATACTTCAACTGGAAGTGGCCGGCGGCAAAACATGGTCCTTCCAATTGCAGGAAACCAACCTGCTGGCCGATGCCTATTTCGAAACGATCGGCACGGCAAAGGGCAAAACAAAACTCAGATCACGAAGTATCAGAACCTTCTCGGGAAAACTGCATGGCCGGCCGGGGACCATCTCTCTTACCATGGACTATGATTTCTTCACCGCCTCTATCCAGGACGGGAACCAGCATTGGTACATAGAACCGGCCGGCGACTTTGGGGAAAGCGGGTCCATGGAGGAACTCATCCTGTACAATACACAAGATATCCTTCAGGATTCCGGCTTTAGCTGCGGTATCGAGGACACGCAGCAGAAAGCAGCGGAATTGCATCCCCGTTACGAGTCCGGGCGTACGATGGCGAATGCCTGCAAAGTCATCGAAATTGCGATTGCTTCCGATAGGAGCATGTACCTCAAGTACGGCAGTGTGACGGCCGTTTTCAACCGGAATATCGCCATTATGAACAACGTCGCCTTGCTTTACCGCCATGAATTCGTAGACAATCTCGAATTTCGCGTGCTCACCCAGTATGTCAGTCAGGATCCTTCCGCGGATCCGCTTTCTTCGCAGCCGGGCTATTTTGCACCGGCAGATACCACGCTGGTCACCAACCCGTCGAATGCCCTTAATTTTTTCCGCTACTGGGCTGAGCTGGGAGGATTTAACACGTTTCTGTATGATATCGGACAATTCTGGACCAATCGCGACTTCCAGGGAACCGTTGTGGGACAGGCGTTCCGGGGAACTGCCTGCGGAAGCTTCAAATACCATGTCTTACAGGACTATACGACCAACTACGCTAACCTGATTGTTATGACGGCCCATGAAATAGGCCATAACCTCAATGCCACACACGATACCGCCCCCGGGGACATTATGTGGCAAACCATTTCCAATACTGCTACCTGGTCGGCCCTTTCCAAAACCGACATCAATGGATTTATTCCAAGCCGGAGCTGTTTATCAGCCTGCGATGCGCCTGCTTTACCCGCATTTGTGTTATCCAATCCAAGTACGTGTATCGGGAATTCGATCGTATTCAAAGATAAAACGGCCAACGGAACCACCCGGACCTGGGATTTCCCCGCGGGTCAGCCGTCTACTTCTACCCTGCCGCAACCAACGGTTACCTACCTTGAAGGCGGGAATTATACGGTTGCCTTGTATAGCTCCGGAGCGCCGGCCCTGATCGAGGAGGATTTTATTATTGTTTCCGACCCGGATGAAACCCCTCCCGTTTGTGCAATTCCGGAAGGAATACCCGGAAAAGGCGGTATCCGGAGGTTTGCCCTCAATAATATGGAGTTCAATTCCGGCACTGCCGAATCTGACGATGCCAATTATGTGGACCGGTTCTGTACTGTTTCTACGGACCTGGAACCGGGAGCAAGCTACGACGTCGCCCTCACCCTGGGTGTTACGTCCCCGGCCCGGACGGAGTGGGTACGGGTCTATATCGATTACAACAACGACGGGATATTCAATGAAAATGAGGAGCTGGTTATCGACGCACCATCTGCCTGGGCGGGAGAAATTACTTTTGACCCCATTAGCCGCCCGTGGCTTCGCTTCACTACTCCTTCAACGGTCATTCCCCATAAAATGCTGCGCCTCCGGGTTATCACGGACGAAAACCCGATTACCAGCGCCTGTAATGCGCCAACTACCGGTCAAGTGGAAGATTACGCTGTTTTCTTCAGAGAAGAGTTCGCCGCTGCACTTCCGGTCGATCTGATCAGCTTTTCCGGGAAGCATGAAGAACAGCACAACCTCATTACGTGGACAACCGTATACGAAAGCAATCTTGCTTCCTATGAGTTGCTGCGCAGTGAAACCGGCGCCGATTTCTATCCGGTCGCCCTGATCACCGCGAAGGCATCCGAAGAGCAGCGGTATACCTATCTTTTTCAGGACAACGAAATCCAGGCAACCGCCGGAGGGTATTATTACAGGCTCAAAATGATTGATATCGATGGGTCCTATACCTTCAGCCGGATTATTTACATACAGCACCCTTCACAACTCGCCGGATTGATTCTGCAGAACTGTCAGACCCTGATCACGGCTTCCACAGTGGACTACGAACTGGTATCAGATACAGAACGGAACGTAACGGTCACCTTAATCGACCGTATGGGGAATACCATCCGGCAATGGTCGCGGTATCTGGGGAAAGGTACCAACACGATCCAGGACGAATTGCCACCCGCCAATGCCGGTATTTACTTTTTCATGATTCAGCATACGGACGAGCCGGCGATTGTCAGGAAGCTTGTTTATTCGAAGCTTTAGGGGTGGGTTTGGGAGATCGGAGGTCAGCTTTCGGCTTTCGGAAATCAGCTGTCAGAGGTCGGCTTTCGGAGGTCGGCTGTCAGAGGTCCGAGATCGGCTTTCAACCTGGTTGGAGAGATTAAAAGAACAGGATAATAGCTACTGGCCGACGGCCGATAGCTGATAGCCGACAGCTCCATGCCATCTTCCAGGTATTCGCGTTTTTTTGTTCAGCGCCACTACTACTTGCCCTGAAAGGGTAAGATATCCTAACACAGGGTGCAGCCCTGTGCAGCCGGCAGGCTGCAGCCCTGTGAGGCCAGCAGGCTGCATGACCACAGACCGGAAGGATGCCCTTAACACAGGGTAGTAGCTGCTGGCCGATAGCTGAAAGCCGATAGCCGACCTCAGATAGCTGAAAGCCACTTCACCACTCTCCTTATGAATACACTGCCAGTTCTTCCAAAGCCAGCCAGGCCATCAGGCCGGGGCCTATCTCCAGGGCACCTTCATCGATGTCGAAGGTAGGGGTATGAACACCTGAAACAATTCCTTTGTCCTCATTGCGAACACCCAGCCGGTAAAAACAAGAATCCACTACCTGCGAATAAAAGGCGAAGTCTTCTCCCGCCATCCACAGGTCAAGATCAATGACATTTGCTGCCCCGACATACGCGATGGCTGCCGACCTGGATCGCCGGGTGAGTTCGGGATGATTTTTCAGAAAAGGATACCCCTTTACAATCTCCACCTCACAACTTCCCCCCATTGCATCGGCAATTCCTTCCGCCATCTTCTTCATTTTTGCCAGGCCCTCCTGCCGCCACTCTTCATCCATACATCGCCAGGTACCCTGAATCGTCACCTCGTCCGGAATCACGTTGGTGACCCCGTCGGCAATAAACCTTCCGAAAGACAATACAGAAGGATTCGCGGGTCTGCGGTGCCGGCTGATAATTTGCTGGAGCGCTACAATGATGTGAGAAGCCATTAAAACCGGGTCTACCAACTGGTCGGGCATTGCCCCATGTCCTCCTTTTCCCTTTACCGTAAGGTAAAGTTCATCCGTGCTTGCCATGTACATCCCTTCCCTGAATCCAATTTTCCCTACCGGAATGTTGGTGGCCACATGCTGTCCCAGCATACTGGCCGGCGCAGGATTCCGGAGAATCCCTTCTTTAATCATCAGGGAAGCCCCGCCGGGCGCCTTTTCTTCAGCCGGCTGGAACACCAGCTTGATCGTCCCTTCGAACTCATCCCTGACTTGTGCCAGAATCCGGGCGGTACCCAGCAGCGATGAAGTATGTACATCATGTCCGCAGGCATGCATCACTCCCGGATTTTCGGATTTGTAAGGAACCTCATTCGCCTCGTGAATCGGAAGGGCATCCATATCTGCCCGCAGGCCCACTACCCGTTTGCCCGGATTGCGGCCTTCAATCGTAACCGACAAACCCGTTCCCGCGATCCCTTCAACCGGCTCCAGGCCCAGTTCCCGTATTTCCCGGGCAACAAATGCTGCTGTTTTATATTCTTCGAAAGACAATTCCGGGTGCCTGTGCAGGTGCCTCCTGTTGGCTACCGTGTCTGCCGCATAGGCCTTCGAAAGCTGCTTAACTGTATCTAAAAGACTCATTATAAGACGATTGAAGTATCTGAATAAACTAACTCCATGAGAAGACAAAAGTTCTTACATCCGCACGGTAGTATCCGGACAAAATTAGACATTTCCCATGAATATCAGTCGATTCTTATCAGTACCTTTCCCGTATTCCGGCCCGCTTCAAGGTATTCATGCGCTTCGCGAACAGCAGTCCAGTCAAAAACGCGGTCGATCACGGGCCGGAGCTGTCCCGCTGCGAATTTCTCCCGTGTGAACTCATCAAACTCACGGTTCAACCGGAGCTGGTACGACTGCGGTCGTGACCGCAATGTCGACCCCAGGACTTGCAGCCGCTTAAATACGATAGTCCCCACGTGTACGTCGCCCGCTGATTTCAGGCCGCCCATAACCGCCAACAGGACCAACCTGCCGTCGGTCTGCAGTAACCCCAGGTTTTCGTTGAAGTAAGGTCCGCCCACCGGGTCTATGATGACATCCACGCCCCCGGTAAAATCCCGTATTTCCTCCCAGAAATCCGGTGCTCGCCGGTCGAATGCCCGACTGGCGCCTAATGCCAGACATCCGGCATGCTTGCTCAGCGAGGCCGTAATCACGGCACGGGCTCCGAGTGCCTGCACCAGCTGAATGGCCGCCGTCCCGACCCCGCTCGCTCCGGCATGGATGAGGACGGTTTCCCCCGGGCGGGTCCGGGCCAACCACACCAGCGACTGGTATGCCGTCAGGAACACCTCCGGGATGGCTGCCGCCATTTCGTCTGTAAACTGTTGGGGAAGCGGAAGTGCCATTTCCTCGTGTATCACCGCCAGTTCGGCGTATCCCCCGCCCGGAACCAGGCCCATCACACGGTCGCCGACTTTCCATCGGGTCACCTGACTGCCAATCGCTGCGACGACGCCTGAAAGCTCCAGCCCCAAAATCGCACTCGCTCCTGCAGGAGGAGGATATTTCCCTTCCCGCTGCAGGATGTCCGCCCTGTTCAGGCCTGCTACCTTTACCTGTACCAGCAATTCATTCGGGCCCGGGTGCGGAACCGCTGCTTCTCCAATATACAACTGACTCGCATTTCCCGGGGCATCGTACAAAACCGCTCTCATAACTATAGGCTGACTGGTAATTCAAGGCCTAAGGTACTTAAAAAACAAGAGCCGGCCCGGTTAGCCGTATCAAATTACCCCTTTCAGACCGATCACCCCCAGCTTCTTGCCGATTTTGGTAAAAGCCGCCACCGCCGTCTCCAGTTGTTCCCGGCTATGCCCCGCGGAAATCTGAACCCGTATCCGGGCTTTGTTTTGAGGCACTACCGGATAGAAAAACCCGATAACGTAAATGCCTTCTTCCAGAAGGTGCGCAGCGAATTCCTGTGCCAGGCGCGCATCGTACAGCATGATCGGAACAATCGGATGCTCGCCCGGGACGATATCAAACCCGGCACGAGTCATTTGCTCCCGGAAAAACCGGGTATTCGTTTCCAGCCGGTCGCGGAGCGCCGTCGATTCGCTCAACAACGCCAGTACTTTCAGAGAAGCGCCTGCAATAGCCGGCGCCAGTGTATTCGAGAACAAATAAGGCCTGGACCGTTGCCGCAACAATTCCACGATTTCCTTCCGGGCGGCGGTAAAGCCACCAGAAGCTCCTCCCAAGGCCTTTCCGTAGGTTCCGGTGATGATATCGATGCGGCCCATCACCTTCCGGTATTCATGAGTCCCCCTGCCATTTTTCCCGATAAAGCCGGTTGCATGGCATTCATCTATCATGACCAGTGCGCCATATTGGTCAGCCAGGTCGCAGATCTTATCCAGCTGGGCAATGGTTCCATCCATGGAAAACACCCCATCCGTCACAATAATTTTGCGGCGGGCAGCGGCGGCAGCCTGCAGCCGGGCTTCCAGGTCTGCCATATCATTATGCAGATACCGGAAACGTTTCGCCTTACACAACCGGATGCCATCAATAATGGAAGCATGATTGAGTTCATCCGAAATAATAGCGTCCTCTTCGCCAAACAGGGGTTCAAACACTCCTCCGTTAGCATCAAATGCCGCCGCATACAGGATGCAATCCTCCGCTCCCAAAAACGCTGCTGTCTCCTTTTCCAGCTCTTTATGGATATCCTGCGTTCCGCAAATAAACCGCACCGACGACATCCCGAAGCCGTGAGAACGCAGGGTGTCCGCAGCCGCTGCAGTCACTTCCGGGTGGGACGAGAGGCCCAGGTAATTATTGGCACAGAAATTGAGCACTTTTTTGCCATTGACAATCGCAATTTCAGCAGCCTGCGGGGATACAATCACCCGTTCTGATTTGTACAATCCTGCCTCCCGGATCGCTTCCAGGTCTTCCCGAAAGGCTTCTTTATAAGGTGAATACATGTTTGGTCAGTTTAATAACTAGTGAATTCAGACCGCGTAACTGCTGCTTCCCGACAGCACGGAGGTTACCCCGTATCGCTGCTCCAGGCTGGTAAGCATCTTCACTGTCATAGCGTCCAATTGAAAGCGTGCCTTCCAACCCCAGTCGTTGCGGGCATGGATATCGTCTACCCGGCGCGGCCAGGAATCGGCAATCGCCTGGCGAAAATCGGGTGCATAGATTATTTTAAACTTAGGAAAATAATTCCGGATTTCGCTAACTATCGCTTCCGGGGAGCAGCTAAATCCCTGCAGGTTGTACGACGTCCGGATACGGACAAAGCTTGCCGGCGCCTCCATCAGCTGCAGCGTTGCCAGCAGCGCATCCTCCATATAGATCATAGGCAGCACGGTACCCTGTTTCAGAAAGCATGTGAATGTTTCCTGCAAAACTGCTTTGTGAAAAATGTCCACGGCATAATCAGTCGTCCCTCCGCCCGGGAGGGTTTCATGGCTGATAATCCCCGGATACCGCAGTGACCGGATATCGAGTCCATAGCGGTGAAAATAGTAAGCGGCCCAGTTTTCACAGGCAGCTTTACTCAGCCCGTAGGTAGTAGTCGGCGCGAGGTATGAAAACTGGTCTGCGGCTTCCCGGTTTACATTTGGGCCAAACACCGCGATAGAACTTGGAAAAAACACCTTCTGTACTCCCTGTGTACGGGCTACTTCCAACACGTTCAGAAACGTACGCGTATTGATATCCCAGGTACCCAGCGGATCAGCTTCGCCGTTAGCGGACAGAATCGCCGCCAGATGATAGATCTGGGTGATGTCAAGCCGGCGCACCAACGCGGCCAGTGCCTGTGCATCGGAGGCATCCAGCAATTCGAACCGGGAATCGACTGTCGTGGGCCTGCGGATATCGGCAGCAATCACTTGTTCTTCTCCGTAAAGGGCACGCAGGTAAGGCAGGAGAGCAGATCCGATCTGCCCGTTTGCCCCTATAATCAGAATTTTATCGGTAGCCATGGTAGTGGTTGTGCTAAAAAAGTGGAACCTGACAACGAAAAGCAGGATGGACTCATTCCTACTATTTACCTGCAAAAATAAATAAGTCCATTTTTATTACCAATGAATACCTTTTTATCAGTAAATATTCCTTCAATTACCTATTTTTGAAGAAAACTTTGAGATATTAGCGTCAAACCTACCCCCTTCACAGTAACTATTACGGAATCATGGAAGATTTGGACGAAACCGACAAAGAAATCCTGCGGATCCTGCAGAAAGATGCCAAGAAAACCACCAAGGAAATTGCAGCAATGCTGAGGCTGACGGTCTCACCGGTGTATGAACGTATCCGCAAACTGGAAGCGACGGGCTATATCCACAAGTATGTGGCCATCCTGGATCAGAAAATGATCGGCAGGCCGATTACGACCATCTGTCAGGTTTCGATGCGGTACCACAACGAGGCGTTCATTGAGAATTTCGTCAACGAAATACAGCACCTGCAGGAGGTACAGGAATGCTATCACATGGCAGGAGAAGTGGATTTCCTTTTAAAAATCCACGTGAGGAGCCTGGAAGAGTACCACGATTTTGTCCGGTACAAACTTTCCAAAATAGAGAATATAGGGGTCCTGAACAGCACGTTTGTCCTGAAGGAAATCAAGCACTCTTCGGAATTCTATTTCTAGTGTCGTATCACCCTGTTTGACGCAGACCGGATCTGTCGGCACACCCATGGTCGGTGTCTCCACCCGTCACCGGCCGTTCGACCTGGACCTGGAAGTGGTCTGTGAGGACACAGACCACGGTGGTGGCTTACTACCATGGTCTGTGTCTTCACAGACTATCACACTACCGGCCGGACCGCGACCATCCTAGCCTCGTAGTGGGGACACAGCCCCCGGCAGCGCACAAAAAAAAACTGCCGCGCCGGGAACACCGGGCGGCAGTTTTTCGGACCGGCTGCGGGCCGGTGATGCTTCTTACAAACGGAAGTGGGAGAATGCTTTGTTCGCTTCCGCCATTCTGTGCGTATCGTCTTTCTTCTTTACAGAAGCGCCTTCCCCTTTGGAAGCGGCGATAATTTCTGCGGCCAGGCGATCGACCATTGTTTTTTCACCCCGTCTGCGCGCGTAGCTGATCAGCCATTTCATCCCCAGTGACTGCTTCCGTTCGGGACGGACTTCGGTAGGCACCTGGAAGGTAGCTCCCCCCACACGGCGGCTTTTTACTTCTACCGCCGGGGTTACGTTGTTCAGCGCCTTACGCCATATTTCCAAACCATTTTCACTGGTCTTCTTCTCAACTACTTCCAAAGACTCATAAAAAATAGCGTACGCGATGCTCTTCTTGCCGCCGTACATCAGGTTATTCACAAATTTGGTTACCTGTACATCCCGGAATTTCGGATCAGGCAGAATATATCTTTTCTTAGGTTTTGACTTTCTCATTGTGGTACTTTGGTTTTAATGAGGTTTCGTTTCGCAACTCATTCATCCTGCGTTAAGCCGGATTACTTCCCTTGTATAGAAAATTACTATTTACTATAAAATCAGAGAGAATTGCTACTTATTTCTTTTTGCCTTTTGAAGGTGCTTCTACTTGTCCCGGTTTCGGACGTTTTGCACCATATTTAGAACGACGTTGTTTACGGCCGTTTACACCAGCGGTGTCCAGCGCACCCCGGACAATGTGGTAACGTACCCCCGGTAAGTCTTTTACCCGGCCTCCGCGTACCAATACGATCGAGTGTTCCTGCAGGTTATGGCCTTCTCCCGGAATGTAGGCATTCACCTCCTTCTGGTTAGATAAGCGCACCCGCGCGACTTTACGCAAAGCCGAATTGGGCTTTTTAGGCGTCGTTGTGTACACACGTGTACAAACCCCCCGGCGCTGAGGGCAGGAATCCAAAGCCGGCGACTTTGACTTCCAGGTTAGTTTCTCTCTTCCTTTACGGACTAATTGTGAAATAGTAGGCATTTAATTGACTGATTTTGAATAGTTTCAGACTAATTCTGTCATCCTTGATATACTTTACCCGAAAAAAATCGGACTGCAAAATTATGAAATCAAAAGACTTAAACAAAGTAACATGCTTAAAATTTCTGCTATTCCCTTCATTATCATTGCTTTTAACCGGTTTCGGTGCAGCAGCCTGCCAGATAGGACGGTGTTCCCGCCAGGCCTGACGGGCAGCGGTGCGCCGGGATCCGGTGACAGTCACCTGACATCTCTTGCTATTTTAAGACATCAAACTTCAATTTGCGTACCGGGTACGTTACCGAAGCTGTCCAAATAAAAAAAAATTTGTGCAACTGCCCTCCACCGCTTTCATTTGTACATTACTTATGTTTATTTTTAAATTAATTTAAGAAACGTATGTGCGGAATTGTTGCTTATCTGGGAAAACAAAATGCTTATCCGGTCATTATTAAAGGGTTAAAGCGATTAGAATACAGAGGTTACGACAGCTCAGGGGTGGCCTTATTAACCAATAATAAATTAAACATTTTCAAGAAGAAAGGAAAGGTAGTCGATCTGGAGTCGGAACTGGCCTCCCGCCCGGTTTTCTCTCACGTCGGGATCGGGCATACCCGGTGGGCTACCCATGGGGCCCCGAATGACGTCAACGCACATCCGCACTTTTCCGGCGACCGGAAACTGGCGCTGGTCCACAACGGCATCATTGAAAACTATGCTGCGCTTAAAAAGAAATTGCAGGACAAAGGGCATGTTTTTCTAAGCGAGACGGATTCAGAGGTACTCGTCCATTTTATTGAGGACATCCAGCACGAAACCGGCGAGCCCCTGGAGGAAGCCGTACGGCTGGCGCTGCAGCAAGTAGCCGGCGCCTATGCGATTGTCGTACTGAGCGAGGATGCCCCTGATCAGTTGATCGCTGCCCGGAAGGGAAGTCCGCTGGTGATAGGCCTGGGCGAAGGCGAGCTTTTCTTTGCTTCCGATGCCACTCCTATCATCGAATATACCAAGGAAGTTGTCTACCTCAATGATTACGAGATTGCCATCGCCAAAGGAGGAGAACTGAAAATCATCAACCTGGATAAGACCGAGACCATCCCGTACCTCCAGACCCTGGAAATGGAACTGGATGCTATTGAAAAAGGGGGATATCCGCATTTTATGCTGAAGGAGATTTTTGAACAACCGCGCTCCATCGCCGACAGCATGCGGGGCCGCCTTCATCTCGATTCGAATCACCTGCACCTTGGCGGCCTGAGTGGCTATCTGGATCAACTGGCCGTCGCCAAACGCATTGTGATCGTAGGCTGCGGCACGTCCTGGCATGCCGGATTGGTGGCAGAATATGTCCTGGAAGAGCTTACCCGCATCAACGTGGAAGTTGAATATGCCTCCGAGTTCCGCTACCGGAATCCGGTCATCGATGAAAATGACGTCGTTATCGCCATTTCACAATCGGGAGAAACCGCGGATACCCTTGCCGCCATCGAGCTTGCCAAAGCGCACAAAGCCATCATCCTGGGAGTCTGCAATGTCGTCGGCTCTTCCATCGCAAGGGCCACGCATGCGGGGGCTTATACCCATGCAGGGCCGGAAATCGGCGTAGCCAGCACCAAAGCCTTTACGGCACAGGTAACGGTACTTACGCTTATTGCCCTCGCCATTGCCGAAAAAAAAGGGACGCTCTCCCCCGCCCGTTTGCAGCAATTGCTGAAAGCCCTGGACGCTATTCCGCAGCAGGTAGAACAAGTCCTGAAAAACGCCGATCAAATCAAGGAGATCGCCTATATTTTCACCTATGCCCGGAACATCATTTACCTAGGCAGGGGACTCCATTTTCCGGTTGCGCTGGAAGGCGCCCTTAAATTAAAGGAAATCTCCTATATCCATGCCGAAGGGTATCCGGCTGCCGAAATGAAACACGGCCCTATCGCCCTCATCGACGAAGAAATGCCGGTTATCTTTATCGCAACCCAGGACAGCTCCTACGAAAAAATCGTTTCCAACATCCAGGAAGTAAAGGCCCGGAAAGGCCGCGTAATCGCCATCGTCACCGAAGGGGATACGCGCATCCCCTCCATGGTCGATTTCGTGATTGAGATTCCCAATACAGACGAATTGCTGACTCCCCTGCTTTCGGTGATTCCGATGCAGCTGCTCTCCTATTATATTGCCGTCATGAGAGGCCGGAATGTGGACCAGCCCCGCAACCTTGCCAAATCCGTGACAGTGGAATAAAAACGGGGGTTTCTTAACCGGTTACACATTTTTGCGGCTGCCTGCCCGGTAATCCTGGTGGGCAGCCGTAAAAAATTGGGTACATTTGCGAACTGTTTATCCCCTTAAAATCATAAGCATATGAACCAAAAACTCAGATTAATTGCCGGTATCGCGGCTCTGTTCTTTCTCGTACATTATTCCTACGCACAAAAACTTAAAGTTACAGAAGGCAATACAAGCGCCTTGAAAAGCGAATCCTCCCTGAACGTAGCCTACGAATACACGCCCATGGGCGTCGGCAAGTTCGAAAAGGAGGCCGATTACGTGGAAAAGAAAAAAGCGGAATACAATGAGAAAGAAGCCGGGAGAGGCGACAAATGGGCCGATTCCTGGGAAAGCGACCGCGCAGAACGTTTCGAACCCCAGTTTGAAGAGCTATTCAACAAACACGCAGGGAATCTGCAGGTAGGCTCCAATCCTTCCGCCAAGTATACCCTGGTAGTGAAAACAACCTTTACCGAACCGGGGTTCAATGTCTATGTAGCCCGTAAAAATGCGCGGATAGATGGCGAGGTCTGGATTACCGAGACCGCCAACCCTTCCAATGTTGTCGCCAAAATTTCATTTGTGAACGCTCCCGGAAGGACCTTCGGCGGGTATGACTACGACACCGGCACCCGTATCCAGGAGGCATACGCCGTACTCGGAAAGTCGTTGGGAAGATTTTTAAGCAAATAATTTAAAAAGGAGGCCCGCATCCAATCCGGGCTCCCTTTTCCGTTATCATAACCGTATCGTTGTACCAGTCTTCCATGCTATCGGGTTTTATTCGTACGCTCGCTGCTTCATTTGTTATACTGACCGTCTGTGTCCTGCAGGAAGGCTGCCGGTCTTCGGGCTCATCGGCCTATCTCCCCAAACCCAAAGGCTATAACCGCATTGATCTGCCGCCGCATGCCTATCGCACACTTCCGGCCGAGCATCCGTATACCTTTCAATATTCCCAGTACGCAAGGATCCTGCAGGATTCCTTTGCGCCGGGCGAACCACACTGGATTTTCATCGACTACCCCGGCCACCAGGCCAATATTCAGCTTACCTATAAACGGGTTCAACACAATCCGGGGCTATTGGCAGAATACATAGACGACAGTTACAAACTGGCCGGTAAACACCAGAACAAAGCGTCCGCCATTCAGGAACAGCTGCTGACCACTCCCGCCGGCAAAACCGTCACGATCTTTCGACTGCTGGGCGATGTACCCAGTCCGTACCAATTCTACACCACCGATTCCACTACCCATTTTCTGAGGGGCGCCCTGTATTTCCCTGCCTCCGACAAAGGCGACTCGCTGGCGCCTGTTATCGATTACCTCCGGGAAGACATGATGGAAATCTTAAACACCCTTTCCTGGAGGGAATAACGGAGGCTCAGCGTGTCGGTGCGCGGCAGCGATCACAACCCCCTATTGATTCACGTAAAATTTGCCGTTATATTTGTTGTGGTATCCGCTTACAATTCCAATGGCCAAAAAGCAACCTCAAAACCAATTAGGACTGGATTTCACCTCCCGTGGAAACCGCATCGTATTGATGATTAGTGACGAGAGTAACCGAACGGCCTCCCGGACGCTTTTCGATAAGCTGCTCCGAAACGAGTGGTCGCTCGAACCCGCCGGTGAAACGGCTGATATTTCGCCGGCCAGGGAAATCATGGACCAGATCGGCCACCGCTTACTCTATCCCGAACAGGTAAAGGTAGCGCGGGTCTATGACCAGCCTTCCGATTTCAGAGGTTTTGCTGCGATATACAATCAAAAGGGCTGGGTGTTTGTAAACGAAACCGCCGACCCCTATGAGCGGCGGTTCGATATCTACTTCCTGGTAGCAGCCCTCGGCTTACACCTTACCTATCCCCAGGAGGACTCCCTGAGATCGCGGGCCGAGCAACTCGTTTTTGAGGCCCTGATGCCTCAGAAAGATGTAGAAACTTTTTTCAGGGATACCATCAAAACCCTGAATCCTTCGGTAGCGACGGACATGTCCGATTTTTTCAAAGTCCCCTATGCCAAAATCCCCAAACGTGCTTACCAGCTGCAGATAATTTCGGAAGAACAGTATCAGACCTTCTCCACCGTCAAGCCTTCGCAAAGCACCCCGCCAAAAGAAATTTTTATTACCCGCGACTCCAGCATGGTCGATGATCTCGAAAGTTATTTGTTTGGCGAGCCGGAAGATGAAAGCGAATGAATACCTTATTTCCCATTTTCCTGAAAATTGAACACCTCCATACACTGGTCGTCGGAGGGGGCTATGTAGGCCTTGAAAAGGTGTCCGCGCTCTATTCGAACGCACCGGCTGCCCGGGTGACCCTTGTAGCGCCTGTTATCCGCGAAGAAATCAGGGCGCTCGCCCGGGAAAAGCCTTCCCTGCAACTGATCGAACGGGAATTTATCCCGGATGACCTGCTGGAGAAAGACCTCGTGCTGATTGCGACCAACAATTCCGGGCTCAACCGGGCCATCAAGGAAAAAGCAGCACAGGCACACCTCCTGGCCAATGTGGCGGACACTCCCGATCTCTGTGATTTTTACCTGTCATCGGTCGTACAAAAGGGAAATCTCAAGCTGGGAATATCTACCAATGGCCTTTCACCCACCCTTGCCAAACGCCTGAAAGAGGTATTGACCGATGCATTGCCGGACAACCTCGAAACGGCGATGCATCAACTGCACCAGATACGGGAATTCCTGCGCGGCGACTTTTCGGAGAAGGTGGAAGCGCTCAACCGGATAACGGAAGGGCTGGTCAGAAAAGACCCGTTATAGCTTTGGATTTTGCCGGTGACGGTCCTTATCCCGGTCTGTTTTTTTTGCCAGGTTCTTCTCAAACGCAGCCGTCAGATCGACCCCGGTCTGGTTTGCCAGACAAAGCAGTACCCATAACACATCCGCCATTTCATCGCCCAGATCCCGCTCCAGGTCGGATTGTTTAAACGACTGGTCTCCATAGGTCCTGGCCATTAGCCGTGCCAGCTCCCCTACTTCCTCGGTAAGAATGGCCATATTGGTCAGTTCTGAAAAGTAACGTACCCCATAGGTTTTAATCCAGTGATCCACCTGGTGCTGTGCTTCGTCAATTGTCATTCGCTTTATCTTAAATTCTGTTTTTCGAATCGATCACAACCGTCACCGGCCCGTCGTTTACCAGGGCAACCTTCATATCGGCCCCGAATTCCCCTTTCTGGATTGTTTTACCCAGTTCCTGTTCCAGAAATGTAATTAATTCCAGGTACATCGGAATGGCCGTGTCCGGCCGGGCCGCTGCGATAAAAGAAGGCCGGTTCCCCTTCTTTGTGCTCGCGTGGAGTGTAAACTGGCTTACCAGGAGAATATCCCCGTTTACCGCTTTCAGGTCACGGTTCATTTTCCCCTCCTCGTCGCCAAAGATCCGGAGCCCGATAATTTTCCGGCCCAGCCATTCCAGGTCTTCCCGGGTATCGTGATGGGTGATCCCGAGTAAGATCAGGAAGCCGTTTTCAATACTTGCGGTCACCTGCCCACTGATGGTCACCGAAGCTTCCGACACGCGTTGGATCACGGCAATCATAGGCTTAATAAAAGATGGGCGATCCCGAAATAAACCCCGTAGCCGATCAGGTCATTGGCGGTGGTAATAAAAGGCCCGGAAGCCACGGCCGGATTAATCCCTACTTTTTCCAGTACGATAGGGGTTACGGTCCCCATAAAAGACGCGAGAAAAATCACCGAGATCAGCGCCAGCGACACCACCATCGCCAGCCGCATATCAATTCCTATTACCAGGTTGAAGACAAAAACAGTCGTACTGATAATCATCGAATTCAGCAGCGCGACGGTCGACATCCGCAGCAGCCTGCGTCCGAGCGGTTCGTTTAACCCCGATTTGTCGGCCAGGCTTTGCAGGATAATCGACGAGGTCTGAATGCCTACATTTCCTCCCATCGACCCGATAATCGGAATAAAGGCGGCCATGGCCGGCACGATGAGCAGATCTTCCTCAAACAGCCCGATAAACCGGGCAGCTATCAATCCTCCCAGCATTCCTACCAGCAGCCAGGGTAACCGGGCGCGGGTTTGTTTCCAGATGGTATCGTCTTCCTCCACCTCTCCCGTAATCCCCGCCATTGCCATCGTATCCGAACTGGCAAGGTTAGTGATCACGTCGACCACGTCATCAATTGTGATCCTTCCCAGCAGCCTTCCCTGGACATTCACCACGGGAATGGCATCCAGGTCATACCGCTGCATCAGTTCCGCAACCTCCACAGCCGGCCGGTATGTTTCCACAAACACTACATCCTGCTGGTAAAGACTTTCTATTTTCGTATTTTTATGAGCCAGCACAATTCGTTTCAACGAGAGGATGCCTTTAAGCTTTTGCTGGTCGTCCACCACATACACGGCATAGACCCTTTCCACGTCCTCCGCCTGTTTCCGGATTTCTTCGATGCATTGGTTCACCGTCCAGTTGATATTGGCCTTGACCATTTCCTTCTGCATCAATCCGCCCGCCACATCTTCATCGTAATGGAGCAGGTCCAGAATGAAACGTGCCTGTTCCCGGTCTTCCAGCAACGCAATAACCTCTTCCCGCACCTTCACTGACTGCTCGTTGAGCAAGTCTACCGCATCATCGGAATCGAAGATATTGACATAGGCCGCAATTTCTTCGGAAGTAAAGTATTTCAGAAACTCTTTCCGTTCCGGCCGGTCCATTCCGGCCAGGATCTCGGCTCCCAGCTTTGTATCCAGCTGTCTTAGCAAGTAATGTGCCGATTCACTATCGATTTCGTTCAGAATCTCCGAAATATCTGCCGGGAACAATTCCCCTATTTCATCGCGAAGAACGTCCGATTCCTTTGCAGCGATCAATCCATTAATGTGCTCCAGGTATTCCTTGCTCAGCTCAAATGTTGACATCCCTTCCTTTTTAATCCTGTTTACTGATCCCGGGCCGCTTGTATGAGTCGGGTTAGCGCAACAAATTCCGGCACCCCCAGCTGTTCGGCCCGCTTATCGAGCAAGGGGTGTTCGGGTACCACTCCCATCGGTTTCAGGGCGTTCCGAAGTGTTTTGCGACGCTGGTTAAAGGCAGTTTTCACGACGCTGAAAAACAGCTTTTCATCACAATCGAGCTCAGAGGTAGCATTACGCACCAGCCGGATTACTCCCGACTGTACCTTGGGCGGCGGCGCAAACGCTCCCGGCGGTACCGTAAAAAGATACGTGATGTCGTAAAAAGCCTGCAACAGCACACTCAAAATGCCATACTCTTTATTCCCGGGCGGTGACGCGATGCGCCGGGCCACTTCCCGCTGCAGCATACAAACCACCTCCGGTACCTGGTCACGATATCCCAAAACCCTGAAAAAAATCTGGGATGAGATATTATACGGGAAGTTCCCGATCACGGCAAATTCCGGCCAGCCAGCCGGTTGCCAATTCAGGAAATCGGCTTCGATGATCCGGGGGGACAGTTCCGGAAAATGGCTTTTCAGATAGCCGACAGACTCCCGGTCAATTTCGATCACCGTGGTTTCAACACGTTCATTTTTCAGTAAAAACTGCGTGAGCATGCCGGTTCCGGGGCCGATTTCCAATACTTTCCGATACCCCTTGTGACCCGTTAGTGCGCTGGCAATTCGTTCGGCGACCTGTACATCCCTGAGGAAATGCTGGCCCAGGTGTTTCTTTGCTTTGACTTTCATTTCCAAACGAATTATCCCTATTCCCTGCAAATTGGCGCGATCTCTCCGGAAATCCCCGACTTCTCTGCTAAATTAGGGACAAAAATAGGTTTTAATTCTTAGATTTATCGGCTAAACTGGCGTAATATAACGACAGCGCATCCAGTGTTTTAACCATTATATGGAAATCATCCGATCCGCCGCTGACTGGCAAACGGTCAATACCTCTCTGAATTATCTCAACATGCTTGGGCTGACCCTGGATGCTGATCTCACCATCCGTGCAGTCAATAATTTTCTCCTTCGGAAAACCAGCTGGACACCCCAGGAACTGGTAGGAAAACATTTCGTCAATTTTTTGATACCGGAGGAAAAAAGAACGGAAGTCAGCAGTATTCTCAGAGATGCCATCTCCGGCATAACACCCCTCGAACGAAGTGAAATAACCCTGTATGACCGCCACCAGTCACTGCGGACAATGGTTGTCAACTCTGTCTGGCTCCTCGAACAGGAAGAGGAAGTCCGTTTTGTGACGCTGATAGGAGACGATATTACGCGCCGCAGGAGAATGGAAGCCGCGCTGTCCAAATCCAACAGTCAGCTGCAGGACCTGGTCGAAAATACCAGCGATATCATTTTGCTGATTACGCTGGAGGGGCGCTTTATCTTTGTCAATAAGGAATGGTGCGAAGTGCTGGACTACACCCTGCAGGAAATTGCTTCCATGACGCTCGACGACATCCTGGATCCGGCCTACCGTGAAACGACTTACGCCCAGCTCGACCGGATAAAAGAAGGGGATATGACACCCGACTTCGAGACGGTTTTTTTAACCCGTCACGGGAAGCGTATTTTTCTCTCCGGAAGCGTCAACTGCCGCTACGATAACGGCCGGCCGACTGCATTCCGCTGTATTTTACACGATTTCACGGCCAAAAACAGGGCGGAAAAAGCCCAGAATCTCTATTACAGCATTGCCAACTGGACGAATAATTCCAAGAACCTCGATGATTTCTATCATAAGATCCATCAGGAACTGGGTAAAATAATTGATGCCAGCAATTTTTTCATTGCCCTTTACGATCCGCGCCAGAGCTTCCTGTACTTCCCGTATTATGTGGATGCCTATTTCCCTAAAAACGTCCGGTTTACCCGGCGAAAGCTCGGGACAGGCGTGACCGAATACGCCATTGCATCGAACAAGCCGCTGTTTCTTTACGACAACGATATAGAAGAACTTGCCCGGACCAACAGCTTGTACTTATACGGAGTGACTCCCAAGGTAATGCTGTGCGTACCGCTCCGGATCGGCGACCGCATTACAGGGATTATCGGGGTAAAGTCCTATACCAGTACCAATACGTACGACAAGCCGGACCTGGAATTACTGGAATTTATCTCCGGTCAGATTGCCCTTGCCATTGAACGGAAACAGACGGAAGAAGAATTAAGCAAATACGCAGCTCGCCTCAACGCCATTTTCGACAGCAGCTCGCACATGATCTGGTCGGTCAACCGCAACCTGCAGCTGACTTCCTTCAATAAAAATTACGCCAGTGTCATCGAAGAAAAATCGAACACACGACCTACCCTGCATCTGAGCACCGACAAGCTGGGCTGGCGCATGCTGGGGGGACAAAACCGCCGCAGCCTGGAGAGCCATTACAAGCAGACTTTCCGGGGGGAGCCCCAGTATTTTGAACTGAAAATCAATACGCGAGGCGGGGGGGAAATGTGGCTGGAGTTCCACCTTAACCCGATTTTTCTCAGCTCCGGTGCTATTGAGGAAGTTTCCGGTATTGCCCGCGACATCACGCGCCGGAAGCAGGCAGAAATCAGCCTGCGGCAAAACGAGGAGAAGTTCCGGGGCATCTTCGAAAACCTCCAGGACATTTACTGCCGTATGAACCGCAGAGGGATCATCACGATGATCAGCCCCTCCGTTCTGAAGCGTACCGGTTACACCCCGGCGGAAGTACTCGGAAAGCCTATTACCCATTTCTTTTCCGACCGCGAACTGATGCGCGATTCCTTGTTCAAACTCAAAAAAGAAGGAAGCCTTCGCAACGTGGAAGGAGCCCTGCTCGTCAAAAACGGGAGCATCCGCCAGTATATGTTTAATATGCTGATGTTTAAGAACGAAAAAGGCGAGATGGAGGAAGTAGCTGTGCTGGCACGTGATATTACCGAACTGAAGCGAAACGAATTCGAGCTGCGGAAGGCCAAAGAACAAGCAGAGCGCTCCCTCAAAGTCAAGGAAGGGTTCCTCGCCAATATGAGCCACGAAATCCGCACCCCTATGAACGGTGTTATCGGAATGATCGACCTTCTCAGCACCACCCGGCTGAACCCCGAGCAAAAGGACTATATCCATACCATCAAGCGTTCTTCCGAGACGTTGCTGAACATCCTGAATGATATCCTCGACCTCTCTAAAATAGAGGCCGGGAAAATGGAGCTGCACGTGATGCCCCTGGAGCTGGCCGATATTTTTGACAAGCTCCTGGCCCTGTTCGGCCAGACAGCAAAAAGCAAGGGAAATACCCTCACCTGCCACATCTCCCCCGATTTACCCGCGTACATCCTCGGTGACGCCACCCGGCTGTTGCAGATTTTGTCGAACCTGGCCTCCAATGCCCTGAAATTTACGGAAAAAGGAGAAGTCCGTATTGAGGTGCTGAAGGCAAAACAGGTAGCTGAAAAGCTGACCATTAAAGTAGAGGTCCACGACTCGGGTATCGGGATTTCCAAAGAAGATCAGAAAATGTTGTTTACATCGTTTACGCAGGTAGACAATTCTTCCAGGAAATCGTTCGGCGGGACGGGGCTGGGATTGGCGATTTCCAAGCAATTGTGCCGGATGATGAATGGTGATATAGGTGTGGTTTCCCAGTCCGGGAAAGGCAGTACGTTCTGGTTTACCTTCGAAACGGAAGAAACTCTGCTGGTTCCCGAATCAAACGGCCTTCAGGAATCAAACAGCACCCTTTTCAAAGCCTTTGAAGGCAGCACTCCTTTTATTTTACTGGTAGACGATAATGTGGTGAACCGGAAAGTGGCCGGTGAGATCCTGAAAAAGGCCGGATGCACGGTCGATCCGGCAGAAAGCGGGTTTGAAGCAATTGCCAAAATAGCGGCACAGGAAGGGAAATCTCCGTATGATGTCATCCTGATGGACATCCAGATGCCGGATATGGACGGCATTCAGACGACGGCGCGACTCCGGAAGCTCTATGGAAAACAGCTTCCCCCCATTGTGGCGATGACTGCCTATTCGATGAAAGAAGACCGGGAAAAATTCCTGAAGGAAGGGATGGACGATTACCTGGCGAAGCCCATCCGGGCAGCGGAGCTTATCGGGAAAGTGCAGCAGCTGATCCGGAACGAACTACCTGCGGCGCCGCTCCTTCCCCCGGTACGTGAACCGGCGGTACCCGATCTCGATCCCGAAATAGTCCGCCAGTTGCATGCAATCGGCGGTCTGGACCTGGTAGCATCGGTATACGAAGACTTTATCGCCGAGAGCTCCGAGCTCGTCCGGGAAACACTGGAAGCCTGGAAAAAACAGGATATCGTCACTATCAAGAGCCACTTACATACCCTGAAAGGAAGTGCCGGCACAGTAGGCGCCATGCAGATCGCCGGAATTGCAAAGGATGCAGAAGGACGGCTTAAAACCAACGACACTTCCACCCTTGCAGCCGCCATACCCGAGCTTGAAGCAGCCTTTCAGCATTTTTCCGGCATCTACCGGCAACGGCTGAAGGAATGGCTATGAGCCCATGCTCATCTCCAACCGCCGATTTCTGATCTCCGACAGCTGGCCTCCGACAGCCGACAGCTGATCTCCGATAGCCGACAGCCGACCTCCGCCAGCCGAAAATCAATCATTTCCTTTCGTATTCCATTGAAAAACAATATCTTTGCAACCTCATTTTAAAACCAGGGACGAGTTCTCGCCAAAAACAAGCATAACAAATGGCTGTTAAAATCAGATTAGCGCGTCGTGGACGCAAAAAAAAGGCGATGTATGACATCGTAGTTGCTGATGCCCGGGCACCACGTGATGGTCGCTTTATCGAGAAATTGGGAACCTATAACCCCAATACGAATCCGGCAACCGTAGTATTGAATGTCGACAAGTCAGTTACCTGGCTTTTCAATGGCGCCCAGCCTACGGATACTGCCCGCACCCTGTTGCAACATCACGGTGTATTACTCCGCAAGCACCTGCAAATCGGTGTTAACAAAGGAGCCATTACCCAGGAGACGGCAGATGCTCGTTTTGAGGAATGGAAACAAAGTAAAGAAACCCGCCTGTCGTCTGAAGCCGAAGGGTTGGCAAGCAAAGTTTCCAGCGCGAAAGAAGCGAAACTGGAAGCGGAACGTAAAATCAACCAGGCAAGACAGGAAGAGTTGGCAAAGAAAAATACGCCTCCAGCCCCTGTTGAGGAAACTGCCGCAGTGGAAACTGCCCCAGTGGAGACTGCCCCGGAGGAAACTGCCGCTGAAGAAACTCCGGCAGTGGAGGCTACCGAAGTGGAAGCTGCCGCAGTGGAAGCTCCTGCAGCAGAAGCTCCAACAGTAGAAGCTGCCCCGGAGGAAGCCGCACCAGTAGAAGAAACTGCCGCTGAAGAAGTGGCGGCAGAGGCTCCGGTAGCGGAAGCGCCAGCAGCAGAGGACGCCCCAGTGGCAGCTGCCCCAGTGGAAGCTGCCGCAGTGGAGACTGCCCCAGTGGAGACTGCCGCTGAAGAAGCTCCGGCAACGGAAACTCCGGCAGTGGAAACCGCTACCGAAGAAGCTACAGAAGCCGCAACGGAGGCTACTACTAAAGAGGAAGACGCCACTGACGAAACTCCTGCTGAGGAGAAGCCTGAGGCATAATTTTCCGATCCCAACAAACAAAGTCTGCCGGAAATCCCTGCAGACTTTGTTTGTTTTTATTAACTTCCATTTTCGATACCCATTCCGAAACAATGTTATGACCCAGGAAGACTGTTACCTGTTAGGCTATATTGTCCGTACGCACGGACTAAAAGGGGAAGTCTCTATCTTTCTCGACGTAGACTACCCGGAAGACTATGAAGACATGGAGTCGGTTTTTATAGCTATAAAGGGCCAGCTGGTTCCTTATTTCATTGAAAGCATTAATATCCAGCGACAGAATAAAGCAATTGTCAGGCTGGAGGGCATTGCTACTATTGAGGCAGCCCAGGCCCTGGTGGGTTCTTCGCTTTTCCTTCCGGAAGACACTCTGGACGAGTTGGAAGAAGGAGAGTTTTACTACCATCAGCTCCCCGGCTATACAGTTGTCGACCGCATACAGGGAGCATTGGGAACGGTACGCACCGTGTATACTCCCAATGCCCAGGACCTGATTGCCATGGACTACCAGGGACACGAAGTCCTGATCCCGGTGGTCGACGGTATTGTAGACAAGGCTGATCACGAAAAAAAAGAAGTGTATGTAAACCTTCCGGAAGGCTTACTGGAGGTCTACCTTTCGGAAGATAACCAGCCCGATGATGCGGATTGATATCATTACCTGCGTACCCAAACTGCTGGAAAGCTTTTTTACGCATTCCATATTGGACCGGGCCCGGCAAAAGGGGCACGCTGAGGTAGTCGTACACGACCTGCGTGATGATGCCACCAATAAGCACAAAACTGTCGATGATTATGCCTTTGGCGGTGGTGCGGGAATGGTTTTACAAATCGAACCGATCGCACGCTGCATTCGCCGGCTGCAGTCGGAGCGCACCTACGATGAAGTCATTTATATGGCACCCGACGGCGAAACATTCAGGCAGTCTGTGGCGAACCGGCTTTCTATGGCCGAGAATCTCATCCTGCTTTGCGGACATTACAAAGGGGTCGACCAACGGGTCCGCGATCTTTTTGTGACCAGGGAAATCAGTATAGGGGATTATGTGCTTTCGGGAGGAGAATTGGCAGCGGCAGTAGTGGCAGACGCCGTAATCCGGCTGATCCCGGGGGTACTCAACGATGAAACTTCGGCCCTGACCGACACCTTTCAGGACAACTTACTGGCGCCGCCGGTGTATACCCGTCCGGCAATCTTCGAGGGACACGGGGTTCCTGAAGTACTCCTTTCGGGCCACAATGCCCATATAGAAACCTGGCGTTTTGAAACAGCACTGGAACTGACCCGCCGGAAACGGCCCGACCTGCTCCAGCCTCCTGCCACAACATAATGCTCCAATCAACAATACTTCGGCATAGATGACGCTGGTCTGAATCTCCGTAACCATGGTCTGTGTCCCCACAGACCATCCCCACAGACCAGCCATCAGCACGGATGCAGACTGTTAAGACCCCGTCCACGGCAAAAGAGGTTCGCCGCGTGAAAACCTACGACATTTCATGCCTGAAATCACTTAGAAGTCCAGGTTACAATTGATCCATTCGTCATCATAACTGGTCCCGTATTTACGGTAGAAGCTCACGGCAGAGGTATTCCAATCCAATACCTGCCACATCATTCCGGTACATTCGCTTTCCTTGGCTATACTGACAGTTCCGTCAAACAGCAGCTTTCCAATCCCCTTGCCCCGCTCCTTTTCGGTCACGATAATATCCTCCATATAGAGGCGTTTCCCTTTCCAGGTGGAATACCGGAAATAGTACAATGAAATCCCCACGATCGCACCGTTGTCATCCGCCACTATAAAATCATATAATCCCCGGTCGTAATCCCGGGCCATTCGCTCCGGTGTATTGGATAACGACGCCAGGGCTCTTTCAAAAACGGCAAGCTCCTTTACTAATTCAAAAACAGCCGGTATTTCATCCCGGGTTCCTTTGCGAATTGTAATGCTCATAAACGGGTTGTATTTAGCGGTCAGGTTTTGCCTGACTACTGGTTAAAGATTAAATTTAACGGGTGTTACTCACGAATACCGGACAAAACTTTCCCATTTCTCAAGGGCTCCTTTAAAATCGGCAGGGAGTGCTGTTTCGAAATGAAGCCACTCACCCGTTCGCGGATGCACAAACCCCAGTGAGCGGGCATGCAGCGCCTGACGCGGCAGCAGTTTGTAGCAATTTTCCACAAATGCCTTGTAATGCCCGCTGGTCACCCCTCTCAGGATGCGGTCTCCCCCGTAAGTAGCGTCATTAAACAACGGATGCCCTTTGTACTGTAAATGAGCCCGTATCTGGTGGGTCCGGCCGGTTTCCAGGTTGCATCTTACCAGCGACACATACCGCAAGGATTTTAATACTTCATAGTGGGTAACGGCGTGCTTTCCCTGGGAGCCGTCCGGGTATACCGCCATTACCCGCCGGTCTTTCACGCTCCGACCGATATGCCCGGTGATCGTCCCCTTAGGCGCCTTCATTTCACCCCATATCAACGCTTCGTAGGTACGCTCGATCGAATGTTCGAAAAACTGGCCGGCCAAATGGGTCATGGCATACTCGCTTTTAGCGATCACCAGGATCCCTGAAGTATCCTTATCAATCCGGTGCACCAACCCGGGCCTGATGGCTCCGTTCCTCGAAACAGGCAGGTGCTGAAAATGGTGCACCAATGCATTTACCAGCGTCCCCGTCCAGTTTCCGTGGGCCGGGTGCACCACCATGCCGGCCGGTTTATTGACCAGCAGCAAATCGTCATCTTCAAAAAGAATATCCAGCGGAATGTCCTCAGGCAGCACTTCTGTGTCGCGCGGCGGACGCGGCAGCGCCATCGTCACCACGTCTCCCGGCTTTACTTTATAGCTGGGTTTCGCCGGCAGCTCGTTTACACGAATGACCCCGGCAGCGATCCCGTCCTGCACTTTTGTCCGGGTAGCGTTCGGAACATGCTGGCTCAGGAATTTATCCAGACGCATCGGACCCTGGCCCTTGTCTGCAACCAGCCGGTAATGCTCAAATAACTCGTCCTCCTCATCCTCCGAAATATCCTGGTGTTGATCGTCTGTCATCGGTTTGAACCATTTCAGGCAAAAATACGAGAATCTGAATCAAAAAAGTCATGTTCACGATTCCTTTCCTCCTGTTATTCCGGATGATTTCGGTGTGTAATCGGCTCCGGCACTATGATATTTGCGCCAATTAATGCAAATTGGACGCCTAATTGAAACGGATAATCATCTTGTGGAAAAACCGAAAATTCTCATTCTGAACGGCCCCAACCTCAACCTGCTGGGAAAAAGAGAGCCGGGCGTGTACGGAAACCAGTCGTTTGAAAGCTATTTTCAACAGCTTGCCGCCCGGTTTCCGCAGTTAGACCTGGACTACTACCAGTCTAACCATGAAGGCGGCCTCATCGATAAAATCCACGAAGTGGGCTTTACCTACAATGGCATTGTCATCAATGCGGGAGGCTTTACCCATACTTCCGTTGCATTGGCCGACGCCCTCTCTGCTGTCACGGCTCCTGCCGTGGAAGTGCATATTTCAAATATTCATGCACGGGAGGCCTTTCGACACCACAGTTACCTGACCTCCCGCTGCAAGGGCATGATCTGCGGGCTGGGGCTGATGGGATATGAACTTGCCATCCGCTACTTATCCGATCTCCGGTAGAACACACATCCTTATGATCACTTTTTACCCCGGCCCTTCCAAGATTTACCCTGAAGTTGCCGGCTACCTGCAGGAGGCCTTCGAATCCGGCCTTCTTTCGATGAACCACCGCAGCAAGCCCTTTATGGATCTGCTGGAGGCTACCGTCAGCACCTTAAAGTACAAATTGCAGATCCCGGATTCGTATGAGGTCTATTTTACTTCCTCGGCTACCGAATGCTGGGAAATTGTTGCGCAATCCCTGGTGAGCCATCGCAGTATCCATCTTTTCAATGGCGCTTTCGGACAGAAATGGGCGGAATACACCGCGCGGCTCCAACCCCGGGTCGTCCCCGTGGGCTATGGACTCAATGAACAGGCAGAAGCCTTCATCCCTCCTCATGAAGAAGCGGACCTGCTCTGTCTGACCCATAATGAAACCTCTAATGGCACCGCCCTCCCCGACACCACTTTAAACGCCTGCCGCCAGGCATTCAAAGGGTTGATTGCGGTGGATGCCACCTCTTCCATGGCCGGGGTCGCGCTGGACTGGCATCAGGCCGATGTCTGGTTTGCTTCGGTTCAGAAATGTTTCGGGCTTCCTTCCGGCATGGCTGTCCTGGTCCTATCGCCCGGCGCCATGGCCAGAGCTGCGGAAATCAACGAACAGAACCATTACAACAGCCTGTTATTCCTGGCAGCTAATTTCCGCAAGAACCAGACACCGTATACTCCCAATATCCTGGGTATCTACCTGTTGGGAAAAATAGTCTCCCGGATCCCCCCCATTAGTATGCTCCACGAAATCACCCGGAAGCGTGCACAGGATTGGTACGCCTTCCTGGAAACCAGCCGCTATCCGGCATTGGTCGCTGAGCCTGCGGTCCGCTCCGCCACGGTGATCACCGTCGAAGGCCCGGCCCCGCAAATCGCCGGACTGAAAGTATTCGCGCAGCAACAGGGCATTGTCCTGGGCAATGGCTACGGCGCCTGGAAAACCACCACGTTCCGTATCGCCAATTTCCCGGCCATTACCGATCTTGAAATCAACACGTTAAAACATTGTATCGAGGTGTTCCGTACAAATTTTACAGTATGAGAACACCACATACGGCTTTGAAACTAGTAAGCACTTAAACCATTACAGGCCCGTGACCCATAAAATGCTGACCCAATACCAGGCCCAAACCAAATGCCTGGTAGCGCTTGATTCAATAATAGTTGGTTTCGACGGCGAAGCGCTGAAGCTCTTGCTGGTCAAAAGAGGTATTGAAGAAAACAATGTTACCTGGTCGCTGATGGGAGGGTGGCTGCAGCCGAGGGAAGACCTGGAAAATGCCGCTTCCCGGATCCTGTTTGAACTTACCGGTCTGAAAAATATCTATCTCGAACAATTGTATACCTTCGGGGACCCCGATCGCGACATTGTCGACCGCACCGTTTCGGTCGCCTATTTTGCCCTGATCAATGTAGTGGACTATACTGACCGGGTTTCGGACTCATTTGAAGCAAGATGGTTTGCCCTTGGCGACCTCCCGCCCTTGCTATTCGACCATGGCGATATGATCAGGAAAGCGATTGAAAAGCTCCGGTACAAGGCATCCCAGCACCCGATCGGCTTTGAGCTGCTTCCTGAAAAATTCACCATTCCGCAGCTTCAGAAACTTTATGAGGCGATCTTCGACACTACCTTCGACAAGCGGAACTTCAGCCGGAAAATCCTGTCGACCGGATTGCTGATCAAGCTCAACGAAAAGCAACGGGGGCACTCCAAGAAGGGGGCATTCCTGTATACCGTTGATGCGGAAAAATACCAGTCGCAATTCAATTCCTTCCTGAATTTTACCCGTATCTGATTACCGTTTGTTTGATTTCCCCGCCAGGAACAGGCTGGTCAGGTAATAAGCGGCCTCTGTGACGCGTTCAAACGCTTCTCCCTGGGCCGCCGCCAGGGACTGCGGACGGGTAATGGCCGACACGGCATAGGCAATACCAGCCTGCCGGGCTTCCTGCGGAGAGATCATCAGGGTGCCGCATACAACGGTCAGCGGCACATTGGCCTCCAGGCACAACCCGGCCAGGCCTTTTACCACTTTCCCCTGGAGCGTTTGTTCGTCTACTTTTCCTTCTCCGGTGATCACCAGGTCCATCTCCCCCACCAGCCCGTTCAAACCGGTCTGTTCCATCACAATCCGGACACCCTCGCGCAACGCTGCCCTCAGAAACCAAAGCGCGCCGGCCCCGACTCCACCCGCGGCCCCGGCTCCCGGCTGATCACTGACATCGTAGCCGAAAGCGGCGGTCGCTATTTCCGCAAAATGGCGCAATCCGTCGTCCAGCATGCAGACCTCCTCGTCATTCGCCCCTTTTTGAGGGCCGTACACGTAAGCGGCCCCATGGGGGCCGTACAGCGGGTTAGTCACATCACAGGCCACCAGAATACGCGTTTTCCCCAATTGCGGATGCTTCCCCTGCGGATCAATGGTCATTACCTGCGAAAGATTTCCCCCGGTTGGAGCGAGTTCACAGCCGTTCCGGTCCAGGAAGCGGTATCCCAAAGCCGCCGCGATCCCCATCCCGCCGTCGGTGGTAGCGCTCCCGCCGATACCCAGGATAATGGTATGTACCCCTGACTCCAGAGCATGTAAAAGCAGCTGTCCGGTTCCAAAACTGGTGGTACGCAACGGATTTCTTTCGTCTTCCGCTAACAGCTGCAACCCGGAAGCGGCCGCCATTTCAATAAAGGCCACCGTCCCGTCTCCGGAAATACCGTACCGGCAGGTGCTGTCGCGGCCTAACGGATCCTGCACGACCACCTCGACAAACGTCCCCTGGGCCTGTCGGGTAAGTATCCTGGCAGTTCCCTCACCCCCATCAGCAAGCGGAATAACCACTACTTCAGCCTCCGGACATGCTTCCAAAACTCCTTTCCGGGCCGCTTCACATACTTCCCAGGCTTCCAGCGACCCTCTGAATTTGTCGGGAGCAATCAGTATTTTCATGGGTTGGTTGATAGGTATTAGGTTTTAGGTGTTAGGTGTTAGGTAAATTGGGTGATGAGAAGGGTACAATTGGGTAACGCCTCCAAACCTGATGTTTTCACGAGGGAGTGCTTCACGAAGGTACTATTTTTTGGTGACAGATGGAAAAGCAACACGGAGCTACACTGAGGTACAGAGATTTAGGCAACTTATATAAAGCTCCGTGTAACCTCCTATGTTAAAGCACACCTTCGTGAAACCTCCGTGTTAAAATACCCCCTGTGAAACTCCGTGTCAAAACATCCTCTGTGAAACTCCGTGTTAAAACCCTCTGTGAAACTCCGTGTTAAAACACCCTCTGTGAAACTCCGTGTTAAAACACCCTCTGTGAAACTCCGTGTTAAAACACCCTCTGTGAAACTCCGTGTTAAAACCCTCTGTGTACGTCCGTGTTAAAACACCCTCTGTGAAACTCCGTGTTAAAACACCCTCTGTGAAACT
>JBEBSD010000059.1:0-39710 GCA_040394475.1 Telluribacter humicola | reverse complement strand
ATCAATTCCGGATGATTCAAGCATTTCTCACCCATTTCGACAGGTCAGCCTTCCAACCGCCCGGCGACGACTAATGCAAAATCTTGAACACCAGTTCCTTCAAGATCTCTCCCTCGGCCACGGTCCCTCCTTCCACACCTTTTATCCGGGAGTCGGCCTCACGGAGATAATGAATAACGGGAACGACCTTGGCAAGCGGGTAGTGGCGCGCAGCGGTAGCATAGTCCTTAGCAAAGAACGGATTCACTCCCAAGGCAGCCGCTAATCCTTTATCCGATTTGTCCGGCGTCTCGTGCACAATAAGCAGCTTGGAAAAGAAATTGTACAGGATAATTAAGACCGGGATCAGCGGGTTGTCTTTGGGATTGGCAGCAAAATGCAGGACAATACGGTTTGCTTTCAGAACATCCTTCTGTCCCAAAGCCTTTTGCAGCTCGAAAACATTGTAGTCCTTGCTGATACCAATATACCGTTCTACCGATTCGGCATCGATTGCCGCCTGTCCCGACTGGTTTACCAGGAGCTTATCAATTTCGTTGGCCAACCGCTTGAGGTCATTTCCAATATTGGCCACCAACATTTGGGCAGCCTTGGGACTGATTTTCACCTTGCGGCCGTGGCAGTAGTCGATTACCCAGTCCGGAAGCTGATTCTCATAGAGCTTTTTTGTTTTGACCAGGGCTCCGTGTTTGTCAAAAGCTTTCACAAACTTTTTCCGTTCATCCGCATTTCCCTGGTAGCAGACCACCAGCACCGTTGCAGGCGATGGGTTAAGCGCATAATGTTCGAGCGCCGCCTGGCTGTCTTCCTTCCCGATCCCATCCAGTTTCTGGGCCTCTTTTACCACCACAAGTTGCCGGTCGGCCATAAACGGGAAGCTTTTTGCCCGCTGGAGGACCATCCCCACATTGGTTTCCTGGTTCCCGTACAATACAAAACTGCAGAAATCCTTCTGGGCAGGCGGAATCACCCTTTTTTCCAGCTCTTCTGCGATCAGGTCGATCAGGTAAGGCTCCTCTCCATGGATAAAATAGACCGGTCTGAATTGGTCGGCTCGTATTGCTTTAAGAATTTCCTGAGGTGTATGGGGCATAATGGAAATGAATGATTGATTTTCAGGTAGTTATCCTTTCGGAGGGGCCTCCTACCCTATCCGATTCACTGCAGCGGAGCAGGAATCCGGCACAAGCCAGCTGCAGGCGGGGGTAAAATTCCGAAAAATAAGACTGATACGCATCAAAGTTTTCGGATAAATCTGCCGTTGCGCCCTCCAGGTTTTTCAAAAACGGGTGGCGCACCCCCATATTGGTTATCGTCTTTTGAATAGCCGGCAATTCCCGGTAGTGCAGCAGCCAATTGTTTTCAATCATTGCTTTTGCAAAGAGGGTCATTTTGGGAGGGACCAAAAAAGGGTGATCCTCAATGATATGATGTATAAATTCCACAAAATGCCCCAGTGAATCGGGATGATACTTCTCAAAATCCAATGCGAGGAAATGGTCGAAAAAAAGATCCACCGCGATCGGGGCCGACCGGCTGTACCGGACCCGGAGCCGTTTCATCAAGGTCAGAACAGTGGCGTCGGTATCGGTGAAATGATCGATGAAACGATGGAGTTTGAGACCGGTCAGGTAATCTTTTGTCCAATTTGCGTCTTTTGATAAATCCAGTCTACCTTTGACATAATCACCGGCAAAATTTCCCATTATCACCTCCGCATTGTCTCCGGAAAGGGCCAGATGTGCCAGAAAATTCATTGGATTTGGAATGGGATTTTATATAATAATTGAAAAAAATGAAGAATCCGGGATAAATTTATAGAAAACTGGTTGTAAAAAAAAAATATGTGTAATATTGCAATTCAATAAGTACAACGATATTGCTGCATATGCAAAAAATCATATTCAGTTTAACATCAATCGTATTAGGCCATGAAAGTAAATCCCAATAAAGTAGTAGCGGTGACTTATGAGTTGAGTTTACCGGATCAGGAAGGTGAATTTGATGTAGTAGAAGTAGTGGATGAAAAGGATCCCATGTACTTTATCATGGGGCACAGCGGACTTCCCGAGCAGTTCGAAGAGGAGCTGACAGGATTAGTGGCGGGAGATCAGTTTGAGTTTACTCTCCAGGCCGAAAAAGGGTACGGGGAAGTCGATCCCGACGCCGTTGTAACACTTCCCAAAAATATGTTCGAGGAAGAAGGAGTAAATACAGAGGAATTGCTGGTTTTGGGTAATATTATCCACATGACGAATGAGGATGGTCATAATCTTTCCGGACAGGTGATCGATATTCAGGAAGAAACTGTTATATTGGACTTCAATCATCCGTTAGCAGGGAAAGAAATGCATTTTTCCGGAAAAGTAATTGAAGTCCGGGAAGCCACAACCTCGGAATTAGATCACGGCCATGTCCACGGAACAGGTGGTGTACATCATTAAGGCGCAGTTTTTTTATTGAATTATATTAATAGCTATTTACTTTATTGCATCAAAACAAAACTCAAATCTCTAACCAGGCATATACTATGTTAAAATCGTTTACAAGAGGATTAGTAGGCTCTCTGCTGGTTCTTTCATCAGTACAAACCGCTTTTTCGCAGGAAGCCTGTGATTCTCCAGGAGGCGGCTGCGACACAGTTGGGATACAGCATAAAATCAGTCCGTGGCGGATCGGTGGCTATTTAGGACCCGGTATCGCCTATTGCGGCAGTTGGAAGAATACGTTTCCCCTGAGCGAAGCACGCGATAAGACCCTTTTTAATGGTATTGGTATTAACGGGGCAATCAATGGTGACTATTTTTTCACCAAACGCGACAGCGCGCAGCTTAAGTTTGGCGTAGGCGCCACTTTCGGGGTACAGCACTTTTTCGTACGCCCCGGATATGACAAGTGGATTGATGACGAATTAGCAGCCCGGCAGCTGACCCGGAGAGACGTGGCAATCAATAAAAGTACCTCTGAAGACTTTTACCTGGTAGCCGGTCCGGTAATTACATATGCCTTTACCAAAAACAAGAGAAGCCCTTTCCTGGAAGCGAGTGTAAAAGGAGGTATCTTCCGGACAACTCCTGCCGCTATCAGCGTAGTAGATCAATCGAAACTGACTCCCTGGGGAGAAGTTGACCCGATCAGTGTGTACGTTGTAGCCCCTAATTATAAGCGTTATCATGCCGGTCTGCTGGCTGCGGTAGGTGTTTTCTTCCCGTTGAAGAATCCGACCTGGGCATTGGGTCTGCAGGCGCAGGGTTACCGCACCAAAGTCAATTATGACATGCCGAACGATGGCCGTTTGTGGCGTTTCGACCGCTCTCACGGTGGCTTTAACCTCGGACTGGCGGTTCGCAAATCATTTGAATACGATGTACCCGTTAAGAAAGATCCTACCGCAGGACTTACCTGTATCGTACCTACACTGTCCCTTACAAGCGGCAATTCCTCCATCGTGGGTAAATACTTTAACGGAAGAGATACAAGCTGCGAGCCGATTGTGGCTTCCTGGACATCTTCCCTGTCACCTGAACTGGCTGACAGCCTGAACCAGACTTTCACGGCACGGATTCACCACCTGGCCAACGGAGAAGACAAAATTATCGCGGAAGCAATTTGTCAGAAAGACACCGAGCTGACATTCCCGACCAGCCACCTCACCACCAACGGATGCCCGGTTGACGGTCAGTATTATGTAACCGTTCAAAGCCATCAGTCATCTGCCTGTGCTTCCTGCGTAAGCCAGGTTGCTGCCAGCGGATTTGCTGCGTTGAAAGCGGATACTGTCAGAATCGTTGAGAAAATCTGCGTGTGTACCAAGAAAATCGAAATCTCTTCTATACGCCGTGTGACCTCTACTATCAAGAAGTGGGCGAAGAGCGAAAATTGCGCAGATTGTATCTGCCCTGTTGAGTCTCAGGTAACACGCAACCGGAAGATCATCCTGCATCAGGAAGAAGTGAAAGATTGCAACGAGTTCAAAACCATCGAAGACGTGCTTGCGAAAGTGAAAGCACCGAAGTGGGCGAAGAACGTAACGATCGACATCGAAACCACTTCTTACGGTAACGATTGTGCAGAAGAAGGCGTGAAGAAAACTTCTTACAAAGCAACCGTTAACAGTGATGGTACCATCATCTATCAGGGAGTGAAATAAGAATCCCCTACGGTAAACGATAAGAAGGCCGGCCCGGTAAACGGGTCGGCCTTCTTCGTTATACAAGATGCCCCTTCGACGGATCGATCGTAGGGTCGTGGTCCGCCGCTGCGGTCGAACCACGACCCTTTAGAATGATCGCAACATTAATACTGTTCTACTGTTACTCCGAATTTTTGGAGGAAGGCGACCCCCTCTTCTACTCCGATCCCCTTGTAAGCGGCATAACTATGCCGGTAGAGGACGCGGGCAATTTTCATCGTGAAGATGACCCGGGCACAGGAAATACAAGGCGCCAGGGTAACGTACAGGGTAGAGCCCTCAATATTGGAACCGTTTTTTACCGCATAGAGGATTGCATTTTGTTCTGCATGGAGGGCCAGTGAGCAGCTCCCTTTGGAATCGCGCGGGCAGCCTTGTTCAGGAAACTCCTCGTCGCAGTTATGCGTGCCGGCAGGCGGTCCGTTATAACCGATTGATATAATACGCGTATCTTTGGTCAACACCGCACCCACCTGAGCCTTGATACAGTGAGAGCGTTTGGCGAGGTTTTCGGCCAGCTCCATAAAAATCGTATCGAAGTCAGGTTTGGCATTTTGGAGGACTTTGTCCATGGGAATGTATTTAAAAATTGTATTTTCGTTCTTTCAACGGCGCAAATTAGGCAAAGCATGAATTGGATTCAACGGTTAGGGAGTAATTGCCCGAAAAAATGGGGGCTCATTTTGTGCCTGGTCTGCGGCAATTTCCTGTTGTACGCCCAATCAGGCATTGTGAAGGTTTCTTTCGGCGCCGACCGTGTTCCGTTGA
Organism: Telluribacter humicola; assembly: GCA_040394475.1. Lineage (GTDB taxonomy): Bacteria > Bacteroidota > Bacteroidia > Cytophagales > Spirosomataceae > JBEBSD01. The sequence goes on along the minus strand of JBEBSD010000059.1, from coordinate 34,750 downwards.
GTTCTTCCAAACACTATTACCTGCTGGATGTGCTCGACAACCGCCCGGTGAAAGGCGGGCACCTGGGTACCATTATCCAGCAGACACAACGGGCCAGCCTGGAACTGAATGCCTCGCTGGAAAGTCAGTTATATGAGTTTTGGAAACGTTCGCTCCCCCGTAAAGAAACTGCACTGTTTCCGATTATCCTGACGATCAATACGCTTTCTGTTCAGGAAAAAAGACAGTCGCCAGGGCGTATTAAGGGCGAAGCCGCTATTACGGTGGATCTTTCCTGGAGACGGGGAGAAAATGAGATAAAACTCACTACGTTCAAAGCCAAAAGTGAGTATACGCGCCCCGAAACAGCCTATAACCCGGAGCCGGTCCTCCGGAAAATGGTGACCGATGCGCTTCAGCATTTTGATAAATGGATGGGGGCCAATATCGGTAGAAACCCGTTACTGATCAGGACCGTGCGCCTGGTTTTTACGGATGTCGATTACCCCGATAAGGCGGATACGGTGTTTTACCGGCCCGGCCGGAAGTTAACGTATGCGGACTTCCAGGCAGCCCCTCGGCCCGGCCGTTATGCGGCGATGGTGTTTACCAGTATTGCGTATGAAGGAAATTCCAAAGTGAAAGAAGATTACCTCGAAGTGGAAATCAAAATGAAAGTGTACATGGTTAAAAGCATGTCGTGGATGGCGGTACAGTCCAGGAATGAATACGTGCTGGGTCATGAACAGCTTCATTTTGATATCGCCAACGTGATTGCCCAACGGTTCAAAAACCGCCTCCGGGACATGCCTCTGACCGTTGAAGACCATGATAGCGAAATCCAGTACCAGTTTCTGGAAGCATTCCGGGAAATGAACCGTCTCCAGGAACAATATGACCAGGAGACGAGACACGGTCTCAATGCCGTTGAGCAAACGGCCTGGAACCAGCTTATCATGGAAGAGCTCCATACAGCCCGCAACTCTGATTAATCCTGTTCAGCTGCAAGCGTGTTTGCTACCCATAATGTGTCGCTCCCCAGAGAGGAAATATAATTTTTCAGATGACGTTCATACAGGAGCGTATCTGATTTAATGCTTTCATTTGTAATAATATACACCTTGTTCTTTACTTTAAGCAAGTGTATTTTTTCACCTCGAAGGTGATAGCTGGAAAGTACCGGCTTACTGAGCAGCAGCCAATCGCTGCAGCTTGAATAGCCTGCAAATAGTACAGCAAACAGGAAGACTCCGCTTACGGCCCGCCGGTTGCGGTACCTGATAATTCCCCACGCGGAAAGAAGTATTAAAAGGAGCAAAGCAGTTTGAAAACCGTCAAGGTAACGGTTTTCGATCAGGTAACCGGGGAGTTTTGAGGGTAATTGGACAATTTCATTGGTGAGGATAGAAAGGAAATTGACGATTTTACCGGCCAATCCCGCTAGGAACTCCCATTGAAACATACCCAGTAACAGCAATGTAAACGCCGCAGGCAGTAAAATGGTGGCAATGTCAATTACCAGCAGATTGGTGAACAAAAAATAAGTGGGAAACTGGTGAAAATAATAAATGCTTACCGGAAATGTCATTAATTGGGCGGCCAGGGACATAGCCGTTACTTGCCATAAGTGCCTTACCAGGCGAGTTTCAGGTGTATACAGCAGCGCTATCGGTTCTGTAAAAAGAAAAATGCCCAGCATGGCCAGGAACGACAATTGGAAACCGACATCCCATAGCACATAGGGATCCGCCAGTAAGATGAGAAAGGCCGCGATACAGAGTGTATTCAGCGGCTGGTGCCGGCGGCTGAACGTATCCGCGATTACCCACACCAGCGACATAATCGCCGCCCGTTGTACTGAAGGGGGCAAACCAGTCATGAGGGAATAAAATCCCATTGCAAAGACCAGTAAAACAAGGTAGATATATTTCCCGGCGCGATGTTTACGAAGGAACCCCAGCATCCAGGTAAGGAAAATAAAGAAGATCCCTACATGCAGGCCCGAAACAGACAGGACATGCACCGCACCCGAGCTGATGAAGGCATCGTTCAGTTCCGAGCGTATATCGTCTCTCCTGCCCAGCAGCATTGCTTTAATGAGTCCGTAAGCATCATCGTCAGGTATTGCCTTGCGGAACACCCCATCCGCCCAATCCGATACACGGAACGGCCACCGGGACGGTTGAAACGACCGCACCGGACCGGGAACTATCTGAAAATTGCCACTGCGTATATACCCTATCCAGGGAATTCCTTTTTTTTCCAGGTAATCCGAGTAGTCGAATTCCAACGGCACAATCGATTGCGGCGGTCTTAGCAAAATTCCTTTAACCAGCAGGATGTCCCCGGATTTCGGTACGGCTTCAGCTTGAACGGGAAGGTACAACAAGGCCCTGGAACGGACGGTCCGCCACTGGCCTTCGCCGTAAAGTCGTTGGACCGAAGCCTCAAAACGGATACTTTTTCCTCTTTTTTCCGGTAAGGATTCTACCTGTACCTGGTACGACGTATAAGGGTAATCCAATGCATGTAACCGGTCTGAAAACTGTTTTTTCGCCAGGTGACAGGAAAGTACCCCAAGCAGGAGAATGGAGCAGCTAAGCAGGGCTTTTACTGTTTTTTTCCGGGCATGGGTCAGCAGTGCCCCGATCCCGCCTAACAGGATCAGCACCCCGCCCCCCAACCACCAGTAGCCATTGGAAAGAAGGGGCAGCTGGTGCCCTATCAGAATACCGGCCACTAATGTAAAAGTATAGCGTACAAAAGGAAACGGTTCAAACATGTTGTTAATTTACAACAAAACGCCTGATAACCTTTTCGTTAGAACCAGTATTTATTTGTAAAAAATAGATTCCCCTGGTCAATCCTGCGATCTCCCGGGTGATACGCCGGCTCCAGGTCTTTTCATAGTACGTGGTATCCCGGACCCTGCCCTGTACGTCGAGGATGGCAACAGAAATATCGTCAAACCCTGTAAACTGGACATCTGCCGTTAATCGCTGATCCTGAACAGGGTTTGGATAGATACTCACCTGCAAACGGGGAGTTTCCTCCAGCCTTGCCCGCTTTGAATTTTCCACGAGCAGCACCCTTCTGGGGCTGATTCCCAGCACCGTATGCATTCGCTGCATCTGGTCCTGTGTGAAAATATTCATGCACCGGTCGGGCGAGTAGTCCATATAATTCTCAATCATGTTTTGGGTCACCGCTCCTTTGCAGTTGGAAAACATATCATCGCAGCTCCCGGTTTCATTAGAGCGTTCCGCCCAGGGGGTGTCGTCACAATAATCGTCCCCGCACCGGGCATCCCCCCATATATGCAGCAGCCCGAGCCAATGTCCGACTTCATGGGTGGTAGTTCTTCCCCGGTTATACAGGTTCCCGGTTACTGCTCCGGTATCACCGAAATACCGGTAGTCAATAATGACCCCGTCAGTAACGGCCGCCCCTGCCTGTGAATCATCCAGCCCGGGTATTCCGGCAACCGACGGAAACTGGGCATAACCCAGGTAATTGGCTGTGAGCGTACATACCCAAATATTCAGATAAGCGTCTGTAGGCCAGGATTTTATTTGCGCCAGCAGCCCCCGGTCCGTACTGGTGCTGAAGCTGCTTTTCTGCGTATACAGGTTTCGCGTGATGCCGTCGGTCAGGCCTCCTTCGGGATCGAGTTCGGCCAAGAAAAATTCGATCTGCGTATCAACGCCGGCCGGGTGGGAATTTTCGCCCGGGGTCCCCGGAAGTCTGCGGTAGTCTTCATTTAAAATCCGCAGCTGACTTTCCACTTGTTCCTTCGTGATGTTCGGGTTTCCTGATCCGCCAATGGCGCCATCCGTCCGGTTATGAATGATATGGACGACCACCGGGATGCGCACGCTCTCCGTCTCCCCGACGCGGGCATGCTTGCGAAGCCTCGCCTGTTCGGTAATGACCTGTTGGGTTCTTAAAAAAGAATCATACACACGAGGATTCGCTTCGCGATCCAGTTGGTCCATGGTGGCACAGCGTTTCAGCAACGAATCCGGCGTCTGCGCTTGCAGATGGGCAAAACTGCCTGCCATACTACCAAACAACAGGGCTACTAATCCGATCCTTATAACCCCTCTTTTCCCCTCAGGAATCCACCTTTTCATAGGCTGCCAGGATGTCTTTTACAAGTTTATGCCGGACCACATCCGATCCGTCCAGTTCGACAAAGCCGATCCCTTTCACGTTTTCCAGGATAGACAGGGAATCAATAAGCCCTGACCGCTGGTTCTTCGGCAAGTCCACCTGCGACTTATCCCCTGTAATAATGGCCTTGGAATTGGGGCCCATGCGGGTCAGGAACATTTTCATTTGCGTGGAAGTCGTATTCTGGGCTTCGTCCAGCAAAATAAAGGCGTTGTTGAGCGTCCGCCCTCTCATGTATGCCAGGGGGGCGATTTCAACGGTTCTGTTTTCCTGGTAGAGTTTGAGCTTGTCTGGAGGGATCATATCGTCCAGCGCGTCGTAGATCGGCCGCAGGTAAGGATCAATTTTCTCCTTCAGATCTCCCGGTAAAAAGCCAAGGTTCTCCCCTGCTTCTACCGCCGGACGTGTAATGATGAGCTTTTTAACTTCCTTGTTTCGCAAGGCTTTGACGGCAATTGCTACAGCTGTATAGGTTTTCCCTGTTCCCGCCGGACCCGTCGCAAATACCAGATCATGCCGGGCTGCTGCCTCCACCATTTTCTTCTGATTGGCGGTTTTGGCCTTTACCACCACTCCTTTATTACCGATCAGGATCACGTCGTCATCAAATACAAGGTCGCGGTCACCCCCGCCATCGCCGCCGCCTACATAGTTGGTGATTTGTTCGGGTGTGATCCGTCCATATTTTTGAAAATGGGCAAGTAACGACTCCAGCACATCGGAAATGTGACTGATTTCCGGTTCAGCGCCCTGAATCCGTATTTCATTTCCCCGCGATATCAGCTTGCTTTTGGGAAAAGCAGCAGCCAGTTGGCGAATATTGGCATTATGGACACCCAGAAAGTCGACCAGTGGGATTTCTTCAAGTGATACTATTTTTTCCAACAAATTTGAACGGCTTTAAAATGAATATTAATTGCGGCTAAAATTTAGTGATTAATTTCGGATGAATTGTACAGCGCCGGAGGGTATTCTTTTAATTGCCCCTCAAGATTCTCAGAATCAACCTCGTAACCAGTACCGGAAAATAAAGTCAATCGTAACTGTTTTGCATCTCCTCTTATATCGTTAATATTGTATTGATATGGAGAACAATAAGGCCACCTCACCCAATCCCCCGTTTACTAAGCGCGGAAACACTGCTTCCCGCTTTGCGGGGACGGATTTATCATTGGGTAAGCTGCCTCCGCAGGCGCTGGACCTGGAGGAAGCCGTTTTGGGTGCATTGATGCTTGAGAAAGATGCGCTTTCGGTTGTAGCCGATATTCTGAAACCTGAAAGTTTCTATAAAGAGGCACACCAGAAAATATACAACGCGATTGTTAATCTTTTCTCCGAATCGCAACCGATTGATCTTCTTACAGTTACATCGCAGCTCAGAGCCTCCGGCGACCTGCTTCTTGCCGGTGGTCCGGGGTACATCACAGACCTGACCGCAAAAGTCAATTCAGCTGCCAACATTGAGGCCCACGCCCGGATTATTTCTGAAGCTTCTATTAAAAGGGAACTGATCTCTGTTTCTTCCGAGATTTTACGGGATGCTTTTGAAGACACCACGGATGTCTTTCAGTTGCTCGACCGAACCGAACAGGCTTTGTTCCGCGTTTCCGAGTCCAATATCCGGAAGAATTATGTGGATATGCGTTCCTTAATGAACCAGGCCATCAGTGAGCTGGAAATTAAGAAGAACCAGAAAGACGGTCTCACAGGGGTTCCCTCCGGATTCAGCGCGCTCGACCGGCTCACTTCCGGGTGGCAGCCTACCGAATTAATGATCCTGGCCGCCCGCCCGGGGATGGGGAAAACCGCCTTTGTCGTCTCCTCCCTGCGCAATGCCGCGGTGGATTTTAACATGCCGGTCGCTATTTTTTCCCTGGAAATGTCGGCGGTGCAGCTCGTCAACCGCCTGATTTCGGCGGAAGCCGAAATTGACAGTGAAAAGATCAGAAAAGGCACTTTGATGCCGCATGAATGGCAACAACTCCATTCGCGTATCAATAAGTTGGCAAATGCCCCTATTTTTATCGATGACACACCGGCGCTTTCTGTATTGGAATTGCGGGCCAAATGCCGGCGGTTGAAGGCGCAGCATGATATTAAAATGGTAGTGATTGACTACCTGCAGTTAATGACTGCCGATTCGGCCGGTAAAGGGGGCGGCAACCGGGAACAGGAAATTGCGATGATCTCCCGCTCTCTGAAAAACCTGGCCAAGGAGCTCGACGTGCCGGTGATTGCGCTGTCACAGCTTAGCCGCGCCGTGGAAACCCGTGGAGGAGAAAAAAAACCGCAGCTTTCGGATTTACGGGAATCGGGTTCAATTGAGCAGGATGCCGACATGGTCCTCTTTCTCTACCGCCCGGAATACTATGGCATTACCCAGGACGAAGCCGGAAATTCCGTGGCAGGAATCGGTGAGGTGATCGTGGCCAAAAACCGTGCAGGCTCCCTGGATACGATTCAGCTGCGTTTTATCGGAAAATATACCAAATTTACAGATCTGGACAGTTTTTACGAGCCGGTTCCCGGTGAACGCGGCTTGCCTCCTATGGATGCCATCAGCTCCTTTGAGCAACAAACCGCAACCAATACCTTTAAAAGCCGCGCCAACAATTTCGAAGATTTCAATCCGCAAGCTCCTAACGCGGATCCGCCATTCTGATCGGAATGGGCTGTTTTTAGTATTTTTCTATTCTTGGAAAAAGCTTCTTCGGGAACGGAAAGCTGCTCACTTTATTTCCGCGCATCGGGTGAAAAAAAGTAACACGGAGGTACACAGAGTGAAAAACACGGAGAAAACACAGAGAAAAATAAGTTGAGATTTTTGGTCCGGAAATGTACTTGCTTTCCTTTCATTCTCTTTACTGTTTAGTAAAATACTAAACACTCGTTGTTACAACTTTGCCCTCCATGTATCGATCAAACGGAAAACCAGGGATAACATTATTGCTACACGCGCAGAATGCCTTGAGAAGACCCTGCACATGGTGAAAACTTGGCGTCTAACGCACTTCTCTGTGTTTTCCCTCTGTGTACTTCCTCCGTGCAACTCAGTGTTCCATTTTTACGCGTCAAGCCAGTACACGCGCAGCATGCCTTGAGAAGACCCTGCACGTAGCGAAAACCGGGCGTCTGATGCATTTCTCTGTGCCCTCTGTGCATTTCCTTCGTGCAGCTCTGTGTTCCATTTTTATGCGTCAGCAGAATGCTCTATGAAGACGCAGAATGGAGTGAAGCATACCGAAAAACCTCTTCTCATCTATTCTTCAAATAAGTTAACTATTCTATTAAAGTTAAAGATTAGCACCCAGGTATTAACACACTCTATTACAGCTATTTACAAAATAAATTTACCGGGAAACTATCAACCAGCTCTTTGTTTTGATATGATACAACTCCATTGTGATGGACCTGTATCATATCTTTGTGAGCAGTGCAACACTCTCTACATGATGTGTATTCGGGAACATATCCACGGGTTGAATCTTTTCGACCCGGTATTGTCCGGATAACAAAAGTATGTCCCGCGCCTGGGTTGCCGTATTACAACTCACATAAACAATCCGCTGCGGACCGGCATTCAGGATGGTCTCTACCACAGCAGGATCCATCCCAGCCCTGGGAGGATCAGTTATAATTACCTCCGGATAACCATTTGCTTCCAGAAAATCACCCGTTAACAGCTGCTTCATATCGCCTGCAAAGAAAATGGTGTTGGAAATGGCGTTTAAGTCAGCGTTTATCCGGGCATCAGCTACCGCCTCTTCAATATATTCAACCCCGATTACTTGTTTAGCATTTTTAGCAATAAAGTTAGCAATAGTCCCTGTGCCCGTATACAAGTCGTACACTAACTCCGATCCGCTTAGTCCCGCATATTCGCGTGCGATCTGATACAGCTGATATGCCTGGTCAGAATTCGTTTGATAGAACGATTTGGGTCCTACTAAAAATGTTAGCGCTTCCATTGTTTCCCGGATAGCTTTAGCACCGGAGAAATGAACAACCTGTTGGTCCTGATAAGAATCATTCCCCTTTTGATTAATGATATAATTGAGTGAGGTTATCTCAGGAAACCGGTCTTGCAGAAAAGTCATCACTTCTTCAATCAGTTCATCCCGTTCTTCGGCAAACTGGACAATCACCATTACCTCCCCGGTATTCGCCGTGCGAATAATCAGGTTACGCAGCATCCCTTTATTGTCACGGATATTGTAGTACTCCAATCCCCTGCCCTCTGCCCACTGATGCAGGCCATTCCGGATCGCATTGGAAGGGTCGGGCTGCAAATGACATTTCTCTACAGTGAATACCTTATCGAATCGCTTTGGTACATGAAAACCTAGGGCGTTGCGCGTATATACATTATCTGAGCTAATTTCTTCATTTGTAAGCCATCTGGCATTCGAAAAAGTGAACTCAAGCTTGTTCCTGTAAAACAGTTTTTTTCCGGATGGAACGATGGACAGCACATTTGCATCCTTAATTTTCCCGATTCGGATCATATGGTCCCTTACCTGCTGTTCCTTGAATTGCAGCTGCTCACTGTACCGGATATGCTGCCACTTACAGCCGCCGCAAGTTTGAAAATGATCGCAATAGGGTTCGGCGCGCTTGTCTGAATAATGATGGGTATGAACCACCGAAGCCTCCTGGAAATTTTTCTTCTTACGAAATACTTCCAGGTCTACCACATCTCCCGGGGCAACATTCCCCTCAATGAAAATGACCCCGTCGGTCTCTGATTTGTAAATGCATTTTCCTTCGGATGCGAAATCCGTAACGGTCACTTTCTCGTACCTGATTCTTTTTGCCATTGTACTACTTTAAAACCGGTTGTTACCCGGTCAGCGCTTTCTTTTGTTTAATTTTTAACCTTGTAGTTGCTTTTTATCCCCGATAGCATCATGTCTTTACACCGCATCAAAAGCCATTATTTTTAGTAAGTAATCGTATGCTTTCGGCTAAATGATCATCAGATCGTGCGAACGCAGGTAAACCAGTTTCTGATCCCACCAAACCATTTTCCAATGATCCGTTGCTTTCAGGATCACTACTTTATTGCCCGGTGCAATGGTACCGGCAACAGCCGAGGCCGAAGAGGGTTTTTCCCGGACAAAAGCCGGGTTGCCTGCCACTATTCCTTCCTGGTAACTGCTGCCAATATTAAACGCAACCAGCAACCCTGCCAGATAAGCAATAATGACCAATTTATGCCGGGTGCGGATGCGTTCTTTCAACCGGTACTTCCGGACCACCTCGTACAACACATACGTCATTAAGGCCAGTAAAAACAGGTATAGCCAGTCGCCGTAGCTCCTGAAAAAAAGCATGAGGTAGTTGAAATCGTTAAAGGCATATCCCGAAAGCCCGTGCTGTTCGGCTATTGCCTCCATTTTTGAATACAGCATCACAGAAGGCTCCATTTCTGCGAGACAACTCAGGTAGTACAGTGCGTGTGTATAAGCCCCGTTGCGTTCGGCAATAAAGGCCATTTTCAATAATAAATTGGGATTGGAAGCCGGTTGGCTATTAAAATGAGCCCGGTACAATTCCTGGGCCAGCCGGTATTGTCCGATCGTAAAGAGAGAGTCTGCCCGGTGCAGCGCGTGTTGCTCCGGAGGCTTCCCATAGCTATTCCAACATACCAACATTCCCAGGAGACAGGAAAGGAATTTAATCCGTACCAAATGCATTTTCAGCTATTCATTCACTTTTACCCCGCAATTTAAGGAAAATCAGACAGTTTATCCTAGTCGTTGGTACGATGCAACCGTATTCAGAACCCGGGGCTTTTACCCTGCAACGTATACTAAATATAGTTAATAACGATCAGTGGCGACGCTACCGGTTACGGCGTCACCTTCCACACCGGGCTTTCTGTAGAATACGCCGCCGGCTTCCCTTTATCGACCACAGGCCAGCCATTTTCCCAGTTCACCTTTCCCAACATCAGCACCCGTCGGTTAGCGCCGCTTTTTACCCGGGGATTATGCCTGAGAATGGCATGGTACAACACCCAGTCGGTCTGATTGTCATCGGTAATAATCCTGGAGTTGTGCCCCGGTCCTGCAAACAGCGAATCCGGTTCCAGCATCACCGTTCCCGTGTTCCTGTTTGTCAAATCATTCCCTTCCTTATCCCGGTAAGGCCCCAACAAACTTTCAGCCCTTCCCATCCGGAGATGATACTTGCTGTTTTCGCCTTCGCAGCAATTTTCCTTTGATCCGATAAAATAGTAATAATTCCCTTTTTTGTGGATGACCACCGCCTCGAAATCTCCGGCCGCAATCTTTATTTTCCGGGTCAGATCCGGTACGGATTTCCCGTCGTCCGACAATTCCACCCCATAGGTGCCCTGTTTGTCGGTATTGTCGTAACTCCCCCAAAACAGGTATTTCTTACCATTTTCTTCCCAATAAAACGGGTCGATGGAATTGGGGACATCCACTTCGTCACTTAGAAATACCTTCCCATAATCGGTAAAAGGACCTTCCGGACGATCGGCGGTCGCTACCCCGATACCCGGATTCGCATCGCCCCAGACCGAAAATGCATAATAGAGGTGATAGCGGTTGTTTACTTTCACAATATCGGGCGCCCAGATCCCTCCTTTTTCTTTCCAGGCCGGTTTTGTCTCAAAGGCATTTCCGACATATTTCCAGTGCACCAGGTCCGCCGATTTCACAATGGGTATTAAACGGCTTCCCTGGCCGTCTCCCCAATCATCCTGCGTTCCATAGGCGTAAAACCATCCATCCTCCGCCCGCACCACGGTAGGATCAGCCAGAATCGGCTCAAATACCGGATTTTGAAAAGGAATCCGATCCTTTACGGTCCCCACCCGGCAAGAGCCCAGCAACAGCAGCACTAAATATAACCGGGTTGATTTCATAGGGGGGTAGGTATTAGGTATTAGGTTTTAGGTGTTGGGTAATAGGTCATCAGCTATCGGAACTCATAACTCATAACTCATAATTAGGTTTTAGGTTTTTGGGTAAGGGGTGGCGTTATTCTAACCGGTAAATTAAGACGTCTCCGGGGTCTACCATCAGGGTTTCTGAGTACGCGGATGCGGGCTCGGAACGACCGTCTTTATGCATCCGTTCTGCTCCCGGCGCCAGGGCCAGCTCCAGCTGCATCGGTTGCTGAAAATCCCGGTTAAGGATCAGCAGGTAACGATGTCCTTTATTTTGAAGCTCCGATAGTACCGCTCCGGCTTGTCCGCCGTCAGCTCCCTTCATTTCCAATCGGAGCACTTTACCGGGTAAGGTTGTTAATCGGGTGGTGTGTTTCGGAATGCTTTCGCCCAAATGCCGCACCTGCAACACTTTTGCACCCAGAAAAACGGAGGTATACGCATGTATTTCATCATTCAGCGCCTTCACTTTATCGTAAACATCTGTCCTTCTTCCATCCAGTCCGATGGGACCATGATGAAAATTCCAGTTGGGATTTTTACCGGGCGTCCAATAGGTAAAATATTGAAGTCCCTGGGCGCCGTAAGCCAGATTGCTGAATAGCTGCAACCGCATTTGCGCCAGGTCGGGAATCGGATACGGTGTATGGGCTACCGCCAGCGAAAATGCCCAGAAGGGCTTCCCGGCTTTTTGAGCTTCATCGGCAAAAATTTCCAGGTTTTCATAGAAATCGGCACGTAGTGTATAACGGCCGTCTTGTTCGACTACCGGATAATGGTCGTAGGACAAAATCTGTGTCGGTACGGTTTCGATATACTGCCTGACATACTCACGGTAGCTGGCCGCCTTGATGTCCTGCAGATTCGCATATGTCGGCAGTAAATTAAGGTAACAAAAATGGGCGGTATCCACCGCCTGTATGCGTCGGGCCCATTTCGCCAGTCCTTCAAAGTCGGCGACTACCGGCTCGTCCCGCAGAAAGTACCCGGCCAGCGCAGGGTGCTCTTTGAACCGGCGGACTGTTTCCTCCGGCCTGCGCTCCAGCTCCGGACAGCTGATAATCAGCTTTACACCGGTCTTCGCGGCAGCATCCAGCGCACGGGCCACGGCATCCGCGCTTTTATGGAAGGTAAATGAATGATTTATTCCCGTCGCTTTTAATTCCTGGTAGCGCTGCACACTCGTTGCGCTGTCCGGAATACTGTACCAGGCAAGAATCGGGAGCACACGGTCCTGGGCGTGACCCGGCGCCCGATAAGATAGCAGAAAAATGGTGCAAAAAAGAAATCGTAGCATTCGTACAAGTAGGCGTTCAGGAAGAATGGGCAAAAATAGGGATTCTGCCCGATAACCACACATACCCGGATATATTCCTGCCGCAAAACAGCCTTTTTTGCCCTACCGGACCCTGCAGAAGCGCTACTGGCGCCGATGCCGAACCCGCACAGGACACCCCTCTCCTTTCTTGCCTTTCCGACCCCGGCAGGCAGCAGGTGCGAAATAAAACAAGTATTTTATTTGTAATAAGTCTAAATACGCATATCTTTGCATAGATCTTTCAGCCCGCTTCGGATGATGCGGGTTCGGTTACCAAGACAGACCGGTGCAGCAGGCTGGCGAAAGAATTATTTAACATTTTGCGCGAATCAAGATGGTCGGTTTAGAGAAAGTAAAACAGATATTAGAGATTGAGCTGGAGAAAAGGAATCTTCGTAAAACAACAGAGCGGTTCACTATCCTGGAGGAAATATACAGCCGGAATGATCATTTCGATGTTGAGGAACTTTACGATACCTTGCTCAGCCATAATTTCCACGTGAGCCGGGCAACGGTGTACAATACGCTCGACATGTTGGTGGCGTGCGGACTGGTAAAGAAGCACCGTTTCAACGGCGATGGCGCCGTGTTCGAAAAAGCGCTGGGTTTCCGCCAGCACGGACACCTGGTGTGCAACGAATGCAATCAGATTAAAGAATTTTGTGACCCCCGCCTGCAGGCCATTCAGGATAATGTCGGGGAGATATTAGGATTCAACATAACGGACCAGGCCCTTGTTTTTTACGGGACTTGCAGCGAAGAAAATTGTCAAAACCGCGAAAGCGACAAAAGTCACGAAGATACCGGCGCCGCACAGCAGGTATAAGAATTTTATATTGGTTAACAATGAGTAGTGCTGAAGACCTCTTCCGGATTCCGGTGGAGGTTCTTTTTTTGGGTGGGATCGCAGCCAAACAGGGATCTTACGGAGATAAACCGTGTCTGAACCAGTAGAAAACGTCGTTTTTACCGCTTTCCTATGCTGGATCGACTATTTAATCTATTTCCCTGTATGAATCGTTTCTTTACTTTTTCCGGGCCAGGCAGCTTACTTGCCGTGGCCCTTTTAGGATCATGTAGTACACCTTCCCACACGTCATGGACCGAGTACCTGGGAGGCCCCGACCGGAACCATTATTCGGAACTCGCACAAATCACACCGGAAAATGTAAACCAGCTGGAGATCGCCTGGACCTTTTCCACCCCGGATTCGGGGCAAATTCAAACCAGTCCGATCATTGTCGAAGATATCCTGTACGGCATTACTCCGGGAGTGGAAGCTTTTGCCCTGAATGCTGCCACGGGCGAAAAGCTTTGGTCGTTTGGCGATACGCTGAAGAAATGGTCGCATGTAAGCCGCGGCGTGACGTACTGGCAGGAAGGAGAGGACCGCCGGGTGCTGATTGGAATCGGGCATCATCTGTATGCATTGGATGCCCGTACCGGGCAACCGGTTACCACTTTCGCCGATCAGGGCAAGCTCGATCTCCGAACCGGCCTGCCCGAAATTGCCCAAACCAAATATGTGATTGCCACAACCCCTCCTGCCCTCTTTGAAAACCTCATTTTTCTCTCCGTACGGGTTTCGGAGGATACCGATGCCGCACCCGGCGATATCCGTGCATTTGATGTTAAAACCGGAACGCATGTCTGGACTTTCCATACCATTCCGTATCCCGGAGAAGAAAATTACGATTCATTCCCGGAAGAAGCCTACAAGAATACCGAAACCGGCGCCGTCAACAACTGGACAGGAATGGCGGTAGATACCAAAAGAGGGATCCTGTTTGTACCCACCGGATCCCCCTCCTACGATTTTTATGGGGCCAACCGGCCGGGAAACAATCTCTATGCCAACTGTCTGCTCGCACTCGATGCCCGCACAGGCAAACGCCTGTGGCACTTCCAGACCATCCGGCACGACCTGTGGGACCGGGATCTGCCTGCTCCGCCCAACCTGATCCAGGTAAAACATCAGGGTAAAACCATTGATGCCGTAGCTCAGGTAACGAAGCATGGCTATGTGTTTGTATTCGACCGGGTCACCGGCGAGCCGCTGTTTCCGATCGAAGAAGTGCCGGCGCCCACTACCGGGCTGGAGGGAGAGCGGATTGCCGCCACACAGCCGCTGCCGGTTAAACCACGCCCGTTTGCCCGTCAGGGACATGAACTGCACCCGGGGGATATCAGCCCCTTCGCCCCGGACCGGGATTCCCTTCTCACCGTCTTTCAGGATATCGATAAGCGAAGATTCGCGCCGCCGTCAAGGGAAGGCACACTTATCTTCCCCGGTTTCGACGGAGGCGCGGAATGGGGAGGCGCCGCGGCTGCTCCCGGTGAAGGCATTTTATATGTCAATAGCAATGAAATGCCCTGGATACTGACGATGGTCGATACCCCCCAGGAAAAGCTGCTTGAACACCTGAGTCCCGGTGAGCGGCTGTACACCCTGAACTGTGCTTCCTGCCATCAACCCGACCGGTCGGGAAATGTACAAAGCGGGTATCCTTCCCTGACCACCATCGGAGACACGAAAGACAGGGCCTATATCAGCCAGGTAATCAGCAGCGGGAAGGGGATGATGCCCGGCTTTACACACCTTTCCGCAGGTGAAAAGCAGGCCCTTCTGGCCTTTTTGCTACATGAAGAAAAAACAGAAGCCACAGGCCCATCCGGCAGTCGTAAAAAGCAACTGCCGTATAAAAGTACCGGTTACAACAAATTCCTGGACAGCAACGGGCTGCCTGCCATTGGTCCGCCGTGGGGAACGCTTAATGCCATTGATTTAAACACCGGCGAATACCTGTGGAGTGTTCCGTTGGGAGAGACCGGTCATAAGCAAGCCGACGGGCAGCCGACCGGAACCGAAAATTACGGCGGCCCGCTGGTAACCCGGAACGGTTTACTGTTTATCGGCGCCACCAAAGATGAAACCTTCCGGGCATTTGACCGGAAAACGGGGAAAATAGTGTGGGAGACGGAGCTGCCGGCGTCTGCTTTTGCAACCCCGGCTACCTATATGGTAAACGGCAGGCAATTCATTGTCATCGCATGCGGCGGAACGAAGCTGGGACGGAAAAAAGGGAACCAGTACCTGGCCTTCGCCCTGCCCGAAAAAAAATAAAGGCTGCCCTGAAAGAAGAAGCGCATGGCCGGAGCAGTACACATCCGGCCATGCAAATTATTTGTAATGAGGCCAAATAAGTAACCGAATGGCAAACCAGCTAAAAATGAGCTATTTTTAGTATTATTAATTCTTTAACGTTTCTGGTTTATGACAGCAATGGTGTTTTTATGAGATAGAAAGGGCGTGTGTCATCGCGCGTCGAACCGCCTGATGGTTCGACGGGCTCACCATGACGCAACTTAATTCAGCGTGACGGAACTTAACGCACCATGACGGAACTAACGAGTATATCAATAATAAAAATAATCGCTGCATAAACCAAGCCATTTTTTAACGCTGACTTTATGAATGATCAGATAGCTTCCTTAAAAGCCTTGGCAGACGCCGGGGAACCCGTGGAAAAGTTGCCCTTTTCAATACGGATTCTGTTGGAAAACGTGCTGCGCAACCAGGATGGTTTTGTAATAACGGAGGAACACCGGGATACACTCCTGTATTGGAATCCCCAAGGCACCGATAAAGACATTCCTTTCAAGCCGGCGAGGGTGCTGATGCAGGATTTTACAGGCGTCCCGGCAGTAGTAGATATGGCCTCTCTGCGTGACGAATTTATACGGCAGGGAAAGGACGGCAATAAAATCAATCCGGCCATTCCGGTAGACCTCGTGATCGACCATTCCGTTCAGGTTGATTACTACGGCACCGATTATTCCTATCAGAAAAACGTGGAAATGGAATATGAGCGGAATGCGGAACGGTATGAACTCTTGAAATGGGGGCAGCAGGGAATGAACAATTTTACGGTTGTTCCTCCCGGCATGGGCATCTGCCACCAGGTTAACCTGGAATACCTCGCGAAAGGTGTGATCCAACGGGACGGCTGGGCATTCCCGGATACCTTGGTTGGAACAGACTCTCACACGCCCATGGTCAACGGCATCGGGGTGATTGCCTGGGGAGTGGGCGGTATTGAGGCCGAAGCAGCTATGCTCGGACAACCCATTTACTTCACTTGTCCGCAGGTAATCGGGTTGAAATTAACCGGCAAAATCCCCCAGGGATCTACCGCTACCGACATGGTGCTGGCCATTACCAAATTATTGCGGGACTACGGGGTAGTCGGAAAATTTGTCGAGGTCTTCGGAGAGGGGCTGGATCACCTGAGCGTAACCGACCGTGCGACCATCTCCAATATGTCGCCGGAATTCGGCTGCACGGTCACGTATTTCCCGATTGATCACCAGACCCTGGATTACATGCGGCGCACGAACCGGTCGGCGGAGCAGGTATCCCTGGTGGAGGAGTATTGCAAGCACAACCTTTTATGGCGTACCGGGGAAGATAAAATCGTTTACTCGGATGTCGTCAGTCTGGACCTGGGTACCCTGGAACCGACTGTTGCGGGGCCGAAGCGGCCGCAGGATAAGATTTTGGTGAAAGACCTGGCCGCCCGGTTCTCTAACCTGCTCGATGCCGATCACCAGCGCCAGTATATCCTTCCGAAAGACCGCAGGGAACAGGCGTGGCTCGAAGAAGGGGGCTCGGGGTCGGAACTTCGCTTCGAAGCCTATACCCCTAAGGAAGACTTGCAGGCATCTGTCAAACAGGACAGCCTGCGTTCGGTGCGGATTAAATTCAAAAACCAGGAATACCTTATCAGCGATGGCAGTATCGTGATTGCTGCCATCACGAGCTGTACCAATACCTCCAATCCCGACGTGATGGTGGGGGCCGGCCTTGTAGCCCGGAAAGCAATTGAAAAGGGCTTGCGCTCCAAACCCTGGGTTAAAACCAGCCTGGCGCCAGGCTCCAAGGTCGTAACCCAGTACCTTAAACGCTCGGGGTTACTGGACGACCTGGAAGCGCTTCGCTTTCATACCGTGGGGTATGGGTGTACTTCCTGCATCGGTAACAGCGGTCCGCTTCCGCCGCACATTGCAGAAGCGGTGAGCAAAAGCGATCTGGTGGTAGCTTCCGTGCTTTCCGGCAACCGGAATTTTGAAGCCCGGGTCCATCCGCAGGTAAAAATGAACTTCCTCATGTCGCCCATGCTGGTGGTCGCCTACTCCCTGGTAGGACGGGTAGACACCGACCTGATCAACGATCCGCTGGATTACGATCCCAACGGCCAGCCGGTTTACCTCCGGGATATCTGGCCGACACAGGATGAAATCCGGGAAGTTATCGGGCAATCCCTGAAGACCAGTGATTTTGAAGACGTCTACAACGTGATCTTTGACGGTGAAAAAGACTGGAAAGAGTTAAACGCCCCTTCCGGGCAGAAATTTGAATGGAAGCCCGATTCGGACTATATTCGTCAGGCGCCCTTTTTCGAAAACCTGAAGCCTCAGCCTGAAGCCCTGACGGACATCCACAACGCCCGGGTATTGCTTTACCTGGGCGATTCGGTCACGACAGATCATATTTCACCCGCAGGAGCTTTCAATGCTTCGTCTGCGGCAGGAAAATACCTGATTTCTCAGGGAGTTGATCCTAAGAATTTCAATTCCTATGGCTCCAGGAGGGGCAACCATGAAGTGATGTTGCGCGGAACGTTTGCCAACGTACGGATCAAAAACAGGATTACTTCGACAGAGGGAGGGTACAGTACGTACTTCCCTACCGGCGAAACCCTGACCGTTTTCGATACGGCAATGAAATACAAGGCGACCAATACGCCGCTGGTGGTTTTGGCCGGAAAAGAGTACGGCAGCGGTTCATCACGCGACTGGGCGGCAAAAGGGGCCTACCTGCTGGGTATAAAAGCCGTGATAGCAGAGAGCTTCGAACGGATACACCGGAGCAATCTCGTTGGCATGGGCGTACTCCCGCTGGAATTCCCGTTCGGGGAAAGCGCCGCCAGCCTTGGCCTTGACGGCAGCGAAACCTTTTCAATCACCGGGATTTCGGACGACCTGCAGCCCCACAAGCGCCTGCAGGTGATCGCCACCAGGGCTTCGGGAGAAGCCATCACCTTCGGCGCCAAGGCGCGGTTAGACTCCGGTATCGAAATCGATTACTTCCGCAACGGCGGGATTCTGCAGTACGTTTTACGGGATTACCTGCAACGTTAGCGGTGTGGTGACAACCATGGTCTGTGTCCCACAGACCATTTTAGATACCGGCCGATAAACGGACTGTGAAGACACAGCCCATGGGAGTGAAGACACAGTCCGCAACAATACCCCGTCACTCACACACCATATTGCTGATTTCTTCTATTTGTTCCTTTTGAATTCCGGAGTAGAACGTCGGACAACTTTTAATAAATGCGATTGCCTCCTTTTTATAGGCTTCACACTTAGCTACGGAGGTAGGATCCTCTCCCCAACTGGTGGCCGCTTCGAGCATTTTATTGGCATTATCAGCACAACCCAGGGGGTTCAGCGGCCCGCCTTTATCTTTTTTGCACCCAACTGCCATGGAAATACCCAGGCAAATACCCCATACGAATACTTTTTTCATAACTCTTTTTTTGACAGATTAAACGTATACTGTCCAAAATTACACCCTTGACAAGTCTTATAAAAGCTGTATCCAGTAAATCTGCCATACGACTTAGTAAACGGTAGCAGGTCCTCCGTTTTTTGCCTGTCGGCGGCGGTGAGATTACAGGTTTCACCGGAAGAGAAATAGCGGCTGATGAAAAAGAAGATTGTATACAGGCGTTTATTCCGCTATCATATCAGGCGGATCCCATCCTCCCCTATTTGGATTAATCCTTGTTTGTAGAGGCCGCCAATGGCCTTTTTGAAGTTCTTTTTACTCATTTCAAGTTGCTGAACGATTAGCTCCGGCTCACTTTTGTCGGAAAGGGCAAGAAAACCGCCATTGGCCTTCAGGCGGTCCAGGATGTCGCCGGCATAGCCTTCAACCCGCTCATATCCCGGTTTTTCCAGGCTGATATCCAGCTTATTCTCCTCCCGGATCGTTTTAACATACCCTTTCAGCTGATCGCCGATACCCAGCTTCCGGAATACTTCATTGTAGTACACCAGGCCAATATGAAAATTATTGACAATTACATTATAGCCTAAGTCCGTTCGCTCGGCAATAAGAATATCCACCTCATCCCCCTCCTTCACCAGCAGCCGTTCATTTTCTACCTGCTTTTTCCATTTAGCCGAAGCAAGCAACCGGTCTGTCCGCCGGTCAAGGTAGAGGTATACAATGTATTTCTGACCGACCCGCATGGGAACGGGCTGTTCTCTGAAGGGTACGAACAGGTCCTTTTCCAATCCCCAGTCCAGGAAGGCCCCATTGGAAGAGACATCCTTCACTTCCAGGTAACCAAACTCGTTTCGGATCAGTTTTGGCTGTTGTGTGGTCGCCACCGGGCGGTCTTCCGAATCGTTATAGACAAATACACGGATCTGCTCATCGAGCTTCATGTCATCCATTACATACTTGTTTGGCAATAACACCTCTTCTTCCTCCTCCGCATCTCTCAGGTAAAGTCCGACACTGGTCACCCGGTTAATTGTCAACGTATTGTATTTCCCTATAAAGAGCATAAGTGCAAAATCAAAAGAGTCAGAAAAAAAAGGAACACCTGTTCAAGGGCAAATTAAGCAATATCCCGTTAACTCAATCCAATTGGTTCGACATTCTTTTCAATTCGATTTCGGCAGCTTTTGCGGCGTAATTCAGGTTTACCAACCGGTAACCTGCGTCTTCAAAGCTGCGCTGCGCCTCTCTGACATCAATGATCGTCGCCTGAATCAGCTCGAAACGCTGCATCGTGAGGTTCAGCAGCTCTTCCGACAATTTATAGTTCTTACTTTCTGTCTCCAGTTGTTTCAGTGCATTCTGGTAGGCCTGATAGGTTTTATACACATTGGCCCGGTAGTCCCGTTCCAGGATCTCTTTCTGCACCTGGGCCGTTTTAATATCGGTCCCTGCGGCACGCTGCTGTTGTCTGAAAGCATTTCCGTTGAAGATCGGGACCGCAATCGAAACCCCTGCATTCGGCCCGAACGATTGGTTGAGGAGGTTAAAGCCGGCGGCGCTCTGATTCCGGTTATAGTTCAGGGCCGCATTCAGACGGATGGTCGGATAACGTTGAGCCGCTACCTCTTTCTGGATCAGCTCATTGATCCGAATCTGTTGGGTGGCTGCTTTGATGTCCGTATTGGCGGCGGCCCTGCTCAGGATTTGCTCAATATCCAGGTTGTTTTCAACCACTATTGTATCCCGGATGATGATTTCGGTTTGCGGATCCATTGTCAGCAGGCGTAACAATTCTGTTTTGGCCACGCCTACTACCAGTTGCTGGCTCAGAAGCAGCTGGTTCGCTGTATTGATATCAATCTGCGCCTGAAAGATATCGGCATTGTTAGCCATTCCCGCCGCTTGCCTGGCTTCCAGGATTTCCAATCGTTTTTCTGACGATAAAATAGACTGGTGAATGGTCCCGATATAACTTTGCTGCCGGACGATGTCATAGTAGGCCGTAGCCACATCGGCAACTGTATTCTGAATATTGGACACCAACAGCTCCTCCCCCTGTTCCTGCAGGGACTCCAGCCGCTTTTTAGTCGAAACAATCCGCTGCCCGTTATACAGCACGATAGAGGCCGCAATACCGGACGACAGGTTATTTCCCGCGGCGCCGTTCCGTTCGATATTCGTACCATTCTGAAGTTTCTGCCTGATATTATTGATCTGCTCCGTGTTAGAGATGGTTGCATTAACAGTGGGCAGTCCTCCTGCCACTCCATAGTGATTCAACAAGGTACGCGCCTCCACCTCGTTTTTGGCGATCCGGATCTCTAAGCTGTTACGGAGTGCTGTGGCTACAGCGTCATCAAGTGTTAGTTCCAGGGACTCCTGTGCCCTTGATCCGAACGGCATCAGCAATGCGATCCAAACCAAGTAAGCCTTACTTTTAAAAATCGGGAAAACCATATATACAAACAAAGGGGTACTTTATATTAAAGAACAATTCTCTCTTCAAGGACTTCTTTTTCAGTCGTACGATCTTCCTCCTCCTCATCGGCCTTGTGCCTTCCTGAAATGTAGGTATACACTGCCGGAATCACCAGTAACGTCAGAAGGAGGGAGAAGGTTAGTCCGCCTACAATGACAATTCCGAGTGGTATCCGGCTGGTAGCGGCCGCTCCGAAACTGAGCGCAATCGGCAGTGCACCGAAGGCAGTCGCCAGTGTTGTCATTAAAATAGGACGCATCCGCTGGACCGCCGCTTCGACCACTGCTTTCATCATCGGCAGCCCCTGTTCGCGCTTCTTGTTGGCAAACTCTACGATCAATATACCATTTTTTGTCACCAGCCCTATCAGCATGATCATCCCGATTTGCGAGAAAATATTAATGGTATGGCCAAAGATATACAGCGAAAGAAGCGCTCCGGCCAACGCCAGCGGGACCGTAATCATAATAATGAAAGGATCCCGGAAACTTTCGAACTGGCCGGCCAGCACCAGGTAAATCAGCATCAGCGCCAACCCGAATGCAAACATGGTATTGGACGAGCTTTCTTCGTAATCCCTGGATGGGCCTGTGAGCGAAGTCTGGAACGTTTCGTCCAGGATCTTGTCGGAAATCTCCCGCATGGCAGCCACACCGTCCCCTATGGTCTTCCCTTCGACCAGCGAGGCGGAAATCGTAGCGCTCTTATAGCGATTATACCGGTACAATGTCGGCGGGCCGCTGGCCTCTTCAATCTTCACGACCGACGATAGCGGAATGTTCTGTTCCCGGTTATTCCGTACATACAGGCGTGAAATATCTTCCGGTTTGGTCCGGTCCGAATGCTCTACTTGTCCGATGACCTGATACTGCATTCCGTTCATGATAAAATACCCCAGCCGTCTGCCGCTGAAGGCTGCCTGGATCGTTGCAGCGATATCCGCCGTCGACAGCCCCAGATCCCGCGCCTTCACCCGGTCGATCGTAAGGTGCAATTCCGGCTTGTTAAATTTCAGGTTGACATCCACATTCTGGAAGGTGGGATTGTCCGCAGCCTCTTCCAGGAAGCGGGGGATGGCCTCCGATAATTTCTCAAAATCAAGATTTTGCAGGATGAATTGCACCGGCAGGCTTCCCCTGGAACCCAATCCGACCGAGATGGTTTGTTCCTGATTGGCAAAAATCCGGGCATTGTTGAAATCGCCCAGTTTTTTATTCAATTCCATCACAATCTCATTCTGGCTTCGCACCCGTTCATTGACAGGCACCAGTCCGACACGCGCCATCCCCGCATTGGACCCTGAGGCCCTGAAATTTGGGGTCGAAGCATATACAAATGATTTTTCCGGAATGGAATCCGTCAGGTAATCAGACAATTCATCCGAAATGGCCTGCATCTCCAGATAGCTCGTCCCTTCCGCCGCGGTTAGGCTAAAGCGAATCGAATTGCGGTCTTCCATCGGGGCCAGCTCACTTTGCAGGTTGGTATAGGTTAACCCGATAATAGCCCCGCAAATGGCGATCATCACCCAGGCCACCCACCGCACCTTCATAAATCGTTCCAGCAGGTATTTATATCCCGATTCCATGCCCTCAAAAAAGGGTTCCGTTTTATCATAAAACCAGCCGTGTCCGGATTTTTTACGATGCAGGAATACATTCAGCACAGGCGTAATGGTCAGGGACACAAAAGCCGATATCAACACGGCAGAGGCCACCACGATCCCGAATTCCCGGAAAAGACGTCCGACAAATCCTTCGAGGAAAATCACCGGCAGAAACACGACAGCGAGCGTAAACGAAGTAGAAATTACCGCAAAAAATATTTCCTTGCTCCCCTCCAGGGCCGCTTTTCTGATCGGCATCCCTTCCTCCAGCTTCCTGAAAATATTCTCGGTCACTACAATACCGTCATCTACCACCAGACCGGTTGCCAGGATAATTCCCAGTAACGTCAGGATATTGATGGAAAAGCCCATCAGGTACATAATGAAAAACGTGGCTACCAGGGATATCGGGATATCGATGAGGGGGCGTACGGCAATCAGGAAATTCCGGAAGAAAAACAGAATGACCATCACCACCAGGATAAAGGCGATCACCAGCGTTTCTTCTACTTCCTCTATACTCTGCCGTACCAGTTGGGTATTGTCAGTCAATATTTCAAACGTGATATCGGATTTATTGGTTTCTTCGATTTCCTTCATCCGCTTGTAGAATTCATCGGAAATCTTCACATAATTGGCCCCTGGCAACGGGATTACCGCCAGCCCTACAGAATATATACCATTGTACTTCCAGGCTTGCTCCTCATTCTCAGGCCCCAGCTCCACCTGGGCCACATTTTCCAGACGGACAATCCCGGTAGATGCATCTTCCCGTACAATCAGCTTATTAAAATCATCCTCCGTTGTCAGGCGCCCCATTGTCCGGATGGTCAGCTCGGTATTGTCGCCATAGATTTTCCCGGCCGGCATTTCCACATTTTCGGCAGTCAGCACCCGGTTAATATCATTGAAGGTGATATTGTAGGCATTCATTTTATCCGGCTGCAGCCAAATCCGCATGGCATATTTCTTCTGTCCGAATATGTTGATGGAGCTGACCCCGTTGATGGTTTGCATTTTCTGCTGCAATACATTTTCCGCATAATCGCTCAATTCCATAAGCCCTTTGGTCGGGCTTTGGATCGCCATCAGGAGGATAAAATCACTGTTCGCATCTGCTTTGGATACGACCGGAGGTGCATCAATATCCTGCGGAAGATTTCGCTGCGCCTGGCTTACCTTATCACGGACATCGTTTGCGGCCTCTTCCAGCGGCACTTCCAGGTCAAATTCGATGGTAATATTGCTGGAACCGATCTGGCTGGTGGAGGCAATGCTTTTAATGCCGGGGATCCCGTTTACCGCCTTCTCCAGCGGTTCCGTTATCTGGCTTTCAATGATATCGGCATTGGCCCCGATATAGCTGGTCCGCACGTTGACGATGGGCGGATCAATGGCCGGGTAATCCCTCAGGGATAAAAAGCTATACCCTACCACCCCAAAGAGGATAATGGCAAGGTTCATTACAATCGCCAGCACCGGGCGCTTCAATGATAATTCTGAGATATTCATGAGGAAAACTATGAATGTATTAATTCATCAATAAAACATGTGCATCGATTGTCCCGTCTGAAAGGACAACCTTCTCCGGTACTATTCCTCAGGCACCTGATGCAGCGACGCCACGTTCCGGATACGAACCGGCCTTCCCGGACGGGCAAACAATACGCCGCTCACTACGACCGTGTCGCCCACGGCCAACCCGCTGGTGATTTCCACCAGATCCGTCTGCCTGACTCCTGTTACTACTGAAACCAGGGTTGCCAGTCCATTTTTTACGACTACCACTTTCTTGGTTTTGGCCTCCGGAATGATACTGTTGGTCGGGACCATGATCGAGTTGTGTTCGCCTCCCAGCTTCAGGTAGACTTTAGCAAAAGAACCCGGGCTGGCCTTACTGTTTCCCAGTATTCCCCTTACGGTAACATTGCGCGACGTGACATCAATCTGAGGCTCTGTCGCTATAATCTGTGCTTTTTCAAGGCGACCGTCGCCCTTATCAATCTGCACATCCACGGTCGCTCCTTTCCTGACGTACCCGATGTATTCCTCCGGCACATTGAAATCGACTTTCAGCGGGTTGGTGGCCTGTATGGTGGCCAGGATGGTAGCCGTCGTAACAATGGCCCCGTTACTCACCTGACGTAAGCCGACCACCCCGTCAAAAGGGGCTTTGATAACAGTTTTGTCGATCAGCGCCTGGGTAATCTCCAGATCGGCTTTCAAGCTGTTGACCTGGTTGAGCGCCAGGTCATAATCAGCCTGGTTGACCCCATTTACTTCCAGTAATTTTTTGAGACGCTGCTCGGATAATTCAGCCATTTCGAGCTGTACGGCTGATTTTCGTAATTGCGCCTGCAAATCGGCATCGTTGATACGCGCAATTACGGTTCCTTTGCTGACTTGCTTTCCTTCCGGGACGTTCAGATACACTAAACGCCCATTGGTTTCCGGCATCAGTTCCAGAAAGTCGTTGGGTACAATGGAGCCGTTCAATTCCAGATCAGCAGATATGGAACGTTTCTCTGCTACCATTACATCCACTACCGGGGGAGGTGAAGCTGTCCTTTGAAAAGTATCTTTCTTTTCACTACAGGAAGCAATGAGAACTCCCACGCATAGGGCAAGAACCTGTTTGTTCATTATTTCTTATTGAGTATAAGGGAATTAGGTAAATTGATAACTAGTATGGCCGTCCCTGGTTCCGGTCCGGCGCTTTCCTGGGCTTAACCTGATCGCACTAACCAGGCACGCCGCTAATAATGTTAAGTAATGTCTGACATTTCAGCTCGGTTTCCTCCCATTCACTGTTAGGGTGAGAGTTGGCGGTAATCCCCGCGCCCGCAAAAAAAGTGGCTACATTTTCCCTGATCCGCAGTGTCCTTAGGTTGACATACAGGTTGATTTCTCCCCCGACATTGACCGGCCCCCAAAAACCACTGTAATACGATCTGTCAAAGCCTTCCAATCGTTTCACCAGCGCGGTTGCTTTCTCTTTCGGCATTCCGGAGACAGCAGAAGTGGGGTGAAGGAGCTTCAGCATGACTGAGCCCAATTCCATAAAATTAACCGCCTGCATGTCCACCTCGAAATCGCTCTTCAAATGGTACAGATTACCGGCCCTTGCCGACCGGGGCCCTGTTTCCAGGTATTCTCTCAACCGGATACGCTTAAAACACTCAATAATATAGCGCGATACCAGCGCCTGTTCTTCAATTTCTTTTTCTCCCCAACGGATCTGGAACCGCGGCAGCAAGTCGCCTTTCTCATTGACAGCCGGCTGGGTCCCGGCAAGCGCGACGGTCCGGAATTTCTTTTCCGCTGTGACTTCCACCAGCAGTTCGGGGGTGGCCCCTAACCAGATTTCTTCGTCCTTCGGTAAATAGACGACTGATACAAAAGCGGTTGGATAGGCTGCTTCCAGCTGAAAAAAACTGTGGGAAGCACTGAATTCCGGGGTGATTGCAAATTCCTTTTTACGGGATAACACCACTTTAAAAAGTTCGCCGGACCTGACAGCCTCCGCCCCCAGCTCCACAATACGTTTATACCGCTCTTCATCACTTCCGGCAGACAATAATACGAGGGAGGCATTATGAGTAGTTCCGGCCGCCTTCCGTTCCTTGTGAATAGCAATTGCTTTTTGGAGAATGACGTTTCCCTGGTCGCCGGCAGCGTCACTAAAGGGCTCCGGCGTGATCGCCGCATCCCGGGCGGGGAACTTTATATGAATATCGCCCTCCATAAAGAGAACCTCTTCATTATTGCCGTTACTGAACGCACTAACCATAAAACCGGCCGGAAGTTCCTCCAATTCCGGTTTAACAGTCCGTAACTCTTGCTGAAGCGCAATAATAAGATGCACGTGCTCCTTTTCAGGTAGCCGCCACATCGCAACAGGGTATCCAAGCTGCCTGGCTGCCTCCCAAACGTCACCCGCTTCAATTGGCAAGGTTTTCGTTCGGGGTACAATGTATTCCTCTCTTATCATCAGGCTAAAGCTTAATTCACAAATCTATAAAATTATTAAACCGATCAGAATCATCACCTTCCTTTATTAAGTTTGGAATAACAATTATTAACAAACCTTACGCGTTTGGCTAAACGGTGAATAACACGCGTTCCAGCGATTTCGTCGCAGCGTCGGGCGCCGGGCCATCCGGTTGTTCAGGAAAGAATGGCTACCGTCAACCGGCTGATACACACCAGTTTATCGTCAGTAGTGGTAATTCGTATCTCCCAGACATGCGTGGTACGTCCTTTGTGAATGGCCGTTACTTTTCCAATGACTTCTCCTTCGCGCACGGCCCGGATATGATTGGCGTTCACTTCCAGCCCGACCACCTTCTGACGGGTCGGATCCGGCACACTCAGGTAGGAAGCAACGCTTCCCAACGTCTCGGCAAGGACTACCGATGCCCCCCCATGCAACAGTTTCATAGGCTGGTGGGTCCGATGATCGACCGGCATCCTGGCCGTCAGAAAATCATCGCCATAGGCCGTAAACTCAATGCCCAGATGTTCGGCAATGGTGCCTTTACTCATGGCGTTCAACAAATCAAGCGTCGGTTTTGTTGTAAACATATATAAAAAATGTTAAATTTGCATGTGCTAAATACGTCAATAAAAAGCGTTTTGCAAAGAAAGTTATCAAAATAATCCTATTAAAATTGAGAAACAAAGCAATTTATTTAATACGTCACGGCGAAACGGATTATAATCGCCGGGGAATCGTTCAGGGAAGTGGGATCAACGCTGAATTGAATGAATTCGGCAAAGCACAGGCCGACGCTTTTTATGATGCCTACGGACACATTCCTTTTGACAAAATCTATACTTCTGAGCTCATCAGGACCCATCAGTCGGTCCAGCGTTTTATTGACTCCGGTATTCCGCATGAAAGCTATTCCGGGCTTAATGAGATTTCCTGGGGCATTTTCGAAGGCAAAGCACATGCCAGCCTTAAAGACGACAATTACAATTATATTGTCCAGAAGTGGAGCAGCGGCGACTACAAACTGGCCTTTGAGGGCGGCGAAAGTCCTTTGCAGGTCCGGGAGAGGCAATTGCCGGTTATCCAGAAAATCCTCTCCCAAACGCAGGAGCGCACGGTTCTTGTCGCCATGCATGGCCGTGCAATGCGTATCTTTTTAACGGCCCTTTTGGAGCAGCCCCTTTCGGAAATGGATCAGTACCAGCACAATAACCTTTGCCTGTACAAGCTGGAATACAATGTCGCAACGGGTGGCATCTCCCTGCTGCAGGCCAATGACATTACTCATTTGCTTACCCTGCACGTGTCCTGAAAACAGGTGTGCCTTCTACAGCCTGCTTATACCGCTTGTCTGATTTTCACTCCTTTGATGTAGACTAGCTGCACAATTGGAACGGTAATTGTAACTTGCAGCAATTATGTTCAGGATACAAATCCCATGAGTAAAACCAGGATATACTGGATTCTTCAAATTGTCGGCTGGTCTGCCGCCATGGCCTTTGAATATATTCCCTACGGCCTTCAGTACGGGTTCTTGTCGTCTGAGCTTTTTATGACGATAGCCAACATTCTCATGGCCATTATTCTGACCCACCTGTACCGGCTGGTCGTCCGAAGATGGACCTGGGGAAACTTACCGCTGGGTAGGCTGATGGTCCGTGTTGCGCTATCCGTTGCGGTTCTGGGGACCATCATGACAATTTTCAATCATCCGATCGACAAGCAAATACTGGCAGATAACCTGGCGAATCAACCGTTTGTTTTTTGGGGTTACCTTGCCAACTGGTGCAAGCTGATGCTTACCTGGGTGCTTTCGTATACCATTTACCATTATGTAGAACAGCATCGTCTGTCGGATCTGGAGAAGATCATGTTTAAAACCTCGATGCGGGAAGCGGAAGCCAAGGTCCTCCGTTCACAGCTTAACCCGCATTTCACTTTCAACGCGCTGAACAGCATCCGGGCCCTCGTGATGGAAAATCCTGAAAAAGCACAGCAAAGTATTACGCAGCTTTCGAACATCCTCCGCAACGCGTTGCTGGTAGACCGGCGTAAAACCATTGATTTGCGGGAAGAGCTGAAGACGCTGGAAGACTACCTGAAACTGGAAAAAGTACGGTATGAGGAGCGGCTCCAATATTCGATAGTCGCTGATCCGATAACCCTGTATTGTCAGATCCCGCCTATGATGCTCCAGACATTGGTCGAGAACGGCATTAAACATGGGGTATCCAAACGGATCGGAGGAGGGGCTATCCACATCAAAACAGTGCTGGAACCGAATTCACTCTTCATTACCATTATCAATTCCGGGAATCTGGAAAAAACAGAGTCCGGCGGCGTGGGATTACGGAATACGGCGGAGCGTCTCTCTTTATTGTATGGTATTGATGCTAATTTCCGTATTTTTCAGCTGGACGAGGAGCAGGTATGTGCAGAACTAAGGATTCCATTGCTGAGCAACAGCCTGGATCCTCAAAAATAAATCGGGTCGTTTGCAAACCGGTTTGAAAAGGAACCGGTATTTTTGGACCTGACAATCTTCTGACACCAAACGAAACCAGTTGTATGAGAACCCTTATTATTGATGACGAGCGTCTCGCCAGGAATGAATTAAAACGGTTACTGGAGCATCACCCGAAAATTGAAATCGTCGGAGAGGCGGCGAATGCGGAAGAAGCATTGGGCCTCATCGAGGCGTCGCAGCCCGAGCTCTTGTTCCTCGATATACAAATGCCCGGGAAAAACGGCTTTGAGCTGCTTACTTCCATTGAAGGCAAGGCCCCCGATGTAATCTTCACGACCGCCTTCGATGAATATGCCATCAAGGCCTTTGAATTCAATGCCCTGGATTATCTGCTGAAACCCATCGACAGCGACCGTTTGAAAGAGGCCATCAGCCGCATAGAAGACAACCAGCTAACCGATACGACGGAGGAGGGCACTCCCAATGAAAAAATCCTGGGCCAGCACGACCAGGTGTTTGTAAAAGACGGTGACAAATGCTGGTTTGTAAAGCTCAGTAAAGTCCGGCTGTTTGAATCAATGGGAAATTATGTGCGCCTTTATTTTGACGATCAGAAGCCACTGGTATTAAAATCGCTTAACAGCCTGGAGGAACGCCTCGATCCGCTGACATTTTTCAGGGCGAACCGGAAACATATCATTAACCTGCTGTGGATCGAGAAAATCGAACCATGGTTTAGCGGCGGGCTGCTGGTTACGCTGCAGGGCGGTGACCGCATCGAAATCTCACGGCGGCAAACGATCCGCTTTAAGGAGCTGATGAGCTTATAGGCGCCAATCCCTAGAGCATTCCTTCATCACCAAAACTCAGATAGCCCTTATCCGTAAAAATCACATGGTCCAATACCGGTATTTCTAAAATCCGGCCGGCCTCCGACAAACGCTTTGTAATGTCGCGATCCGCCTTGCTGGGAGTTAATCCTCCCGACGGGTGATTGTGTACGAGAATAATAGCGCTTGCCAGTTGCTCCAACGCACATTTGAAAATAATCTTGGGATCCACCACCGTTCCAGAAATCCCGCCGCTGCTGACCCGGACCGGGCGAATGATATCATTGGCGCGATTGAGCAGGATGATCCAGAATTCCTCGTGCGGTTTGTCGAGCAAATACGGCATCATTTCTTCGTAAACATGGCGGGAATTGGTAATTTTCTTCCGTTTGGGGGCATCGCTTTCCCTTCTTCTGCGCGCCAGCTCCATGGCTGCCAGCAGTGTAACGGCCTTCGCATTGCCGATCCCCTTGACTCCGGTCAGTTCATGCAGGCTCAACTGGCCCAAAACCAGCAAATTGTTCCCGGCATTCCTCAGGATCTTTTTAGCAACGTCGACCGCCGATTCCGACGGGGTTCCTGAGCCTATTAAAATGGCGATCAGTTCGGCATCTGTCAGGGCGGAGCGGCCCTTTTCCAGGAGTTTTTCTCTCGGGCGGTCTTCTTCGGCCCAGTCACATATTCTGCGGGAATTTTCAGTTTTTGTCATAGTGTGTGCTTCCTATACGATCAATTCTCAAATATACAATTTTTATTGACCGTATAATGCAATTCATTTGTTATTCCTTACCCAGTTGTGTCAGCGCGGCCCGGGCTTTGTTGTCGATACTGTTTTTGTATTCGTGTTTTTTAAAAGTCATCGCTTTTCGAAAATAGCGGGCGGCGGTATCCGGCTGGCCGGCTTCTTTGTAAACATACCCCAGCTGCAGCGCGGCGGACGCGCCTTCATAGTAATTCAATCCTTCACTCAGGACCAACACCCGCTTCAGCAGCGGTATTGCAGCGGCTACCTGGCCGCTTTCCTGTAAAATCCGGCCCTTGCGGTACTGAAACTCGGCCCGTGAACGATTTCCGGTAAAGTCTGCTTCCTTTCGCTCTCCCAGTATTGCCAGCGCCCGGGCCAGGTATCCCCCGTCCGCAGCATATCTTGCCCGGAAAAGAAGCTTTTGCTCGTCAGCCGGCGGTGTGGTTTTAAACAATTCATAAAACCGCTGCGCATGCTGGTCAGGTTCTGTGTGCAGGGTTCCTTGTTTCGGAATTTGCCGGAAGAAATCGCCCGAGGCGGACTCATCATTTAACCATTTGCACAGGAATTGTTTGAAATAACTGTCCTTCACAAAGTTAGTTCCTTTCGTCTGCTCCTGAAACCGGGCATACTGTGCAAATGCTGCCGGGTATGCTCCCTTTTGAAGCAGCAGTTCTCCCTTCATATAGGCGAGGAACGGAAAATGCAGGTAAGCGCCGGTCTGAGGCGCCTTCTGCACGATAGA
Source organism: Telluribacter humicola (assembly GCA_040394475.1). Classification (GTDB taxonomy): domain Bacteria; phylum Bacteroidota; class Bacteroidia; order Cytophagales; family Spirosomataceae; genus JBEBSD01. Next base: position 2,918 of record JBEBSD010000059.1, on the reverse strand, counting down.
CAGGGCCTCTTCTCCCCTGCCCTCCTTCATCAGGACCGAAACCGCAAGAAAATGGAATAGCAGATTGTCAGGTTCCTTCTCCGGAAGCGCTTTAACCTCCCGGATCACCGACGGGTCGGCGCCCAGCACATAGGCCTGCAACAGCAGTATCATTACATGCGCCTCTCTCTCAAACCCGGTGGCGCTTTGCTGTACCTGCTGCAATTCGGAAAGCCCTTCACGGATATTCCCCTTGAGCCCGATCAGGCGGGTGACCCAGGTATACTCTTCAGGCACGGATCCGATGAGTACATGCAGCAATCCGAGTGCTTTTAAGTGCGGGATAAATCCGGGAAAACGTTTTTTGTTTTCACTCAACAGCCGGTCGGCCCTGATAATATCCCAGCAGCCGCTTATGCGGTTTCCGAACCTGAACTTCATAAATGCCCGGTGCAGCCGGCCTTCCGCCAGCAGCATCCGCTGATAGGGAGAATCTCCGGGGAGTTTGCTGATGGCTTGCAGGCGCTGGTCCTGCAGCGTCTGGAGGCGTCCGAACTCCTCCTGATCATCGGTTACCAGAAAATAAAGCAGGTCAGCATACGTCTCCAGGTACGGGATAAAGCCATTGCCGGGGTTCTGTTGCTTTTCACGGGCCAGCACCTGTCTGGCATTATCCAGCCTCAGTTTCTGGATATCATGGTAGGCTGCCTGCAACCGCGGGTTGAAGTTAAACGCCGATTCGTTTGCAGCTGCCTCTCCTGCTGCCAGGTAAAAAAGAGCCCATAAGGTATACCGTAACCAGTTCATGCTTTTCAACGCAAAACGGTTGCCTCGCAGCAACCGTTTTACCCTATTCTTTTTGTGATGGCCCCGCCCCTACTTGGACACCAGGACCGGCGCTTCCACGTCGGCCAGAATCCGGCCGCAGTGTTCGCATACGATGATCTTCTTGTTATCACGGATATCGGCCTGACGCTGCGGGGGCACAATGTTAAAACAGCCTCCGCAAGCTCCGCGGGAAACGTGCACCACGGCGAGGCCGTTCAGCGAATTCGCCCGGATTTTCTCATAGGATTTCAACAGGCGCTCTTCAATCTTTTTGGTTTGTTTCTCACGCGACGTCAGGATCAGTTTTTCTTCTTCCTGGCTTTCCTCGATGATGACATTCAATTCGCCCTTCTTCTCCTTCAAGGCTTCCTCTCTCTCGGCTAAAATAGCTTTGGTCTGATCCAGGTCCTGCTCAACCATCCGGATACGGACCCGGGCCTCATTGATCCGTTTATCAGCCAGCTGGACATCCAGCTCCTGCAACTCTATTTCTTTTGTAATCGCATCAAACTCCCGGTTATTACGGACGTTCATTTGCTGGTCCTTATACTTTAAGATAAGCTTTTCTGCATCTTTCTGGGCATTTTTCAATGCATCCACATCCATATTCAACTCATCAATCTCACTGATGAACTTATTCTTACGTGTTTCATACCCTGCAGTCTCATCCTCCAAATCACGTACTTCCTCGGGTAAATCCCCTCTAATTTTCAGCAATTCATCCAGCTTCGAATCAATTTCCTGAAGTTTTAACAGGGCCTCTAGTTTTTGTGCAATTGTGCTTTCCATATATTTTATACGTGGTACAGAACCGGATTTGTATTGACCTCCGATAAATAGAGTGCAAAATTATTAATTTTTTCTGACAAATAGTTGAATAATAAATCTTTTGTGTATACTTCACTTTCATAGTGTCCGATATCACATATCATTAACTGGTTTTCAGCATCAAAATAGTCGTGGTACCTGAAATCGGCGGTGATGAACACATCGGCCCCCGCCTTTTTTGCATCTTTTAACAAAAAGCTGCCGGATCCGCCGCAAAGGGCGATTTTCCGGACAAGGCCGTGTACCGGACGGGTATATTTAATAACCGGAAGCTGCAGGTTGGTTTTCAACAAATCCAGAAAAGCCCCGACCGGCAGCGGCGCCTTCAGCAGCCCTGTCATCCCCGCCCCTACTTCCTGATTTTCGTTTTCCAGCGCCTGTACATAATAGGCAACCTCTTCGTACGGGTGTGCTTTTTTCAACGCAGCCAGCACCTGCCGGCGCAGGTACATCGGACACATCACTTCCACGCGGTTTTCCCGGACCTCTTCCAGTCCGTCGACCCGGCCGATGGCGGGAGCGGCCCCTTCTTCCGGCCGGAACGTCCCGGTGCCTTCGGTCCGGAAACTGCAATTCGAATAATTGCCGATGATCCCCGCCCCTGCCTGGTGAACCGCTTCCAAGGCAGATTGGGTGTGGGCGACCGGGACGAAAAAGGTAAGTTTTTCCAACACCTGCGTTTTGGGCGCCAGAATCCGGAGATCGGTAAGCCCCAACCGTGTTGCGAGCATCCGGTTGACGCCTGCGGCGACATTATCGAGGTTGGTATGAATGGCATAGACAGCGATCCGCTGCTGAATCGCCGCGAGCACCACCCGCTCCACGTACGTACTTCCGGTGATCCGGCGGAGCCCCTTGAATACGATGGGATGATGGGCCACGATCAGGTTCGCTTTTTTCCGGACGGCCTCTTCCACCACTTCTTCGGTAACATCCAGTGTAAGCAGGATACCCGTAGCCTCCCACGATGCATTTCCGGTGAGCAATCCGGCATTGTCATACCCTTCCTGGTAAGCAGGAGGCGCGAGCATTTCCAGATAGCGTATAACTTCCGCAATTTTTATCATTTCCGTTTTTTCAAAGAATCAATTTAGGATCAGCCGGTTGTAAAAATCCGCCTGGAATATTTTCAAATTTATAGGTTTTTTTTTCCTATCGCCTATTGCAAATGAAAAAATAGCTATTACTTTTGCACCACGTTTAAGCGAAACGACTGCTTAAAACATCACTTGGTCCGGTAGTTCAGTTGGTTAGAATACATGCCTGTCACGCATGGGGTCGCG
>JBEBSD010000058.1:0-40121 GCA_040394475.1 Telluribacter humicola | reverse complement strand
AATACTGGCTCAGTTTGAGACCGAAACACTGGCTCAGTTTAGTCCGGAATATGCACTCACCCGCAAGGCAAAAGCAGACCTGAAAGATATCGCCCGCTATACTCAAAAAGAGTGGGGCGTCAAACAACGGGATATCTATTTAGGAAAAATTGATCGTGTATTCCGTAGCTTGTCTGAATTCCCCGAAAAAGGCCGTAGCTGTGACCACATTCGGAATGGATACTTGAAATACGGCGTTGGAAAACATGTTGTATTTTACCGTAAGATATCTTCCGAAGATATTGAAATTGTCCGTATCTTACATGAGCGCATGGATATCGAGAAGCAGTTTTATTGAACCTACACAATTATGGAACTTCCGGAGGAATCTTTACTTAGCCAGAACAGCGAAACCCTGCGCCTTCTACGCACCCATATTCTTCCATTAATTGTCAACCTGATCAGATAACGACTTTTAACAAAGCACACTACTGATAATTTGGGTAAAGGGTTATGGCTTCACTAAAGAATCCTTCTTCATATTTTGTAAAATAAGCCGCTTATTGGCTTGCACTTGAGTCTAATATGTCTTTTTGCATATAAATTATACTTATACCATAAAAATATATGCAATTACATATAATATATTTATATTTGCACAAATCAATGCAATTGCATATAATGAAGTTGCTCTCAGAATTTGTAAAGGACAAAAGGAAGTCAGCAAATCTTACCCAGGAGGAGTTTGCGGAGCGTGCCGGCGTAGCGCTGACCGTCGTTCGGAAAATCGAGCAGGGAAAAGGGAACCTTCAATTGGAAAAGGTAAACCGGGTCCTGTTGATGTTTGGGCATACGCTGGCTCCGGTCAGTGTGAAAGAGCTGGAAGCAGAAAGCGACAAGTGATATGAGACAGGCAACGATCTATTACCAGGATATACCGGCAGGGACGCTTACCGAAACTGATGAGGGCGAGTATCTCTTTGTCTATGATAGAGCCTATATCCGGGACTATCCCAATCAGTTCCTCACCTTTACCATGCCTGTAACGGATAGGCCCTATACAGACCAAAGACTATTCCCGTTTTTTGAGGGGCTCATCCCGGAAGGATGGCTGCTTGATATTGTTTCCAAAAACTGGAAACTGAACCCTAATGACCGGATGGGGCTGCTTCTGCTTTGCTGCAGAAATTGTATCGGAGCCGTAAGTGTTCAACCCAAACCTCAAGCCGATGAATAGAAGATGCCTGTATTGTGCCAAGCCGCTTTCAGATGTCCATTCACCGGATTTCCACGAGAAGTGCTGCCTGGATTTTTTCGGAACCAGCCAGCCTCCTATATTACCCTACAACCTGGACCAAATGGCTGAACTTGCTAAAAGAACATTAGAAAGAAATATATCCGTGCCGGGCGTGCAGCCCAAACTGTCGCTTTCGCTAGTAAAAGAAGCCCTCGGATCATCCAGGCTGACTGTTGTGGGGGCGTTGGGAGGAAACTATATTTTTAAACCGCCTACCGAACATTTTGCCGAGCTTCCGGCCAACGAGCACATCACCATGTTAATGGCCAGGGCTTTTAAGATCGAAACGGTAAGGTCCAGCCTTATCCGGATGGCGTCGGGAGAATTAGCTTACATCACCAAACGTGTTGACCGGACCGATTCAGGAGAGAAAATCCACATGCTGGATTTTTTTCAAATCCTGGAAGGCGTAGACAAGTACAAAAGCTCGATGGAAAAGATCGGGAAAGGATTAGCGTCCTATTCTGCAAACACATTACTGGACCTGCTTAGGTTATTCGAGATTACGCTGTTCTCTTACCTGACCGGCAACAATGATATGCATCTGAAGAACTTTTCCATGATCAGGAAAGGGGACAAAGAATGGGTGTTGGCCCCGGCGTATGACCTACTCAATGTCACTATCGCCAATCCCGAGGACAAAGAAGAACTGGCACTCACGATGGACGGGAAGAAAAGCAGGCTGAAAAAAGAGAACCTTTTAAAGTTCGGCCAGAGCCTGGGGCTAAGTGATCGTCAGCTTAGCGGAGTGCTCAAACGGTTTACTCAACATAAGCCGGATGCTTTAGCATGCATCGATAAATCTTTTCTGTCTGTTGAAATGAAGCAAGCGTATAGAGGGCTTCTATTGGAGCGATATAAAACTGTAGAGAGTTAATAGTTCACATATCAAGTTTGCAAGAGATTTCCCCATTGAGTTGTAGCACCGAGTAAAACTCATCCAATTTTTAATAGTTGCAGTATAAGGTCTTCTATTAGCTTTTCGATCTCAAAAGGGATAATGTCGGCAAGGGAAATATTTACTAATGATATGGAAAACCTAACTACTGGAGAATAGTAGCGTAATATTTCTGGTGAATCTATTTCTTGATTTTCATCATCATTTGTTCTATTGTTTCGTCTACGATATCATGATAAATATTATTTTCATCATCATTGTCCTGTTCTTCGTCGCTTGAGCGCTCCGTTCTTTTAAATGCCTCATCGAGCACCTGATCATAGTTCAATTCTTTAAGCTTTTTGGTCGTTTTTGTGAGAGGTAAAATAAATTTCACCTGGGTATAATCATCATAAAAGTTTATTAAATCCATAAAACCCATTTTATCCATGTGCTTAATTTTATTAAGGAATGCATCGTCTGCCTCTTCAACAAGCCTTTTGTCTTTCCTGATCATGGTCAAAACTTGTTTGTTACAGACTCTCGTCATATATTCTAGAAACACCAACTCTTTGATACTATCGATAAATCCTTTTGAATAATGTCTTACCACATCCTCACCATCGATTAGTCCCGAACCAATAAGATCCTCTGCCACCTGAAAAAAACTTATCTTTTCCGATATATCCTCGGTACCGTCAAATTCGTATTTAAAAAGCTCTACTTTTAATAATTCGGCGAATTCAGGGTCTTTTTCCGCTTCAATAATAAACACAGATTCATGCAAATAATAAATTCGTCGCCATGGCCTCCAACACATAAAGGAATCTTCTTCCGGGGCATCAAATTCAAAATAGCCAAATCCAGAATTTGTGAGGTTAGAAAAATTGTTTACTAATTCATTTCGAAATATCGTCGATAATGTAGCATCTTTTTTCACAACTTCCAATAGCTTCCAATTGAATAATTGTTCATAAAAGATGGCATTTTCCATAATCAACTGCAACCAATTATTTTTCTTCCAAATAAAACTATCTATAAAATCAATAATTGATGGGTTTTGAAATTCTATTACATCATATTCTTCATCTACTAGTTCGTCGTATTCGGTCCGAAAAATAAAGAATATTCCCTCCATTTCTTTGATAATATTTTCAAAGTTATCATAACTATACTGCCGAAACTTATCGGATTTTTCCACAAACACCATAACAGATTCTTCAAATCGGTTAACCGGGATTTATTCAGATATTACAAACCTGTTAAGCAAGATTAACTTATAGAGATCATTAGGTAGATTGTTGTACACCATTTCCCATATTTTATCCGATTTCTGAAGATTCTGCAGAAAGAAGGCGAAGTATTCTGTGGCCTGAACATTCTTTAAAAGCTTGGGATTGGTCAAATGCTCGATAATACGAGGGCTATAATTTTCATGATCTATTACCGCTTTGAAATTATTCTTAAGAAAATTGTCGATAAAATCGGGTTGCAGCTCGCTATTTTTGAGATGATTGTATAATATCTCAGTTCTAATTCTTCTTGTGAAGGACTTGAGTTCTATAACGTAATGAGATATTCGTTGTGATATCTCATTGGCGGGGTAGGATTCCCTATTGGCTTTCCTGAGGATATATTCACGTGATGTAACTATCAGTTTTTTGTCTTTTGCCTTCTCTATCTTTTCGATGAAGTATAAAAGAAGCTGAATATAATCGTTCCCTTTTTCCAATTTAATTTTCCCAAGGAAATCGTCTATCAGAAAAATGGAGGGCGTTGGCGTGTAAAAATACGGTTCCGCCTCCTGAATTGTTCGATACGAAATATCAATCAATTGATATTTTTCAAAATAGATATAGTGTGCTATGAGAGCGTGAGACAAAGTTGTTTTACCAATGCCGGGATTACCAGCGATAATAGCAATATTATTAGTCTTATAGTGGTCGATTAAGCAGTAATACTCCTTATAAGGGACGAAGTTTTTTAGGGATTCCTGTATCCTTTCTTTTATAAATTCCGAATGCTGCAAGAAACCCAGATGAAATATCTTTTGATGAACATTGATACTGTTCATCCATAGTTCAGGATATTTGAATTCAACATATTGATTGGCGGGTAGCCCTAGCAAAAAGTTAAGATCACTGTTTGTAATGATCTGATCGGGGCTGAGTATTTTTCCATTGTATAGATTTATAATCGTTTCTTTACTGCCAGGAGTCAGATCAAGCGAAACGACAAGGAGATATTCCGTAAACTTTAAGTGCTGTAGCTTTTGAACTTCTCTTTTAAGGGACGAGAAAAGGGTACCGACGCTCTTATATTTTTTACATTGAACAATAAGTATTTTCTTTTTTGAATGAGAATACCTAAAATCAATACCCCCATCTTTGCCTTCTGCAAAATTCTCAAAGATACCATATTTTTCATTAAGCAGATCCCTTACAACTTGTTCAAATCTTAAGGGCGATAATATTCCGAAATCGTAATTGTTCATTGTAGCAAGTTAATTTGTCGAAATGCAATACAGTACTCACCGGAATAACAAGCTCGATATAATGTTCACCCGCTTCTCATGTAGATTAACATCTACCAAAAGTTCTAAATGATTGCCGTTTTATTCGGCAGGTCGTCCATCAGCTTTTTATAATCATCCACTCCTGTGACCTTGCCCTTATCATCAATACCAATATATACCCAACCGCCCCCGCGCATTGGCAAAGCCGCATACTATTCATCCCCCCAGGACTGTTTGTACTTCGTATTTTGGGTTTCTCTGATAATTATTCAATACACGCTATTCGTCGAAAACAAAAATATGGATAGTATTTTTGAAAGTCCTGTTTGAAATATACACGTGAGGAAGATAATATAGGCACCTTCATCAAGCTCGTACAGCCTGTTTCCGGCCAAAGCATGTTTCGCGGATCCGGCAGGCGGCACGCAGCATATGGCCTTCCGTTTGCCGTTGAACGATTTCGACAAGGGCGCAGGTAAGCTGGCTTGAAGAAGGTTACACAGTCATCAGTGCAGTAGACCACCCGATAGCGCGAATGGCTTTCTACAATACATACCGGGCACTGGACATCGCTACCGAGATTATGGATATCACGCCGGAAGGATGAAGCGCAATTAAACATATGCGAAAAGCCAGGGAGTATTGCTACGCGACTTTCGATCCTGGAAAAAAGACGAACCGCAGGAGAAATTAACGACGAATGCCGTTCCTGTTACCAGAAACGGCATTTCTGTGGGCATGAGGGGAGTCCTGTCGAACACAGGATCGGATTTTTGATGTTTTTGGATGGGATTAAGTAGCTGTAAATCAGCGATATATTCAATTATTTATTTTTAAGGGAACAAATCTTGCGGCATGAGTCTGATGATTTGTTTAACAAAGTAGTTGGGTGCGAACAGACGCTAAACAACAGGGGTTATTCAATCGCATAACGATCAAGCTTGGTTTCGATCTCGGAAGCTGGAATCGCGCAAAACACTATGAATAGGAATATGGCTTCAACCTTTTTTCCTTTTCGGTAATCCGTGATCACAGCTTTTATCTATACCAGCCAGCGTAGCTGTCGCCTTATGGCAAAAGCTGCAAAACGAGCTTGTCTGGCTAACGCTGCAGGCGCTGCTTTTGCAGGTCGGCTCGGCGCTGGCCACCCGTGGGCTGAATTGATTTTCAATGAGTTTTGAAAACACTATTTTGCATTAAAAAGTGTTAATTAAGTATTAGTAATACTAAATATCACATTTTAGATGATATATTTACGACTTACGATGTAAAAACAATGAAGTTACCTAACGCTCCTTTAAAGGAAGTAATATTTGAGATATTTTGGGCATCACCTCAGGATGGCGATACGATTAATGACGGTTTTGACCTGGCTTTAGGCGCTTTTGCCATTAAAATGGAAGAGGCAGAGTTAAGTAAGGTCATAAGAAAGGTGCCGGCTAATACGATTGTGCCCCCTGGTGTTCTGACCCATCAGTTCTGGAAGGGGGAACAGTTATGGCCAGTTGTCCAGATCGGACCTGGTACTATGGCTGTCAATGATATCGGAAGGAACTATGAGTGGGAAGGAAAAGGAGGATATTTTGAATTGATTAAGCTTTCTTTGAAAAACATAAATGAGAGCCACAGGACAGAGTTGCCTGTATCGAAAGCCACTCTGCGGTATATCGACCAAGTGGAAATAGATAGAAAAGTAAATGCTCGAGACTTTCTAAGGGAAAATTTTAAAATTGAACTAAACGCCAGTTTCGATTTTCCTGGGAAAGAAGAAAAGTTCAATATAACCCAAACGTTTCGACTGGATGACGGTTCGGCTCTGGTGTTAGTAATTGAAGAAATTTTCGATAAGGGTACTGATAAAAAGAACTTGTCCTGGAATACGATAATTGAAAAGAAGTTTGCTGGTGTTGATCAGAATGTTATAATTGAGTGGGCTGATGAGGCGCACAATGTGGCGTCTCGTACATTTAGGGAGTTACTGAAACCTGGTTTTTATGATAGTTTCAATTAGAAAAGTATAGCTATGACAACAGCTTTAAACCTTCCCGAAACAGCCAGTAGCCTCTATCAGGATTCGTCGATCTGTATTTATGATACAGAGACTTGGCATATGGAGTATCAGCAATCTCATTTTGACCGAAGTTTGAAGGGATTCCAATGGGCGTTAGGCTCTGTGTTGGAGAGTAAAAAGTATCTGGCAGAGATAGAATTTGGTTGGGCAAACATAAACAGAACTGTGTTTTTGTCTACTTTTCTGAATTATCCCACATTAAACTTAGGCGAAGAAATAGCCGCTTACCTGTTGTATCGCCGCAAATCAGATACGGTTGGTGACTTAGGTGTTGATGCGTCTGTATTCGGGGTTAATAAAAACTTTGAATTTAATGTCGGCATTGTTGAGCTAACCCAAACTACTAGTGTGGGGGGACGTGAGTTGCTTAGCTATCAAGGAAATATTGAAGCTATTCAGGTAATCAATGATCTTGAAAAGCTAGAAAGCAACTGGGATCAAGATGGTGCTTTAGCCCCTGATAGCGAAACGATTTCACGGGCCAGACAGCAAGTAGTAGATTTGGATGCGCTTGGGTATACTGTGTTTGACGTGTATCCGGGCTACAATGGTGATATAGTAATTACCTTGAAAAATGCGGATAAGGAAGTGGATATAATCCTCTATCCTTCAAAATTTAAATCTCAGCTGGTCAGGACATCAGATACTGAACCGGGGAAACAGGTCGGATTTTCCGGAGAGAATTTGAAACTATTTTTGAACTGGCTAACAAAAGAGAATGACCCCTCCGGTAAAAGGACAGAAAGTATCGTCAAGTGAGACGTTGTATCGTCGAGCTCGTTTGGAGCCAGAGTTTAGATGTTATAGACGGGATAAGAAGATTAGGCCGAATGCGTTTCGATTGAGAAAATCAGAAAAATCTTTATCTGTTGATGTTGCTAGTCTTACGACCAAAGAAAAGGGTGTTTCAGACCCCACCTCTTTTTTTCTTATTGAGATAACCGTTGAGGGTATCGAATCTGTCAATGATAAAAACAGAAGTAAACCCGAGGAAGAAAGCTTTTTCCCGGAACTGACAGTTGAGCACGACCCAATTGAAGACAATATCGCTCATGCGTTAATTATTTTCGATGCGGACGAAACAAATCATGATTTGGTAGCCAAGGAGCTGTGTAGGATTGCAACGGTAATAATGCCGGTGGAAACAAAAGATTTAGAAAAAAGAACAGATAGCCCGAGTCAAGGCAAAATTGATTCTTGAGGAGCTTACTCAGGAAGACTGGATAATCGGGACTTTGCTTTTTTGTTGGTAATCACTAATGGATAGCAGCTTGGCGCTGGTGCGGCAATAGCATTCTGGTATTTTAGTTTTTTACACTAAAGTTAAATAGAATTACTGTAGTTGAGCCGGGTCTGTAAAATAAATTCACCTGATCTTGATGCCGGTATGAGGCGATAATATTAGTTCGGTAGCTTCGTTCTTCTTGAACCTACTTATTGAATGTGGTCGAAAGGGTGTGAATGTTCCGGGTTGTATTCTTCCTGGAACTTCACATTTTTAACGATCTACACTAATGGCACCTATACGCTATAGCCTAAAGTATGTCCGAATTTGTAGTAACAAAAAGGCCGAAATCTCGTCAATTTCGGCCTTTCAGGTGGAGACGGAGGGATTCGAACCCTCGTCCAGAACAGGGAAACCCTGCGCCTTCTACATGCTTATCCCCAGATTAATTGTCGGATTTGGTTAGGTACGGGGCGGACCAGCGCCAAATCTTAGGTATTTAAGTCTCGTTGGATGTCAATACCATTAGTCCAACCAGCGCTGCGTTTCGACACCCCGTGATCCCCCCGGCAGCACGTAGGGAGGCGGGATGATGGCAAATTGCTAATCCTCCGGATTAAGCAGCCATGGCGTAATTAGATTCGCCAGTTATTGTTTGAAGAGCCTTGATTTACGAGAGGAACCCTTCAGCTCTCGACATGCTTACACACAGAACTCCAACCCGCTGTCAATACCGGTCGCCCCCATGGAACCGGGGCAAAAAACGATTACCCAACGGCTATTGAACAACCGTGATCCCATTTAAAAAGTTCAGCCGCACTGAAAAAATCATCATCAAAGGCCGACAGGCGTCAAATCCGGCAGGAAGTGCGGTAGCGGCACCAATATAATCCGTCCGCTATACCATCAGGCAGCGGCTTTTCGTTACATTCAGAAAGTTTCCATTCAGCCGAAAATCACATGAAACCGAAATTCCAACATTGTGTATGGGTATTGATGATGGCCTGCCTGGCGGCGCCTGCTGCATCAGTGGCCCAGCGGGTTTGTAAGCCCGGGAAGCGCAGCCCGGCGTCTCATAAGGTATGGATACAGCTCACCGATGAAACCGATGGAAAAGTCGTAACGTTTGAAAAGGAGTTCGACCTGAGCGCAATACCGGCTGCCCAACGCGAACGCTATGTAGACCGGCTGATGGATTCCCTTCTGTATGCCGATGCGGGAACTCTCCGCACACGGGAAGCAGCGAAACCGGCGCGTCCCCCGGCCAATGCTCGCTCCCGCGTGGCCATTAAACGGTAAAGACCCGGGAAGTCCGACACTGGCTTTCATGCATCCACCAATACCTGGGGAATGCCTTTACTGCATGCCTCCACCCTGACCCGAATACCGTAAACTTCCCACACACTCTCGGGGGTTAGCGCTTGTTCCGGAATTCCCGCTGCCACGAGCTTGCCTTCTTTCAAAACAATGACCTCGTCCGACCAGCGCATCGCCATGTTCAGGTCGTGCAGCACGACCATCACAATCCGGCCATCTCCGGCAAAAGACCTAATCAGTTTCATGACCGCCACCTGGTGCCTCAGATCCAGCGCGCTGGTAGGTTCGTCGAGCAGCAGAATGGAGGGTTCCCGCACCACAGAGCGTGCCAGACTGGCTAACTGCCGCTGCCCGCCCGACAGCTGATCAAGGTTCTGCAAAGCCAGCTCTTCGATCCCGACACGCTTTAACATATTCAGCGACAACGTATACACACTGGCATTGGCTTGATCGAGCGGATCGAAAGGAGAGGCTTTCAGGGCGCTTATCACCGCGTCGATCACCGGGAGGCTTACGTCCTGCGGCACCATCTGGGGCATAAAGCTCAAATAGCGTGCCTTCCCTTTCATGGATAGCTTCAATAGATCGACCGCTCCATAGTGCACGCTACCGGTAGCCTTGTTCAAACCGGCTATGGCGCGAAGCAGGGTCGACTTACCCGCCCCGTTGGGCCCTACAAGCGACAGGACCCTGCCCGGTTGCAGTTCGGGAAGCGTCAGCTTGTCCAGGATGCGCCTTTTGCCATACCCGCAAACGATATCGGCGATCCGTAAAGACGCTGGTGCTTGTATGATGGTCCCGCTGCTCATTTCTTTTTCCTGCTATAAATCAACCAAACAAAAATAGGGACCCCGATCAGCGAGGTAATGACGCCCACGGGGAGGATGGCGCCCGGAGAGATCGCCTTGCTGGCGATAGAGGCCAGCGACATCACCAACGCACCCGACAACACGGCTGCTGGAAGGGAAAAGCGGTGGTCCTCTCCAATCAGCAGCTTCGCGATATGCGGTCCTACCAGGCCCACAAAACCGATCGTTCCTACAAAAGCCACGGCGGTGGCGGTTAGCAAACTCACCCTTACCAGGGAGAAAAAACGCAGCCGCCGGACGTTGATGCCATAACTCCTGGCGCTGTCTTCTCCCAACCGCAGTGCGGTCATTTGCCAGGAAGCGGCAATAGAAAAGGGCATAACGACAGCAATGATGCTTCCCAGGACAGTGATACTTTCCCAATTGGAACGGGTGAGACTGCCCAGGCTCCAGAACACAAATTGCTGCAGCGCTTCAGCGCTGGCCACATACTGCAGGATTCCCACCAGCGCCTTGAATGTAAAATCCATGGCGATCCCCAACAAAACCAGTGCTTCCACACCAGAGCCTCCTAACCGTGAAAGAAATTGAAGCAGCATCACCGAACCGAAGGCAAAAATAAACGCATTCACCGCGACGGCCCATTTGGGATCCAATCCGGGGATACTGGCTGAAAGCACGATGGCCAGCGCCGCCCCAAGCGCGGCAGCAGCCGATACACCCAGCGTAAAAGGACTGGCCATAGGGTTGTTAAGTGTCGTCTGCATCTCAAGACCTGCCAGTGACAAGGCCGCTCCTACCAGAAGGGCCATCACCGAATACGGCAGCCGTACTTCCCAGATAATCACCCGGGTGGCCAGGTCGGCAGCGGCAGGCGCAAAAATGGTTTTGAAGACCTCACCCAGTTCCATCAGGGACGGACCGACGGCAATATCCACACAAAACACCACCACCACGCTGACTCCTAATAGTAGCAGCAGCAGCAACCGCCTCCGGAACCGCCGTTTGTATTGTAAATTAATCAGGTCTGTCTCCAAAAAAAATCAGGTTTGCGCCCGGGCGCCTATTTCAACTCCATGAAATAAGTCCCTTTGAAAGGTACCGCCAGGAATTTCTCATTGATTATTTTCAGGGTTTCATCGGGATCGATGTCCTTGAACAATTCAGGGTGCGCCCAACGGGCAAGCGCGTCTACCGCGGCGATATTGAGCGGGGAATCGTAAAACAAATGCCAGAAACCATACACCTTTTTCTGCTGAACGGCTTTCAAAGGAAGCGCAACGGGTCGCGAGACTTGTTTTTTAAGGCTTTGCTGCGCCTGGGCTTCCGTGATGCCGTAACCGATCTCAAAACCCGGAGTGCCCGGAGTGGCTATACCCGTGGCGATATAAATATCGGGTTGCTGGCGAATGACATACTCCATGTTCAGCGTACCAACTTCACCCGGAAGGATATCCGCACCGATATTATGTGCACCGACAAAGTCAATAAATTCGCCCAGATTCCCTTTCCCGGGAGAACCGACCAGGTTTTCCCCCCGGATCATTTCCATGTAGACCTTCGGCCGCGGCAGGTTTTTGCCTTTCAGCCTTTGCTCGATCTTGTCGTAATGGCTTTTGTAAAACGCTATGTAGTCATTCGCCTGCTTTTCACGCCCCAATACCTTTCCCAAGAGCTCCATACTTGGAATGGTATTCTTGAAGGGATGTAACCTGAAGTCCACAAATATGATGGGAATGCCCGCGGCTTCCAGCTGCCGGATCACATCAGCGGATCTGGCGTCAGGTCCGTGAGAACCGGCCCCGAAAATGGCCAGCTCCGGCTGGAGCGAAATGATGCGTTCGGTAGAGACCGTCTCTTTCCCGCTGGCCCCGATAACCGGTATTTTTGCCATGGCCGGGAACCGTTTCTGGTATTCATCAAATAACAATCCTCCTGATTTTTTAAAATCGCCCGTCCAGCCCGCTACAAGGCTCACCGGGTCAGGGTGCAGCAGGGACAGCGTAATAATCGCCCGTCCTTCGCCCAGTATCACCTTTTTGGCCGGCGATTTTAACGTCACCTTCCTGCCTACGATATCGGTTACCGTAATATTCTGCCCCATGGAGGCTACGGCAGCAGCCCCCAGCACAACCGCGAGGCATACTGCTTTCAGATTTAATTTCATTTTCGCTTTTTCGTATTTTTTGTATTTCCGGCAATCCGCCTCGTATGTAAAAAAAACACACCACAGCTTATTCCCGTTTACACCGATAAATTCGTCTCACCCGCCTGCCCCAGCCTATAAGCCATCAGCCTAAAACCTATTCCCTAATACCTAAAACCTATTCCCTAATACCTATTCCCTAATACCTAATACCTCACACCTAATACCTAAAACCTGATTTTCCGAACAGGCACTGCCAGGATCACTTTCACATCGTATGCCACCTCAGACAACTCACTGCCTACGCCAAAATCGACCCGGTCTACCGTAAATTCTCCCGAAAAGACACCGTCATTTCCTTGCTCTTCAAAGGTAAAGGGAATAACCACCGTCTTTTTCACGTCCCGGATGGTGAGGTCGCCTGTGGCCTTCCAACCCTTTCCGTCTTTCTCGATCCTGCTTGAAACAAATGTAATATAAGGAAACTTTCCTACCCCGAACCAATCGGAACTCAGGGCACTTTTTGTTTTCAGTATATTGCCGGTGCTCAACGATTGAACCGCTACCCTGACATTGAATCTGGAAGCCGCAAGGTTACCGGCATCGAAAACGATGTCCCCGCTAAACTTTTCAAAGCGTCCGGTAATATCAAAATTGTCGATCCGGATGCTGTGGTTCTCCGTGATGGTCCAGCCCTGAAGGGTTCGAATACCCCCTGTAAGCGCTATCACCAGGAGGGGCACCACCGCCCATGCGATGTTTCTGTTTTTCATGCGATTCATTTAAATAAATCTACATCCTGCAGGTTTCCCGGAAGCGGTTTTACTTCCGGGAAACAAGGTTTGAAATGTCAGGGAAGAATCAACGTTACCGTATCGCCATGAAGGTCGGGAGCTGGAGCAACCGGCGCCGACCCTTCTGCCGGTCTTGGCATTGGCTTGGTTTTGTTGGTCACATAGGCGGCCCCTGTTTTTGCGTTCACAACCACCGTGTTGGGAGCAGAACCGGCCTCAAGGGTAGCCAACACCGCATACGAATCCGAATCGATCACCGTTACCGTGCCGTCCTGGCGGTTGGCGGTATAAACCCGCTTTTTTACCGGGTCCAGTCTGATCCCAAGCGCGCCTTTGCCCGCTGCAATCTTCCGGATCAGCTCGCCGTTATCCGCCCTTAGCACTAGCACCTCGTTACTCCCCTGATCGGCCACGAACAAGCGGTCGGTGGCTTTGTCAAACACCAGGTTGACCGGTTTGTCGCCATGGGCCGGATACGATTTTACCAGCTTTCTGGCTGCAAGGTCCACCACTCCGATTTCATTGCTTCCCATATTAGTGGTATAAAGCAATTGTCTGGCTTCGTCCAGTGCCAGGCCGGTAGTGGTTTTCCCGGTTTCTTCAATCGAATACAGGTAAGTATTGGTCTTCCCGTCGATTACCCAGATACTGCTGCCTTCCCCGACATCGGATACATAAATCAGGTTTTTGGTCGCATCTACCACTATTTCACGAGTATGAGACCGCTCCTTGCCATTCTTGATCAGCGCTACAATTTTCCCGCTGTTCAGATCGATCGCACTCACCGAATTGACGCGGGTATTCGAAGTATAAAGCGTCTGCGTTTTGTCGTTGATGCCTACCCCCATTGGCGGCGTATCACTGGTATCGATACTATCGACAGCCGTCAATGTTTTGGGATCCAGTTTATAGACCTTCCCCCCCGGGCTGGTCCGGGAACCTGCGGAAGCCACGTACACAAATCCTGTAGATTCACTCACTGCCAGTTCATATAATCCGGCTCCGCCCACTTTGGCGGTCTTGGCTGCCTGCTGAGCCGTTGCCGGCTGGGCTGCCAACAGGGACGCAGCGATACCCGTGGTGAATAACACAGCGCTTTTTATCTCTGAAGCTATTTTGGATACATTCATCATTTAGTTGTTTAGACTGTTTACTTGTTAATTACTGCTTTTTTAAAGGCACGATCGCTACCAGTCGCTGCTGATCCATTCGTAAAACACCGGGAAGGCTTCCCGCCAATACACAGCGCCGTGTCTGCCTGTTGGATTGATAGCTACTTCAATTTCGGGATGGGCCTTTGTTTTAAGCACTTCCGTAGCTTCGGTCACATCGTCGTGCATCATCACAAAGCTGCTGTCGGGTTTGAGGCGGTTCTCGTTTCCTCCGGCATAAAAATAATACCGCTGACGACTCACTAACCCGGGGTTTCGGATGGCATCAAGCTCCTTATAAATATTCCGGTGATCCAGCCAGATGGAGGGAGACAGAACACCCAGGACACCAAACACATCGGGATAGCGTAAACCGGCATAAAACGTGATCAAACCACCCATTGAGCTTCCTGCAAGGACCGTATGTTTCTTATCGGGCAACGTCCGGTAGTTTTTATCGACAAAGGGTTTCAGGGTTTCCGTCAGAAACTGCAGGTAGTACTCCCCTTCCACTTCCGGATACTCCGGATTGCTCCGTGCATAATATTCCTTAATGCGCATGATCCGGTCGGAATGATGCTCTACCGCCACAACAATACACGGGTTTGCGGCCTGGTCAAGCACTTCGTCCACACTCCATTCCAGGGGCCCTATGCGGCCTTCAGAAGTCGCTTCATCGAACAGATCCTGCCCGTCCTGCATGTAAAGCACCGGGTACCGTTTAGTGGAAGTCGCATAGTCCTTGGGCAGGTAAATCCATATTCTGCGATCCCGGCCGAGCTGGGGCATGAAAAACGCACTGTCCATCAAAAGCACCTGCGGCGACGCCGTGGATGCAGGAAAGTCATCCCGCCAGGCCGCTATGACGCACCGGATGGTCGTATCGGCGCTGATCCGGGCCGTCCGGGGTGAGACTAACCGGCCATCTGCTGTACTCTCCAGGGTTTTCCAGCTGCCGCGTGTGAATTTATATTCCAACAAAAATCCGTCTTTGATTCCGGGGATTTTAATGCGGTACTTTCCGTCGGCATCAGGTGTCATGCGCCACTTTTCGTCGGCGGGCTGCCAACGCTGGAAACTGCCGGTAATATAAAATTGCTCCGCGAGATGCTCCCCGGGCCTGCCGGTCACCTCAATCGTGACCGTATGCTGAGCAACCGCCAGACCGGGCATGTACGCTGCCCAGATGCTTACCAGCAAAATCAATCGTCGGACCACTATTTTGCTACTTCAATTTTATAAAATCCTTGTATACTGCCGCCTTCCGTTACATTGAACAGTGGGGTTGCCTGTGTCCCGTTCAGCTGGTAATAACCATTTTGACTGCCGTCGGCCGTACTTACCCGCAGCAATATCTTTCCATCCACTTCCAGCGCGCCATAGGCCCCGCCCGGATTCGTAACCGCCGGAATACCGGTAATTTTGACGGGATTCTTTGTAGCCACATCGACACTATGAAACTCCCAGATATCGGTCAGGTTGATGTTTCCCTGCGGTCCCCCGGTCAAGGCAGTGTTGTTGATCGGAACGATCAGTTTGCCCTCTTTGGCAAATACACTGACGAATTTACTCTGGCCATCGGCGCGGATGTCATCCATATTCAGCGACCAGGAAGCATCCACCTCCGTCTCAGCTGCTTTGATACGGGCTATTTTGGAATTCCCGCCCAGTGCCGTTCCGTTGCCGCCCTGGCATACAACATACAGGTCTCCGTTGGAATCGAAGCTGTACATTTCGTTGTCATTAATGTAGGCGATGGCTCCTGTATCCGCTATTTTGGTTGTTTTCTCGTAATTCCCGGAGGCAATATCGATCACGGCAATGTAAACATCGGGGAAAAAATCGTCCCAGAAGCCCTTCTGGGTGCCATCGGTTTTGGCATAGGTGATATTGGCAAATAGTTTCCCGTTTTTCACAGCAAGGAATTTCTGACCGACCGACCGGAACTTTATTCCTTCCTCGTCCGCCCCCCGTTCATTTACGGCTGCTGCAAGATCAATCTCACCGGTCCGAGATAACGTCGTGGGGTTAAATTTCTGGATGCGTAACGGAGCCGCGGCATCCCAGTAAAACCCGGTGGTTTCGTTGGCAACAACAAAGTTGCCGGAACCGAACGTTGAGGGATCCGCTTTCAGGAAATTATCGACGGCCACCCGGTTGTCTGCTCCTATGGTCAGCCGCTCGATTCCCTGTTCGTAGCCCGTCGAGTTGAACATTTTCAGAAGCCAGTTGCCGTACGGGCGCCACCCGGCCATCCCCATCCCCTGAAATGCGTTTTCCACGGTACTGATATCCCCCGAAGGAAACGCATCAAAAACGCGGATATTACCCGGTCGCTGCGCGTCGCTAAGATTGCTGGAAGTCATTACCAGGTACTTTGCCTCCGTGGCAGGCCCGGGATCCTCCTTGTTCTTCTCACATGCACTCAAGGTTACGGACACAACTACCGCCAGCAGCCAGTTATTCATCACTACTTTTTTCATGCTACTTTTAATTTAAGCCTGTTGGCATTTTTGGTTAAACTTATACACTGGGTTATTGTAAGGAGACGCCGACTTTCAGATGGACACTCCGGCCGGCCTTCTGGATCCGGTAGTAGTCATACAGGTCGGCGTTCATCATATTTTTCATTTCAAGACCAATTTGCCAGGCCGAAAAGCCATAGGTCAGGCCCGCACTCAGCAGGTGCTGGGTCGGGATGATAAGGTTAGAGGAAACGTTGGCGCTGCCGATCAACCCCAGCAGTTGGGACGACTCCAATCGTTTGGGAATCGTTTCCAGGTAATATTCTTTCATAATATTGTAAAACAGGTACACCTTCAGCGGGTTGCCTTTCGCAGCCACGTTATCGAAGTCGGCATTGAGGCCGATGTTCGCGAAAAACCAGGGAGTGTTTCGCAGCCGTGTATCGTTCTTCCAGCTATCCAGCTGGCTGCTGATGCCAAACAACCGCAGGTTCTGATAGGTAAAATTGGTATTGGCTGAAAAGTGCTTCAGGAACCAGACGGTACCATCGGCTTCGATTCCGTAGCCCTTCACGTTTTCCATATTGGTATACTGGGCATACGGAGGCTGGATCGGAATCAGCAGGATCAGCCCCTTGGTATACCGGTAAAAAGCGTTGGTTTCAAAGGCGAATTTCCCTTTGCGCTGCAACCGGTAGCCTGCATTGAGATTGGTGCTGCGCTCCGCGTTCAGGTTGAAGTTGGGGACGATCCAGATCCCATCCCCGAAGAGTTCGTCCTGCTGCGGCAGCCGGTTGGCGGCTTCAATTGAAAAACGGACGAAGCTGTTGGCATCGAGCTCATATTTCAGGGCTTCTGCGATTCCCCAGTAGGTGCCGGATTTGATAATTCTTTCACTTTCCGCAACAGGTCTGGCAGCCCAGGTGTCAGTACCGGCCGACCGGTAGGAATACAGCTTTCCCATCAGATTACTGGTGAACTTTCCATCCAGCCAGGTATTCTCCAACCCGATCCCGAGCACCCGTTTGTCATAACGTGTGCGCACGGAGAGCACATCCGTACCGGTCCCCTCAAACCGGGGACCATACGGGTCCCGGCCCACCCGCGAAACAGCGGTCACGACGTAGTTCAACTCCAGTTTACTGCGGGGAGCTAACTGGTAGCGTACATTCGTCCGTGAGGTAAAATTGGTAAAATCAATCGCAGAAAGCGCCGGCTGCCGGCTTTCCCCGAACTGTGCCGGATTAGGGGTAAAATTCCCATACCAGTCATATCTTCCGCGCAGCGTATCGGTACGGCCGATATTGACCGTGTTGTACACCAGGAACTGATCCACTTCCGCCTTTTGATCAAAAAGTGTCTTTTTATACCGTATTGTAGGCACAACGGAACCCTGCCGCCCTTTGATAGCGCCATAAGGGTCGGTCATCAGCGCCGGGTGCTGCTGCTGCCGCTGCAGGGAAAAACCTCCCAGGCTGATGCGTAATTCATCGGCCCAGCCGACATCGGAAATTGCCGTATACACTTCCGCATAGTAACTTGTAAAGGCATTATGAAACATTCGCAGCCGTGCATCCACCTGGTTCCGGGTATCCGGGTCGGTCACTTTCACTACGGCTTTGTAATCGTTATCGGAATGGTTATAAAACAACTCGGCACCTGCCCGCCATTTTTGCGACCCGGATACCCAAAGTCCGTTCAATGACACACGGTGTGTGTTAAAAGACGCGATTTCATATGAAGCGTTCAGTACATTCCCAAGAGCCTTCCTGGTAACCAGATTGACCGCCCCGCCGAGCGCATCCGCTCCGAGTGCTACCGGCAGGACTCCTTTATACACCTCCAGCCGGTCGAGCATATTGACCGGTACAGAGGAGATGTTATAGCCGTCGCGGAGATAATCTAGCGGGATTCCGTCTTTAAAATACCGGATAGCGCGTCCCTGAAAGCCGTTCACGGAGACATCCGGGGCCGAACCCAGGCCGCCGGTCTGCCGGATGCGAACACCCGCCGTGCGGTTGATCAGGTCATTGAGGGTAGCGGGCTGAGCGCTAACGGCCCTGGTATTGATGACAGCCGCTTTGACCGGCTGTTCCTCCACTACCCGGGTTTCCGTCTTGCCTGTCACAACAATCCCGGTCAATTCCTCCACCCCTTCCGCCAGTATCCATTGATGCTCCAGCAGCAGATCCGCAGGGACCCGTATCAGTTCTTTCAATTCCTTCATCCCGACATGCCGGGCCACGATCAGGTAATCCCCCTGTTCCAATCCTGAAAACACGACTTCTCCCCGGGCATCCGAAAGCATTACCGGCCGTACCTCACGCTGCCCGGAACTGTCAAGCAGCCAGACCGTTGCATTGGCAAGCGGGGCTCCTTGCCCGTCTGTGAACGTCGCCCTTACACCCGCCTTTTGCGCCATTACCGATCCGCAGCCTATCCATAAAAGAGACAGGACCACGGGTATCCGGAAAATGGCAGCTGTAAAAGGTATCACTAAACTACTGGTTACGTCAAACACGTCGCAATTTAGATTTAAACCAAATAAAAACCAATGACATAGGGATGAAGTCCAGCTAATCCTTCCTATAACACCATTATTGTGCTGCCGGCAGCTACTCAGCAGCGGACAGCGCTGGGCAGGTAGCCATATTTGCGTTTAAAGGCGGCGGTGAAGTGCTGAGGATTCTTATAGCCAATGCTGAACGCGACTTCCGCTATGGAGACACCTTCTTCATGAAGCATGCATTTTGCCTTTTCCATACGGACATCGGTCAGGTAACGGAAAACAGTTGTCTGGAACAGTGCTTTAAAACCCCTTTTCAGTTTAAAATCGTTCAGCCCCGCCAGTTCGGACAGCTCGTGCAGGGAACAGGCCGTTTCCGGATGCTCGGTCAGGTACTCTTTAATGAAAAACAATTTCTCCGTATCCCGCCTGGACACGGGCCTGTTGTAGCCGCGTTCCAGCTGATCGACCTGGAGCGTGAATAACTCCAGTAATTTCGCTTCCAGGTAAACCTTCCGGAACACCCCCTCGAACGGGCAATTCAGAAAATCATAGATGATCTGTTTCATCAACGGCGTAATCGGACAAGCCTGTGCTGTCAAATGAACAGGCTCCATCTTTTCCACACCCCTGCCCAGATTTTTCAGGCAGCTCAAATCTTCCCCAAAAACTTTCCGGAGGTACTGTAGTGAAAAAATAACTTCGAAGGTATACCGGTGGCCCGGCGGATAGGTAAGCCTTCCGTTCACTTCCGGAAAGAAGAACAACTGGTGTTTTCCGCCGCCGATTATAGTAGGGATACTTGCTTTCGTGAAAGGAGTATAACCGGAATGGCCCTCCAGCTCAAACTGCATTTTAAAAAAAGGGAAGTCATGGTTGATTTCAATGACCAGTTCCCGCAGTACCTGCCCGTCCCGATGCACGACCAGCACCCCTTCAAACAGGTACTCCTGTGTAACGCCCTGCAATGCCTGGAAGCGCTGCCGATAGGTAACTTCTCCGAAGCCCCGGACAAGGCCGATGCCATCAGGATAGTCGATAACGATCTCCTTCTCATCGAAATCAGCACTTCGCATAATCGTTCTCATGATTTCTCCCGTTTTATAAAACTTTTGTGTCCCGGATTTACCGCCAAAATTATTATTTATTTTTAACAATACTAAATAGAAATTGCCTACTTCCGGACGATCCGCCTTTTTGCACTCCCGTTTCACGCTCCTTTTGCGGCATTTAAAATCCGTTTGACGGTAACCCCACCTCCTGGCCAGCTACTACATTTGCAGCCAATTTAAATTATTAGAATCAGTCTAAATAACAATTTCTTTATGAAATTCATCCTGTATACATTCATCCTGGGAATGGCCTTGCTGACCGGGCAAAGCAGTCTGGCGCAGTCGTCCTCCCGAGCTGTCGTAAGCGGGCAGGTCCGCACATCAGACGGTACCGGTCTCCCGTTTGCCACCGTGGCGCTTAAGAATACCCAATACGGTGTGATGGCCGGTGAAAACGGTGATTTTAAGCTGGAAGCCCCGGCAGGGACGTACAGCCTGGTGGTTACTTATGCCGGCTATAGCATCTTTGAGCACCCATTACGACTGGAAAAAGGGGAATCGGTCGTACTGGAAAACCTGATCGTGGAAGTTCCCTCCAACCAGCTCAGGGAAGTCGTGGTAGAAGATATCCAGACGAATAAATTTGCCAACAGGGAGTCGGTTACTGCGGCGCGTATGCCACTGGCCAATCTGGAAAACCCGCAGCTTTACAGCGTAGTACGCCGTGAACTGATGCAGGAACAAATTGCTATTGACTACAATACTGCATTGCGGAGCGTAGCTGGCGCCGTGGTGACCAACGGGGTAAACGATAGTGGGAATGACATTATCATGCGGGGTTTCCGGGGCCAGTCGACCTTCCGGAATGGCCTCGCCATGGACCCGCGGACTCAAAGCGAGATTGCGAACATCGAGAAAGTAGAAGTATTAAAAGGGCCGTCAGGTACGCTTTTCGGCGGAAAAATGGCCGGATACGGCGGGGTGGTCAATAACATTACCAAGAAGCCGTTCGAAAGCTACCGCGGCGAGGTGGGCTATACGACCGGCAGCTGGGGACTCAACCGGCTGACCTTCGACCTCAATACGCCCCTGAACGCCGACCGGACCGCACTCATCCGGATCAATGGCGCAGGCCACATGGAAAACAGTTTCCAGGACCAGGGCTATGCCAAAAACCTGTTCCTGGCCGCAAGCCTTGCCTTTAAGCCCAACGATCGGACCACCGTGCGGCTGGATGCCGATGTTTACTCGTCTGAAAGACCGCTGCTGGCTTACACGCGTACCACGCCCGGGCTCACCGCTACCAGCATCACTGCGCTGGATATTCCCTATTTCCGTTCGCTTTCGAGCAACGACATTGGTACGCGCCGTTCCACCATCAACACGGCAGTCACGCTGGAATACCAGCTATCAGATCACTGGTCTTCCCAGACGACCTACCTGCACAGCGCCTCGGGTGACAAGGAATCGATCTTTTTTGTCCCATTCTATCTCAGCAATGAAATGATCCAGCGGCGCTTCCGCATCTTTGAATTCTATACCAATACCACGGACAATATCCAGCAGAACTTTATCGGCGACTTCAAAGCAGGGCGTTTCAAAAACAGGGTGGTAGTTGGCGGCGACATTTTTCATCGCAGCAACCAGGGCCAGGAGATGAACCCTTTCTTCCAGATCTATGATACCGTGAGTGTCCATGCGCCTTTCTGGACGCCCCTCTCCCGTTTTGATATTGAACAATACCGTGCCGCGAGAAGCCAGGGGTCACAAAGCTATTCCAGCCGCTACACATCGTATGGTTTGTATGCTTCGGATGTGCTCAACCTTACCGAACGGCTGATGGTGATGCTGAGCCTGCGGTTGGACCATTACCGGCAACCTTCCACTATCGACAACGGGATAGCTGCCGACAACGCCTACCATCAAACGTTCCTGTCGCCTAAGCTTGGAATTGTCTACCAGCCGGTCAAAGACAAGGTATCGCTTTTTGCGAATTACCTCAACGCTTTCAACAACCTGGGCCCCAGCCTTGGCGTCACCAATGCCGACAACCCCGGCGAGCAGCCCACGCTCCGCAACTGGAAGGCGGAAGAGGCCAATCAATGGGAGGGCGGACTCAAAGTAGAATTATTCGATGGCAAACTCAGCAGCACCATCAGTTACTACAGCATTGAGGTGTCCAACCGCCTCCGCAGCCTGGGCGATGTCAGCATACAGGACGGCACCCAAATCAGCAAGGGGATCGACATCGAAGTCGTCACCAATCCTTTCAGAGGCCTCAACCTGGTAGCCGGATATGGCTATAACGACAATGAATACGTACTCGATACCGATGCCCAAAAAGGCAAGCGTGCGCCCTGGACTCCGGTAAACACCGCCAATTTCTGGGCCAGCTATAAAATCCTGGACGGCGGCGCCAAAGGACTGGGGTTCGGGTTCGGTGTCAACCATGTAGACAAAAGCTACTTTGACGTCAATGAAAAATTCAGTGTCCCCGCCTATACGTTGGCCAATGCTACTTTCTTCTACGACCAGCCCAAATACCGGGTAGGTGTGAAGCTCAACAATATAGGCGACGTACACTACTGGGATTTTTATGGAAAGCCCCAGAAACCCCGTGAATTTGTTGCCGGTGTTTCCTATAAATTCTGATTACGAACCTTTCCGGGTGTGCGGATGGCATACCCGGGATTCGCTTTACCGACTGCTGTTATGAAGACCTCCAACGATCAGGTTCCACCGCCCAAAAAGGGCAAAACGTGGCTCAGTAAAACGCTTGCGTGGATACATCTCTGGCCCAGTCTGGTGTCGGCGGTAATCCTTATTTTCGTCTGCCTTACGGGGACCATTATTGTCTACTGCGATGAAATTATCGATTTCGTTAACCGTGATGCCTTGTATGCGGCATCGGCAACCGGGGAAAAACTGCCGACGGAAACCCTGCTGGCCAATTTCCGGGAGACCTATCCTGACCGGCGGAATCCGGGCTACATGGTTACCTATCGCGACCCCGCCCGTACGGTCAAATTCAATTCGTTCGATAAAGAGAAAGGATTGCGATTCGTCTATATGGATCCCTATACGGGACAGGTGGTCAAAGATGACGGAACCATTTACTTTTTTTACATTACCGCGCACTTGCATAATTCGCTATTATGGCACGGACCCGGCAACTGGATCATCGATATCGCCACCCTTATTTTCCTGATAGAACTGATCACCGGCCTGATTTTATGGTGGCCTGTCAAATGGTCTAAAGCTACCCGCGACGCCAGTTTCAAAATCAGGTGGAAGGCAAGATTCAAACGGTTGAATTATGACCTCCATAACGTATTGGGTTTCTACGCCCTGGCCATCTGTATGGTCCTGACGGTTACCGGGCTTATTATTGCCTTCAAACCACTAAGCACCTTTACAATCCGCTCGTTCGGAGGCGATCCCGGACATGAATGGGAAGAAACGCTCACACCATACAATGCCGGTCTGTCGCCCGCTCCCTTAAACACTATTTTCGAGCAAACCTTCGCCCGCTATCCGCAGCAGGAGGCTTTGCAGGTCGCCACTTATAAAATCGATTCGTCCGGTCATTTCGGGATGAATGTCAGCAAACGCGTCGGACTGAAAAGCTGTGAAGACTGCTTTCCGCTGATGATCGACCGGTATACAGGCCAACCCATCGCTATTCCCCGAACAGCGGAATTGCACGAAATAATCGAAAACACGTACTGGGCGCTTCATATGGGTACCTGGATGGGTCAGACAGGCAAATTTGTAACCTTTACCGGCGGGTTGATCGCCACGAGTCTGCCCATAACAGGATTCCTGATCTGGTGGGGCAGGCGCAAAAAGAAAAAGAAAGCAGCACCACTCCATTCGTCCCGGAACAAGGCACGCACCGGCAAGCGTCCCACGTTTGTCCGCAATCCCTGAAAACCCGCGCGGTTTCACCGCCACTCTTCGACAAGCAATGGGGAATGGGCGACTGCTGATTTCCGATAACCGATAGCTGACAGCCGATAACTGACTTCCGACAGCCGACAGCCGATAGCTGACAGCCGATAACCGACAGCCGATAGCTGATTTCCGACAGCCGACAGCTGATTTCTGTTAAAAAAAGTAGAACTTTACGACGCTGCCTGAACCAGCATCCTAGCTGTTACCAATCATTTCACCAATGCCGTCGCCAACTTCCCTGTTTACCCTCCGTGCCGTTTCCAAGTACTATGACGGTCAGCCCGTCTTGCAGGATTTTTCGATTACCATTCCCAGGGGGCAATGGGTCGGTATACTGGGAGAAAGCGGGTCGGGGAAAAGTACCTTGCTGCAAATAGCCGGACGTTTTTTGGACGGGGACGAAGGTTCGGTCTTCCTCCGTCACGCCGAACTGCCTCCGGTCGCCTCTCAACTGCTGAAGGGATATCCGGATATAAAACTGGTACACCAGGAGTATCACCTCTTCCCCAACCAGACGGTACGGGAAAACGTCCACTATCCCATCCGGCTCTATCCCGATACCATGGTCGCGGAACGTACCGATCAGCTTCTCGCGCTTTGCGGACTCACGGAGCTACAACATCAAAAAGCGAAATTTTTATCGGGAGGGGAAAAACAGCGTACAGCAATTGCGGCGGCATTAGCCGATTTGC
Organism: Telluribacter humicola; assembly: GCA_040394475.1. Classification (GTDB taxonomy): domain Bacteria; phylum Bacteroidota; class Bacteroidia; order Cytophagales; family Spirosomataceae; genus JBEBSD01. Next base: position 15,271 of record JBEBSD010000058.1, on the reverse strand, counting down.
CTCAAATGCTCCTGATGGACGAGCCATTTGCTCATCTGGATGGTTTAAACCGTTCAAAATTAACGACCCTTTTCCGCTCGCTAAAAAAAGCCGAGCTGCAAACCTGTATGTTTGCCACCCACGACCCGACAGAAGCCCTCGACTGGGCAGATTACCTGGTGGTTCTCAAAAAAGGACAGATCGTTCAAAAAGGCACTCCGCAGGCGATTTATCATACACCTGCAACCCCTTATGTCGCCGAGCTCACCGGCCCGGTCAACTGGCTGGATACTGCCCGTGCCACCTGCATCCGGCCCGAGCATATCCGCGTATCCAAGGTAGCCCGTTCTTCGATTGCTGCTAAAATAACCGCCAAGCATTTCAGAGGCAACCACTGGGTGTATGAAGCGGCCGGAAGCCACCAGTTCCCCATCCAGTTTTATCGCCTGAAAAATGACCTTCAGCCCGGAAATGAAGTGTTCCTGCGGTTCCCGGCCAAAGAAGTCATTGCATTCCCGGCCGGATATTAAATATTGAACCAGAACGAAATCTTTACCCCGAACTTGCTGATATCCGGCTCCTTCCGGTAAGTGAGCCGATGGACGAAATCGATCCGCCCGACCCTGAAGATGTTATTGATCCCGTAACCCAGCTCCACATACGGTTTGCTGCCCAGCACTTTAAACCGTTCGACTGTATTTCCCTGGTTATCTGTCATCGGGGTCAGTTCCTGGTTTGCCGTACTGAGGTCGCCATAATAGACCCGGCCCGTTGCCAGCAAACGCAGCTTCAGCCGCCGGACTGCCGGAATACGATTGAGGATAAACCCGCTGTCGTCGTGCTCCACCCGCAGCGTAGCGTAGCGGTCACTGATAAATTCGAAGTAATTCATCAGATTGAACGCGTTTTCAACATAAAACCAGGATTCATTTCCCAAAGGAGTATACAGCAAAGGATACGGCAGCGTGGAAGGGATATAGCCCAGGGTGAGGTCATAGAACGTTCTTCCCAGAAAGCCGGTCCGGAAACTCTGTTTGACGTTGAGCCGCAGTTTGTGATAATGAAAATCTCCCCCCAGCATTCCTTTCAGGCCGATGGTATACCGGACGGTAACCACCGGAGCATTTTCATTCCCCATGCTGATCCGTTCGTTATTATTCATCAGAAAAGTCTCCCTTCGTGCCAGCCGGCTTTCAAAGTCCAGCTCAGTAGTCCGGTAAAATCTACCCAGAGGCGAGCTGTCCCCCTGTTCGGGGTGGGTCCTGTATACAAAATTAAACAAGGGATCGAATGTCCGGTTCCGGATAGTTACCTGGTGGGTCAGGCCCTTTGCAACCTCCCGCCGGAAATACGCATACAAATCTCCCTGCAGGTACGGCCGGCGGAAGTTTCCATAGCGCGAAAATGCCCCGAAAATACTACTGGAACCTATCGTTTCCCGGGTCACGCCCATCCGTTCCAGGTCGTACTGGTAATGTACCCCGGCCATGGTCCAGGGCTTCCGTGTAAAAATATGGTCGGCGCCCAGGGCATATTTAAAGGCCTTATCTTTCAGTCCATAGGCTCCATACCCTTTAAATATCCACTTTTTGCTGAAATCTTCATCGGTTTTGATCCCTATCCGGAACCGGTGCCCTTCCACGTCATTGAACGCGTACATATAAAGATAAGGGCCGAAATCCACGTTCCAGCGATCGATGTTTTTGTAACCGTTCACAAAAACATTCAGGACCTCCGTATAGGTTTTGATGACCGGAATGGTTGAAATCGAATCGATCACCTGGAAGCTTAGCTTTTCGCCTGCGGAAAGGTTTTCCGGTCGTTTCGACTCCCAAAAATCCGGCGGATATTCCATGTAATCATCACTCAGCTCGATTCCGGTATCGTAAAACTTTGCATTTTTTGGCTGATTGATCACATAGGCACTGTTGGCCGAATAAAACTTCAGCAACAAACCCGCCGACTGCTTGTTAAGCTCTTCGGCATCGATCAATACACGTGTCTTGGCAGGCATCCAGGCCAGTGAATCGCCCACCTGCTCATACGATTGTTGAATTCTTAATCCCTCAATATAGTTGATATTCGTGGCCTCGCTGATGGCCACATCAATTTGGGTAAGCGCAAACGAGGCGCCATCCACCCACAACGAACCGACAAACGCAAGGTCCTGCTTGCGTTTAGGCTCAAACTCGATCCGGTAATCGTAACCGGTTCCGTTGGCAATACTGTCCGCCAGGTAATAGTCATAATACAGCTTCCAGCTATCCGAAACGGGTGAAATAAAATCTTTCTCGAGGATCCGGAGCCAGTTGTTGTAAAAATTATACTGCTGAAAGGAAGAGCCGATCAGCTGTGAGACAAACGAGTCCCCTCCGAGTCCTACGCCGGATACCTTCGTTTTGCGGATTACTTCCTTTTTTTTCCGGGGATCATTACGAAAATACACATCGGATACCGATTCCGAGATAAATACCGGGATAATCGTCTGGCCGTCTTCTCCTTTCAACTGGTCATACTGGTCGACTATGTCGGTCATTTTCTGCACGGACTTCCGGCTCCGGAATTTTTCGGACAGTTTGTTGACGTCGATCTGTATTTTGTTATAACTTTCGTACTGCCAGGCCTTGTACTTTTCAGGATTATTTACTTTCCGTTGGCTGACAATTTTCCGCAAAATTGCCCAGGCAGGGTTCTCCCCGCTTCTCACTACGACCTCCTGTAACTGGAATGCCTCTGCCTGAATCTGGAAATCGATCTCCTGGTCGACTTGATTCGGTACAATTGCCTTTGCCCTGCGCGCGTAACCGACATAACTCACAAAAACCGAATCCGCCGGGGGCGCATACTGTAGCCGGTAGTTCCCTTCGAAATCCGTATTAATACCTGACGATGACCCCTTTATGGAAACAGCGGCAAACGGAACTCCTTCCCCTGTCTGCGCATCCGTAACCCTTCCCCGGAGCGTATAGGTCGCTTGTCCGTATCCCGTCAGGGCCAGGCACCCGCTTATTAAAAACAGCAATAATCCAACTTTCTTCATACAACACCTAAATCCGGTGCAAGGTACTAAAAAACCGCTTCCACCGTTTCATTCTTTCCTTCGCAGCTCACGATTATCGGTCACATCGGTTTGCGGGCGGAAGAGGTGTACATCCAGTATTGCCTTGGGCCGGGCCAGGTATTCCCGGATCAGCGAGTAGTAGGCGTAATGGTCCGGTACATCCTGGGCCGCAAAGGCGATGGCGTTTACACCCTCCTGGTGGGCTATGTAAAGTGCCCGCGCTGTATGAAAGTTTTGCGATATAATAGTGATGTTATTCTCATTAAAAACCTTTTGGGCACGGATGACGGAATCGAACGTCCGCTTTCCGGCAAAATCCATGACCATCGCGTCTTCCGGTACACCCAACGCCAACAGCGCCTGCTGCATATCCAGTGGTTCGTTGTAGTACTCGGAATCATTATTTCCACTGAGAATGAGATACTTTACTTTTCCTTCCTTATACAACCGCGCGGTAGCTTCCATCCGGTACTTGAAAAACAAATTGCTCCCGCCGCCCTCCAGCCCCTTACTGGTCCCCAGTACCAGTCCGGCTTCATTGGAAGGGATGGTTTTAACGGAAAAATACGTATACTTGACGGCCTGCCTGACAACAATCCAATTGCACAAAAGAATAAACAGAACCACCGCAAACCCTATCCCCAAAATCCATTTCAGGGCGGTCATCGCCTTCTGAAAAAGTAGGTGCAGCACCTTTGCCTTTCTGTAGCCTGTTTTTCCGGTACTATAATTTATGCTCCTCATCAGTATTTCCCAACGGTTTCACGACAGCCCCGTCTTTAGCAGCTTTATTCAAAAAGCCCCAACTGTTTGTCATCCTTCGAAGCAGGCTTTCCCTTCGTTCCTTCATTTTTCCCCACCGGTTCAGCCAGCTCCGATTCCTGCGTTGCCACAGGTGTTTCCGGTACCACAGGTGCTTCCGGTATAGCGTCGGCTTCCGCCGGTGTGGTTGCAACCGGTTCCGGCGTTTCTTCCCCGGGATCTTCTATGGGTTCCAGCCATTGCACCTCCTTCACCTTAACAGCCGTAATTTTGTTCCCCAACGCTTTCCAGCCCCGCACGTCTACCCGTTCTTCCACCAGTAATTCCTCCGTCACAAACGCTTCCTTGGGCGTCTTCTGTAACGTCACCTGTAAACGTGGGCGCTTATCCACCGTAGCGGCCAATAACTTGCTGCCTTTGGTATCGCTGATAAAGACAAACTTTTTATCCACCGTAGAAGTTTCAATAACAAACCGTTTCACATAATGGACTTTCTGGCCGCCGTCGTAATAAACGGCTGTGATGATGCGGTTCGGTTCAAACTTGCACAGCAACTGAATCGCTGCCGGCTCATAATGGTTCGTCAGGTCAAAGCTCGTGAGCTCGTACGAGCCTTCTTTATAAAGCACCAGAACGTTATCGGTAGGACCGAAATTGCCCAGGAATGCGCCTCGCTCATCCCTGTTCAAACGACCGATGATCGGATCGAACCAAATATTGACCCCTCCCAGGGTAGACACGCCGGCCTGTTTGAAGGTGATCTTCCGGACGGGATATTTCGTCAGGATATTCCCCATCGCATTCCGGTTCTTTATAGCAATATTGGCAAAATTAAAATCATATTGTTTGATCTTCGCTTTGCTCTGTGCCTGCAGGTTCACAGTAATAATTTCCGCTTCCCCGTTATCGTTGGCAGAGAAATAGGTCACTTTCGACTTCGGAGTCCCCTGGGTGAGGGCATACTCCCGGTCGCGGGTCACGGCCGTCACCTGGAATCGTTTGATATAAGAGACCCCCGATTTACCGTCTACATAGACCAGGTTGTACACCTTCCGTTCGTTGTTCTTCAGGAATACCTCGCAATGGAGAATCCCTTTCCCTACAAATACCTTATCCTGGATTTTGGTAACCAGGCACGTCCCGTCCTGCCGGAAGACCACCACGTCATCGATATCCGAACAATCCATAACATATTCGTCCTTTTTCAGACCGTAGCCTATAAAGCCGTCTTCCCGGTTAACGTAGAGCTTCTGGTTGTTGGCGGCAACCACGTTGGCGGCAATCTGGTTAAACATCCTGATTTCCGTACGTCGTTCCTTTCCTTTGCTGTATTTACGGAGCAATTCTTTGAAGTAATCGATGGTAAAGGCAGTAATATTGGCCAGGTTATCTTCCGTTTCCTGTAACTCGGCCTCCCATTTGCGCATTTGGTCTTCCGCTTTAAAGCCATCGTATTTCGAAATTCGTTTAATGCGTATTTCGGTCAGCCCCACGATATCTTCTTCTGTGATCTCCCGGTAAAACTGTACTTTAAACGGCTCAAGCCCCCGGTCGATCGTCGCAATCACCGCTTCGAAGGTTTCACACTCCTCTATATCCCGGTAAATCCGGTTTTCAATAAATATCTTTTCCAGCGACCCGTACAGGATTTTTTCAAGGAGTTCCTGTTTACGGATTTCCTGTTCCCGTTTCAGCAGGTGTACAGTCTGGCTGGTACATTCTTTTAAGATTTCCTGAACCGTAACAAAATGCGGCTTTTCATCAATGATCACACAGGCATTCGGTGAAATCGACACCTCGCATTCCGTGAACGCATACAACGCATCCATGGTAATATCCGGAGAAACCCCGGGAGCAAGGTGCACGTGGATTTCTACCATTGCCGCCGTGTTGTCCTCTACCTTCTTGATCTTGATTTTACCGCTGTCATTGGCCTTGACAATGGATTCGCAAAGGGAAGTTGTGGTGACGCCGTAGGGAATGTCCTTAATCACCAGCATTTTCTTATCTTCTTCCTCGATCCGCGCCCGTACCCGTACTTTTCCGCCCCGAAGTCCGTCGTTGTAGTTGGAAACGTCGATCTGTCCGCCCGTTTGAAAATCAGGATAAATCGTAACAGGTTTCCCTTTCAGGATATCGATCGAGGCCTCAATCAGTTCACAGAAATTATGGGGTAAAATTTTAGTGGAAAGTCCCACGGCAATCCCCTCTACCCCTAATGCCAGCAACAAGGGAAATTTGACAGGGAGGGTCACCGGCTCCCGCTTCCGTCCGTCATAGGAAAGCTGCCATTCGGTAGTATCGTCATTAAACACGATCTCCTTGGCGAATTTGGAAAGGCGGACTTCGATATAGCGGGCTGCGGCAGCGCTGTCTCCCGTATGCACGTACCCCCAGTTTCCCTGGGTGTCGAGCAATAGTTCTTTTTGTCCCAGGTTGACGATGGCATCGTAGATCGAGGCGTCCCCATGCGGGTGAAATTGCATGGTCGATCCGATCACATTGGCCACCTTATTAAAACGTCCGTCATCCATTTCGTTCAGTGCGTGCATAATACGCCTCTGAACAGGCTTAAAACCATCTTCAATAGCCGGAACCGCTCTTTCTAAAATAACATAGGAAGCGTACTCCAAAAACCAATTTTCAAATAAACCAGAGATAGGGGTTTTACTGTGTAATTCGCTGTCTTCGTCTGGCGTTAAGTGGCCGTTATCATCCATAAACCCGGAGGAACCTAAAATTTTCTATTTTGGTAAAACTACAAAAAAAAGTGCTACGGCTCAAGAATTTCCAACAGCTCACTGATCATCATGGCGGTTGCTCCCCAAATCCGCTGCGTATCCAATTCGTAATACGGTGCCCTTATAAAGCCTCCCCGGACCGGCATTTTACCTTCTTTGAGTATGCCGCGGTCCTGAATTTTTTCAAGCTGCACTTCATAAACCTGCGCTACTTCCCTCGGATCGGGGACATAAACGGGCCGGAAGGGCATTATTCCGATCACCGGCTGCACATTCGTATTACTGGCGGGAACATAAATTTCACTTAGCCTCCCCAAAATGGTGACATCCGTCTCCCGGATCCCGATTTCTTCTTCCGCTTCCCGTAAGGCCGTATGGACCAGGTCCCGATCGGTTTGCTCGAACCTGCCGCCCGGAAAGGCCATTTGTCCGGAATGCACGCCATCGTATTGGGGGCGAAGAATCAACGGGAAATAAACGGTTTGCTGATAGGGATAAAACAGCACCAGGACAGCGCTTTCCCGGAAGGCCGTACCCCGGATGGCCGGACCCCGGAAGGCCGGATCAGGCTGCACAACAGCTCTGTAAGAATCCGCTGCCATGCGAAACTGCGCCGCTCTCCCCGGCAATGGCTTTCCCAGTCGTTGCGTAAGCAATTCCTGAAACTCCGAAAATGACTCGTACAGCATAATACATCTGAATAACCCCTCAAAATTCAGATTTTTTTAAAACAAATGCTATAGCCCGTCTTCGATAAAGCCAGGGACGAGGGTCGTTTGAGCAGGATAGGTGTGTACAGTGGGTACCACCCCGGGGTTTCGACTGCGCTCAACCGCCGGGGGAAGCCGTGGGAGGAGCACAATTCCGTTGACTGAGCGCAGTCGAAGACAACAGGCATACGCGGGTACCAGCCCCGGGGTTTCGACTGCGTTCAACCGCCGGGGGGAGCCGTGGGAGGAGCACAATTCCGTTGACTGAGCGCAGTCGAAGGCGACAGGTATACGCGGGAGGTTTCGGCTCCGCTCAACCGCCGGGGTGGCTGTGGGAGGAGCGGAGCCGAAGACAATTTGGTTATTCCCAGCCCTGATTCTGGGTCAATGCGGGATTGACCTCAATTTCCTGCGCCGGTATGGGCCAGATGACGTGGCGGTCCTGGAAACCACGGGTAAACAGGTTATCCCCCATGATCCCTTTTTCGATCACTCCCCCGGTGTAGGCCTTTAACAGGCCCCAGCGCTTCAGGTCAAAATACCGGTGCCCTTCACAGGCAAGCTCCACCGCACGTTCGTGAACAATACGCTGGAAGACCCCGTCTTTTCCACTGGTCGCCAGCGCGGGGATACCACTGTTCAAGGCAGGCATCGACGACCGTTCTCTGACTTTGTTGATTTCAGCAATCGCCTTCTCCTCCTGGCCTGTCTCGTTATAGGCTTCAGCGAGCATCAGCATCACATCCGCCAGCCGGATCATGGGAAAGTTAAACGGCGTGTGCGCCCGGTCGGTCAGTTCTCCGTTCAGGTTAGCTTCCGGTACAAACTTCCGCCATACATAGGTATTCCAGCCCCGGTTGTTACGGATTTGTCCGAAATTTTCGTTGACGCCTGTAGCCAGTACGAGCTGCATATTCCTGGGTGCATTGGCGTTCCAGCCCATCTGCCAGGAGTAGGGGACTACCAGCGTTTCCACCATACGGGGGTCGCGATTCCGGTAGATATCGCCCAACTTAGCGGTATCCGGCACCGATGTTAATACGCCCGAAGCCTGCGTAGCCAGCATCGTTGCCTGCTTCACCGCATTACTCGCGTTGTAACCAGGGAAGTGATCGTCCCAGTCAAAAGGTGAGCCGTCTTTGTTTTCATACATATCGGCCAGGGCCGTACTGGGCATGCCGTTGTTCCAGCAGCTGCCGAAGGTAGAACGCGTGCCCAGGTAAAACGCGAACGGCATTCCGTAGGGGAAACCCACCCCCCCTTTGTTCTGAATGGCGAAAATCATTTCACTGCTCGCATGCCCTTCAAACTTGAACAAGCCGCCGTAATCGGGATACAAGGCATAGCCATAATTGTCGGAACGATTATAGACCACGTCTTCAAAATCCTGTACCGCCTTCTCCCATTCTTTATTGAACAGGTACACTTTCCCGCGCAGGGCCGTTGCGGCCCCTTTAGTGACCCGCCCCCGCTGATCCGCCGGGTAAGCCACTGGCAGCGATTCAACAGCCGCAGTAAGATCGGCCAGGATAAACGCCCTTACCTCCGCTTCCGAGCTTCTTGGGAGCAGCAACTGGTTAAAGTCCTTGTTCAGATCGAGCGTTTCGTCATAGAGCGGAAGACCGCCGTACAGGTTGAGTAAATGAAAATAGAAAAACCCTCTCAGGAAACGTGCTTCACCGATCACCGCGTTCTTCGTCTCCGCCGGAATATCCATTTCGGAAACATTCCGGATGACCGTGTTGGCGCGCTGAATGCCGTCAAACCCGCGCCTCCAACGGTCCACAATAATTCCCGTGCGGTCAGTGAAATCTCCATTGATAATATTCCCCATGCCCTGGGGATCATAGCCGATCGCAATGTCGGTCACGTTGTCAAACATGTAAAAGAGGCCGAACAATTGCTCATTCTTCATGTCGTTGTACACCCCCAGCACTCCTTGCACGGCGTGCGCTTCGGTCTTCCAGAAAGAGCCCGAACTTACCTTATCATAGGGTTTCGTATCCAGGTCATAGCAACTGCTGACTACGACGGTCAATACTATAACTAATAGCTTTTTCATGATCGATGTTCTAGTTAGAAAGTGATGTTGACTCCAAACAATACTTGCTTGAGTGTCGGGTATTGCGTACCCTTCACTTCCGGATCAAAGCCTTTGTATCCGGTAAACGTCAGGTAATTCTCAAGGCTGCCATACACCCTTAAGGTGGCTATTTTAAGGGTATTGGTAAGTGCGGAGGGAAGCGTGTAGCCAAGCTGCACATTTTTCAGCCGCATGTAGGCTTTGTCCTGCAACCAGAAATCATTGGCGCGGGTATTGCGGCCGTCGGTATAGTTCAGCAGCCTCGGATAGGTGGCGTCGGTCCGCCCGGCATACCAGCGCTGATCGGCAACTTCCTGGTTGATCTGATACCCCCACCTTACACCGGTGGTGTGATAGAGGTCGTGCCAGATCACCTTTAAGCCCGAGGTTCCCTGCAGCAGCATGGAGAAGTCAAAACCTTTCCAGTCAAACCCTACATTCACGCCATACGAGGCTCTCGGAGCGGTACCGTGCCCCGTCGTCACCCGGTCTTCGTCGTTGATAATACCGTCGCCATTGGTGTCTTTATAGAGAAAGTCTCCCAGTTGCGGGGTCCCGTAAGCCGCGAACGGATTGCGCTGATTGCCGGTGGCCGGATCGACGGGAGCGTCGGCGATCATCTTCGTTACCAGTTTATAATCATCTTCAGTTTGCAGCAGGCGGTCTACCAGCAGGATGTATTGCGTATTGATCGCATATCCCTCCTGGATCAGCTCTGAGCCGCTGATCGTGCGTTCATCCCCCTTGTACTTGGTCACTTTGTTGTCCACAAATGTAAAATTCCCTCCTATTCGGTAGTTGAAATCCCCGACCTTGTCACGATAAGTAAGGTTCAGCTCGATTCCTTTGTTCAACACTTCCGCAGCATTTTGCTTGGGGATGGAGGCATTGCCCACCACCAGGGGCGCCGGCAGGTTGATCAGGATGTTTTTGGTCCGCTTGCTGAATACTTCAAGCGAGCCTCCCAGCTTGTAGTTGAACAGATCAAAATCAAGTCCCAGGTTAGTAATGTAAGTACTCTCCCAGGTCAGCGCCGCATTCGACAAGGCGGTTTGAGCGAACCCTACAAACAGGTTGTTGTTCAGGATATAGTTGGCAGCGTTGTAAACGGCCTGGTACTCATAGTTGCCTACGGAGTTGTTACCCAGCGACCCGTAGGAACCGCGGAGTTTCAGGCTGGGCAGCCAGGCCACATCAAAGAAGGACTCTTCTGAAATCCGCCAGCCGGCAGAGAAAGAAGGGAAAACGCCCCAGCGGCTCGAGCCGCTGGCAAACCGGGAGGTACCATCCCGCCGGAGATTGGCTTCAAATAAGTATTTATCGTCCCACCCAAGGTTAATTCTCCCAAAATAGGAACGCATGGCCCAGTCGGTAGCGTTTCCGCCGGCAGATGCGTCCAGGGTGGCGGCATCGAGCACGCTCAGGTCGGGATCCACCAGGTCCATTTTAGCAGCCGAAAAATATGTTTTCTTATAATACTCCTGGCTGGTCCCAACCATCACATTCAGGGAGAGCTTTTCACCGATGGTCTTATCGTACCGGATCAATCCATCCATGTAATAATTGTAGTTCTTCAGGTTGAGATTGTTCACCGAAGTCCGCCCGACACCTGCTCTGGAAATCGTATTGGTCAGAAAATCCCACCGGTCGTTAAACATGGGCTGGCTGTAAAGCAGGGTATCTTCGAGGGTATAATTAAAGGACCCTTCGATGCTCAGCCCTTCAAAGGGCCGTAATTTGCCATAAAACCGGCTGCTCATTTTGTTCAGCCTTATATCGCCTTTCCGGTTGTTCAGGTTGTGCAGCACGTTATTCGACTGGGGATCATCTTCCGGGTTATTGGGACCTCCATACCTGCCGTCAGGAGCCCGCAGGACCATCCCGGGCGTACTCGCACCGGCATAGTTGAACACATCCTCGATCGTATTGGTACCGATCTCGGTATTGGCGACCACCCCATTGAGCATCGCTCCCAGCGTGAGCCAGGGTTTGATATCGGTCTCCAGGTTTACCCGGCCCGAATACCGCTTATACCCGGCTTTTTCGATAATCCCGGGATTGTTCAGGTAGCCAAACGACCCGAAATAGCGGATTGTTTCGCTTCCGCCCGAGAATGACAAATTATGGTTTTGCAATAAGTTCCGTTTAAACACCTCATCGGTCCATTCGGTATTGGGGTATTTCAGCGGGTCCCCGCCTTCATTGGCCCGCCATTCATCGATACGGGCCTGAGAGAATCTCGGGGTAGCATTGGGGTCCGAATTGCTGAAGCCTTCGTTCATCAGCTCCATGTAATTGGCATAATTGGATACCGTCTTTACGACATTAGAAGGACGGGCAGTGGAGAAAAATGCGTTGTAGTTGACCTTAAACTCTCCCGATTTTCCCTTTTTAGTGGTAATGAGCACCACGCCGTTAGCAGCTCTCGACCCGTAAATAGCTGCCGATGCCGCATCTTTCAGCACCGATATCGATTCGACATCCTGCGGGTTCAGCTGGTTCATATCCCCTACCACGCCGTCGATAACAACGAGCGGATTGGAATTGTTCAGGGTTCCCTGGCCGCGGATCCGCAACGATGCACCATCGTTACCCGGCCTGCCGCTGCCCTGGTTGACGTAAAGCCCCGCAGCAAGTCCGGAAAGTCCGGAAGACAAGGTTGTTATCGGGCGGCTTTCGGTTTCTTTGGCAATGTCTACTGTGGATACCGCCCCGGTCAGGTTTACTTTCTTCTGGGTTCCGTATCCTACCACGACCAATTCATCGAGTGTCCGGTAGTCCGGCACCAGCGTAAGATCGATATGGGTGCGGTTTCCCACGGCAATTTCCTGGTTGACAAATCCCACGAAACTGAAAGCAAGGACAGCGTTGTTGTCGGGAACGTTGAGTTTAAATGCGCCGCTTATATCCGTTGTGGTGCCTCTTGAAGTGCCCACGAGGATCACGCTTACTCCCGGCAACCCTTCCCCGTTTTCATCGGTCACTTTCCCTGTCACTTCCCGATCTGCAGCTTCGGTTGCAGCGGGTACGGCGCCCGTTTCGATCGTATTCAACAGCCCGGAAGATTGCCCCGGCCTGGCTTTCGTCAGGATGATGTACCGTCCCGAAACCTCGTACGCCAGCTGGTGGGGCGTCAATAGCTGGTCCAGCATTTCCTTCAGGCTTTGGTTGCCCTCCGCCACATAAGCTCTTTTGTGCCTCACAAGTGACGGAACGTATGAAAAACGGACATGAGCGCTTTGCTCCACCTCTTTCAGAACGGTTTGCAGGCTCCTGGTACCGGTCGGGATTGCCACCTGCTTATTCAATAGCCCCTGTGCCTCGCTGATATCGGCAAAAGCAAAACCAACGCAGAGCACTGTCAATAGAAATGGAATACTTGCCAGTCGAACGACAGCGGCAATTTCCTTCCGGATCGAATAATGGTTTAACATAGATAGATTCGTTTATGGTAAAGAACATTCCTTCCAGGTTGATAAAAAGCGCTCCGGTGACTGGAAAGAACATACACATTGCACCGGGGCTTGTCCTTAAAATGGTTGTTACATAAAAAGAGCTGTTTATGGGTGAATGGCGGAGCTCAGCTGCAGCCGTCGGTTTTGACAAACGCTTTTCCTTCAGCGATCACCAGCTCTGCCTGAATGGTTCTGCAAATGATATCCATTTTTTCATAAAAGGATTCGGTTCCCAGGTGAACATTGAGGTAGCAATGCTCCATGACTTCCGGGTCGAACTGAATCGGGATGCCATAGGCTTTTTCCAGCACTTCGAATACCGCTGCAATAGGTGCGTTGTCAAAAGCGAACATCGGCGTAGCGGGCACTTCCGACAGAATGCCAGGATCGTAGGCCAGGTCCTTTTCCAATTGCCTGTTCGCTGACATGTAGGTTATTTTCTGGTTCGGCGCCAGGACCACCTCTTCACTATCGTCAAGCCGCTTTACGGTAACCCGGCCTGTTTTTACTTCTACCGAAACCGATTGCCCGGAAGAACGTATCGTAAAACTGGTCCCCAGGACCCGGGTGAGCAGGCCATCGGCATAAACTAAAAAAGGGAGTTCTTTATTCTTCGAAATAGCAAAGAAGACCGTCCCCGTCATGTACACTTCTCTCTTTCCGGGATCAGGCGCCAGTGCCGTGCCCAATTGAGCGGAATACCGGATCCGGGCTTGCGGAGAGAGGCGGACTTCACTTGAATCGGGCAGGAAGACGGTCTGTGGTGAATCGCTTTCATTGCTGATTTCACGGAGGTCAGCGGCGGCAATTTTTTTGTACGTTGCATCAAAGGGGCCGGCGGAGCCGGAGGAATATGACCAGATACCCCATCCGGCGAGGAGCAACACCACTACTGCAGCAGCCGCTGACCAGGTCCCTGCCGATAGCCGCCTGAACGGCTTGCTGTAGGTAACCGACAAGATGCGTTCGGTTTCATAAGTGATTTCCTGTTTGTCAAGAGCAGCCTCCTGCTGCCACAGCAACAGCAGTTCCGCAGCCTGCTCCATGACTTCCGATTCAGCGGGCAAGTACATGGCCAGCAGTGGCCATACCGGATGCCCGCCGGGCTTTCCGTCCAGCACCCACTGCCGGAAATCGTTGTCGGATAAAAATTCTTCCAGCCCGTAGCCAGCGTATTTTTCCATAGAATAATTTTCTTACTGCGCCTGCTATTTCAGAATCCGCCCGAAGGTCAATTATCATGAAAGAATGGAAAAAAAATTTGATTGGGAGGGCGAAAGCAGGTCTCCTGACCTGCGTAATGGCGCGGTTTGTACGCGGTTTCGAGCAGCCGGTTACTTACAGGCATTCAGGAAGAAAAACAAAATCATCAGCGAAAGTGAGAACCATTTTTCTTTCAGGATCCGCAGTGTTGCATGCAGGAGATTCGCGACTGCCGGTTTGGAAATGTGCATAATGCCGGCTATCTGCTCATTGGAAAGGTTCTGAAAATAGCGCAGGTAGACCGCTTCATACTGACGAGGCGTAAGGGACTTTAATGCCTGGTGGAGACGCTTATGAACGATAACGTTTTCCTCGTCTGCGATAAGCCGATCCTGCACGGATTCTTCGGCAGGAAAATCGTCGTACAGGGTATTGTCGAGCAAATCGAAAAGAGACTCCTGCTGCTTTTCTTTAAAAATCCGGTTCCTCAGACTGGTGAGCAGATATGGTTTTATCGAATCGGTAGCCGACAAATAGGCCTTCCGTCTCCACAAATGCGCAAACAGATCATGAATACAGTCTTTTATAAGATCGGGATCATTTGAGAAACGCCGGCCGTATCCGAAAAGCACCTGATAGTATTCCCGGATGATCAGCTCGAAAGCCGATCGGTCTCCTTCCCTGAACCGCTCCCATATTGTTTCCTCTTGTCCCAATTTGAAAAATCCTATAATAACATGCCTGGCTTCAAATGCTGGTCAAAAGTACATTATTAAAATTATTTATTAAACGTTTTTGCTATTTCTCCTAAACTTTTTATCCCTTATCCGCTACTGCTGCAGAGACGCTATCCCTGAGCAGCAGCGGACGCTCACCAACCCGTAAAAGTAACACGGAGGTACCCAGAGGTTTTACACGGAGTTCCACAGAGGTTTTGAGGGGATGGGGTTTCCAGGCGGCATTTTCAGGAAGCAGCACAGAAGAAGCAGCATTTGAGCAGTGAAGGCGTATAGTAGGACCAGGGTGTAGGCTATTTTTCTCTGCGCCTTCTCCGTGTTTTTTCCTCTGTGAAACTCCGTGTCATTTTTGCCTTATTTAATATTTTTATGACTTTCCCGGTTAATTGGTACAAATCAACTTCCTGCTTATCTTCCAAAGCAACCCGTAAAAGTAACACGGAGGTCCCCAGAGGTTTTACACGGAGGTTGCACAGAGGTTTTGGGGGGATGGGGTTTCCAGGCGGCATTTTCAGGAAGCAGCACAGAAGAAGCAGCATT